>NZ_BAAGYJ010000024.1:0-618 GCF_054779375.1 Giesbergeria giesbergeri | reverse complement strand
CTAACGAACTAAGGTAAGCGGCAGCTGTAAGCTGTCCGCTTGAGCGATAGGTTAGATGTATCTCTAAAGTTTCAGCAACCGTCTGCATGCTTCCAAAGATGCTGCGGTCAAAGCCACCGCTACTGAGCTTGATGTCCCCACATAGACGAGGATGTCTACCACAATATTTATGCTCAACGCTGTGGCCAAATATACTCTTCGAAACGGGATGACAATATAGAGAAGTTCCTTGTTGAGACGGAACCGATTTCTTGTAAGGTCTATGGTCTCATTATCGAAACAGTAGATTTCTGTGACGGGCCGGATGAAAAGATATTGCAGATAGTATTTAAAATACAGCACTTCTACCAATTCATCCCGAAATAAATCGGTGAAAAGGCCACTTGGTATATGTAGCGCAAGCTGGGCTGGCTTACCCCATTTTTTCAGTGTCTGGATCCTCAGGACAGCCACTCACAGATGCCGTGGTAACTAAACTCTCCAGTAGTTCTTGGCCAAAGAGGACTTCAAAAATACACAGGCGTACCCACTTCCAACGAGATAAAACAGGGGTAACTCGTTCAGTGTCACGAAAGTAGATAATCTTCCAGTAGTTCTGGATGATTGGTCTCTGCGTAT
>NZ_BAAGYJ010000023.1:0-1168 GCF_054779375.1 Giesbergeria giesbergeri | reverse complement strand
CCAGCGCCGACGGTACGACCGCCTTCGCGGATAGCGAAGCGCAGACCTTCTTCCATAGCGATGGGGTTGATCAGCTTGACCGTGATTGACACGTTGTCACCAGGCATCACCATTTCTTTGCCTTCGGGCAGTTCGATGGCGCCAGTCACGTCGGTGGTACGGAAGTAGAACTGGGGGCGGTAGTTGTTGAAGAAGGGGGTGTGGCGGCCGCCTTCGTCTTTGCTCAACACGTACACTTCAGCGGTGAAGTGGGTGTGGGGCTTGATGGAACCGGGCTTGCACAGCACTTGGCCACGCTCCACGTCTTCACGCTTGGTGCCGCGCAGCAGCAGACCGACGTTGTCGCCAGCTTGACCTTGGTCGAGCAGCTTGCGGAACATTTCCACGCCGGTGCAGGTAGTCTTTTGGGTGTCGCGGATACCGACGATTTCGATTTCTTCGCCGACCTTGATGATGCCGCGCTCAACGCGACCGGTCACCACGGTACCACGGCCAGAGATGGAGAACACGTCTTCCACGGGCATCAGGAAGGCACCGTCCACAGCGCGCTCGGGCGTGGGGATGTAGGTGTCGAGGGCTTCGGCCAGCTTGTCGATGGCTTGTTCGCCCAGAGGGCCTTTGTCGCCTTCCAGGGCCAGCTTGGCGGAACCACGGATGATGGGGGTGTCGTCGCCGGGGAAGTTGTATTTGTCCAACAACTCGCGCACTTCCATTTCGACCAGTTCGAGCAACTCTTCGTCGTCGACCATGTCGCACTTGTTCAGGAAGACGATGATGTAAGGCACGCCCACTTGGCGAGCCAGCAGGATGTGCTCGCGGGTTTGGGGCATGGGGCCGTCAGCGGCGGAGCACACCAAAATAGCGCCGTCCATCTGGGCGGCACCGGTAATCATGTTCTTCACGTAGTCGGCGTGGCCGGGGCAATCGACGTGAGCGTAGTGGCGATTGGCGGTTTCGTACTCAACGTGGGCGGTGTTGATGGTAATACCGCGTGCTTTTTCTTCGGGAGCAGCGTCGATTTCGTCGTATTTTTTGGCTTCGCCGCCGAACTTGGCCGACAGCACGGTCGCGATGGCCGCTGTCAGGGTTGTCTTGCCGTGGTCGACGTGACCGATGGTGCCCACGTTGACGTGGGGCTTGGTGCGTTCAAACTTACCTTTTGCCATTT
>NZ_BAAGYJ010000022.1:0-1241 GCF_054779375.1 Giesbergeria giesbergeri | reverse complement strand
CACCAGGGCGATTTCCGCAAGATCGTTCAAGGCGTCAATGACACGCTCGATGCCGTGATTGGCCCGCTCAATGTGGCCGCCAAATATGTCGAGTTGATCGCCATCGGCGACACCCCCAAACCCATCACCGACTCCTACAACGGCGACTTCAATACCCTCAAAAACAACCTCAATGCCTGCATTGAGGCCACCAACCAACAAGCCGCCGCCGCACAATCCATCTCCAAAGGGGATTTGTCGGTATCGGTCAAGGTGCGCTCAGACAACGACATCTTGGCCAAGAGCTTGCTTGATGTGGTGCATGCCGTGGGAGCCTTGGTGGCCGACGCCAACATGCTGTCGCAGGCCACTCTGGAGGGCAAACTCTCCGTGCGGGCCGATGCAGCCAAACACCTGGGCGATTTCCGCAAGGTCATCCAAGGCATCAATGCCACGCTGGAGTCGGTGGTGGTGCCCGTCAACGAAGTCATGGCCGTGCTCGGTGGTGTGGCCCAAGGCGACCTGACACGCAATGTCGAAGGCAACTACCAAGGTGACCTGCGTGAACTGAAAAACATGGTCAACAACGCGGTCAGCAAGATGGCCAGTGTGATTGCCGAAGTGCTCACGGCCACCGAGGCGCTGTCCAACGCGTCCGAGCAGGTCAGTGCCACCGCACAATCGCTGTCGCAAGCGTCCAGCGAGCAAGCCGCCAGCGTGGAGCAGACCAGTGCTTCGATTGAGCAGATGACCTCCTCGATCTCCCAAAACACGGAAAACGCCAAGGTCACCGATGGCATGGCCAGCCAAGCGGCCAAGCAAGCCAGCGAGGGGGGAGAATCGGTGGCAGCGACGGTGGCGGCGATGAAGCAGATTGCCAAGAAAATTGGCATCATTGACGACATTGCCTACCAGACCAATTTGCTGGCACTCAATGCGGCCATTGAGGCCGCACGGGCAGGCGAGCATGGCAAGGGGTTTGCGGTGGTGGCGGCGGAGGTGCGCAAGTTGGCGGAGCGCAGCCAAGTGGCGGCGCAAGAAATTGGCGAAGTGGCGGGCTCTAGCGTGGATTTGGCCGAGAAGGCGGGCAAGCTGCTAGATGAGATTGTGCCCAGCATCAAGAAGACCTCGGACTTGGTGCAAGAGATCACGGCGGCCTCGGAGGAGCAATCTTCTGGGGCGGGGCAAATCAATTCGGCCATCAGCCAGTTGAGCCAAACCACGCAACAGAATGCGTCCAGCTCGGAGGAGTTGGCGGCTAC
>NZ_BAAGYJ010000021.1:0-1413 GCF_054779375.1 Giesbergeria giesbergeri | reverse complement strand
GCCACGCTAAAAATCGGCGCCTCCGGGTCTTTGTTGATCGCCACAATCACCTTGCTGTCCTTCATCCCCGCCAAATGCTGGATCGCCCCCGAGATTCCGCAGGCAATATACAGCTGGGGCGCCACAATTTTTCCTGTCTGGCCCACTTGCCAGTCATTCGGGGCATAGCCCGCATCCACCGCCGCACGGCTCGCACCCACCGCCGCTCCCAGCTTGTCCGCCAACGGCGTGATGACTTCTTGGAACTTCTCGGCACTGCCCAACGCCCGGCCCCCCGAAACGATGATCTTGGCCGCCGTCAGCTCAGGCCGGTCGCTCTTGGCAATTTCGCTGCCCACATAGCGGCTGCTGCCCGCATCGGCCACCGCCGCGATGCTTTCTACCGCAGCACTGCCTCCCGTGGCCGCTGCCGCATCAAAGCCCGTGCCCCGCACCGTGAGCACCTTCACGCTGTCGCTGCTTTGCACCGTGGCAATCGCATTGCCCGCATAAATCGGCCGCTCAAAGGTGTCTGCCGACACCACTTTGCTGATTTCGCTGATTTGCGCCACATCCAACAAGGCCGCCACCCGTGGGGCCGCGTTTTTGCCGTTGGCGGTGGCCGCAAACACAATGTGGCTGTAGTGGCCCGCCACAGCCAGCACTTGGGCCGCTACGTTTTCCGCCAACGCATGGGCCAGTGCCGGGCCATCGGCGTGCAATACCTTGCTCACACCGGCAATTTGGCTGGCCGCTTGGGCCGCAGCACCCGCATGGTGACCGGCCACCAGCACATGGATCTCGCCACCTATGGCCACCGCCGCCGTGATGGTGTTCAGGGTAGCGCCCTTGAGGCTGGCGTTGTCGTGTTCTGCAATAACGAGGGTCGTCATGTTTTTATCCTTGATGCGTCGCAGTTTCTTACAGTACCTTGGCTTCGGTCTGGAGCTTGGCTACCAGCGCCGCCACATCGGCCACCTTGACACCCGCGCCACGTTGCGGGGGCTCGCTGACTTTGAGCGTCTTCAGGCGGGGGGTCACATCGACGCCCAAATCCGCCGGTTTGACGTTGTCCAGCGGCTTCTTTTTCGCCTTCATGATGTTGGGCAGGGTGACGTAGCGCGGCTCGTTCAGGCGCAGGTCGGTGGTGATGACAGCGGGCAGGCTCAAGGACAGGGTTTCTAGGCCACCATCGACTTCGCGCGTGACCTGGGCTTGGCCATCGGCCAGCTCCACTTTGCTGGCAAAGGTGGCCTGGGGCAGTCCGGCCAAGGCGGCCAGCATTTGGCCGGTTTGGTTGGCATCGTCGTCGATGGCTTGCTTGCCCAAAATGATGAGGCCGGGTTGTTCTTTGTCCACCAGCGCCTTGAGCAGCTTGGCCACGGCCAGCGGTTGCAGTTCGGCCTCGGTTTCGACCAAGATGGCGCGGTCGGC
>NZ_BAAGYJ010000020.1:0-1541 GCF_054779375.1 Giesbergeria giesbergeri | reverse complement strand
CTAACGAACCAAGGTAAGCGGCGGCTGGAAGCTGTCCGCTTGAGCGCCGAGTTAGAACCCAAGCCCACACACCAGCCACCCAAAGCCAGCAGCATAGTCGGAAAAACGAACCTGTGCCAGTGCCGCCACGAAACCAAGAACACTAGGCTAGAAAACTAACGGCAAAGCCTACTTCGGAAAAACTGGTGAAAATAAAACTGGATTTTTAATGGGCATGGAATCAGCACCACCGTGGGCGAATGCTAACGAACCAAGGTAAGCGGCGGCTGGAAGCCGTCCGCTTGAGCGATTTGTTAGGCGTTCTTAATTTGATCTGCAATTTGATATCCGTAATGTGTCACTCTAAATATCTCTCCTTTATGACCTACTTCTTCTGCTAAATTTTCTTCTATTAATTGATTTAGGGCAGCTTCCCAACGAGCTTTTTCTCTCGGAGATCTATCAGTTAAAAAATGCCGTCCATTAGCCTGTAGTGTTAAACCTCCTATAAAAGCTAACTTCATAATATTACCTGATACATCATTAGAAGCCTCCAGAAGCAAATCTTTTGCGTCAGGAGATAGTGTAATGATTTTTGGCATTCCGACACCAAAATCTGTAGGTGTGATTTTTCCACCTTCGATTTTTTCAGAACCGACAAATGGCTCGCCGCTCTGAGCTCTTCTAACAAGAGCATCGCTCAATATGCTTTTAAATACTTCAAATGAATCGTAACTAGAAACTAGGCCTTTTTCGTAACACTCCTGCTTAAACTCTACAAGTTTATTGTATTGTTCTTGATCAACTGAGCCCATTTGAACAGGTTGATCAGAGAAGCAAATCATTGCAGGTTTTCCGGCGTTGATATGCTCTCTTATCTCTTCTAAAGTTCCGCTTTCGTGCTTACCAGTGGATGTGCCAATACGAGTCCAAAAAATTCCTACTAAGAAATCCGCATCTTTCAATATTTGCTTATTTATTATGCCTTGTGCTCTATCTCCCATTGAAGGATAAGAGTGAGTTTCCCAGCCAATTGCTTGAAGAATTATTCCCGTATTTTCAGAATAAAGGTCGTTCCATTTTTGTATGACTTCCCGAGCAATCTGTCTTTCTTTTGGGACATCACTAGGGGAAGCCAAAAATATTTTGAACACATTTGCAGGATACATGATTTATTCCTTTTAACGCCTAACGCCACAAATTAACCGGCGCGCGATGCGCGTCCGGGTTGAATGAAAGGTTAGGAGGTTGGTGGTAATGAAAACGGAGTCAATGGCTTTGGTGGTTTCTTCAACAATTGCTGAAATTCAGCGATTGGAGCGAGAGTATTTTGAATTATCTGATCAGAAAGTTGAGTCTCGCCATAAACACCTTCAAGGCGAATCTTTGCCTCTTCCAAAGCCTTTAAGAGATCAGCGCGATTTGGATGTGTGAGCGCAATTACGCGCACAACGCTAGTGAGGCCCGTCAGTCTAGTGCCGAGATTTTCGATTAGTTGCAAGGCTTCTTTCAGTTCATGTTTTAATTGATGATTTTCATCTGAATTCATAGATATTCCTAAC
>NZ_BAAGYJ010000019.1:0-2298 GCF_054779375.1 Giesbergeria giesbergeri | reverse complement strand
ACTTCGCGCCGATGATAGTGCGGGTTCCCGTGTGAAAGTAGGTCATCGTCAGGCTCATTATTCAAGCTACCCCCTCTGATCTCTACGGTCAGAGGGGGTTCGCTTTTTTACGATAGATATTCTGTAGGGGCGCTCCTTGGACTAGCTCCCTCTCTTGCGAATGCAATAAAAAATCCCGCTAACTTATTTTAGTTAGCGGGATTTTTTGTAAGCTGGTGGAGCTGGGGGGAATTGAACCCGCACCCAACCCAGCAGCCACGCCGGTTCACGGCCATTGGTGTGAATCCGGTGTGATTTGTCTCCATTCTAGTTCACCGCCCGCAGTGTGGCCTTGGGCTTTTGGAAGTCCTCGCGGATGAACTTGCCATAGGTTCTAAACACCATCTCCACATCCTCATGCCCCAGCTGCTGGGCCACGTACCAAGGGTTCGCCCCAGCGGTCAGTAGGGTAGAAGCGTAGGTATGCCTGATTTGGTAAGGGTTGCGATAGTCAATGCCAGCCCGCTTCATGATCGGCAGCCAAGCCGTTTTGCGGATTTGGGCATCGGTGGTCCAAGGCTCCAAGGTTCTGGGGTTCAACCAGACTCTCCCCCCAGACAGGGCACTGATGGATTTTTGGGCACGTAGGGCGTCCATTGCTTGGTTGCACAGATCCAGCGTGCGGATGCCTGCTGCCGTCTTGGGGGCCTTGAGTACTCCCTCCACCTGATTTTGCTCAATCCGTGCAGTGGCCTTGTCCCAGTCAATGTGCCGCCACTCCAGCGCTTGCAGCTCGCCCGGTCGCAGACCCGTATTGAACCAAAACTGGAACATTGGCCGCTCGTCCAATCGGCAGGCGTGCAGGATGATTTCACGTTCGGCTTGGGTGAAGGGTGAAATCACGTAGTCACTGGCCCGGCTGGTTTGGCGAATCAGCTTGGCCAGCGCGATACGGTCAAATGGGTTGACATCGATGAGACCGTCATTGAGCGCATCCTCAAACACCGAACGCAATGGAATCAGCATGTTCCGAATGGCTTTGCTGGTGCAATCCATGTCGCTGATCCATTCGCGAAGGGCAGATGGGGTGACTTCATGGAGCTTGCGGCCATGCCACTGGCGCATACGTTCACCATTGATGCTTTTGCTATAGCCCCGAAAAGTGGCCGGACTCATTTTTCCGTTCTCCACCTGCTTAGCGTAAAGCTCCAGCTGCTTGGTCAGCAGCTCCTGCATCAGGTTGGAGTTTGGGTCTGGTTTCTTGGCCTTGGGGCTCTCAGGGAAGTAGTCACCATAGACGAAAGTGCCCGCCGCAATTTTTCGCTTGATCTCTGCGCGCAGATTGCTGGCGTACTGGAGACTGGCTTTATTGACCGCACAATGGGGCAGCAGTTCACGGCACTGCATCCCATTCCAAGTGAAGGCGATTTGTATGCGCGTGACGGTCGCCTTTTCTCGAATGGTTACGCCCGGCGGGGTTGGGGGAGTTGGTTTTTTATCCATTGGTCGGCTTCTTTGATGTTGACGTACAGGCGGCGGGCAATCACTGCGCAATGTTGGCCATCCAACCAGATCCCGGCTCGGCGTCGGTTGTGGACTGCCATGGGGGTCACGCCAGTCAGCTCTTCGAATTTCTCTGCCAACACCCACTCTGGTGTCTGAGTAGCCACGGTAGTAGCGGTGGCTGTTGGTTCTGTAACTTTTTGTTGCATAAATTTCTGAGAGGAAAAGTCGGCAGGGGCGGGCTGGGTGGGGGTGGCTTGGGATGGGTTCATCGTCCGGCTCCTAGCTCTTGTGTAGCTCTTTGATTCCAGCGCTCAATGTCTCGCGGTGCATCAAGGCACAGCACGGGCATCCTTCCGCCTTGGCAGTCTTCAGTTGTGCACTTGGCTTTCGGGTTTGGACACTGCCATTGCGAATCAAGTTGACCACCACAGAATGGACATGGTTTGAGGTATGGAGCTTTATCAAGTGCTGGCATTGCGTGTTTCCTTGGTGGGCATGGTGGTGAGGGTGGGACGTAAAAAAGCCCGCTGGAGGCGGGCTGTGGTAGAAGTCGAAGTGAACAGATGCTGAATCCACAAATTTTTAGGTTTGCCTAACCGATGGATGTTGCACTCATCCCTATGGTACTGTTAGGCCCTGTAGGTTTACCCGACAAGTAGGCGATGCAGATCTGTCGTCTAATCACAGTTAGGAATATCTATGAATTCAGATGAAAATCATCAATTAAAACATGAACTGAAAGAAGCCTTGCAACTAATCGAAAATCTCGGCACTAGACTGACGGGCCTCACTAGCGTTGTGCGCGTAATTGCG
>NZ_BAAGYJ010000018.1:2444-2621 GCF_054779375.1 Giesbergeria giesbergeri | reverse complement strand
TGATGGGTTTGGGGGTGTCGCCGATGGCGATCAACTCGACATATTTGGCGGCCACATTGAGCGGGCCAATCACGGCATCGAGCGTGTCATTGACGCCTTGAACGATCTTGCGGAAATCGCCCTGGTGTTTGCTGGCATCGGCACGGGTGGCCAGTTTGCCCTCTACCGCTGCTTTGG
>NZ_BAAGYJ010000018.1:0-2345 GCF_054779375.1 Giesbergeria giesbergeri | reverse complement strand
TCATCGACATATTTGGCCGCCACATTGAGCGGGCCAATCACGGCATCGAGCGTGTCATTGACGCCTTGAACGATCTTGCGGAAATCGCCCTGGTGTTTGCTGGCATCGGCACGGGTGGCCAGTTTGCCCTCTACCGCTGCTTTGGACAAAATACCGGCATCGACCACCAGCGCATTGACCGCATCAATACAGGTATTGAGGTTGTTCTTTAGGGTATTGAAGTCCCCATTGTAGGTGTCGGTGATTTTGGCCGGAATGGCACCGCGCGAAATATCATCGACATATTTGGCCGCCACATTGAGCGGGCCAATCACGGCATCGAGCGTGTCATTGACGCCTTGAACGATCTTGCGGAAATCGCCCTGGTGTTTGCTGGCATCGGCACGGGTGGCCAGTTTGCCTTCCACCGCCGCTTTAGAGAGCAAAGTGGCATCGGTCATCATGGTTTGCACTGCCAACTGCATTGCTCCTACAGATTGAGTCAAGGCACCCAGTTCATCTTGGCTGTCATGGTTGAGTTTGAAGTCAAACTTGCCTTCGGCCATACTCTGCGCTGCATCTACCAGTTTGCGAACTGGAGGCACGATTTTTCTGAACAACAGCCAACCCAACAACAAGGACACCACCACCGCCAGGGTTGTGGTCACCAGCAGCAAAGTTTTGAGTGTTTGAGAATAAGCCACACTTTGCGCTACCTGTGTAGCGGTGCGCTTGTCCAGTAAGACAAAAAACTCATCCACAGGAGCCATGATTTTGGCTTTGTACACATGGTATTCTCGACTGTGCAACAACGTTCTGGCCATCTCCAGGTCTGGCGCTTTGGAGATGGTGTAATGGCCTTGGCTATCGGCGTACAGACCTTTGACTGCATTCATCGCCTTGACTTCCGTTTGCACCAACTCATTGGAGTTGGCCGCGGCCTGTGCCAGTTTGGCCAACTCTTCGCTGCTAAAGCCTGCCTGCTGCATCAGGGTTAACAACGGTACGGCGGTTGTAGCAGGACGGGGCGCATTTTGTCCTGCTGCGATGAAATCCCAGTAAATGCGCTGATATTCTTGTGGGCGTGGTTTTTTTCCATCGCGAATATCCAGAATATCATTGTATTGGCGCTCGTATTCTGCTAGACCACCACTAACCACATAAGTACGTGCCAAGCGGGTAAGATCGTCAGAGCTTTGGCGTAATTCATCGGCCAAAAGATACGCTGTATAACGCTCTTCTTGGCGCAAGGATGCCTCTTTCTCCGCTGACGACGACAACATAGAAATAGCGGCAATCATCAGTAAAAAACTGACAATGACGGCAAACGAAAACACAAGGAGTGTGCGGATAGAGACATTTTTCATTGTTTTTCCCTTTGTGGCTGCTGCCACATTCAGGCTATGGCAGCAGACATCGGTTCAGCCGATTCTGCTACGCGGGCCAGAGTGCCCAATTCATCGATCGATAACACCGCATTCACATTAAGTAAAATGACAAAATGACCATTGACCTTGCCCATGCCTTCAATAAATTCAGTGTGAATTTTGCTGCCAAAAGCCGGTGCTGGTTCGATCTCATGGCGTGGTATTTCTAACACTGCATTGACAGCATCTACCACCACTCCCATGTCATAACTCGCATTGGTGGTTTTTACTTCAACAATCACTACACAGGTTTTTTTGCTGACAGGGCTGGGTTTTTTGCCAAAGCGCACGGCCAAGTCCAGCACAGGTAACACAGCCCCCCGCAAATTGATCACACCACGAATGCAATCGGGCATCATCGGCACTTCGGTCAAGCCGTTGTATTCAATGATTTCTTTGATGCACAGAATGCCGATAGCAAAAGGTTCACCATTGAGCAGAAACGTCAGATATTGTTGGTGTTCTTGTGCGCCTGCGCTGCCCAATTTCACCGATTTGGCCGAGGTTTGGACGAGTTGGTTCATGGCGCTGCCTTTCAGAACTTGGTGAACTTGCTTTCGTCTATTTCTGTATCGGTGCTATCCAAACTGCTTGCACTGCCTAAACCAGCCGACTCCAGAAAGGCTTTAGAGGCGGGCATGGCATTACCAGATTTACGTCCATTGGGTTTGGGATACACAGTGCCATTGGCTGTGGCCCGGAGAGTGGGGGCCACAGTGGCCGATTTGCGTACCTGACGACCACTGCCCCTGATCTTGAAAAAGGCCATGGTCTGCTGCAATTGCTCCACTTGGCCACTCATCTCTTCGGCCGTAGCCGCCAACTCCTCCGAGCTGGACGCATTCTGTTGCGTGGTTTGGCTCAACTGGCTGATGGCCGAATTGATTTGCCCCGCCCCAGAAGATTGCTCCTCCGAGGCCGCCGTGATCTCTTGCACCA
>NZ_BAAGYJ010000017.1:0-3823 GCF_054779375.1 Giesbergeria giesbergeri | reverse complement strand
GGCGGCACTGGCACAGGTTCGTTTTTCCGACTATGCTGCTGGCTTTGGGTGGCTGGTGTGTGGGCTTGGGTTCTAACTCGGCGCTCAAGCGGACAGCTTCCAGCCGCCGCTTACCTTGGTTCGTTAGGCTTCGCAGGAAAAAACATGCAGATTTTCTACGTCCTTCTTTGTATTGCTGGCGCGGCATTGCCCCTCTCGCAGTTCGTCCCGTGGCTTTCTGCACATGGCCTCAATGTCCCTCTCCTATTGCAGCAGGCTACATCAAGTCAAATTGCCTCGTTTGCTTGGGCTGATGTTCTGATTTCAGGTATCGTTGTCGCTGTGTTCTTAGTTGCTGAAGGACGCAAGCTTGCAATGCGTCGCTTATGGCTACCGTTATCTTGTCTTATTGTCGGCCCTTCATTAGCATTGCCGCTGTTTCTGTTATTGCGGGAGCGGCATTTTGCGGCGATGGCTCCTAACAATTCATTCAAGCCGACACCGCTTCGCAGCGCGGCTTAACTCAGGCGTTAGCGTTCGCCCACGCCGGTGCTTATTCCAAGGCTGTCAAAATCTGAGTTTCTCTGTCACTGGCGTTCAAAAGTATGTTTTGTTTTTGATTGGCCGGTCAGTATTATCTGGTTTCGTATAGGCGCTGGTACAGGTTCGTTTTTCCGGGTATGCTGCTGGCTTTGGGTGGCTGGTGCGTGGGCTTGGGTTCTAACTCGGCGCTCAAGCGGACAGCTTCCAGCTGCCGCTTACCTTGGTTCGTTAGCCTTCGCGAATTAGCCATAACTCGAACAACGACATAAAAACAAAATTTATATGGACATCATCAAGACCATTACTGATTGGCCAGTCATAGTTCAGGGTGCGCTCGGTTCTGCCTTGTTCTGGGCCGTGCTCGAGCTTGGCCAACGAATCGTAAAACGAATTGCTTCACGGTTATCCACGGATTACAAGGCTGGGAGCACCTGGGCGCTCATGGCACATGAGGCGGAAGGCCCATTGGCACACGATTCGCGCTTTATCTGCATGTATGCCGCACTTCACTATCTCTTAAAGGCAGGCATCGTTTCCGCGCTGTCTCTCGCGCTTGGAAATGCTATTGAAGTCTTTTCCTCTGTCGGTTTTCTTATTGCCATGTACTTCCTTTTTCGAGCACTTTCTTACGTCCCCCACACCTCTAGTTGGGGGAGCCTCGAAGACAGAAAGCAAGCCTTTCAAACCCTGATCGCAGAAGCACCAGCGAGGCTCAAGGCGTTGAAGGAAGCGGAGCAGAAGCGCAAAGATTGATGGCTAACCCGGCGCTCAAGCGGATAGCTCCTATCTGCCGCTTACCTTGGTTCGTTAGCCGTGGCTCACAGCAGTGCTCAATTCAATGCTGTAAAAGTTTGTTTCTTCTGTCGTCAGTAATTTCAAAGTAGGTTTTACTTTTGATTGGCCGGTCAGTATTATTTGGTTTCGTATAGGCGCTGGTCTAGGTTCGTCTTCCCAGTTATGCTGCTGGCTTTGGGTAGTTGCTGTGTGGGCGTTGGTTCTAACTTTGCGCTCAAGCGGACAGCCTCCAGCTGCCGCTTACCTTAGTTCGTTAGGCTTCGCAGGAAAAAACGTGCAGATTTTCTACGTCCTTCTTTGTATTGCTGGCGCGGCATTGCCCCTCTCGCAGTTCGTCCCGTGGCTTTCTGCACATGGCCTCAATGTCCCTCTCCTATTGCAGCAGGCTACATCAAGTCAAATTGCCTCGTTCGCTTGGGCTGATGTTCTGATTTCAGGTATCGTTGTCGCTGTGTTCTTAGTTGCTGAAGGACGCAAGCTTGCAATGCGTCACTTATGGCTACCGTTATCTTGTCTTATGGTCGGCCCTTCATTAGCATTGCCGCTGTTTCTGTTATTGCGGGAGCGGCATCTTGCGGCGATGGCTCCTAACAATTCATTCAAGCCGACACCGCTTCGCGGCGCGGCTTAACTCAGGCGTTAGTCTTATAACCAAATGTCGACGTTCATTGCTCCAGCGATTCTTTCTGCCGTTTTTGTTTTTATTTTTGGCTTTGCCCTAGGGCATTCATGGGAATTCGGATGGCAGCTATCTATAGGCGTTACGGTGTCTTTGTTCGTTGCAGTTCTTTCTCTCGTAACGACAGTTCATCACTCGTACGCAGTTCGTCGGCACAATAAATTACAGGTAAAACCACAACTAGTTATCGAGAGTTATCTAGATGGCACTATCAAAGAAGATTTTTTAATTTACACGTTGTCTCTAAAAAATGTAGGCCTCGGCCCTGCTATTATTTCCAGATACTCCGTAAATTTAGGCAATACAAAAATTGAAGACTCAGATTCAGTTTTTATTGAATTCTTAAAACTTGTAAACAACTCCACGCACGCCAAGGGAAGATCCATCACAGAAGCTCGGTATTTAGAAGAGGGAGAAGCTTTAGATAAGGGGCAGGAAAAGATTCTTTTTAAAACACAAATACCAAAGGATGACCTAACTTTCATGAAGGGCAGAGAGATTTTGAAAAAACTTGCAAAAGAAATTCAAATTTCGATTAAATACCGATGCCACTATGGAATGGATTTTGAAGTTGGACGAGGAAATAAAAATGCCTAACCACACGCTCAAGCCGACCCGCCTTCGGCGGTCGGCTTAGCTTATTCGTTAGGCCACCACAATTGGAGCTCATCATTCATATGGAAACTTCGAACTCCCGCAACAACTGGTTCGTTCGGCTACTGATTGTGGCGTTTTGCGGGTTTCTCGCCACACTCGTGGTCTATCGCTACTTCTACATCGATCCCAAGGCAGAAATATCGGCGGGCCTCCTCGTACTCTTGGCCTTTATTCTGGTGCTTGTATTAAGTGAGCTCTTCGACAACTTTTCTGTTGGTAAGCTCGTCACAATGTCTCGTACCATCAAAGAGAAGGAGGCGCAAACAACTGAGCTCAAGAAAGAAAATACTGAGCTCAGGGGGCAGCTTATCTCAATATCAAACAGTGTTTCGCAGAGGCAAACAAGCACTAATATATTCGGCCTTCCAGAAAATATGATTGATTTATTGACAGTCAAGAAAGCACCGGCGGAAGAGATAGAAGACAAAAAGAATGAAGAAGAAACATCACCGGCTGCACAACCCCAAGTAGCTGTTGAACGCCAGTTTGATAGAGCCAAGGCTGAAGAGCTCGCTATCAGAAATTTTGTTGTAAGTAATAACTTGCAATCTTTTAATTTGATTCGCGATGCAAAACTGTCCACCCAATTCTCTGGCATTGATCCAATAACAGATATAACACCAATCTTTGATGCCTACATCAATGCTACAGACTCCGAGATTTTCGTTGAAACACGACCGACTCAGTACGCATCAATTATGTTTCGGGATCGCCTGTACGTGATGCTTACAAAAATTCATCACTACAAAACAATCAAGAAGGCAAACGTCTACTTGGCATTGCTGCTAGTTAACGTGCCTGATCCGTCTACATCTCGGCCACCAGGCTCGTACGTTGACCGTTTGCAGCGCGAGTTTGAACCAGCGATTACGTCCGGTCTTCTGCGCATTCAGGTTATTGAACCAACCTCTGAAGAGTTGTTAAGCCTTCGTAGTGGAGGGTAGTGGCCTAACATGGTGCTCAAGCGGACGGCTTCCAGCCGCCGCTTACCTTAGTTCGTTAGGTGTCTTAATTGCAACAGAAGCGCAACCTCAAGGTCATCAATACGCAGAGACCAATCATCCAGAACTACTGGAAGATTATCTACTTTCGTGACACTGAACGAGTTACCCCTGTTTTATCTCGTTGGAAGTGGGTACGCCTGTGTATTTTTGAAGTCCTCTTTGGCCA
>NZ_BAAGYJ010000016.1:0-5771 GCF_054779375.1 Giesbergeria giesbergeri | reverse complement strand
ATGTAGAATTCGAGGCTTCGCTACTAAGCAATGTTTGATACCAAGCGTGCTAAGTAAGCGGCAAGGATTTCAAGGTGGCGGGAATTAAAAACCCCATGCTTTGACAGGAGATAAAAACTTCTGATATAATTCAAGGCTTCGCTGATCGCAGCGAGCTAGAGAAAAAGATTTCGATCTGTTTCTCAGGAACCTTAAAAATATACAGCCGATAAGCGTGGGCGTTTGAATGTGAGATTGCCAAGTTCTTTAGAACTAGTGCTTGCACTACAAACGCTCATGAAGAAGTGAAGTTCACTTCAATTTCTAAATGAGTAAAACTCGAAAGAGTATAAGTTTAAACAAGATCGAACTGTAGAGTTTGATCCTGGCTCAGATTGAACGCTGGCGGCATGCCTTACACATGCAAGTCGAACGGTAACAGGTCTTCGGATGCTGACGAGTGGCGAACGGGTGAGTAATACATCGGAACGTGCCCAATCGTGGGGGATAACACATCGAAAGATGTGCTAATACCGCATAAGATCTACGGATGAAAGCGGGGGATCGCAAGACCTCGCGCGAATGGAGCGGCCGATGGCAGATTAGGTAGTTGGTGGGGTAAAGGCCCACCAAGCCGACGATCTGTAGCTGGTCTGAGAGGACGACCAGCCACACTGGGACTGAGACACGGCCCAGACTCCTACGGGAGGCAGCAGTGGGGAATTTTGGACAATGGGCGCAAGCCTGATCCAGCAATGCCGCGTGCAGGATGAAGGCCTTCGGGTTGTAAACTGCTTTTGTACGGAGCGAAAAGGTCTTTTCTAATACAGAAGGCCCATGACGGTACCGTAAGAATAAGCACCGGCTAACTACGTGCCAGCAGCCGCGGTAATACGTAGGGTGCAAGCGTTAATCGGAATTACTGGGCGTAAAGCGTGCGCAGGCGGTGTTGTAAGACAGAGGTGAAATCCCCGGGCTCAACCTGGGAACTGCCTTTGTGACTGCAACGCTAGAGTACGGCAGAGGGGGATGGAATTCCGCGTGTAGCAGTGAAATGCGTAGATATGCGGAGGAACACCGATGGCGAAGGCAATCCCCTGGGCCTGTACTGACGCTCATGCACGAAAGCGTGGGGAGCAAACAGGATTAGATACCCTGGTAGTCCACGCCCTAAACGATGTCAACTGGTTGTTGGGTCTTCACTGACTCAGTAACGAAGCTAACGCGTGAAGTTGACCGCCTGGGGAGTACGGCCGCAAGGTTAAAACTCAAAGGAATTGACGGGGACCCGCACAAGCGGTGGATGATGTGGTTTAATTCGATGCAACGCGAAAAACCTTACCCACCTTTGACATGGCAGAAATCCTTTAGAGATAGAGGAGTGCTCGAAAGAGAATCTGCACACAGGTGCTGCATGGCTGTCGTCAGCTCGTGTCGTGAGATGTTGGGTTAAGTCCCGCAACGAGCGCAACCCTTGCCATTAGTTGCTACATTCAGTTGGGCACTCTAATGGGACTGCCGGTGACAAACCGGAGGAAGGTGGGGATGACGTCAAGTCCTCATGGCCCTTATAGGTGGGGCTACACACGTCATACAATGGCTGGTACAAAGGGTTGCCAACCCGCGAGGGGGAGCTAATCCCATAAAGCCAGTCGTAGTCCGGATCGCAGTCTGCAACTCGACTGCGTGAAGTCGGAATCGCTAGTAATCGTGGATCAGAATGTCACGGTGAATACGTTCCCGGGTCTTGTACACACCGCCCGTCACACCATGGGAGCGGGTTCTGCCAGAAGTAGGTAGCCTAACCGTAAGGAGGGCGCTTACCACGGCAGGGTTCGTGACTGGGGTGAAGTCGTAACAAGGTAGCCGTATCGGAAGGTGCGGCTGGATCACCTCCTTTCTGGAAAACTGCAATCTCGTTTGAATGCCCACACTTATCGGTTGTTGGAAAAAGTCGTTGTAGAGCCATAGCAAGGGTAGCAATACGCTGGCATTGAATCTTACAAAGGCCGACTTGGGTCTGTAGCTCAGTTGGTTAGAGCACTGTGTTGATAACGCAGGGGTCGTTGGTTCGAGACCAACCAGACCCACCAAGTGTTACAGGCCTGGGAATACGACACGACAATGCGATTTCCTAGGGGGATTAGCTCAGCTGGGAGAGCACCTGCTTTGCAAGCAGGGGGTCGTCGGTTCGATCCCGTCATCCTCCACCAACAAGATTCTTATCTTCTTGTGTTTGTGTTTTTTATTTCTAAGTTCTGGTTCATGCTAGAATGCTAGATTCCGTTCAACACCAAAGCGGCCTTGCAAAAGGCCTCTTCGTTGTTGATCGATATTGTTCGATCAATCGGCTGTTCTTTAAAAATTCATAGAGTCGAATCAGCGTTGCTGGCGGAAAGCAGGAAACTGCACCGTGCCGTCAGCAACATGAAATTTGATTGCGTCAAAACGAATATTTCTTTGCCGAAAGGCATTGAGTATTTAAGTAATGACGAACAGTTCTCAAAGAGTAGCAATACTTAACGAAACGTTCGCGTTACGGCATAACGCGCGAGGTGAAAGACCTCGCAAGTCCTTGAAAATTTTTGATGGCGATGTCTTGAAAAAGACGTCAAAGTTATAGGGTCAAGTGACTAAGAGCATGTGGTGGATGCCTTGGCGATGATAGGCGACGAAAGACGTGAAAGCCTGCGATAAGCTTCGGGGAGCTGGCAAATAAGCTTTGATCCGGAGATTTCTGAATGGGGAAACCCACCCTTCGGGGTATCAATGTCTGAATACATAGGACATTGAAGCGAACCGGGTGAACTGAAACATCTCAGTAGCTCGAGGAAAAGACATCAACCGAGATTCCGAAAGTAGTGGCGAGCGAAATCGGAGAAGCCTTGCAGTGATAGCACAAAGATTAACAAAACGGATTGGAAACTCCGGCCATAGTGGGTGATAGCCCCGTATGTGAAAATCTTCGTGTGGTACTAGGCTGCAGACAAGTAGGGCGGGGCACGAGAAACCCTGTCTGAATATGGGGGGACCATCCTCCAAGGCTAAATACTCATCATCGACCGATAGTGAACCAGTACCGTGAGGGAAAGGCGAAAAGAACCCCGGGAGGGGAGTGAAATAGATCCTGAAACCGCATGCTTACAAAAAGTAGGAGCCCGCAAGGGTGACTGCGTACCTTTTGTATAATGGGTCAGCGACTTACATTCAGTGGCAAGGTTAACCGAATAGGGAAGCCGTAGAGAAATCGAGTCCGAATAGGGCGTATCAGTCGCTGGGTGTAGACCCGAAACCAAGTGATCTACCCATGGCCAGGATGAAGGTGCCGTAACAGGTACTGGAGGTCCGAACCCACTAGTGTTGCAAAACTAGGGGATGAGCTGTGGATAGGGGCGAAAGGCTAAACAAACTTGGAAATAGCTGGTTCTCTCCGAAAACTATTTAGGTAGTGCCTCAAGTATTACCTTCGGGGGTAGAGCACTGTTTAGGCTAGGGGGTCATGGCGACTTACCAAACCTATGCAAACTCCGAATACCGAAGAGTACAGCTTGGGAGACAGAGCACCGGGTGCTAACGTCCGGACTCAAGAGGGAAACAACCCAGACCGCCAGCTAAGGTCCCTAAAATTGGCTAAGTGGGAAACGAAGTGGGAAGGCTAAAACAGTCAGGATGTTGGCTTAGAAGCAGCCATCATTTAAAGAAAGCGTAATAGCTCACTGATCGAGTCGTCCTGCGCGGAAGATGTAACGGGGCTAAGCCAGTTACCGAAGCTGCGGATGCACAGTTTACTGTGCGTGGTAGGAGAGCGTTCTGTAAGCCTGTGAAGGTGTCTGGTAACGGATGCTGGAGGTATCAGAAGTGCGAATGCTGACATGAGTAGCGTTAAAGGGGGTGAAAAGCCCCCTCGCCGTAAGCGCAAGGTTTTCTACGCAACGTTCATCGGCGTAGAGTGAGTCGGCCCCTAAGGCGAGGCAGAGATGCGTAGCTGATGGGAAACAGGTCAATATTCCTGTACCGATGTGTAGTGCGATGTGGGGACGGAGAAGGTTAGCTCAGCCAACTGTTGGATATGTTGGTTCAAGCCTGTAGTCGTGCCCGGTAGGCAAATCCGCCGGGCTTAGATGAGGGGTGATAACGAGTCTGCTTGCAGACGAAGTGAGTGATACCCTGCTTCCAGGAAAAGCCACTAAGCTTCAGCTACACACGACCGTACCGCAAACCGACACTGGTGCGCGAGATGAGTATTCTAAGGCGCTTGAGAGAACTGCGGAGAAGGAACTCGGCAAATTGATACCGTAACTTCGGGAGAAGGTATGCCCCAAGTAGGTGAAGCTGTACAAGCCTAGCCCAACGGGGTTGCAAAAAATCGGTGGCTGCGACTGTTTAATAAAAACACAGCACTCTGCAAACACGAAAGTGGACGTATAGGGTGTGACGCCTGCCCGGTGCTGGAAGATTAAATGATGGGGTGCAAGCTCTTGATTGAAGTCCCAGTAAACGGCGGCCGTAACTATAACGGTCCTAAGGTAGCGAAATTCCTTGTCGGGTAAGTTCCGACCTGCACGAATGGCGTAACGATGGCCACACTGTCTCCTCCGCAGACTCAGCGAAGTTGAAATGTTTGTGATGATGCAATCTCCCCGCGGAAAGACGGAAAGACCCCATGAACCTTTACTGTAGCTTTGTATTGGACTTTGAACGGATCTGTGTAGGATAGGTGGGAGGCTTTGAAGTAAGGTCGCTAGATCTTATGGAGCCAACGTTGAAATACCACCCTGGTGCGTTTGAGGTTCTAACCTAGGTCCATCATCTGGATCGGGAACAGTGCATGGTAGGCAGTTTGACTGGGGCGGTCTCCTCCCAAAGCGTAACGGAGGAGTTCGAAGGTACGCTAGTTACGGTCGGACATCGTGACGATAGTGCAATGGCATAAGCGTGCTTAACTGCGAGACTGACAAGTCGAGCAGATGCGAAAGCAGGACATAGTGATCCGGTGGTTCTGTATGGAAGGGCCATCGCTCAACGGATAAAAGGTACTCTGGGGATAACAGGCTGATACCGCCCAAGAGTTCATATCGACGGCGGTGTTTGGCACCTCGATGTCGGCTCATCTCATCCTGGGGCTGTAGCCGGTCCCAAGGGTATGGCTGTTCGCCATTTAAAGAGGTACGTGAGCTGGGTTTAAAACGTCGTGAGACAGTTTGGTCCCTATCTTCCGTGGGCGCTGCAGATTTGAGGAAGCCTGCTCCTAGTACGAGAGGACCGGAGTGGACACACCTCTGGTGTACCGGTTGTCACGCCAGTGGCATCGCCGGGTAGCTATGTGTGGAAGAGATAACCGCTGAAAGCATCTAAGCGGGAAACTCGTTTCAAGATGAGATCTGCCGGGGCCTTGAGCCCCCTAAAGAGTCGTTCAAGACCAGGACGTTGATAGGCTGGGTGTGCAAGCGCAGTAATGCGTTGAGCTAACCAGTACTAATTGCTCGTGCGGCTTGACCCTATAACTTTGATGTATCAAAACATCAAGGTCTGTTATGCCAAGAACGCAATCAAACCATATAAGCTGATACAGACTCTATGAATTTAGCTGTCCTGCCCACAAGGCAGTGCAGCGCACAGTTTAAGCCTGATGACCATAGCAAGTTGGTCCCACTCCTTCCCATCCCGAACAGGACAGTGAAACGACTTCGCGCCGATGATAGTGCGGGTTCCCGTGTGAAAGTAGGTCATCGTCAGGCTCATTATTCAAGCTACCCCCTCTGATCTCTACGGTCAGAGGGGGTTCGCTTTTT
>NZ_BAAGYJ010000015.1:0-20610 GCF_054779375.1 Giesbergeria giesbergeri | reverse complement strand
TGGCCAAAGAGGACTTCAAAAATACACAGGCGTACCCACTTCCAACGAGATAAAACAGGGGTAACTCGTTCAGTGTCACGAAAGTAGATAATCTTCCAGTAGTTCTGGATGATTGGTCTCTGCGTATC
The DNA here is from genome assembly GCF_054779375.1 of Giesbergeria giesbergeri. Classification (NCBI taxonomy): domain Bacteria; kingdom Pseudomonadati; phylum Pseudomonadota; class Betaproteobacteria; order Burkholderiales; family Comamonadaceae; genus Giesbergeria; species Giesbergeria giesbergeri. The sequence goes on along the minus strand of NZ_BAAGYJ010000015.1, from coordinate 20,482 downwards.
GATGACCTTGAGGTTGCGCTTCTGTTGCAATTAAGACACCTAACGAACCAAGGTAAGCGGCAACTGGAAGTTGTCCGCTTGAGCACCGAGTTAGAACCTAAGCCCACACACCAGCCACCTAAAGCCAGCAGCATAGCCGGGAAAATGAACCTGCACCAGCACCAATACGAAACCGAAGAATACTGACCCCGGCAAGCCAAAAGCAGAATTTATTTTTGAACACTGGCGATAACCAAACCCGGTTTTTTACGCGCTTGGAAAAAACAACGCCGTGGGCCAAATCTAACGAACTAAGGTAAGCGGCAGCTGTAAGCTGTCCGCTTGAGCGCCGAGTTAGAACCAAAGCCTACACAGCAGCCACCCAAGGCCAGCAGCATAGCCGAAAAAACGAACCTGCACCAGTGCCAATACGAAACCAAGAACACCCGGCGCAAACAACAAAAACAAAAGCTGCTTTGAAAAAACTGGTGAAAACAAAACCGGATTTTTAACGTGCTTCGAATAAACACTGCCGTAGGCGAATGCTAACGCCACTAGCTAACCCGGAGGCGCGAAGCGACTTCCGCGTTGAGCGATGGGTTAGGGCGCAACGTAATGTAAAGATGGGAGATGTAAAATGTTTGGCGACATGCTGCAAATAATGACTGCTGGTAAGCAAGTTGAATACAACGGAGAGAGGTGGATTTTGGTCTCCAATACGATGATGCAGACCACGGACAAACAAGCTCTGTTTGTGGCGATCCGTGCAACCGATACGTTCCCGGCTCAGACCTACGTGATACCGGCTGCACCTGACGCGCATTTGCGCTCTAACGAACTAAGGTAAGCGGCAGCTGAAAGCTGTCCGCTTGAGCGCCGAGTTAGAACATAAGCCCACACAGCGGCCACCCAAGGCCAGCAGCATAGCCGGAAAAACGGACCTGCACCAGCGCCAAGAAGAAACCAAGAACACCAAGCCAAAAAACCAAAGATAAAACTTACTTTGGAAACACTGGCAAAAGTAAAAATTGGTTTTTAACGAGCATGGAACAAGCACAGCCGTGGGCTAATGCTAACGAACCAAGATAAGCCGCAGCTGGAAGCTGTCCGCTTGAGCGCCAAGTTAGAACCCAAGCCCACACAGCAGCCCCCCCAACTCCAACAATCCAACAATCCAACAATCCAACAATCCAACAATCCAACAATCCAACAGATTTTATGGTGTACCAACTGCTTCCTCATAAGAGAAGGTTTTTCTCTCTTTTAAAGATAATTGAGGCTGTACGGGCATACCCACTGCTTCCTCGTAAGAAAAGGTTTGTCCTTTTCTTGAAGACTCTTGGGGCTGCACTGGTGTTGCACTAATTGGTGTAAATTGACTCAATGGCAAACATTCTAACTCCCCAGCAATACGTTTTTCTCCTTCAGGGCAGGGGAAAAGTACGCTGCTTACAGGAGGAATGCTTCTCTCAATGACCGCAGCAGGCTGGGTTAACTGTATTGAAGCATTCGTTTCTTTTTGACTCCATTTCGAAAGTACAGGAATGGCCATGGTAAGAATCACGCCTAAAACCAAGAGTCCAAGTACGGAGAAAATTATGAGGCGACCTTCAGAATCACTTGTTCCTGAGTTATCAATTCGGCTTTTGATTTTTCCAAGCCAAAAGTAAATACTTCCCGTAAGAAGCATCACTAGAGCCTTAATGAATGCAATTACCCACATGCCATCGGTAACATTATGCAAATTTGATAGCCAGGTGAGCACTGGCAGAAGGCCGATAACTTGCAGGATAGCAATCAAGCCAGCGAGTACACGGAGGATTCGAATTATTATGAGCATGCGTAGTCTTTTTATTTCGCCCTAACGAACAAGGCAAGCCGACCGCAGAGTGCGGGTCGGCTTGAGCGCCGAGTTAGAGAAATACTTACTTATTTCCAAGAGATGGAAGTCCACCTCTAGAAAAATATATCCGTTTGCCACCTTTAATTTTCTTCTGGGGCCGATCTTTAGGTTACGCAAAGCGAAATATTTCCCCCTCGGTTGGCGCTCTTGCATGAGTTTCTTCGTAGTGCAGCAAAAAAATTTCGTTGGAAACAATGACACCACAAGCTGGGCACGTTCGTATAAAAGGATTCTTTGCTGTCATTTGCAACTTTGCAATCTAACGAACCAAGGTAAGCGGCAGCTGCAAGCTGTCCGCTTGAGCGATGGGTTAGTAAAATGGCAGCTAGAAATGAACATATTCAACATTTACCCCTTCATATTTTGTTTCGGCTCGAAAAATTCGCGCCAGCTTATGGTTTTGAATTTGAAGGCGTAAATCTGATAGCCAATTAATCTGAACTTCAGGGCCACCACCTTGACCTATTGGTGCAGCATCATGATTTGTGTCGGCAATGAATGTATTGCCACTTTCATTTTCAAGTGCATCAGCACTTGAAATAATCAAGACTTGAGTTGAAAAGCCTGTGGTAGCTCCACAGTCACGCTGAAAGGTAACAACTTTTAACTTGTTATTTGGAGATAAATATTCAGCCAAAACCACATTACTACACATGTCAGGTAGTGATTGAATAAATAGATATAAACCACCAATACATAGCAAAATTAGTGCGAAGACACCGATGAGTATTTTCTTCCAGAGTTTCATTTGGTGATTGCTAACGACGAAGTTGAGGGGCGCCGCGCGAGGCGGCCACAGGAATAACGACGACGCTTCCCGGCGTCCCCTCGAACGCCCTGTTAGGCCGGGCGGTTGTCTTGGAAATGGGTTTTTTCAAGCCGTTATCTCCGGGCGCCACCTGGGGCCCCATGACTGCCTTTGCCTTTCTGACCAACCTGAAGCGCTCAATTAGAGCTGGAGTTGTTTTGGGCACAGGCTTGGAGCGCTCGATCAGTGCTGCCTTTGGTTTTTTGGCCAGCCTGTAGCGCTTGATTGTAGGAAGCACGGAAAAACTGCTGGAGTAATCACTATCACGGGGAACGGCGCCAGGAGCCGGCCTTGCAATAACTGAACTGAGGCCACGGTAACTACGACCGGAAAAAATACAGTGGATTGGAACCAGCAACATTGCGCGGACGGATTGCTCAGACGAAACAAAAGCCCGGCGACAAAAACCGGGTATTAGTTGGCAAAGGCTGGTTGAAATATGCATAGAAACAGAGGCCTAACGAACTAAGGTAAGCGGCAGCTAGAAGCTGTCCGCTTGGCGCCGAGTTAGAACCTAAGCCCACGCATCAGCCACCCAACGCCAGCAGCATAACGAAAAAGACGAATCTGCGCCAGTCCCAATACGAAACCAAAGAATACTGACTAGTAAGCGAAAAACAAAACCTATTTTCTTAATACCAGCAACAGCAAAACTAGAATTTTGACAGCCTTGGAATAAGCACGGCTGTGGACAAAACGCTAACGAACCAAGGTAAGCGGCGGCTGGAAGCCGTCCGCTTGAGCGCCGAGTTAGAACCGAAGCCCACGCAGCAGCCACCCAAAGCCAACAGCATATCCGGAAAAACGACCCCGCACCAGTGCTAATAAGACACCGGAAAGCCCCAGCCACAAAACCCAAGTCCAAACCTACTTTGAAAAAATGGTGACAACAAAAACCGGATTTTTAACGGGCGTGGAATAAGCACTACCGTAAGCAAGTGCTAACGTTTTTTAAGGGGCTGGCTTTAGGTTGCCCAAGCGAGCGGAGCGAACTATTTTAACTACTTTTTATAAACTGTGCGCGTATATGATGCCAGTGAAAGAATTTTGAACTATTCTCCACTGGCCTCCTGGCATAGATCGGACAGAAGCATTATTTTCTAAGTCTTGATATATTGCGCGCACCGAAACTTCTTTTATTTTTTCTTGATCATCAATTTTAAAACGAAGCTCTGCTATTACATGAGTAACGGCAGCAGCTTGGTCATCCACGCCTAATACCTTGAAAGAAGTCGGCACATGCTTACCAAAATCTTGGCGCGCTATGCAGGCCTTTTTTCCCTTAGGAGTGTCGGTAAAATATAAAAGAGCATCAGCGATAGGGCCAAATCGCTTATTGCACCAATGATCTAAAAATGCAGCCACTGCATATTCAGGCGTGTTTTCAGGCAGGCTGGAAATATTCCCTTCAAATGGAAAATATGGAATATTTTCAGATATTCTTGGATTCCATTCCTCAATGGATTTTTTCATAAGGTTTGTTTCAGAAATTTGCTTAAATATCTGTCGCCAACTCACCTCTTCTTTTGGTTTTGGCTCCTTTTTCCCATCATCAAGTGCTCCGGCCCAGTCTCTCGCCGCAAAGAGAGCAGCCCAGCACTTTGCTGCCACTAATTTATTATCGAAGGCCAGCTCTCTGCCATGAAGAATCCCGTTTCTGTATGGAATGGATATACCAGCTTCATTTGTTTTATTTCTGCCTTTAGTGAGAATTGAAGCTAATGTCTGAAGGCCCGTCTCATGAGCTGCAATGCAATCCCAAGCGGTAATATCCACGTTTACAGCAAAAAAGCCTACGTGCTTCGATACATCATTTACGAGACCGTCAAGCAAGCTCAACAATAGAGGTATACATGCATGATGTCTGCCAGCTAAGTAATCCTCTCTGGCCAACTCCGTGAGCCTTATTCTTTTTTTAAAATCACGATTGCCATTTAATCGTAATATTCCCCACTTTAATGTTTCTTCGTCATACGAATCGGCTAGGATTTTTTCCGCCGCATCCTTTCCTTCAGTGTCATGAATATTTATTGCTTTTTGCATTACTTCCATGTTCATGGATTCATATGCAATCCAGCCTAGGCTCGCAAAACGCTCATTAAACTGATCTGGAACCTTCAATATTTCTGCTTGCTTTTTAATCTTTAGGAATTCATTGGAGGCATTTTCCATTTTATGGAAAAGCTTGCGAGCCAACGGAAAATCCTTGTATAGAGCCTCCAAGCTTTCAAATGCCTCGAACTGCCTTAACAGTTCCGCACTTGTCGGATTGTCAATGATCTTCTTTGGCTTACTCACAATGCTTCCTTTAGCTTATAACGAATTAAGGTAAGCAGCGGCTGGAAGCCGTCCGCTTGAGCGCCGAGTTAGGTTTAACTATTATTTCTCTTTGCGTAATGATCTATTAAGTCATAAAGTTCATCGGCAGCAATTTTGGCTTTAGGTATCTCAAGGTTTTTAAAAGATATCAATAAATCGCTAGCCTGATATTCAGATCGTGGGCCTGCATACTTCTTAAAGATCAGAATTGCTTTTTCTCTTAGCTCTCCATTTAGATTTTTAAAAGCATTGTCGAATTCAGTTTGGTATGCAATGTAATCCCATTCAACATTTGCTAGCTTTGTCCTGCTTCTTAGAGTGATGAATGGAATTTCTTGTTTGCGGCAGTATTCAAACCAAGTGTTATTATCTTTTTATTCCACATCATTCTTTGATATTTCAAAATACTTTTGCATAAATAGTCCAATGGAAATCTAACGTAAAGTTCACCTGCAAAACTGTTCGGTGCAACGATAAGTTAGAAGTTTGTGTAAATTTGAATTGCTGTTGCTAAATTGCCTGATCTGATCAGCTGAAATAATCCACGTTCTACATCGGCAGCCCTATATATTCCAGTATAATAAGTATTGCTGATATATAAGCACTCTTGGCGCCATTTGTTATAAACGGATTCATTGCTTTTAGTCGATGGTATTTGTGTAGTGTTTATTTTTAATAAAGACAACGCTCTTCCACGAACTGTGTGCAACTTGGAAAGTTGTAGATCAAGTACGGAATAGTTTTTTGGGTCTAAGAACATAAGTATCTTTGATATAAAAGAAATACCTGAATACTCAGGTAGGCCTAAATTTTTTATAGCAACGATACTTGGGGCTGTGTTGGTAGTCAATAAATGCGAAAATTTTGATGTGAGGACCGGATTGATAAGTGTATTAAATCTAGCGAACCGAATTTTTCTGATTCCAATTGATCCCGAATGTCCCCAAAATATAACATTTGCCAGTCCATTTGAAGGAGTTGTTTTTAATTGGGTGCAAATTATTGTTTCAAGAGTTGAAATGTTTGGGGCAGTTTTGATTGTTCTGTGGCTGAAGCAATAATAATCAAGAGGAAAGCTGTAAGATTTTATAGCGTTTTCTAGATCAATTACTTGAGATGAGGTTAATGGCATATTTGGTATTCTCGGTTTAAATTTTATCGAATGTTTAGCAAAACACTGCTGATCGACGATTTATGTTTTTGCCTAACGAATCAGTTAAGACCGTACGCTGATGATATGTTGCATTATGGCTAACGTTGGAGGTAACCGGCAGTCGGAGCGAAGCGGAGGGAACCCAGCAGTGGTGCGAAGCGCCGCTGTTGGGCTGTCCGGTTGACCGCCGAGTTAGAACCCAAGCCCACACAGCAGCCACCCAAAGCCAGCAGCATAGCCGGAAAAGCGAACCTAGACCAGCGCCAATACGAAACCAAAAAATACTGACTGGTAAGCCAAAAGCAAAACCTACTTTTAAACACCAGCAACAGAAAAACCCGGATTTTTACGACCTTGGAATAATCACTGCCGTGGGCTGATGCTAACGAACCAAGGTAAGCGGCGGCTGGAAGCCGTCCGCTTGAGCGAAAAGTTAGCACTACGCAGGTAACTAAGATGCCACACGGATACGTAGAGCTTCTTGAGCCAGCATATTGATGCTCTTACCTTCTACTTGTGCAGCAATAGCCAATTGCTCATGCAACTCCGGAGGAATTCTGAGATTGAATTTTCCAGAGAAGTGTTTTCTGGGTTGGATGCCCTTCTCGTCACAAACCTCAAGAAAGACTTGCAAGGATTTCTTGAACTCTGTTCGCAACTCTTTTGGATTCTTGCCATAGAAATCAGCGCCGCCGTTTAGTCCAAGAATCTCACCACGAAAAAGATCAAGCTCTTCGTCGTATTCAATCTTGGCGTGATAGCCGTCAACTGTCATTACGTTCATGGTTCCACTCCGTGCTGCTCAAGCCATTTGCGAATGCTTGCGACGGCGCCTTTGTCGGTGTTGGGCGAAGGATGTGGTCTGTGAAAGACACGTACTTCGCCAAATAACACAACCGCCACACGGCTGCCTTCTCGCTCACTGACCTCCGCACCCAGTTCCTCAAACAAGCCTTCGATGTCGCGCCACTGAACATTGGCACTTGTTGGTCTGGCGAAGATGAGCTCTAGCGCGCGTTGGTGTTTTCGCTTCATTCCTGAATGGTACCGTTATTTGGTACCTTTTTCAAGCGTACAGGGTAGCTTTGCCTTGTTGTCTAACGCCACCGTGGGCTGATGCTAACGAACTAAGGTAAGCGGCAGCTGAAAGCTGTCCACTTGAGCGCCAAGTTAGAACCCCAGCCCACCCAGCAGCTACCCAAAGCTAACAGCGTAACTGGAAAAAACCAAATTTCTTAATGTGAAATTTCCGAAAGTTGGAACATATGTGCTTGGCACGTAGCAGAAAATCTCGTCCACCCCGCTGTTGCGGATTTTAACTTAAGTGAAAGGATAGCTATGAGTACAAAGAATCTAGCCCCAAAAACCGTCGCCACTCCTAAGGATGCATCAAGAGTACAGTCTGCAACTGCAAAAGTAGGAGATGGTAAGCCTACTCCTTGGGCAGGTAATCTTCAACGGGCTGCAGCTAAAAACTTCGGTAAATCAGGGCAAAAATAAGAGACTCAATCTATGACTAAAGATGATCTTGACAATCGCGCAGATCAATTGAACCCAAACAACGATGCATATTGGGAATCACGGGGCTGGGACGAGCGCCCTGACAACTGGGATGAAAGAATTCAGGAAGGAAATGTTCTCCCGGAATTCGAGTGAATGCATTTAATTTAACAGGGTAAGCCACGCGGCGTCACCAAAACTGGCGCCGTTATTTTTTGCTTTTTTCTCGTGCCGTTCCCACCAGTAGATAAAGTATTTTTCGAAATTAATGTAAACAGATAATTCTGGTTTCTCTTTGCTGCCCTGCACAAACAGCTTACTCCATGTGGTGCTCGCAAAAAGTAGTGGAAAGGGAGGCGAGGGACGTTGTTTTTCTTCGCAAAAGAAAAACATTGCATTCCAAAAATTGGAAAATTCTTTATAGGTTAATCGCCTCCCCTCTCTCCAGCAAACTATTTTTCTCTCTTCGACGTAATTTTTTTTATCTTCGGCCGTCCAAATAGACAACTCAGCGACGGATGGAATCTCTTGAGGCCATTTTCTATTTTTTTTATAAAAGCGTAGGCAAGCCATAAAGTCTATAAGGCGCCTGTTAGGTAAATGTATTAGGTCTCGCTGTTTTTTAAAGTTTCCATCAGCACCTTTTTTTACAGTAGGATTAATCCTTGGCTGAAACCAAATAAATATCGGGACAGCCTCAAATTGATCGAAATAGCTCTTGCAAAATTCAATATTCCATAAAGCCATTAGCGACATCAATGCGTTGAACAAGATGAGTTTCAATGGCTTATCTAGGTCGCTCCAATTTTTAGAATTTATAATTCTTTCTTTTGTCTCACATATGGATTCATCCATTTCATCTATATTAACCAAATATTCTTCTGTTAGATAATCTACTGAAAGCAATTTCAAAATGAAAGCATCAATGTCTTTTTTCGCTTTGGCTTCATATAATTCTTTTGAAATTTCGTCAATTTTGCATGCAAGTTTAAGAGTTTCTGGATAATGGTTTTCTAAAGGAGAACAAAAATATACAAAGGATCCTAATGGGCCAATATTTTGTGGTTGGTTTTGAATAATTCTTTCTACATCTTCTGGTGTGTAATCTTTTTTGAGAAGATGTTGTCTCAGTTTAGTTGTTCCTGCGGCATCTATTTTATTGATCGCTGCTTGATGATTTTTTATCTTCCCAGAAATCCAATTTCGTACAGTTCTTTCGGTTACGTTGGGGAAAAGGATATCGGCCAACATTGAGGCAATTTTTTTGCCATGTATATGCTCAAAAACGGGAATTGCCCAAGCGTTAAACATTGGAAGTTTTGTTTTGGAGAAAAATTGACTAACGAACCAAGGTAAGCGGCAGCTAGAAGCTGTCCGCTTGAGCGCCGAGTTAGACCCACGCCGACACGCCAGCCACCCAAAGCCAACAGCATAACCGGAAAATTGAACCTAGACCAGCGCCAATACGAAATCAAAGAATTCAGGCCCGCGTAAACCAAAAGCAGAATTTACTTTTGAACACCAGCAACAGAAAAACTTGGATTTTGACAGCCTTGGAATAAGCACCGGCGTGGGCGAAATGCTAACGAACTAAGGTAAGCGGCAGCTAGAAGCTGTCCGCTTGAGCGCCGAGTTAGAACCTAAGCCCACGCATTAGCCACCCAACGCCAGCAGCATAACGAAAAAGACGAATCTACGCCAGTCCCAATACGAAACCAAAGAATACTGACTGGTAAGCGAAAAAAACCTATTTTCTTAATACCAGCAACAGCAAAACCAGAATTTTGACAGCCTTGGAATAAGCACGGCTGTGGACAAAACGCTAACGAACCTAGGTAAGCGGCAGCTGAAAGCTGTCCGCTTGAGCGCCGAGTTAGAACCCAAGCCCACACACCAGCCACCCAAGGCCAGCAGCATAACCGGAAAAGCGAACCTAGACCAGCGCCACTACGAAACCAAAGAGCACTGACTGGCAAGCCCAAAGCAAAACCTACTTTTGAATGCCAGCGACAGAAAAACTCGGATTTTGACAGCCTTGGAATAAGCACCGGCGTGGGCGAAATGCTAACGAACTAAGGTAAGCGGCAGCTGGAGGCTGTCCGCTTGAGCGACCAGTTAGAACCAAAGCCTACACAGCAGCCACCCAAAGCCAGCAGCATAGCCGGAAAAACGAACTTGCACCAGCGCCAATACGAAACCAAAGCATGCTGACCCCGGCAAGCCAAAAGCAGAATTTACTTTTGAACAGTGGCGATAACCAAACCTGGTTTTTTACGCACTTGGAAAAAACAACACCGTGGGCCAAGGCTAACGAACCAAGGTAAGCGGCGGCTGAAAGCTGTCCGCTTGAGCGCCAAGTTAGAACCTAGGCCCACACAGCAGTCACCCAAAGCCAGCAGCATAGCTGGAAAAACGAACCAACGCCAGTGCCAATACGAAAACAAGAACAGCTGGCGCAAACACCAAAGACAAGAGCTGCTTTTTGGGTAAAAACAAAACCGAATTTTGAAAGCTTTGGAATAAGTACCGGCGTGGGCGAAATGCTAACGACGAAGGTCAGCGGATTGTTAGGTGAAATGCCCCTATGTTGTTGTTGCATTTCAACATTGAAACTAGGCTGCCTGTGTGGAATTTTTTAATTTGAGTAACAGGATTATTTATTTTCAGTTGAGGCTATTCGCCGACAGCCGTACCGATGAGTTGAAGGAACGTACCTACACAGGCAAGTGTTAGCCCACACCGGAAAAGGAGGCCCGTTCGCTGGAGCTTTTCACTAAGCGATGCGGTTTCTAGTTCCTGGGTGGATGGTTCGTACTTTAAGCCCCGTTTTGCAGCTTCATATTGTTCAACAAACACTGTGTCTCGCACGTTGTTGGAGGCTTCGTTAAGGCGGAGAGCAAGGAGATCAATTCGTGTTAATACAAGAAGGCCGAGCAACTGTAAGCCAATGCCTGCGAGATTAATGATTTTTGTGTTTGTCATGGTCGCCGGATGAAATTGGAACAAGCCTAACGAAATAAGGTAAGCGGCAGCTGGAAGCTGTCCGCTTGAGCGCCAAGTTAGAACCCAAGCCCACGCACCAGTCGCCCCCAAAGCCAGCAGCATAGCCGGAAAAACGAACCTGTACCAGTGCCACCACGAAACCAAGAACACCAAGCCAAAAAACCAAAGATAAAAATTACTTTGGAAACACTGGCAAAAGTAAAACTTGGTTTTTAACGAGCATGGAATAAGCACAGCCGTGGGCAAATGCTAACGAACTAAGGTAAGCGGCAGCTGAAAGCTGTCCGCTTGAGCGCCGAGTTAGAACCCAAGCCCACACACCAGCGCCACCCAAAGCCAGCAGCATAGCTGGAAAAAGAACTTGCACCAGTGCCAATACGAAACCGAAGAATACCGACTCCGGCAAGCCAAAAGCAGAATTTACTTTTGAACAGTGGCGATAACCAAACCCGGTTTTTTACGCGCTTGGAAAAAACAACGTCGTGGGCTGATGCTAACGAACCAAGGTAAGCGGCGGCTGGAAGCTGTCCGCTTGAGCGCCAAGTTAGAACCCCAAGCCACGCACTAGCCACCCAAAGCTAGCAGCATAACCGGAAAAATGAGCCTGCACCAGTGCCACCAGGCCAAAAAACCAAAGATAAAACTTACTTTGGAAACACTAGCAAAAGTAAAATTTGGTTTTTAACGAACGTGGAATAAAAACCACCGTGGGCTAATGCTAACGAACCAAGGTAAGCGGCGGCTGGAAGCTGTCCGCTTGAGCGCCGAGTTAGAACGCAAGCCCACGCACCAGCGACAACAATTTTTTGGACTCAACGTACCATTCTTGTATCTTGAGGGTCAGATGCACGGCGAGCACGCCAAGTTTGAGTGCTACGGCTCCAAACGACACCGTCAGGAGTTAATTTTTTAAATGCTTCAAGAATACCTTTATTTATTGCCCAGTTCCTTTGCTTGTTTTTATAGACGTGTAGCTCACCAAATTCCGTCCGTATGCCACGCGCGGCAGATGATTGAGACAAACGTTGATGCTTGCTGTATTGCTCAAGCATCCATTCTGCTACTTTCATTTCCTCTTCAGTCGAAGCCATAGTTTCGCTCTCTCTTTATTGATCTAACGAACCAAGGTAAGCGGCAGCTGGAAGCTGTCCGCTTGAGCGCCGAGTTAGAACCCAAGCCCACACACCAGCCACTCAAAGCCAACAGCATAACCGGTAAAACGAATCTGTACCAGCGCCAATACGAAACCAAGAAAATACTGACCTGAAAGCTAAAAGCTAAACCTATTTTTGAACACCATCGACAGCAAAACTTGGATTTTGATGGCCTTGAAATAAGCATTGTGGTGGGCCAATGCTAACGAACTAAGGTAAGCGGCAGCTGAAAGCTGTCCGCTTGAGCGCCAAGTTAGAACCCACGCCCACACAGCAGCCACCCAAAGCCAGCAGCATAGCGGGAAAAACGAACCTGCACCAGTGCCAATAGGACACCGAAAAAACCAAAGGCAAAGCCTACTTTGGAAAAACTGGTGAAAACAAAACTAGATTTTTAACGGGCATGGAATCAGCACCATCGTGGGCGAATGCTAACGCCTAGGTTAACCGGTAAAAATGCGCAGCATTTTTGTCCGCGTTGAACCGACAGTTAGAACTGCACGCAAATGCAAAAACCTATCGAACCCAAGCAGCAAGTTCATCTTTTGCACCGTCGCTAATTTGTAGAGCGATGAATTCATTGAGGACTTCAGGATCTGGCTCTACGCGGGATGGATCAACGCGAATATCCCATGAGTTGTAATCATTAGGATCTGTGGCGACAATTAAGCCGATCCCATGACGCTCTGCTTCTTCAGTAATGCGATCAATAGCTTCCGCATCAGCGTCGATATCAGCGCTGTGCAGCCAGACATATGATTGAGTTGCTGCACGCCGATGGGCAAGTGCCTCGTATACCGCTGTCACGTTCAACGCCCAAGAAGGCTTAATTTCGAAGGTTATGAGATCAAAAAACTTGCCGGGCAGAAATGGAAAGACCCGCAGCGCAGCGACAACTATGTCAGGGCGCGTCCACGTTCCGCCCGTATTCCTTCTGCCTTGGCTGGCCGTAATTTCAACCACGTGATGCCTGAAGCGACTGTCCTTCGCCCAAGCACCTCGCAAAACAGTGGCAACCGGTTCGTACAAATCCCGCTCTGCGGGCTCAACTGGTTGAGGGCACTCAAAATTCTGCGGCGCTTCTTGTTCGTTCGCTACCGTTTTTTCGGCAGCCACAGGTGGTGGAACGATGGCAACAGCGCCGCCCCTTGCTCGGTAGCGGCGCAAGCTTCCTAAGTCAACGACTCGATCACGGATGATCCAGTAGTCATCTTCATCCCAGCCCAATTCTCGAATGAGTTTATTGTTGCCAGCACTTCCACCTAAATCCTTGACTTTTTGAATCAGCGCATCATGCATCGCGCGGATTTCATCGTCTGTTTTTCCCTGTAATGACATGAGGTCTCTTTTTGTAAGGTCTAACGAACCAAGGTAAGCGGCAACTGGAAGTTGTCCGCTTGAGCGCCGAGTTAGAACCTAAGCCCACACACCAGCCACCCAAAACCAGCAGCATAGCCGGAAAAATGAGCCTGCACCAGTGCCGCCATGAAACCAGGAACACCGGGCCAAAAAACCAAAGGCAAAGCCTACTTTGAAAACACCAGCGGTAACAAAAAACAGATTTTGACGAGCTTGGAATAGGCACTGCCGTGGGCCAATGCTAACGAAGTCAGCTAAGCCGCCCTACGGGTCGGCTTGAGCGAATTGTTATGCCTTTTAATTTCAAGCATCAATTCCAAGTATCAGTACAGGAACATCTATGTTTGAAGTACCCCTGTGTTCCAAATCCCAAGCGAACTGTTCAAAATACGAAACCCCCGTACTCATTTCATCAGCAAAGTTTTTCACAGGTACGATTTCTATGCCTGTATCGATTACACCCATTTTGCTAAATATGGTCATCTTGGCGCAGACATTGTAAACCATAAAAGCATACTTACCAAACTGAACCTCAATACCAAGTTTTGTATTGGGCTTTACGAAATCCATATCTCTAAACGGTTGACCTCTTGTATTTTTCGATTTTATGTAGTCTTCCGTATATTCTCCATAAGAGTAATCACACAACACCTTGTGATTTGACCAGCTACCGTTCTCGGTTTTAGCAAACTCACGTTTGAATGCCTTATTTAATTCCATTGGCGAGAATAGCATTTTTCCCATCATGGTTTTTTCTGTACTTTCTTTTGTCTTGTAGAGACTTGCGTCAATCGCACTTATTACAGATTGAATCTGTGCGAATTCTGCTGCGTACTTCTGCTGCACTGCCGACCTTCCGCCATTAAAGTCATATGTAGCTACGATTTTCAAAGCAATTTCTCCTGTTTTTTATTGAGCCACTGGGATGGTATTTGCGCGACTTTTTCTTTTCCAGTTGGTTTGTGAACTGGCTTTCCAAGAGGTCTTATTTTTAGCATGCCATCTTGAAATAAAGAAATTCTTTTCTTTGCAATAGAAATATATTGTGGGTCCCGGTCAATTACCATTCCGCGACGACCATTTTTTATGGCTGCAATCAAGCTTGAGCCAACGCCACCAAACGGATCGATAACCCAATCATTCTCATTTGTAAGAGCGAGGACGCACCGCTCAATTAGCTCAATTGGAAACTGACATGGATGCGAAGTTTTCTCAGGGTGATTGGATTTAACATTTGGAATTTCAATTATCCCGTTGTCCCACTCTTGAGTAATTATTTTCCAATAATCAGATGGGTTTTTACCAAGCGGATTGCCGCTTGGTTGCCCTTTTTTGTCACCCTTGTAGTGTAGCTTTCCAGGATATTTCGATGGAACTCGAACAGAGTCGAGATTAAAAGTGTAATCTTTCGATTTGGTGAACCACAACAGAACCTCATAGCGACCAGAAAATCTCTTGGTTGCGTGCAGCCCGTGGTCGAAGTGCCAAACAATTCTATTTCTTAGTTGAAGGCCAAGAGACTTGACGATTGGGTAGAAATAAATATCAAGCGGAAAAACCTCTCCATCATCAATGAAGTTACCAACTTGCCAAACGATGCTTCCGTCATCTGATACGACCCGTGCAAGCTCCTTCAGAATTTCTGATTGCCAGTCAAGATAATGTTGCAGCTCAATTTGTTTTTCGTACTCTTTCCCAATATTATATGGTGGTGAAGAAACGGCCAGTTTGAATGATGATTCAGGAAGTTTTCTTAATGCCTCCAATGCATCGCTTTCTGCAATGACAATATGCTCATTGGTGCTAAATACCTCGGAAATAGGGTGTTTTTCAATCATTCGATTTGTCTTTGTACCATGTTTTACCTATTTTACCATTCACTACTCTGGGTAGTAAAGCCAAGATTCGGGGTGTGAGGTATAACGTTTGAATTCACCGGCCGCCGGAGGCGGTCCGGTGGAATGATGGGTTAGGCGTCATTTATAACTTCGTCTTTCCACTCCTGAAGAATTTCACTAACCAATTCGATAGAGGCGTGGGACGGATTGCATAATTCCGTCAATATTCCAGAAAGCGGATAGTCTGTACCAACTGGGAACCCAACGGAATCAAAGGCCTCCTCTATTGCTTGCCGACGTCGATCTGTACCTCTATTGCTCCACTCGTTGTTGTGTTTCCAGTAGTTGGCTGCGTGGTTTATTATTTCCACTTTAGTCCTTCCGGCCGAATGAGCGGGACCCATTTTTAGCGCGTTGCTTTTTTCAACTCCTATGGCACCACAAGCGGTGGCGATATAGGTCTGGCCAGCCACCATAGCCAACCCAACAATGTGCTCCATGGTGTCGAAGAGCCCGTACGAGTCCCCATCACTAGCCTGCGCGCACATATCGCTAAGATCGGATAGCTGTATTTCCAGCATGTTGATCAGTTTCAACAATGCCTTCAATTCTGGCTCGACCCACAGATGACGCATTAGTTTGACGCCTAACGAACTAAGGTAAGCGGTAGCTGGAAGCTGTCCGCTTGAGCGACAAGTTAGCACCCAAGCCCACACACCGGCCACCTAAGGCCAGCAGCATAGCCAGAAAAATGAACCAACGCTAGTGCCAATACGAAACCAAAGAATACCGACTAGCAAGCTAGAAGTAAAACCTAATTTTTAATGCCAGCGACAGCAAAACCCGGATTTTGGTAGCCTTGGAATAAGCACCAGGGTGGGCGAAATGCTAACGTTTGAATTCATCGGCCTGCGCGACTTTTCGCGCAGGTCCGGTGGAATGATTAGTTAGCCACGATATGGCACATCTGATGAAATAACTGGTACATCGAAATACCCTTTGTTTGCTAGAAATGCTTTCACGCTGTCAATGGTGATCGACTGATTCGCCATCGGCCCAACTCTGACTTCAGCAATAGGCAACTGATTGGAACCATTGTGGGCTACAAAGCTCTCGTTATACAAATCAGAACTACAGATATATGGAACTATTCGCCCACCACTCACCCTGTGCTTTACGTCCTTGAAATGACTTAGATGACTTTCCGTAACTACCAGACGTATTTCCTGTTCTGCGGCAAATGCTTTGTTCTTGAAAATCATGAAATCAATTGCTAGATCGCTAGCAAGATGTCTTGCCCAGTCATCCTCATGAACTGAGCATCCACAGGCCAAGTCTTTTCGAAATTCCATTGAATGCTTAGCAATGCCTTGAAGCAACAGCTTACGTTTAATCTTATCGTCGTAAATTACTTTCTGCGGCACCATAATAGGCATTATCGTAAAGTGACTAGACTGAAGACGCGGCTTGTTCTCAAACACAATTGCGATCCCATCATGGCCGCTGGCGTAACCACGCCATTGTTCTAGGCTATCAAGCGAATTTGAAAACGAACAAACAAAGAAGGTTTTGGTGGGCTGCTTGCTCAGGAGGTCGGCAGCATCATGCAGGACTCTAGAAAACTTGGTGTGACGTGATCGAGAAGCAACTCTTGCAATTACCTCCTTCGCCATACGGCAGCCATTGAAATACTCTTCCGTGTCGTTCAAGAAACGGAAGTCAGAGAGCCAAAAGCCCCCAGACTCTACTATCCCAACAAGGCCATTTAGATTTGTATAGTGCACTAGCACAGGGCCATCGTAGGCAAACCAATCCCAATTTCCTCTGAATCGATACCTCGCATCGAACTTCGCGCGAAGAAAGCCATATGGGTTGTTCTCAATTGTGGGGTGCAGAGTCATTTGTAGCTAACGAACCAAGGTAAGCGGCGGCTGGAAGACGTCCGCTTGAGCGCCGAGTTAGAACCAACGCCCACACAGCAGCCACCCGAAGCCAGCAGCATAACCGGAAAATCGAACCTACACCAGCGCCACTACGAAACCAAAGAACACTGCCCGGCAAGCCAAAAACAAAACCTAATTTTGAATGCCAGCGACAGAAAAACTCGGATTTTGACAGCCTTGGAATAAGCACCAGCATGGGCGAAATGCTAACGAACCAAGGTAAGCGGCGGCTGGAAGCCGTCCGCTTGAGCGCCAAGTTAGAACCAACGCCCACACACCTGCTACCCAAAGCCAGCAGCATAACCGGAAAATTGAACCGAGACCAGTGCCAATACGAAACCAAACAATACTGCCCGGCAAGCCAAAAGCAGAATTTACTTTTGAATACTGACAACAACAAAGAGCAGATTTTGACGGCCTTAGAATAAGCACTAGCATGGGCGAAATGCTAACGAACCAAGGTAAGCGGCAGCTGGAGGCTGTCCGCTTGAGCGCCGAGTTAGAACCCAAGCCCACACACCAGCCACCCAAGGCCAGCAGCATAGCCGGAAAAACGAACCTAGACCAGCGCCTATACGAAACCAAAGAATACTGAATGATAAGCCAAAATTAAAAACTACTTTTGAACACCAGCGACAGAAAAACTCGGATTTTGACAGCCTTGGAATAAGCACCGGCGTGGGAAAAATGCTAACGAACTAAGGTAAGCGGCAGCTGGAAGCTGTCCGCTTGAGCGGCCAGTTAGATTTGCGCTTGATCCTCTGCACCTTGTTTATTGCGCAGATCAACCCCCTGAAGTTTCTTTAAATCTTCTGGCTTGAGTGATGAAAGAATTTCAATTATTGAATCGATCGCCGCCATTTCCTCGATGATTTCTGAATCACTTATATCCATAATTCCAACCTTGTGCACAACAATGTTTCTAAAGTCTTGCGCTTTATTTATTTGATGCGACACTTCCTTGCCTATGATTCCCTTTGCAGTCCATAGGTATTTGGATTGCATTCTTATATTTGTCTTGTTTGTGTCATACTTTCCATATATGTCTTGTTCATTTGATGACATTTCGCAAGCCATCTGTGTCAGGCTCGTTAGTTTGTTGTATTTTGCAATAAATTCAGCAGCACTCTTGCTTGCGGTGCCGCTAAAATTCTCCGCCAGTTCTTCACGATCAGCCTCCTCAATGTGCACGTCACCAATCGCGTCCAGTGCTGCTTGTATCTTCTCACAAATGTCGTCGCTAATTGCGGCCAAGTCATCATATTCTATTTTTGTTAAGCCCTTGCAGTGTGCAATCTTGCAGCGATAGTCGTATAACTTTTCCCATTTAGATTTTAGATATTCAGAGTCGCATTCCACTTTTCTGGCGAAGAATTTTTCCCAGTTGGTGAAAGGTTGATATTGCTTGATGTCTCCGACCTTGATCACATCCTCATCATTTCTTCCTTTTAAGGAGTCAATGAAGCGACTTGAGTCTGCTTTTGAATATTTTTTGAAAAGAAAATTTGATAGCTGAATAAAGTCAACCTCATGGAGGAAATTTGTCTTCTCCTTTTTACTATCTGACCGTACTGAATCAAGAACCTCTTTCGGTGTTGATGCATCGCTCCAGTCATATCCAATGCTGATTGCCATAAATTTGGCGATTAATTTCCGCATTAGATTTTCTGTTTTATATATTATTGGATAACCCATGTGGCAGTAGGACTCTCCAACTCCATCGTGCAACACAATAATATTTCTTCCGCTTATCTTGGAGCAGATGCGCCGAACTTCCTTGAGCATGTCTTTGAATGCTTCTTGGTCGGCAACATCTGTGCTTTCGATTGTTAAATCGTAATATATTGAAGAATCCGTTAGCGTTCCTTGTGCGAGTTTATAGGCGAAATCTCTTTCACCATAACTGAGCTTTTCTTTTTTTCCAAAAGAGATAGATGTATGCGCAGCAAGTAAGCTTTTAAACTTTTCAACGCTTGTGCAGATATCATCTTTGGAGTCAAATGTTATTAAATATTCGCTTTTCACTTAATTCTCCAAAAAATCTAACGAATTAATTGAGCGGCGGCGTAGCCGTCCGCCTCGAATACTTGGTTAGGCTTGAGCCTCAAGATGTGTTGCTAATTTGACGACCAAAGTCTTCATTTCTGTCAGAGAAAGTTTTGCATGAAACCCATTTTGATCGCGAAACGTAAAGCCGTGTACTTGTTCGTCTCGATGTATTGGCTTGACACGGAAATGTGCCACTGCGTTACGTAGACGACGGATTAATTGTTTAAGAGTCGGGTTGTGCTGGTGTCCGTCACTACACCGACCTACCTCCCTAATCGATGTAGGCTCCACTCCCCAATCTGCAAGCGATTCGAAATCTACATCTGGAAGCTGTGCTATGAAAGTTTCCTTTGGCAGTACCAATAAACCAAGAAGACAATTTACGAGAAGCGTTGCATCTAGCGAACCCTCGTATTCACTTATCAGTGAGAGCGTTCGTCGCATAAAGCTTTTCTCAAAATTCTCTTCGTATTCCACGTCGTGCTCCTGGATATCTAACGAACCAAGGTAAGCGGCAGCTGGAAGCTGTCCGCTTGAGCGCCGAGTTAGAACCTAAGCCCACACACCAGCTACCCAAAGCCAGCAGCATAGCCCGAAAAGCGAACCTGCACCAGCCCCAATGTGAACCAAAAGTGGATGCTTTATATATCTGTAAAGGCCAAAGATGACAGCTTACTACATCTCAAAATACGACCTAAACCTTCATTGGGGCATCTTTTTTTACGAATTCTCTCGCGGCATCTGCAGCTGAATACAGATTAGCAATTGTAGATTCTACATTGAAGCTTTCAGCAGGAACACTGTTATGCTTCTTGTGCAGTAATTCTAAATTTACCTTAGTAAGCTCGTGGTAGTAATTCATCATTCTTTGAAAATCAATTAATTTTTCAGGAATTGGATCATCTCTATATAATTCTGCTACGATTAACACTGCAGCAGCATAAAGCCTTAAATTTATAAAAGCACTCATTGCCTCTTTATCCATACGACCTAACTGTATAGATTGATTTAATGCAATAAGTTCTTTCATAAGAATGATGCTGATAATTAGCATTCCTCTTTCATTATTTTTTGCACTGTAAAGCATTCCACTAATTCCTACAAACAACTCTCTAGCGAAGGCTCTAGCCTGAATAACAGCAGATCGTCTTTCAAGTCGCTCCGCGCTTCCAGAAACCCAGATAGCAACACCCAAACCAAGCAATGCCCCAACAGCCTGCATCCAACCAGCCCACTCTGTCCTTGTCATACACATCGGCCACCAATCTATCCATAAAAAACAGTATTCCTCGGAAAGCATATTTATTTCTTTATATTATTAATTTCTAATTAATTCGCTATTAACTGCTAACGAACTAAGGTAAGCGGCAGCTGTAAGCTGTCCGCTTGAGCGATAGGTTAGATGTATCTCTAAAGTTTCAGCAACCGTCTGCATGCTTCCAAAGATGCTGCGGTCAAAGCCACCGCTACTGAG
>NZ_BAAGYJ010000014.1:0-23330 GCF_054779375.1 Giesbergeria giesbergeri | reverse complement strand
CAATTTCTCCAAAGAGCGTTGCCTGTGTAGTGGTTTAACGTCTGCATCCGATTGCTGTTTCGCCCTGCACAGACAACGGGGCGGCACCGGATCGCAGATTGCAAAAAACTTTGCAGTGGGCTGGGCGGGTTGTACCGGACAAGCAGGTGCAAACCACCCAAGTGGGCCAAGATTATTTGGCGCGGGCGGCCATGATGGCTTCAGACACGTTGCGGGGTGCTTCGCTGTAGTGCTTGAATTCCATCGAGTAGGTGGCGCGGCCTTGGGTGGCCGAGCGCAGGGTGGTGGAGTAGCCGAACATTTCGGACAGCGGCACTTCAGCACGGATGGCTTTGCCGCCACCTGGGATGTCGTCCATGCCTTGCACCATGCCGCGACGGCTGGACAAGTCGCCCATCACGTTGCCGGCGTAGTCTTCGGGGGTTTCTACTTCCACAGCCATCATGGGTTCCAAGATGACGGGGTTGGCCTTCTTACAGCCTTCCTTGAAGCCGAAGATGGCAGCCATCTTGAACGCCAATTCGTTCGAGTCCACATCGTGGTACGAACCAAAGTGCAGTGTGACCTTGACATCGACCACGGGATAGTTGGCCAGCACGCCTTGGGTAACGGCTTCGTTGATACCCTTTTCCACCGCAGGGATGAACTCGCGTGGCACCACACCGCCCTTGATGGCGTCAACGAACTCAATGCCCTTGCCTGCTTCGTTGGGTTCAATCTTGAGCACAACGTGGCCGTACTGGCCCTTACCACCGGACTGACGCACGAACTTGCCTTCGGCTTCTTCGATGGTCTTGCGGATGGTTTCGCGGTAGGCCACTTGGGGCTTGCCGACGTTGGCTTCCACGCCAAATTCGCGCTTCATGCGGTCAACAATAATTTCCAGGTGCAGTTCGCCCATACCGGAAATGATGGTTTGGCCCGATTCTTCGTCGGTCTTGACGCGGAAGGATGGATCTTCAGCGGCCAAGCGTTGCAGGGCGATGCCCATTTTTTCTTGGTCGGCCTTGGTCTTGGGCTCGACAGCTTGCGAAATCACAGGCTCGGGGAACACCATGCGTTCGAGCGTAACGATGGCATCGGTGGCACACAGGGTTTCACCAGTGGTCACTTCTTTCAGGCCCACGCAAGCAGCGATGTCACCGGCGCGAATTTCTTCGACTTCTTGGCGGTCATTGGCGTGCATTTGCACGATACGGCCGATACGTTCTTTCTTGCCCTTGACGGGGTTGTAGACGGTATCGCCCTTGGTCAGCACGCCAGAATACACGCGCACGAAGGTCAGCTGACCAACGAACGGGTCGGTCATCAGCTTGAAGGCCAGCGCGGAGAACTTCTCGCTGTCATCGGCCTTGCGGCTGGTTTCTTGCTCGTCTTCATCGGTACCGGCCACGGGTGGGATGTCCACGGGCGAGGGCAGGTAGTCGATCACGGCGTCGAGCATACGCTGCACGCCCTTGTTCTTGAACGCAGTACCGCACAGCATCGGGTGGATTTCTGTAGCGATGGTACGGGTGCGCAGGCCCAGCTTGATTTCTTCTTCAGACAAGTCGCCTTCTTCGAGGTACTTGTTCATCAGTTCTTCAGAGGCTTCGGCAGCGGCTTCAACCATCTTTTCGCGCCATTCTTTGGCGGATTCCACCAGGTCAGCGGGGATGGCTTCGTAGTTGAACTTCATGCCTTGGGAGGCTTCGTCCCAGAAAATGGCTTGCATCTTCAGCAGGTCAACCACGCCCTTGAAGTTTTCTTCGGCACCGATTGGAATCACCACGGGCACGGGGTTGGCCTTCAGGCGCAGCTTCATTTGGTCATAGACCTTGAAGAAGTTGGCACCAGTACGGTCCATTTTGTTCACAAAGGCCAGACGGGGCACTTTGTACTTGTTGGCTTGACGCCACACGGTTTCGGATTGGGGCTGCACGCCACCCACAGCGCAGTAAACCATGCAAGCGCCGTCGAGCACGCGCATGGAACGTTCCACTTCAATGGTGAAGTCCACGTGGCCGGGGGTGTCGATGATGTTGAAGCGGTGCTCGGGGTAGGAGTTGTCCATACCCTTCCAGAAGCAAGTGGTAGCAGCGGAAGTGATGGTGATGCCGCGCTCTTGCTCTTGTTCCATCCAGTCCATGGTGGCCGCGCCATCATGCACTTCACCAATCTTGTGGCTCACGCCGGTGTAGAACAGGATACGTTCGGTGGTGGTGGTTTTGCCAGCGTCAATGTGGGCAGAGATACCGATATTGCGGTAGCGCTCAATGGGGGTCTTGCGAGCCATGGTGAATCCTTGATGGGTCGTGTTTACAGGGGAGTCAGGCCACACATGATTGCATCGCAGCCCGAAAATTTTGTGACCGCCTCAACCAGAACAAGGCCGCAGGCAAAAATGCCAGCAGCCTTGTATGTTGACCGAGACTTCAGATCAATTGCTTAGAAGCGGAAGTGGCTAAATGCCTTGTTGGCTTCGGCCATGCGGTGAACTTCGTCACGCTTTTTCATGGCGCCGCCACGGCCTTCGGTGGCTTCCAGCAGTTCGTTGGCCAGACGTTGGGCCATCGACTTCTCGCCACGCTTGCGGGCGGCTTCTTTGATCCAGCGCATCGACAGGGCCAGACGACGTACGGGGCGCACTTCGACGGGCACTTGGTAGTTGGCACCACCGACGCGGCGGGACTTGACTTCCACCAGGGGCTTGACGTTGTTGATGGCAACAACGAAGGCTTCCAGAGGGTCTTTGTCGGGGTTCTTCTTTTCGATCAGTTCCAGCGCGCCATAAATGATGCGCTCGGCCACTGCCTTTTTGCCGCCTTCCATGATCACGTTCATGAATTTGGACAGCTCTACATTGCCGAACTTAGGATCCGGCAGGATTTCACGTTTGGGGACTTCGCGACGACGTGGCATATTGCACCTCTAAATTTGCTTCAGTTGGCATCTTTTCAGATACCGCGAGAGCCAATCAGGACTCCCACTTACTCGACCCACGCAAATATTGCGCTTGGGGTCACTCTGTTTGAACGTCTGCCAGACGCATCAAACACCGATGGTTCTTGCTAAAAAAGCGCAGGGCTTATTTGGCCTTGGGCTTCTTGGCACCGTACTTGGAGCGCGATTGCTTGCGGTCTTTCACGCCTTGCAAGTCGAGCGAACCGCGCACGATGTGGTAACGCACACCGGGCAAGTCCTTGACACGACCGCCGCGCACCAGCACCACGCTGTGCTCTTGCAGGTTGTGGCCTTCACCGCCGATGTAGGAGATGACCTCAAAACCGTTGGTCAGGCGCACCTTGGCAACCTTACGCAAAGCGGAGTTAGGCTTCTTGGGAGTGGTGGTGTACACACGGGTACACACGCCACGGCGTTGTGGCGAGTTTTCCATCGCCGGGCTCTTGGATTTGGTCTTTTCGACCTCGCGCCCGTGACGCACGAGCTGGTTAATGGTTGGCATGAATGTCGTCCCTAAACGTAAAACGAAAACGTGAATCCCTTCGGAATTTCCGAAAAGCCTTCCAATGTAGCAGCCACTGGGCTGCAAGGCAAGCAAAAACCCTTATTGATCCACAGGCGAATGGCATCCCATGCCCGACCCAATATGCCTGCTTGTTCTATGCCGTCCAGGGCCAGCAAGGGGACTTCACGCACAGTTTGTTCGCCTAGCAGCACCTTGAGTGTGCCAATGGGTTGGCCTTTGGCCAAAGGTGCCATCAATGGATCTTGGTGCGCGATTTGGGTGCTGACTTTGCCAGAACTGCCTGAGGGCACTGCAACGACAATGCCTTCAGGGCGTCCCATCTTCACACTGTTGGCACTGCCTTTCCAGACGGTGGGGGTGGCTACAGCTTGGTTGCTATCAAACAGCTTGATGGCATCGTAGGCGGTATAGCCCCAGTTGAGCAGTTTTTGGCTTTCGTTGGCACGGGCATTTTCGCTGCTGGTGCCCAACACAATGGAGACCAAACGGCGCTGGCCCACATTGGGAAAGTCCCGCTTGGCTGTGGCTACTAGACAGTAGCCGGCGGCATTGGTGTGGCCGGTTTTGAGGCCGTCGACGGTGGGGTCACGAAACAACAGCAGATTGCGGTTATTGCTGTTGGAGGCGGGCGTCCCCTCGTAGCGGTACTGCTTGGTGGAGTAATAGTGCAGGTGCTCGGGAAAGTCGGTGA
Organism: Giesbergeria giesbergeri; assembly: GCF_054779375.1. Taxonomy (NCBI): domain Bacteria; kingdom Pseudomonadati; phylum Pseudomonadota; class Betaproteobacteria; order Burkholderiales; family Comamonadaceae; genus Giesbergeria; species Giesbergeria giesbergeri. The sequence continues at coordinate 19,170 of NZ_BAAGYJ010000014.1, read as the reverse complement.
GCAGCCGCGTGGCCAGTGTGCTCAGATCGCGGGCGGTGGTGAGGTGTCCTGGTTCGGTCAGGCCTTCGGGATTTTTGTAGCTGGTGTTGCTCATACCCAAAGCTTTGGCCTGCTCATTCATCAGCCGGACAAAGTTCTCGACTGTGCCGCCTACGCCTTCTGCCAAAGCCATGGTGGCATCGTTGCCCGATTGGATGATCATGCCCTTGAGCAGATCATCGATAGGCACCTGCATTTTGGGGTCGATGAACATGCGCGAGCCAGGCATTTTCCAAGCACGCTCACTCACTGGCAGTTTTTGTTGCAGGGTGATTTTTTTGGCCCGCAGAGCATCAAACACCAAATAGGCCGTCATTAACTTGGTGAGCGATGCCTGTTCGATGGGGGTATCAATGTCTTTGGACGCCAGAATCTGGTTGGCCGTGACATCGACCAACAGGTAGTTGCGTGCCGCAATTTCGGGGGGTTGGGGCGTCTGGATTTGTGCCAGCAGCGCGGCGGGTGTCAACGCTGCGGCCAAGACCAGAGAACGAAGCGTATTCAGCAGGGATTTCATAGGCAGGGGATCAAGGCAAGGCGGCCCAAACAATAGTGGGCCAGCAATCCAACAGGGGAGTCAAGGTGTGCTGTGCAGGTGGCGCACGACCAGATTTTTCAATAAGCCCAATTGTCCGTGAAAGAAATGGCCGCCACCAGGAACCACGGTCACGGGTAGGGTTTGGGGGCGTGCCCAGTCCATGACGGTGGACAGGGGCACCGTATCATCATGTTCACCGTGGATGACCAAGGTACGCAGATGGGCTTCTGGGGGAATAGGGGCTACCTGAAAGCGACTGGTGGCGGTGCCTACCAGCACGATCTGTTCAATGGCTCGTTGGGGCCACAGAGCCGCCAGCGCATGACTGGTGACAAAAGAACCGAACGAAAAACCGGCCAGTGCGATGGGGCCATCGGGGGCGACTTGTTCCACCACAGAGAGCAAGTCTTGCGCTTCGCCTGTACCGTGGTCGTGGACGCCTGCACTGTCGCCAACGCCCCGAAAATTAAAACGCACTGCTGTCCAGCCCGAATGGACAAATGCCCTGGCCAAGGTCTGGACTACCTTGTTGTCCATAGTGCCACCAAACAAAGGATGGGGATGGGCGATGATGGCCACGCCACGCGGGCTTTGCCCGGCTGTGACAGTGGCTTGGTCACGCAGTGCCTGGATGGCACCGGCCGCGCCATGCAGCGTCAGACGTTCTGTGTGAGCGTTCATGGTGGTGTGCAGCTGTATCAACGGCCCAGTTCTGGCGCAGTGAGCAGGCGTTCGACCACTTTGCCGTTTTTGAGGTGTGATTCGACGATCTCATCAATGTCACTGGTATCTACATAGCTGTACCAAGTGCCTTCAGGGTAGACCACGGCCACTGGGCCTGCGGCGCAGCGGTCTAGGCAACCGGCCTTGTTCACCCGTACTTGACCGGGGCCGGCCAGACCTGCTTGCTTGACCAGATTTTTGCAATGTTCAAATGCTGCCTGTGCGCCATGTCGGGCGCAGCAGTCCTGGCCGTTGTCGCGCTCATTGAGGCAAAAGAAGATATGGCGAGCAAAATAGCCCGTGGTGTGGGGTGGGGGGGTTGTACTCATAGTGGCATCATTCTAGGAATTGGTGTCTCTGCGGGAGGCTTGTAACAACACATAGACCAGTGTGGCATAGGGCCAGAGCCAGCCCAGCCATTGGCCGAGGCCAAAAAAGCGGATGAAACGGCCTTGCTCCCAAGCTTGCAGTGTTTGCGCAAAATAGGCGCTGGTAGGGGCATTGTTGAGCAGGCTCAGATGCAGCGTGAGCACCAGCATCAGTGCAACAGCGCAGGCGCGTCGTGGTAACCAGAGGAGTAGGGCCGCCAATGCCAACCCAACCCAGATACCCGCCACCACTGGGGTGTTGAGCCATTCCCACGCATGGGCTGGCCCATAACTGAGTGCTGCGGACAGGGCAGTCACACTGACGCCAATGGCCGCGCCCAAAAGTGCCAAAATCGCCCGCCGACCAATGTGTGGAATGATGCCATAGGCCAGCAAACAGGGCACCAACAACCCCAGTGCGACACACAATAGTTCTGCAGCCGGGGAGAGTACTTGTAGTGGCTCTAGCCGCTGGGGTAGCCAGTGAAGAAAGGCCGAGTCTTCCAGCAACTGGCCGAGTGCCGCTTCTAGCCGTTCCAGTACTTGCCCTAGACCAAACGGCTCAGCCGCAGGAAACAGCAATGCCCAGGGCCACAGCGCCAATAGCACCAAGGCACCATGTGCCTCGGGTATAAACCAACGGGCGCGAAAGCGCCCCCAGCGGTCAATGGCCCCGAGGCGCTCCAGCAGCGTTGCCAGCAAGGCACCTAGTAGGGCACCGCTGGCATTGAGCAGTAGATCCAAGTTGGATGGCACACGCTGGGGCAGATAAATCTGCAAAAACTCCATCAGCAGTGACAGCAGGGTGGCGCCCACCGCTGCCAGTGGCATGGCACTGCGTGGCCAGCCGGTGCGCAGCAAGGCCAGTGCCAGCAAGAAACCCAATGGGGCATAACCCACAACATTGATGGCGATGTCAAACCGTGTCCAGTACGGTGGTGGCAGACGGGCCAGCAGAAAAACCTCGGGCGCAATTCCTTGCGCTCGCCAGCCTGCAAAAGGAAACAGGCTAGCAAAAACGATCAGCGCAGCATAAACCTGTGCCAGCGGCCAGGCCACCGTTTTGTGCGGTAGGGTCTGGGGCATGGGCCTCAGAAGGGTTTGACCACCACCAGCACGACAATTGCCGTCAATAACAACACAGGTATTTCATTGAACCAACGAAACCAGCGGTGGCTGCGCTGACAACTGCCGTTCACCAACTTGCGCAATAGCACGCCACAGGCATGGTGATAGCCTAGCACCAGCGCCACCAAGGTCAGTTTGGCGTGCATCCAACCATTGCCCGGCCCCCAGCCAATGCCATAACCTATCCACAGCCATAGCCCAAGGCCGATGGCTGGCACAGCCAGTAGCGTGGTAAAGCGCAACAATTTGCGGGCCATCAGCAACAGGCGTTCACGCTCGGCCACCGATCCGGGCGTCACCATAGCCAAATTGACAAAAATACGAGGCAGGTAGAACAGACCAGCAAACCAGCTGGCTACAAAGATGATGTGAAACGATTTGATCCAGAGCATGGTGGCAGTTTAATGGGGCACAATTTTCCCCATGCATCTCTCCAGTCCTACCCCTTTTCCTGTCAGTCGCCCTCGGCGTCTGCGCCGTGACAGCTTCACCCGTAATCTGGTGCGTGAGCACAGGGTGACCGTTCACGACCTGATTTACCCCGTGTTTGTTCATGAGGGTCAACGCATCCATCAGGCTGTGCCTTCCATGCCCGGCGTAGACCGACTCAGTCTGGATTTGCTGCTGCCTGTGGCCGAAGATTGCGTTCAATTGGGCATTCCGGTGTTGGCGTTGTTTCCTGCAATTGACCCAGCACTCAAAACCCCTGATGGCAAAGAGGCGCTCAATCCCGATGGATTGATTCCGCGCGTGGTGCGTGCTCTCAAGCAAGAGTTTCCCGACTTGGGTGTGATGACCGATGTGGCCCTGGATCCTTATACCAGCCACGGCCAAGATGGCGTGTTGGATGAAACTGGCTATATCCTCAACGATGCCACGGTGGCGATCCTGACGGGGCAGGCACTGGCCCATGCCGCGGCGGGGGTGGACATCGTGGCCCCCAGCGACATGATGGATGGGCGTATTGGCGCGGTGCGCCAAGCCTTAGAGGCCCAAGGCCATGTCCATACCCGCATCATGGCCTACAGTGCCAAATATGCCAGTGCCTTTTATGGCCCGTTTCGCGATGCTGTAGGCACCCGCGGTGCGTTGGGCAAGGCCGATAAAAATGTGTATCAGATGGACCCAGGCAACACGGATGAAGCCCTGCGCGAAGTGGCCCTGGATATTGCCGAGGGCGCTGATATGGTGATGGTCAAACCTGGCATGCCCTACCTGGACATTGTGCGTCGCGTCAAAGACGAGTTTCATGTGCCCACCTTTGCCTACCAAGTTTCGGGCGAATATGCCATGATCAAGGCGGCAGCGGCCCACGGCTGGCTAGACCACGATGCGGTGATGATGGAGTCGCTGTTGGCCTTCAAACGCGCTGGTGCCGATGGTGTGTTGACCTACTTCGCCCGGGATGTGGCCCGCTGGTTACAAAAATAAGGGCGGCTGGGCCCGTCAGATGTCCACCTTGAGGTAGTGTGATCCGGCAATGGGGTTATGGTAGTAGGGGGGGATCTCCTCAAACCCCAAATCGGCATACAGCGCACGGGCCGATTCCATTTCGTCCAGGGTGTCGAGTAGCACACAGGCATAACCCGCCTGACGAGCGACATCCAAAATACCCTCGGTGAGCTGGCGGCCCAAGCCAAAACCCCGAAAGGCTTTGCGTACATAGAGCCGCTTCATCTCAGCGGCATTCGGATAGTCTGCGGCATCCAACGGGCGCAAAGCACAGCACCCGGCCACGGCACCATCCACCCGTGCCAGCAACAATCCACCGCGTGGCGGTGCGTAGGCACCTGGCAGGGTCTGCAGTTCGGTGGCAAAGTCCTGAAAGCACAAATCTACGTTCAGGCTGTGGGCATACTCTTCAAACAATGCACGCACGATGTCATAGTCTTGTGCTGTGCAAATACTTGAGAGGGTGACGCTGGGGGTATCCATAACAACTCCGGCAGTGCAGGGCAAAAATAGACAGTCGGTCTAACCGCCCAGACCAACAATCCAGGCCGTGACCGCGCTGCACAGCAGCAAAATCGCCAGTGCCATCAGACGTGACATGGCGTCGTCGCGGGCCGATATCACGGGCGTTGTCACTGTTTTGTCTCCTGTGATCATGGGGCGTACCAAAGATAGTTTTTTGACCACGCCATAGAAGGCAATCGCCAGCAGGTGCAAAGCCACCAATGTCATGACCAGATACTGGCCTACCTCTTTGTGCAGCCCTGTTGCCAGCCCCACCCAATCACCAGACACAAAACGGGTCAGGGGGCCCGCAAATGCAATCTCATCATCACTGAACAGGCCACTGCCCACCTGCAAGGCCAGCATGCCCAAGAGGCCAAACACCGACAGCGCCCCCAGTGGGGTATGGCCGGCATTGTCTTCTGCCGTGCCTTGTCCGCGCAGATAGCGCAGTACTCGGGCGGGTGAATACAAAAATGCTGCAAAACGAGACCAATGTCCACCAACCAAGCCCCAGATCAGCCGGAACATCAACAGGGTTAGCACCACATAGCCCAACCGGAAATGCCAGAGCATCGCATTGCCGCCCACTTTGGCACTGATGACCAACGCAATCGTGCAGGCGGCCAGTAGCCAGTGAAAAATACGCGTGGGAAGATCCCAAATACGAACCGTGTGCTTGTTCTGCATGGATGGAAAACGGCAAATGTTGGCAGCAAAGTGTGGCATATCCAAGCCACAGCCTCATTTGGGGGACTGAAAAAGTCCGGTTTTCATGCAGCCGTGACCAGTGCAGGCGATACTGAAGTCTCTTTTCGTTTTAACACGCTGAGGACTCCACGATGAAAAAAACCCTTGCCCTGTTCGCTCTGGCGGCCGTCGCTGCTACAGCTGCTGTTCCCGCTGCTGCCCAGTTTGCCAAGGCAGAAGATGCTATCAAGTACCGTCAGTCCAGCTTCTTTGTGCTGGGGCAACACTTCAGCCGCATCGGTGCTATGGTCAATGGCAAAGTCCCATTTGATGCCAAGATCGCCCAAGACAATGCCGAATTGGTCGCTACTTTGGCCAAATTGCCGGGTGCAGGTTTTGGCCCAGGTACTGACAAAGGCGCACCCACCAAGGCCAAACCTGAAGTCTGGACTGAGCAGGCTAAGTTCAAAGAGCATGCCGACAAACTGTTGACCGAAACCACCAAGCTGGCTGCTGCGGCTAAAACGGGTGATTTGGCCCAACTCAAGGTAGCCTTCGGCCCAGCAGCACAGACGTGCAAGGCCTGCCACGACGCGTTTAAAGACAAGTAAACCGCTGGGTTAGGTTTCTGCCAACAGCTTCTCGATCAGTTGGTGCAAATTGGCAAAATCTGGTGTCCCGACATAGCTTTTGACGATTTCCCCCCGCTTGTTGACCAGATAAGTCGTGGGTGTCAGGCGCACGTCCCCCCAGGCTTTGGCCACCGCACCCGTGTGATCCAGCGCCACCTTGAAGGGCAGTTGGCGTGACTGTGCAAAATTAAGCACATACTGGGGTGGGTCATAGCTCATGGCAATCGCCAGAGTGTCAAAGCCTTGGCCTTGGTATTTCTGGTGGGTGGCTACCAAAGAAGGCATCTCTGCTACACAGGTGGTGCAACTGGTGGCCCAAAAATTCACCAGCGTCACCTTGCCGCGCAAATCGGCACTGGTGCGCTGAGAGCCATCCAACAGCACAAAGGTAGATTCTGGCACTGGTGCCTGACCCGTATCCCAGGCTACCCAAGTGCCTGTGCCCACCACGGCGGCCACTACCAGAGCCCAGACGGTTTTTTTGATTTGCATACCCATCGATCCGCTAAAACATCTGTGGGCGATTGTGCGCTAGTGCTTGCCTTGCACGGCAAAATCCCCACAAGGAACTGGACATGGCTTCAGCCGCCTTCGTTCTGGGCGCAGCCATAATGTGCGTACCAGACCGCACAGATCCCCCCTTATGAGTACGCGCATCCTTTTGATTGCCCATGCCCCGTTGGCTTATGCCCTGCGTGAGTGTGCCCTGCATGTGCTGGCCGATTGTGGCGATAGTGTGCTGGCGTTAGACGTGTTGCCAGATGCCGATCCCCAAGACACCCTAGCCCAAGCGGTGCAGTTACTACAGCCCGTAGGCCAGTCTTCTACCTTGGTGCTCACCGATGTGTTTGGCGCTACTCCAAGCAACATCGCCCAGCGATTAGTCCAGCAATGTCCACAGACGCGCTTGATCACTGGCGTCAATTTACCCATGCTTTTGCGGGCGGTTTGTTATCGGGCTGAGCCTTTGGATGCCCTGGTGCAACGGGCTGTGGTCGGGGGCACCCAAGGCGTGATGCAAGTCGATGTCCACGCGCCCTGAATTCTTTGAGTGTTCGCATGATCAAAACCCCCACTACTATTGTCAATAAACTGGGCTTGCATGCCCGTGCCTCGGCCAAACTCACCAAGCTGGCTGGCAGTTTTCCTTGTGAAGTGTGGATGAGTAAAGGCAGCCGCCGTATCAATGCCAAAAGCATCATGGGGGTCATGATGTTGGCCGCGGGCATTGGTTCTGAAGTGGAAATCGAGACCAACGGTGAGCGAGAACAAGAAGCGATGGACGCCTTGCTGGCACTGATTGCCGACAAGTTTGGTGAGGGGCAGTGAGCAGCGTGCCGTCTGCGCCTGTTTCCATCAGCACATTGGCCCTGGCTGGGGCCAGAGAGGCAGATTTTCCATGACATTTTCCGTTCCTGGGCTCGTGGTGGCCCGTGGCATTGCCATTGGGCGGGCCGTGTTGGTTGGCTCCAGCCGTGTCGAAGTGGCACACTACTTTATCGATTCAACCCAGGTTGACTCCGAGATTGCACGGGTGCGCCAGGGCCGTGATACGGTGGCAGAAGAGCTGCAGCGGTTGTTGGACACCATGCCCGCAGACGCTCCTCATGAGTTGGCTGCGTTGCTGGAAGTGCATTTGTTGTTGCTCAATGACGAGGTACTGAGCATTGGGGTCAAACATTGGATCACAGAGCGCCTCTACAACGCCGAGTGGGCTCTGACGACGCAGCTAGATGTCATCTGTCGCCAATTTGACGAGATGGAAGACCCTTACCTGCGCGAGCGCAAGGCAGATCTGGAGCAAGTGGTAGAGCGAATTCTGCGCACGATGCAGGGAGTGGCCCAGCCCGTGGTGCCACCGGTATCCGACACATCCCGACGCAAAACCCAGCAAGATCTGTTGCTTGAAGATGGCATGGATGTGCCCTTGGTGCTCGTGGCGCACGACCTCTCGCCGGCTGACATGCTTCAATTCAAGACCAGTGTTTTTGCTGGTTTTGTCACCGATGTAGGGGGCAAGACTTCGCACACTGCCATTGTGGCGCGCAGCATGGACATTCCTGCCGTTGTGGGCGCCCGCATGGCCAGCCAACTGGTGCGCCAAGATGATTGGGTCATCATTGATGGCGATGCTGGGGTGGTCATTGTGGACCCATCCCCCATCATTCTGGCCGAGTACGGTTATCGCCAGCGGCAGATTGAATTGGAGCGAGAACGTCTAGCCCGTCTGCGGCATACGCCCTCCATCACCCTTGATGGACAAAAGGTCGAATTGTTGGCCAATATTGAACAGCCCGCCGATGCTGCCAGTGCTGTGCGTGCGGGTGCTGTGGGGGTGGGGTTGTTTCGTACCGAGTTCCTCTTTATGGGCCGCCACGGCAACCTGCCCGCCGAAGAGGAGCAGTACCAAGCTTACCGTGATGCGTTGGAAGGAATGCAAGGCCTGCCTGTCACCATCCGTACGATTGATGTAGGGGCTGACAAGCCGTTAGACAAAGCCCACAAAGACGACCACCTGAACCCAGCATTGGGCTTGCGGGCCATTCGCTGGAGTTTGGCTGATCCGGCCATGTTCCGCGTGCAATTGCGTGCATTGTTGCGTGCTGCTGCACATGGCAAAATCAATTTGTTGTTTCCCATGCTCGCCCATGTGGGTGAGATTCGCCAAACATTGGCCCAAGTGGAGCTTGCCAAGGCAGAATTGGATGCACGCGGCCAAGCGTATGGCCCCGTGCGATTGGGGGCTATGGTCGAAGTGCCTGCGGCAGCACTGATTGTGCGCACCTTTTTGCGCTATTTTGACTTTCTCTCCATTGGCACCAACGATCTGATCCAGTACACCTTGGCCATTGACCGGGCTGACGAGTCGGTTTCGCATTTATACGATCCACTCCATCCAGCCGTGCTGCGTTTGGTGGCTGAAGTGATCGCTGAATGCCAAGCCCAAGGCAAGAGCGTGTCGGTTTGCGGTGAAACTGCTGGTGATGTCGGCATGACCCGCTTGTTGCTGGGCTTGGGGCTACGCAGCTTCTCTATGCACCCGGCGCAGATTTTGGCGGTTAAGCAAGAAATTTTGCGAGCCGACACCCGCAAGCTCACTCCTTGGGCGCAGCAGGTGTTGGAGGCAGAGGAGCCAGCACTGCTGCTGGGTCATTAAAGCCCGAACTCTAGTAGGCCATGGGGGCTACACCCCAGCGGCGTGCGCTTGTTGGTCAGCGTGGTAGCTAGAACGCACCATCGCTCCCACTGCTGCATGGCTAAAGCCCATTTCGTAGGCCTTTTCCTCAAACATCTTGAACGTGTCGGGATGCACGTAACGGCGCACCGGCAAATGGCTGTTACTGGGGGCCAGATATTGGCCAATCGTCAACATATCGATGTTGTGGGCGCGCATGTCTTGCATCACTTGCAAGATCTCCTCATCGGTTTCACCCAGTCCCACCATGATGCCGCTCTTGGTGGGCACATTGGGATGCGAGGCCTTGAACTTTTTGAGGAGATTCAAGCTGAACTGGTAGTCTGAACCGGGTCGGGCCTCTTTGTATAAGCGCGGTGCCGTTTCCAAGTTATGGTTCATCACATCGGGCGGTGCAGCCTTCAAAATTTCCAGCGCCCGATCATCACGGCCCCGAAAATCAGGCACCAAAATTTCAATTTGTGTCTGGGGTGACAGTTGGCGGATATGCTGAATACACTCGACAAAATGGCCGCTGCCACCATCGCGCAAATCGTCGCGATCCACGCTGGTGATGACGACATATTTCAGCCGGAGTGCGGCAATCGTTTTAGCCAAGTTCAGTGGCTCTTGCTTATCCAGTGGGTCGGGGCGACCATGACCCACATCACAGAATGGGCAGCGGCGCGTGCATTTATCACCCATGATCATGAAGGTGGCGGTGCCCTTGCCAAAGCACTCGCCTATGTTGGGGCAGCTGGCTTCCTCACACACGGTGTGCAGCTTGTGCTCGCGCAAAATGTCTTTGATTTCGTAAAAGCGGCTGCTGGCTGATCCGGCCTTGACGCGAATCCACTCTGGCTTTTTCAGTACCTCTGCTTGCTCCACCTTGATCGGAATGCGCGACAGCTTGGCCGCAGCCTTTTGCTTGGCCAGCGGGTTGTAATTTTCGGCAGATTGTGCTTCGCGCACGACTTCAGGAGTGCTCATGGCTGGTAGACAGTTCAGGGGGCCAGCCGGGTACTGAGCTGATGGGCCAGTACCTGTGCTGCTTCGTCCCAGGTGATGTGGATGCCGATTGTAGAAAAATCCACGGTTTGCAAACCTGCGTAGCCACAGGGGTTGATCCGTGCAAAGGGGCTCAGATCCATTGCTACATTCAGTGCCACGCCATGGTAGGTGCAGTGGCGGCTAACCTTGATCCCTAATGCCGCAATTTTGCCCAGTCCAGCAAAGTCTGGCGTGGGGGCGCTGCCATCGTCGCGTTTTTGTGGGCGCTGTGGCAGTTGTGCATGGCTGTGGGGATCATCCAGACGCACATAAATACCAGGAGCGCCCGCTACGCGGTGGCCTGTTACCCCAAAGTGCGCCAAGGTGCGAATCACGGCCTCCTCAATCCGATAGACGTACTCCTTTACATAGTAGCCCGCCCGTTGCAGATTGATCAGCGGATAAGCCACCACTTGGCCGGGGCCGTGAAATGTGACCTGTCCACCCCGATTGGTGCTCACCACGGGAATCTCACCAGGTGTGAGCAAATGTCCTGCCTGCCCTGCCAAGCCTTGCGTAAAAGTGGCTGGATGCTCACACAACCAGATTTCATCGGCTTGCTCGGCAGTGCGTGCTGCCGTGAAGTCTTGCATGGCCTGATAGCTGTCCAGATACGGTATGTGGCCTAGCCAGCGCAAGGCAATGTCTGTGGCCGACATTTCAGAGCACCACCTTCACCAGTGGGTGCGCTGTCAGGGCGTAATACAAGCCATCCAATTGCTCGCGGCTGGTGGCAGTAATGGTGATAGTGATGCCCAAGTATTTGCCCCCACTGCTCTCGCGCAGCTCCACGGCTGTGGCATCGAAAAAAGGATCGAACTGCAGTGCCAAGCGGGTCACGGCGGGCAGCAGGTCATCCACTTTGAGTCCCATCACTTTGATTGGAAACAGGCTGGGATATTCAATCAGTGAGTCCGCACGTGGGTTGTTGGTGGGGGAGGATGTGTGCAAGCCAGAAGTAATGGTCATCAGGTAGTCTCGGCAGATAGCTTAGAAGTCACCATCTAATTGTGCGGTAGTTGCACAACCAAAGCGGTACTGCGGTGCCCTCATGCTATCTAGGCAAGGCGTCAGGTGTTCGTGTCAGCCCCGCAATAGGCATAGCAAAGCCACCTGTGCAACAGATAATTTGTCGCACACGGGGGTTTTTACTTATAATCAGGGGCTTTGTGAAGGTTTCAGTCTGTTACGTGAGGGGTAAAACGATGAAAACAATCGCCCCGTTCGATACAGAAGCTGAGGCCGAAGAGTCAGACTTCAAGCCCCTGAGTGCAGAAGAAGCGCAGGTGTGGCGTCAGCGCCATCCGGCGGTGTCGGTGTGGCGTGTCATCGCCATTCAGGTGCTGGTTGGCGTGCTGGTGGCTTTGTTGGCCAAGCTGATTTCCGGTAAAGCTGCAATAGCCTGGTCGGCTGCGTATGGCGCGTTTGCTGTGGTGATTCCTGCGGTGCTGTTTGCGCGCGGCATGGGTCGCCAGAGATTCGCCAAATCCGCGGGAAGCGCCATGGTGGGGTTCTTTGTCTGGGAGTTGGTCAAGATTGTGCTCACCGTAGCCATGTTGGCTGCTGCACCTCGGGTGGTCGCGCAGTTAAATTGGTTGGCCTTGTTGGCTGGCATGGTGGTGACGATGAAAACGTACTGGATTGCGCTCATGGTGCAGTCCAGTGTCCGAAAAACCGATTGATTAAGAGAAGAGTTGTCCGATGGCCGCAGATGCGCACGCTCCGACTGCAAGTGAATACATCGTTCACCACTTGCAGCACCTTCAAAATATCAAGCAAAAGTCCATTATTGATTTTTCGGTGGTCAACTACGACTCCGTGATCATCAGTGTCACTATTGGGGCGCTTGGTCTTTTCCTCTTGTGGCTGGGGGCGCGCGCGGCAACTTCAGGTGTGCCAGGTCGTTTCCAAGCAGCGGTCGAGCTGCTGGTCGAAATGGTAGACAACCAAGCCAAGGCCAACATCCACAATGCTGAAAGTCGCAAATTCATCGCTCCACTGGCTCTGACCGTGTTTGTCTGGATTTTCTTGATGAACGCTATGGATTTGCTGCCTGTTGATTTGCTGCCTGCCATTTGGGCGCAGATCTATGGTGCTGCGGGTCATGACCCCCACCATGCCTATCTGCGTGTCGTGCCTACCGCCGACTTGTCCACTACTTTGGGCCTGTCTTCTGCCGTGCTGGTGCTCTGCCTGATCTATAGCGTCAAGATCAAAGGTCTGGGTGGCTGGACACATGAACTGGTGACTGCTCCCTTCGGCACCAGCAAAAATCCTGTCTTCGCCCTCATTTTGGGTGTGGTCAATCTGCTGATGCAGATCATTGAATACGTTGCCAAGACGGTCTCGCATGGTATGCGGTTGTTTGGCAACATGTACGCTGGTGAGTTGGTGTTCATGCTGATTGCCCTGATGGGTGGTGCTGCTGCCATGTCGCTTTCCGGTGTGTTGCTCCCTGTGGGGCACATCATTGCAGGTTCGATCTGGGCCATCTTCCACATCCTGATCATTACCCTGCAAGCCTTCATTTTCATGATGCTGACGCTGATTTATCTCGGCCAAGCGCATGAAGCCCACTGACCATTTCCCTTTCCTTTCTTAACCTTTCTTTTTTACATCAGGAGTCATCATGGAAAACATTCTCGGTCTCGTCGCTCTGGCTTGTGGTCTGATCGTTGGTCTGGGTGCTATCGGCGCTTCCATCGGTATCGCTTTGATGGGCGGCAAGTTTCTGGAAGCTTCGGCACGTCAACCTGAGCTGATCAACGAACTGCAAACCAAGATGTTCATCTTGGCTGGTCTGATCGATGCGGCCTTCCTGATTGGTGTGGCTATTGCCCTGCTGTTCGCTTTTGCCAACCCCTTCGTTCTGGCTTAATCTCCGATCAACGCCCAAATAGAAAGGTGTTGCCGTGAGTATCAACGCGACCCTGTTCGTTCAGGCCATCGTCTTCTTGATTCTGGTGCTGTTCACGATGAAATTCGTGTGGCCTCCGATTGTCAAGGCGCTGGACGAACGAGCCCAGAAAATCGCCGATGGTCTCGCTGCTGCCGACCGTGCCAAGTCCGAATTGAGCGCTGCCAACCAGCGCGTCGAGAAGGAACTGTCGCAGACGCGCAATGAGACGGCTGCCCGTCTGGCTGATGCCGATCGCCGTGCCCAGGCTATCGTCGAAGAAGCCAAGGCCCGCGCCAGCGAAGAGGCTCAAAAAATTATTGCTGCTGCGCAGGCGGAAGCCAAGCAACAGGTGGTGCAGGCCCGTGAAGCACTGCGTGAGCAGGTGGCTGTGCTGGCTGTCAAGGGCGCCGAGCAGATTCTCCGTAAGGAAGTCAACGCCGGTGTTCATGCAGATTTGCTGAACCGCCTCAAGACTGAACTGTAAGGGAAGCATTCATGGCCGAAATCGCCACCATTGCCCGCCCTTACGCCGAAGCCCTGTTCAAAGCTTGCACGGCGGGTGCAGGCGTCGACTTGGGTAGTGCCACTGCTTGGGTCGAGGAACTGGCGGTGATTGCCGCCGATCCCCAACTGCGCCAGTTGTCAGACAATCCCAAGGTCAGTTCTGACCAGCTGTTTGATCTCATCGCTGGTTTGACGCGTTATGTTCTGCCCGACATGGGTCGCAACTTCTTGCGCACCATGATTGAAAACGGGCGTCTGGATGCCTTGCCCGAAGCTGCTGTGCAATTCCGTGCATTGGTCAATCGCAGCAGCGGTTCGTCTGATGCCGTGGTGTACAGCGCCTTCCCTGTGGATAGCACTGCACTGGCCGACTTGAGCGCGTCGCTCGAAAAGCGCTTTGGCCGCAAGCTTAATCTCACCATGCAGCAGGATGAGTCCCTGATCGGCGGGATTCGGGTCGTGGTGGGAGATGAAGTGCTCGACACTTCGGTCAAGGCACGTTTGGAACAAATGAAAGCGGCCCTCACTGCGTAACGCGCGGCTTGAGGTTTCGGCTAAACAAAGAAAGAAGGAAAGAGTCATGCAACTCAATCCCGCAGAAATTTCTGAACTGATCAAGAGCCGCATCGAGGGGCTGGCAGCCAGCAGCGATATCCGTAATCAAGGCACTGTGGTGTCTGTGTCTGACGGTATCGTGCGCATTCATGGCCTGTCGGACGTGATGCAGGGTGAAATGTTGGAGTTCCCTGCTTCGGCAGACGGCACTCCCTCCTACGGTCTGGCGCTGAATTTGGAGCGTGACTCCGTGGGTGCTGTGATCTTGGGCGAGTACGAGCACATCTCTGAAGGCGATACGGTCAAGTGTACCGGTCGCATTTTGGAAGTGCCCGTTGGCCCCGAGCTGGTCGGTCGTGTGGTCAATGCCTTGGGTCAACCCATCGACGGCAAAGGCCCCATCAACGCCAAAATGACGGACGTGATCGAAAAGGTCGCTCCGGGCGTTATCGCTCGTAAGTCTGTGGACCAGCCTCTGCAAACCGGCCTGAAGTCGATTGACTCGATGGTGCCGATTGGTCGTGGTCAGCGCGAATTGATCATTGGCGACCGTCAAACAGGTAAGACCGCTGTGGCGATTGACGCTATCTTGGCGCAAAAAGGCCAAGGCGTTATCTGTATCTACGTCGCTATCGGTCAAAAAGCCTCTTCGATCAAAAACGTGGTGCGCGCCTTGGAACAAGGCGGTGCAATGGACTACACCATCGTCGTGGCTGCTTCGGCTTCTGAGTCGGCTGCTATGCAGTACGTGTCGGCCTATTCTGGCTGCACGATGGGTGAATACTTCCGTGACCGTGGTGAAGATGCCCTGATCGTTTACGACGATCTGTCCAAGCAAGCTGTGGCCTATCGTCAAGTGTCGCTGCTGCTGCGCCGTCCTCCAGGTCGTGAAGCTTATCCTGGTGATGTGTTCTATCTCCACAGCCGTCTGTTGGAGCGTGCCGCTCGTGTCAATGCCGATTACGTCGAAGCCTTCACCAAGGGTGCCGTCAAGGGCAAGACAGGTTCGTTGACTGCACTGCCCATCATCGAAACCCAAGCGGGTGACGTGTCTGCTTTCGTGCCAACCAACGTGATCTCCATTACCGATGGTCAGATCTTCTTGGAAACCAGCCTGTTCAACGCCGGTGTGCGTCCCGCTATCAACGCCGGTATCTCCGTGTCGCGCGTCGGTGGTGCTGCCCAAACCAAGCTGGTCAAGGGTCTGTCTGGTGGTATCCGTACCGACTTGGCACAGTACCGTGAACTGGCTGCATTTGCGCAGTTTGCTTCTGATCTGGACGATGCTACCCGCAAGCAGCTGGACCGTGGTGCCCGCGTGACCGAACTGCTCAAGCAAGCACAGTACAGCCCCCTGTCTATCTCCTTGATGGGTGCTACATTGTTTGCCGTGAACAAGGGTTTCATGGACGACATCGAAGTCAAGAAGATTCTGGCCTTCGAGAGCGGTCTGCATCAGTTCCTCAAGACCAGCCATGCTGCCTTGTTGGACAAGCTGGAAAAAGACCGCGCCATGGACAAGGATGCTGAAGCTGCATTGACTGCTGCTATCACAGCGTTCAAGAAGTCGTTCGCTTAAACCGGACGAGGAACCATCATGGCAGCAGGCAAGGAAATACGCGGCAAGATCAAGTCGGTGGAAAACACCAAAAAGATCACCAAAGCCATGGAGATGGTGGCAGCATCCAAAATGCGCAAAGCGCAGGATCGGATGCGTGCAGCCCGCCCCTATAGCGAAAAAATCCGCAATATTGCAGCCCATCTCAGCCAAGCCAACCCGGAGTACACGCATCCGTTCATGCAAGTGAACGATGCCAAAGCTGCGGGCATTATTGTGGTCACCACCGACAAGGGTTTGTGCGGCGGCATGAATACCAACGTGCTGCGTGTAGTCACCAACAAGCTGCGCGAAATGCAGTCTGTGGGGGTGTCTGCTGAAGCAGTGGCCATTGGTAACAAAGGGTTGAGCTTTCTGAACCGTGTCGGTGCCAAGGTGGTTTCTCAGGCTATCGGTTTGGGAGATACGCCTCACTTGGACAAATTGATTGGCCCAGTGAAGGTGCTGCTCGATGCGTATGCTGAAGGCAAGATCAATGCGGTGTACCTGTGCTACACCAAATTTATCAACACCATGAAGCAGGAGTCGGTGGTCGAGCAGTTGCTGCCCCTGTCTTCTGAGGCCATCCAGACAGATGACAAGGCCAGTGCTCACGGTTGGGATTACATCTACGAACCTGATGCCCAGAGTGTCATTGACGATCTGTTGGTGCGCTATGTGGAGTCGTTGATCTACCAGGCAGTGGCCGAAAACATGGCATCCGAGCAATCGGCGCGCATGGTGGCCATGAAGGCAGCAACAGACAATGCCGGCACGGTCATCAATGACTTGAAGCTGGTCTATAACAAAACGCGTCAGGCTGCGATCACGAAGGAACTCTCCGAGATCGTCGCTGGTGCGGCTGCCGTCTGACCCGCGACGCCGTCACGGTTTAAAAATTTTTGGAGCAAAGAATGGCTCAAGTTCAAGGAAAAATCGTTCAGTGTATCGGTGCCGTGGTGGACGTTGAGTTCCCTCGTGACCAGATGCCTAAAGTCTACGATGCGCTCAAGCTCGAAGGCTCTGCACTGACTTTGGAAGTTCAGCAACAGTTGGGCGATGGCGTGGTTCGTACCATTGCTCTGGGCTCTTCGGATGGCCTGCGCCGTGGCCTCATGGTCACGAACACCGCAGCTCCCATCACTGTGCCAGTCGGTAAGGCCACCCTGGGCCGTATCATGGATGTGTTGGGCAACCCCATTGATGAGCGTGGTGCCGTAGATCAAGCACTCACTGCCTCTATTCACCGCAAGGCACCTGCGTACGACGAACTGTCGCCCTCGCAAGAGTTGCTGGAAACCGGCATCAAGGTGATTGACTTGGTCTGCCCGTTTGCCAAGGGTGGTAAGGTGGGTCTGTTCGGTGGTGCCGGTGTGGGCAAGACCGTGAACATGATGGAACTCATCAACAACATCGCTAAGGCCCACAGCGGTCTGTCGGTGTTTGCTGGTGTGGGTGAACGTACCCGTGAAGGGAACGACTTCTATCATGAAATGGCCGATTCTGGCGTGGTGAACCTCGAAAACTTGGGCGAGTCCAAGGTGTCGATGGTGTACGGTCAGATGAATGAGCCTCCAGGCAACCGTTTGCGTGTGGCTCTGACCGGTCTGACCATCGCGGAATCTTTCCGTGACGAAGGCCGTGACGTGTTGTTCTTCGTGGACAACATCTACCGTTACACCTTGGCCGGTACCGAAGTGTCCGCGTTGTTGGGTCGTATGCCTTCTGCTGTGGGTTACCAGCCTACGTTGGCCGAAGAAATGGGCCGTCTGCAAGAGCGTATCACCTCCACCAAGGTTGGCTCCATCACTTCCATCCAGGCCGTGTACGTGCCAGCGGATGACTTGACCGATCCTTCGCCCGCTACCACCTTCGCCCACTTGGACTCCACCGTGGTGTTGTCGCGTGACATCGCTGCTCTGGGTATCTATCCTGCGGTTGATCCCTTGGACTCCACCAGCCGTCAGCTGGACCCCCAAGTGGTCGGCGAAGAGCACTATACCGTGGCCCGTGGTGTGCAAAACACCCTGCAACGCTACAAAGAACTGCGCGACATTATCGCCATTCTGGGTATGGACGAACTGGCCCCTGAAGACAAGCTCACAGTGGCTCGCGCTCGTAAGATCCAGCGTTTCCTGTCGCAGCCTTTCCATGTGGCGGAAGTGTTCACTGGTTCCCCAGGCAAGTACGTGTCGCTGGCCGAAACCATCCGTGGTTTCAAGATGATTGTCAACGGCGAGTGCGATCACCTGCCCGAGCAAGCCTTCTACATGGTCGGTACCATCGACGAAGCCTTCGAGAAAGCCAAGAAGATGGCCTAAAGTGGTTTGCCGGGCAACTGTTTGCCCGGCGACATCACTGAAAAAAGCCCTTTTTGCAGACTTCCAAAGGAATCCAGATGGCCAACACCATACATGTCGACGTTGTCAGCGCCGAAGAGTCCATCTTCTCTGGGCAGGCACTTTTTGTCGCATTGCCCGGCGAGGCTGGCGAGCTGGGTGTTTATCCACGCCATACACCGCTGATTACCCGTATCAAGCCTGGTTCGGTGCGTATCGAGATGGCGGATGGCAGTGAAGAGTTTGTCTTTGTGGCCGGTGGCATCCTCGAGATTCAGCCCGATCGCGTCACTGTGCTGTCAGATACGGCTGTACGTGGCAAAGACCTAGACGACGAAAAAGCCAATGAGGCCAAAGCTGCCGCCGAAGAGGCGCTAAAAAACGCCAAAAGTGAAATCGATCTGGCGCGCGCCCAGTCTGAATTGGCCATCATGGCCGCCCAGATTGCAGCGTTGCGCAAGTTTCGCGAAAAGCGTTAATACCCACATCCCTTGGGCATGTGTGTCGAAAGCCACCCGAGCGGGTGGCTTTTTTTATGATTTTTTCAAATTTGCTACCCATTTGGTAGGGGTTGAAAAAAGCTGTGCTACAATGCTAATCTCTACGGAGGAGTGCCCGAGTGGCTAAAGGGGGCAGACTGTAAATCTGTTGGCTTACGCCTACGCTGGTTCGAATCCAGCCTCCTCCACCAAATGAGTGCGCTATAGCTGCTAGTGTAGCTGTGCGGGAGTAGTTCAATGGTAGAACCCTAGCCTTCCAAGCTAATGACGCGGGTTCGATTCCCGTCTCCCGCTCCATGCGTTAAAAAATATAAAGCTAGATTATCAGGCTTTGCTTGCCCATGTGGCTCAGTGGTAGAGCACTCCCTTGGTAAGGGAGAGGTCGCGGGTCCGATTCCCGCCATGGGCACCAGATTTCTGGTGTATTCGTTGCACAAAAGTCCTGTCGTGTTGTTGTAATTTTTTTCGGAGTCGAAA
>NZ_BAAGYJ010000013.1:0-76377 GCF_054779375.1 Giesbergeria giesbergeri | reverse complement strand
GCTTGGCCTTTTTGAACTGCTTGCGGGCCTTGGCGTAGTCCTCGCACACCTGTTGCACAGTGGGCGAACCGATGTGTATGCCATCGCACTGGCTGAAACCGTTGGTCAGCTTTTGCAGGTCGTAGCCACTGAGAAACTGATGACGCTCACGGATGGCGCGGTGGCTCGTTTCATTGCAGAAGTTCCAGACCTGATTGACCTCACGCGCCATCAACGCGAGCACTTTGGCGTGCTTGTCTTTGATGCGCAGACGCAGGGTTTTGGTGCAGTCCATGACGTAGATTATGGATTGCAAATCCCTATTAGCACGCCTACGGCGTGCGCGCTCTCAACCCCGGACTGAACTCTGGGACTTCCCGCGCACCGGGTGACCCCCCCACCCAACAGCACCTGCATGCCTCTGCCTAGTTTATTGACTGCACCTATCGACTACTTACCTAGGATTTATTATTTTTAATATCGATCTAGCACAGCGGATAAATCAAACAAAATAAAAACCATACCGAAAGAGGTACAATCTTGACCCCCGTCCGCTTGGGGGAATTATTTTTGCTGTGGCCCGTTGCCTAGGCCATCAAGCACGCTGAACCTTGCAAAAGATAACAAAAACCGATGCACTGAATTTATTCCCTATCGAAAACCCTGATGTGTAACCAAAAGAAACAACTCAAAATACAATAATTTCAGGGTTGCCTACTAAATTCAGCAGCTATTTTGCACCGCCATCAGCAGCCTCATCATTTTACGCCGTCCTCATAGGTGCCAAGCATGTTCAAACTATCCTCTTACAGTGTTTCTAGGCGGTTGCTCACCCTGATATTGGCTGCCGCACTGGGCATTTTGGCACTGACTGCTATATTTCTTTTTTCGGAACGTGGCCTGATTATGCAGGAGCGCCAAAATGGCGTGCGTCAAACGGTAGAAACAGCACACAGCATTTTAGAGCATTATCATAATCTGGCTAAAAGTGGGGTTTTACCAGAACCTGAGGCGCAAAAGCAGGCTGTGGCTGCCATCAAGGTTTTGCGCTACAGCAAAGAAGAGTATTTTTGGCTCAATGACATGAATGCACTCATGCTGATGCATCCAATTAAGCCAGATTTGGATGGCAAAAACATGCTCCAGCTAAAAGACCCCACTGGAAAATTGTTTTTTAATGAGATGGTGAGCAAGGTCAAAGCCAGCGGTGCTGGATTTGTGGATTACATGTGGCCTAAGCCGGGTCATGAAACCCCTGTACCCAAAGTATCCTATGTGCAAGGATTTGGCCCTTGGGGCTGGATCATTGGCTCTGGTGTTTATGTAGACACGGTCGATTCAGTGATTGTGGAGCGGGTCGGCTTTTTTGCATTGGGGTCGCTGGCATTGGCTGCTTGCTTGTCTTTGCTGGGCTGGTTGATTGCACGGGGCATCTTGCAACAACTGGGTGGAGAACCAGCCTATGCCACAGCCATTGCCCATCGTTTGGCCGAGGGAGATTTGTCGGTAGACATTGCCGTTCGAGACCCCAACCACCCCAGTTTGCTCAATGCCATCCAAACCATGCGCGACAAAATCGCCAGCATGGTGGGGCAAGTGCGCCAAGGAGCCAGCGCCGTAGCCACCGCCAGCGCACAAATTGCCAGCGGCAACAGCGATTTATCGGGCCGCACCGAGGAACAGGCCAACGCCCTCAATGAGGCTTCCAGCTCAATGTCCGAACTGGGTGGCACCGTCCAACAAAACGCCGACAATGCCCGCCAAGCCAACCAACTGGCCATGAGTGCCTCGACTGTGGCTGCACGCGGTGGCGAGGTCGTCTCAGAAGTGGTCGAAACCATGAAGGGCATCAACACCAGCTCACGCAAAATCTCTGACATCATCAGCGTGATTGATGGCATTGCTTTTCAGACCAATATCTTGGCCCTCAATGCCGCTGTGGAGGCGGCACGGGCTGGAGAGCAAGGTCGGGGCTTTGCGGTGGTGGCCTCCGAAGTGCGCAGTTTGGCAGGCCGCTCTGCAGAAGCGGCCAAAGAAATCAAAGTGCTGATCAATGCCAGTGTCGAGCGGGTCGAACAAGGCACCGCCTTGGTCGATCAGGCAGGTGCCACCATGACCGAGGTGGTCAACAGCATCCGCCGCGTCACAGACATCATGGGGGAAATCAGTGCTGCCAGTATCGAGCAATCTACTGGGGTGATGCATGTTGGCGAGGGTGTCGCCCACATGGATCGGGTCACACAACAAAACGCCGCACTGGTCGAAGAAATGGCGGCAGCGGCCAACAGCCTCCATGCCCAAGCAGAAGATCTGGTGCGGGTGGTGTCGGTATTCAAGATGAACGATCATCGCACCGGATACACCGGACGCTCTGGGGGTGCTGCAGCAAGCCCGACTGCGTTATTGCTGCGCTAAGGATTTAGCGCAATCGGGCCAGGGTGTCGATCCAGCCATCGGCATCCACCTGCCGTACAGGCTGACCGTGGTTGTAGCCGTAAGTCACTAACACCACTGGGCAGCCCGCTGCGCGGGCAGCCTGGGCATCGTTACTGGAATCCCCCACCACCAAAGTACGGGCTGGCGTCGTCCCCAAAGCTTCGCAGGTTTTGCGCAGTGGCAATGGATCGGGTTTTTTCTTGGCAAAGGCATCACCGCCAAACACTTGGGTGAAAAAAACCTCTAAGCCCTTGGCGCGCAACAGTGCCTGTGCAAAGGCGGTGGGTTTGTTGGTCAGGCAGGCCAAGGGCAGGCCCCAACCACGCAGTGCCTGCAAGCCTTCCAGCACCCCCGGATAAACCTGCGAAAACTGCCCGTTGACTGTGGGGTAATGTTGGTGGTAACTGGCCCAGGCTTGGGGAAACAGTGCCTGCACAGCCACTTGCCGGGCAGCAAGCTCGGGGATGCTCAGGGCCAGCAGATGGTCTAGCACCGACTGGATCAAATGCTCGGTGCCCTTGCCCACCATGCACTCTACTTCAGTGGCGGCGATGGGGGGCAGGCCCAGATCAGCCAACATGCGGTGGAGCACTTCCACAAAATCACCCAAGGTATCAACCATCGTGCCGTCGAGATCGATGATGGCGGCATCCAACGCCGCGGGTTCTAACGGCAATATAAGCATGAAAAACTCCTGTAACAAAATGAAAATTGCAGGCAAACTGTGGCACCCCTCAGACTCCCCCTCCTGTGCTGAACACCATGCCAACAAAACGTGACTGGTTTGGACTGATTGCCAGCAGCATCCTGTACTACTTGACAGCACGGGCTGGCATGACGCTCTTTTCCTTCCAGCCTGCCAACATCACGCTGATCTGGCTGCCATCGGGCATTGGCTTGGTCATGGTGTTGACTTGGGGTCTGAAGGCCGTTCCGTTTGTTGTTCTGCCCGATTTTTTGGCTAATTTTCCGGGGCTGCTGGAGGGGCGTCCATGGTCTAGTGCGGTATTCCACACCAGCATATCTACCATTGCAGACACCTTGGCACCGTTGCTGGCTACGCAGTTGATGGGCCGCTTCATGAAAGAAGGTGTCCAGGATGCTAAAGATCTGATTTGGTTTTTACTCTATGGCTGCGCCATACCTGTGGGGCTGTCAAGCACTTTGCTATCTTTAAATCTTTTGACTGGGCATTATATTGAATCGGCTGCTGTTTTTGATTTTATCAAAATGCTGTTCTTTGCCGATTGCTTAGGCATTTTACTGGTTTATCAAATATATATTGGCTGGCCAGACGCCAAATCTTTGGTTTGGCGTCCCTACCAAACGCTGGTGGGGGTTGGCATTTTATTGGCGTTTTTATTAATGGCAGGTGTCTCCACAAAACAATGGTGGACGTATTATTTAATACTTCCAGCATTGGTGATTGCCGCTTTTGAGATAAACCTTTTTTACATTGCCACCCTCAGCAGTTTGTCCATGCTCGCCATGATTCTTACCACGGCACATGGTCTGGGGCCATTCATTGCAGATGATCCACAAGAGGCCAATGCAGAAATGATGGCTTATGTCATTTCTGCCGTTTTAACAATTTTTGGACTTTCGTTGCAGAACTCGCAACTGCACCGCACCGAGAACGATAAGCGCAAAGCAGAACAGGAAGCACAGCATGATCCCATGACAGAAATTTTGAACCGCAGGGCTTTCATGCCGCTGTTGCAGCAATCTTACGAACATGCACAAGCACACGGCAGCACTTACAGCGTGGCTATTTTGGATATTGACGATTTCAAGTCTATCAACGATCGTTATGGACATGCCGCCGGTGACATGGTGATCAAACACATGGCCTCCACGATCCAGAAATACTGCCCGGAGCAAGGCTATGCAGCCCGCATTGGCGGCGAAGAGTTTGCCATTTTGCTGCCCAATACACATGCCATCGAAGCGTACCAACGGATGGAACAAATACGAATCGACTTCATGGACACCCTGACCCCGTGCGAAGATGGACAGCTTGTTGCAGCCACCGTGAGCATTGGCATTGCCTGCTACCAAGGGCAGTCTGGTGCCAATCAGGTGCTCGGTGATGCCGATGCCGCACTGTACCGGGCCAAGGGCAGTGGCAGAAACCAAGTGCTGTGCAGCCCCTAGGTGTTTAAAAAGTCTGTGGATGGCTGCCCTGTCAAGGACGGCCCGGCCCCACCACAGCAGTGCAGGCCCACTCATTGAGCAAAACGCCCACCGCTTGGGCCCCATAGGGAACAGCAAATTGCGCGACATGCCTGTGCGGGATGTCGACCGCCGCACAGCAAAAAAACCAGACCCCATCATGAACGATGGGGTTTGTGCTCAGCACGAGTGCATGGATCAGGCCAAGGCCACACGCATGGCGTCTATCACGGCCCGATAGTCGGGCTTGCCAAAAATAGCACTGCCCGCCACAAAAGTGTCGGCCCCTGCATCGGCCACACGGCGGATGTTGTCCACCTTGATGCCGCCATCCACTTCTAGGCGGATGTCTTTGCCACTGGCTTCAATGCGTTGGCGCGCCTGCTCAATTTTGCGCAAGGCCGAATCAATGAACCCTTGACCACCAAAACCAGGGTTGACGCTCATGATGAGGATCAGGTCAATGTCATCAATCACCCAGTCCAACACGTCCAGTGGCTCGGCGGGATTGAACACCAACCCTGCCTTCACGCCTTGGCTCTGGATGGCCTGAATACTGCGGTGGACGTGGGTAGAAGCGTCGGGATGAAAACTGATGAGGTCGGCACCGGCTTGGGCAAAAGCAGCAGCCAATGCATCGACCGGCTCGACCATTAAATGCACGTCAATGGGCACCGCCGCACCGGCTGCGGTCACAGCATGGGGCTTGAGGGCTTGGCAGACCATCGGCCCAAAGGTGAGGTTGGGCACATAGTGATTGTCCATGACGTCGAAGTGGATCCAATCGGCACCGGCGGCAATCACGTTGCGCACTTCCTCACCCAGACGGGCAAAGTCGGCAGAGAGGATAGAGGGGGCAATACGGTAGGTGTGGCTCATGCCTTTCATTGTCGCAGTTAGTATTACCCCATGCCAAAGTACCAATTTCAGGTGGAAATCACCCCGGAATACCTGCCACAGCAATCCTCACCCGAGGCCGGGGTATTCAGCTTTTCCTACACCATCACGATCCACAACACTGGCGATGTGGCGGCACAACTGGTGTCTCGCCACTGGCATATCAGCGACGCCTTAGGGCACACCCAAGAGGTGAAAGGTTTGGGGGTTGTGGGCGAGCAACCGTTGCTGCGCCCTGGCGAAGCCTTCCAATACAGCAGTGGCTGCCAGCTGCGCACGCCCAGCGGTACCATGCACGGCAGCTACCACTGCGTGGCAGAAGATGGCGAAGCCTTTGCCTGCGAGATCCCGTTGTTTGTGCTGGAAGCCACCAGCCCTGGCTGCGCAGGCCAACCACTGAACGCAAGGGTATTGCATTGACGCCACCTAGCCACGATTTGCATGGTCTACTGGCACAACTGGACCCGCAGGCTGCGCTGGCACAGCGCCATCTCTGGCTGATCGACCTGCTGCACTGGGTGCGAGGCCGGGGCCAATCAGCACCGGATGCAGTGGGGCGATTGGCTTTGCTGCTGGATGCGGTGCAAGCCCGGCCCGATGTGCAACAGCGCCTGCAAACCTGGTGGCAAACCCTCACCGACACGGTAGACATCACCCCACTGTTGGCCGATTTTGGTTTTGCACCACGCACCGCACTATTGAGCGAACTGGCCGAGCGCCTGCGCCTCAAGATATTGCCCGGCAGCCCCGAAACCATTGATGCCACCGAGCTGTTCACTCTGGCACTGCCCGAAGCCTTTGATGCACAGTGGCTGGCCGCCCTGCCTGCCGATTTGCTTGAGCGCCTGGTCTTTGTGCTGTGTGGTGACAACGGCCACAGCACGCGTTGGCAGCGCACACTGCTCGATGCCATGACCTACTGCGCTGGGCAAATTTTGTCGACGGGCTTTGCCCCAGAACTGCGCCTGCGCATGACCCCAGAGACGCGCGAAGCGCAACCGTTTCATGCCCTGATTCGCGATGTAGAAAGCCTACGGATAGAAGTGCTGCACAGCCTGCGCACCCCAGACCGGCTGCAAGAGACTGCACAACGGTTGCGCGAGCGTCTTGACGCCTGCCGCAGTGCAGCCACCAGCGTGTATGGTCACTTTGAAGACAACGGCATCTCGGTCGGGCTGGTGTTTCGCTTGCGCCAATTGCGCGCTCGCATTGTGCGAATGCGTGAGCTGCTGGAATGCGTGCTCTCCCCCACCCCCGCACTGCATGGCGCTCGTTTGCTTGGGCACCTGGTGCAGGTGGCCCAAGAGCGGCGCAGCCTGCGCGCTGTATTCAGCGCCAACTCGTCTTTGCTGGCAGCCAAGGTGGCCGAGCGCAGCGCCGAAACCGGCGAGCACTACATCACCCGCACCCCCACAGAATACCGCGCCATGCTGGGTCATGCCGCTGGTGGTGGGGCCGTGATGGCACTGACCACACTGGCCAAATTCGCACTGGGTGCGCTGGCACTGTCGGCGTTTTGGGCTGGGTTTGTGGCGGGCATGAACTACGCCATCAGCTTTGTGCTGGTGCAACTGTTGCACTTTACTGTGGCCACCAAACAGCCTGCCATGACGGCCCCCGCCATGGCGGCCAAGCTCAAGGAGCTGGGTTCAGGCGAGGCCATCAATGCCTTTGTGGACGAAGTCACGCACTTGGTGCGCTCGCAGGTGGCCGCCGTACTGGGCAATGTGTTGGTGGTGTTTCCGGCCGTATTGCTGCTCACCAGCATCTGGCAGCTGTGGTTTGGCACACCCTTTTTGGATGCCCACCAAACCCAATACACCCTGCAATCCTTGCAATTGCTGGGGCCATCCGTGCTCTACGCGGCATTTACCGGCGTGCTGCTGTTTGCCTCCAGCATGGTGGCTGGCGGGGTAGAAAACTGGTTTGTGCTGTATCGGCTTGACTCGGCTTTGCGCTACAACCCGCGCATCACTGGCCTGCTGGGGCAGGCACGGGCCGCCCGATGGGCGAGTTTTTTGCGCACCAATATCTCTGGCTTGGCGGCCAATGTGTCGCTGGGGCTGATGTTAGGTCTGGTGCCAGTGTTTGCCACCTTTTTTGGCTTGGGGCTGGATATTCGCCACGTCACGCTGGCTGCGGGGCAAATTGCGGCGGCAGGCATGGGGCTGGGGTTGCTGGAGGCACTGCAACTGCCCGCCTTTTGGTGGGCGCTGGCTAGCTTGCCATGGCTGGCCGCTCTGAACGTGGGCGTGAGCTTTTACTTGGCTTTTAGGGTGGCACTGACAGCCCAAAACGTCAGTGGTGTAGAACGCTCGCGCATCTACGCCGCCATTCGGGCACGGCTGCGCACACACCCACTGGATTTTTTCCGACCCCGCGATCCTGGCACTTAAGGCATAGGCTTCTGGGCCGTGCAGACGCCACAATGGTGGCATGGGTGAATTTGATCTGATTGCGCGTTATTTCACGCGGCCTGTGCGCCGGGCAGTGCTGGGTGTGGGCGACGACTGTGCGCTGCTGCAACCGCGTGCCGGCATGCAACTGGCGGTCTCCAGTGACATGCTGGTCGAGGGGCGGCATTTCTTTGCAGGAACCAATGCCTACCGCCTTGGCCACAAGGCACTGGCCGTCAACCTGAGCGATCTGGCGGCCTGTGGTGCCCGGCCGGTGGCGTTCACCCTGGCGCTGGCACTGCCCAGTGTGGATGAGCCTTGGTTGCAAGCCTTTTCCAGCGGGCTGCTGGCACTGGCCGATGCCCACGGCTGTGAACTGGTGGGTGGTGACACCACGCAAGGGCCGCTCAATATCTGCATCACCGTCTTTGGCGAAGTGCCTGCCGGACAGGCATTGCTGCGCAGTGGTGCCCGTGCTGGAGACGATTTGTATGTGAGCGGCCAACTGGGCGATGCCCGACTGGCACTGGAGTCTTTACTCGGCCATCTTGAGTTGCCCTCTGCTGTATTGGGCCCAGCGCAACAGCGGCTGGAAGCACCTACGCCGCGTGTGGCCCTCGGGCAAGCCTTGCGCGGCATTGCCAGTGCTGCACTGGACGTGAGCGATGGTCTGCTGGGAGACTTGGGCCATCTCCTGCGTGCCTCGGGGGTCGGAGCTTGCGTGGATACCTCTTGCACCAGTGCCTTACTGGCAGCACAGGCCCAAGCCCGCTTATGCGGTCAGCCGCTCAAGACCGAACTGGTACGGCAATGCACTCTGGCTGGAGGTGACGATTACGAGTTGCTCTTTACTGCGGCAGCCAGTCAGCGCCCTGCGGTACTGGCTGCCGCCCAAGCCAGCACCACCCCCATCACACGCATTGGCACCATAGAGGCCACTACAGGTCTGCGGCTGATAGATGACCAAGGCCAAGCCATCACCGCGCGTTATGCTTCATTCGATCACTTTGCCTGATGGAACACACCATGCCTGAATCCACAGCCCCCGCCTCGCCAGCCTCTAGTATCCAAGAAGGATTGGAGCTCGCAGAACAACAACAGCAACAACGGTCACAGCAAGAATCTACCCACAGCACCGCCGATGCGCTGTCTCAAGGGGTAGACATTCTGGACGCCTTGGGCAGCATCTCAGACATCGCGTGCGATGTCGGCGGGGCCGTGGTGTCTACGGCGGGAGAAGTGCTGTCGGCGGTAGGGCAAGGCATTGGCAGCGTACTGGAAGGGCTTGGAGACCTCTGATGGGCTCGGTTACCAACCCACCAACGCCGCTACACCTACCCCCATCATGCCTTCTTCTCTTTCTCCCAACGGTCGGTGCATGATGCCCCCATGCTGGCAGGCACTGCTGGTGCTGGCGCTGGTGTTGCAAAGTGGCTGTGCGCCACTGGCACCCCACTATGTCCCTCCCGCCTTACCCGTTGCAGCACAGTATGGCCTAGAGGACGCCCCCCCCTCCCAGACCCCTGCCGCAACGCTGGATTGGCGCAGCTATTTCACCGATCCTTTGCTGCAAAGCTGGATCAACCAAGCCCTAGAGCACAACCGTGATCTGCGCAGTGCCGCGCTACGCGTGCAGGAGGCCCGTGCGGCCTATGGCATCCAGCACGCCGAGCTATCGCCCAGCATTGGTGCCCAAGTGGGCCTAGACCGCTCCCGCACCCCAGCCGATCTCAATATGAGCCGCCAGCCCCAACTGGGCAGCCAGTACCAAGTCGGGTTGGGCATGGCAACCTGGGAAATTGACTTCTGGGGGCGCCTGCGCTACCTGAGCGATGCGGCGCTGGAAACCTATCTGGCCAGCGATGCTGCCCGCCAAGCTGTCGCGTTGGGCCTCATTACCCAAGTGGCCCAAGGCTATCTGGCACTGCGGGAACTGGATGAACATCTGACCCTGGCCCGCCAAGCCCGTGACAAC
The DNA here is from genome assembly GCF_054779375.1 of Giesbergeria giesbergeri. Classification (NCBI taxonomy): domain Bacteria; kingdom Pseudomonadati; phylum Pseudomonadota; class Betaproteobacteria; order Burkholderiales; family Comamonadaceae; genus Giesbergeria; species Giesbergeria giesbergeri. The sequence goes on along the minus strand of NZ_BAAGYJ010000013.1, from coordinate 66,522 downwards.
CGGACGCAAAGCCTGCGCCTCTTTACACGCCGGGTGGACGCAGGTGCGGCCTCACGCCTGCAACTGACAAGCTACCAAACCCTGCTAACCCAAGCAGAGGCCCAAATAGCCCAATGGGAACTGGCTCGCGCTCGGCAAGTCCATGCCCTGACCCTGCTGCTGGGCCAACCAATCACCCTGCCCGCCAACACTGCACATTGGGGTGAAGCCCCTCTGGCACCCTTACAAGCCGGACTGCCCTCCGATCTGCTGGTGCATCGGCCCGACATTGTGGCGGCAGAGCACCAGTTGCGGGCAGCCCATGCCCAGATTGGGGCCGCACGGGCTGCGTTCTTTCCACGCATTGCACTGACCGGGCTGGCGGGCAGCGCCAGCGCCGAGTTGGGAGGGCTGTTTGACAACGGCAGTGCCAAATGGGCGTTTTCGCCCAGCATCACCCTGCCACTGTTCACGAGCGGGCGCCTGCGTGACAACCTGCAACTGCAAGAGGTGCGCCGCGACATGGCTGTAGCCCAATACGAGAAGGCGGTGCAGATGGCCTTTCGTGAAGTGGTGGATGCGCTGGCAGCCCGACAAGGACTGACCACGCAATTACACATGGCCCAGCAAGCCCTGAGCGTGCAAGGCTCCCGCACTCGCCTGATGCAACAACGCCATGCCCAAGGGGCCAGCACCCTGTTAGAACTGTTGGATGCCCAGCGCGACCTGCTCCAAGCCCAACAGCAGGTGCTGCAATTGCGCTACGCCTTGCTCACCACCCAAACCGGCCTGTATGCCGCTCTGGGTGGAGGCACCCTGACAGAGCAGCAGCCTGCCGCCCCACCTTCCGCCCCCTGAGTCCGCAAGCCCCCAGCACCATGACCATGTCTTTGAAACACCGGCTCATTCCCTTGGCTTTGGCCGCCGCAACCCTGACCACAGGCACCTACGCCTGGATGCACTGGCGCTCAGGCCCACAGGACACCGCAGGACTGGTCAGTGGCAATGGCCGCACGGAGGCCACCGAGATTGACATTGCCGCCAAACTTGGAGGCCGAGTGCAAAACATTGCCGTCAAAGAGGGAGAGCCGGTTCGTACCGGCCAAACTTTGGCACAAATGCAGGTCGATAGCTTGCAGGCCTCCTTGGATGAGGCCCGCGCCCATCAGCAACAGGCCGTCACGGGCATTGCCAGTGCCGAGGCCCAAGTGGCGGTGCGCGAGAGCGAACAACGCGCGGCGCAAGCACTGGTGGCACAGCGCCAGAGTGAGTTGGAAGCCGCGCACCAACGGCTGGCCCGCTCTACCACTCTGGTGCAGGATGGCGCCTCGTCCGAGCAAGAAGTAGACGACGACCGCGCGCGAGAACGCAGCCTGCAAGCCGCACTCGTGGCAGCACAGGCCCAAGTGCAAGCGGCTACTGCGGCCATTGCAGCAACACGCACCCAAGTAGCAGGCGCACGCACCAGCGTCACAGCGGCACAGGCCACAGTAGCCCGACTACAAGCCGAAATTGCCGACCACACCCTCACCGCACCGCGCGATGGCAGGGTGCAATACCGCATTGCACAACCGGGCGAAGTCATAGGGGCTGGCGGCAAGGTGCTGAACCTGATCGACCTGTCCGATGTTTACATGACCTTCTTTGTGCCTGAGACGGTGGCAGGCCAACTGGCCTTGGGCAGCGAAGTGCGTATCGTGCTCGATGCATTGCCCCAATATGTGATTCCGGCACAACTGTCGTTTGTCTCCAGCACGGCACAGTTCACCCCCAAAACGGTGGAGACCGCCAACGAGCGGCAAAAACTGATGTTCCGTGTCAAGGCGCAAATAGCACCTGAACTGCTGCAAAAACACCAAGCTCTGGTCAAAACCGGGTTGCCGGGTGTGGCGTGGCTCAAGCCCGACCCTGCCCAGCACTGGCCGGCCCATCTGGCCGTGCAACTGCCGGAGTAACACATGGCAGCCACCAGCCCCCCCCCGGTGGTGCAACTGACCGATGTGGGCTTGCGCCACGGTGCTACCCAGGCGCTGCATGGCATCACCCTGGATATTCCAGCCTACTGCATGGTGGGGCTGATTGGCCCCGATGGCGTGGGCAAATCCAGCCTGCTGTCACTGGTAGCTGGCGCACGGGCATTGCAACAGGGCCAAGTGCAGGTGCTGGGGGGTGACATGCGCAGCACCACCCACCGCCATGCGGTGTGCCCGCGCATTGCCTATATGCCCCAAGGTTTGGGCAAGAACCTCTACCCTACGCTGTCGGTAGAAGAGAATCTGCAATTCTTTGGCCGCCTGTTCGGCCACAACGCTGCCGAACGCCGCCAGCGCATTGACCATCTGACACACCACACAGGTCTGCATCCGTTTCTAGACCGACCAGCGGGCAAGCTTTCCGGCGGTATGAAACAAAAACTGGGGCTGTGTTGTGCGCTGATTCACGACCCCGACCTGCTGATTCTGGACGAGCCCACCACCGGCGTTGACCCACTGGCACGGGCGCAGTTTTGGGGGTTGATTGCCGGTATCCGCCACACACGCCCCCAGATGAGCGTGATCGTAGCCACTGCCTACATGGACGAGGCCCAAGGCTTTGACTGGCTGGTAGCCATGGATGACGGGCAGGTGCTGGCTACCGGCAGCCCACAGCAACTGCTGGCACAAACTGGCAGCAACAACCTAGAGGCTGCATTTATCGCCCTGCTGCCACCCGAGAAGAAACACGGCCATGCGCCAGTGGAAATGCGCCCACTGACCGCCACCGAACCCCACGACATCGCCATTGAAGCCCAAGGGCTGACCATGCGCTTTGGCGATTTTGTGGCTGTGGATCATGTGGACTTTCGCATCCAGCGCGGTGAGATTTTTGGCTTCTTGGGCTCCAACGGCTGCGGCAAATCCACCACGATGAAAATGCTGACGGGGCTACTGCCTGCCAGCGAAGGCCAAGCCTGGTTGTTTGGTCAACCCGTCGATCCCAAAGACTTGGCCACCCGTCGCCGCGTGGGCTATATGTCACAGGCGTTCTCACTGTATGGCGAGCAAACTGTATTGCAAAATCTGGTGTTGCACGCGCGCTTGTTCCATGTGCCTGAATCTGAAGTGCCCCGGCGCGTGCAGGCCATGATCGAACGCTTTGACCTACAAGACGTGCAGCACAGCCTGCCTGATGCTCTGCCGCTGGGTGTGCGCCAACGCCTGTCGCTGGCCGTGGCAATGGTGCATAGCCCAGAACTGCTGATTTTGGACGAGCCCACCTCGGGCGTCGACCCGGTGGCCCGTGACAACTTCTGGCAACTGCTGATAGAGCTGTCGCGGCGTGACCGGGTGACTATTTTTATCTCCACCCATTTCATGAACGAGGCCGAGCGTTGCGACCGCATCTCGCTCATGCACGCAGGGCAGGTGCTGGTCAGCGCACCGCCCGCACAAATTGTGGCCCAGCGCGGTGCTGCCTCCCTAGAAGCCGCCTTTATCGCCCACCTGCGCGATGCCCACGGCGAGGCAGACACCACCACCGCACCGCCTTCTATGGCAGCCGCCGCTGACCGGCCTGACGCCCACCACACCCCAGCCCCCCAACCTGCATGGTTTAGCTGGGGGCGGGCCATCAGCTATATGTGGCGCGAATGGCTAGAACTGCGCCGCGACCCAGTGCGCGCCACGCTGGCACTGCTGGGCACGGCGCTGCTGATGTTCATCATTGGTTATGGCATCAACATGGATGTAGAAGACCTCTCCTATGCCGTGCTTGACCAAGACCAGACCAGCCTGAGCCAAAACTACGCGCTACACCTGTCGGGCTCACGCTACTTCATCGAAAAGCCACCCCTGCACAGCCACGCCGAGCTTGACCAGCGCATGCGCAGCGGTGAGATTGCGCTGGCCATCGAGATTCCGCCGGGCTTTACCCGCGACTTGCAACATGGCCGCACCGCCCAAGTGGGTGCCTGGGTAGATGGTGCCATGCCACAGCGGGCCGAGACCATCCGCGCCTATGCCCAAGCCATCCACCTGACATGGCTGGCCGACTTGGCAACGCACCGGCTGGGACAAGCCAGCCAAGCCCTGAGCCAGATCGAGACCCGCTACCGCTACAACCCCGATGTGCGCAGCCTACCGGCGATGGTGCCTGCGGTGATTCCGCTGCTGCTGATGCTGATTCCAGCCATGCTGGCGGCGCTGTCGGTGGTGCGCGAGAAAGAGCTGGGTTCCATCTTGAACCTGTATGTCACGCCAGTAACGCGGGCTGAATTTTTACTCGGCAAGCAGTTGCCCTACATCGTGCTGGCGATGTTCAATTTTGCCCTGATGACGCTGTTGGCCGTCACGGTGTTTAACGTACCACTCAAAGGCAGCTTGGCTACGCTGACTGGCACGGCGCTGTTGTTTGTCATCTCGTCCACCGGCTTTGGTCTGCTGGCCTCTACCTTTACCAAAAGCCAAATTTCGGCCATGTTTGTCACCATGATCGGCACCCTGATTCCCTGCATACAGTTTGCTGGGCTGATCCACCCGGTGTCATCGCTGGAGGGCACGGGCGCTTTCATTGGTCACATTTACCCAGCCACCCATTTTTTGACCATCAGCCGAGGGGTGTTTAGCAAGGCGCTGGACATCAGCCACCTCTGGCCGTCTCTGTGGCCGCTGCTGCTGGCCGCACCCGTGATTGTGGGCACAGCGATTTTGCTGTTGAAAAAGCAGGAGTCCTGATGCGCATCCACACCGTCTCTCTTGCCAATATCTACCGCCTAGGGGTGAAGGAGTTGTGGAGTCTGGCGCGCGACCCGATGATGCTGTTTTTGATCGTCTATACCTTCACGGTGTCGATCTATGTTGCAGCCACCGCCATGCCCGAGAGCCTGCACAAGGCGGCCATTGCCATCGTTGATGAAGACAGCTCGGCGCTATCGGCACGCATTGTTAGCAGCTTTTATCCGCCGCACTTTCTCACCCCCCGGCTCATTACGCTGGCCGAGATGGATCAGGGCATGGACAACGGTGAATTTACCTTTGTGCTGGATATTCCGCCCAACTTCCAGCGCGATGTGCTGGCCGGGCGCTCTCCGGCCCTGCAGCTCAATGTCGATGCCACCCGCATGAGCCAAGCCTTTACTGGCAGCGGCTATATCCAACAGATGCTCAGCACCGAAGTGGCCGAATTTGTGCAGCGCCACCGGGGCGTGGCTACGTTGCCCGCCGAGCTGAACGTGCGCTTGCGCTTTAACCCCAATCTGGAGCCAAGCTGGTTTGGCTCCCTCACCGAGATCATCAACGCCGTCACTATGCTGTCGGTCATCCTCACAGGGGCAGCGTTGATCCGCGAACGCGAGCATGGCACCATCGAGCACCTCTTGGTCATGCCCGTCACCCCCGGCGAGATCATGCTGGCCAAGGTGTGGTCAATGGGGCTGGTGGTGTTGGGTGCCGTGCTGGTGTCGCTGATTTTGGTGGTGCAAGGGGCACTGCAGGTGCCCATACAAGGGTCGGTCGCGCTGTTCATGTGGGTGGCGGCGTTGCATCTGTTTGCCACCACATCGATGGGGATTTTTCTGGCTACAGTGGCACGTTCTATGCCACAGTTTGGCATGTTGCTGGTACTGGTGCTGCTGCCCTTGCAGATGCTTTCGGGGGGCACTACACCGCGGGAGAGTATGCCCATGCTGGTGCAAAACATCATGCTGATCGCACCCACCACCCATTTTGTGGCAGCCGGGCAAGCGATACTGTACCGGGGGGCGGGTGTAGACGTGGTCTGGCCGCAAATGCTGGCAATCATCGCTATTGGCAGCCTGCTGTTTGTCGGCGCCTTGCGACGCTTTCGCAAAACGATTAGCCAAATGGCCTAAAAACGTATTGAGTGCAGATTTTCAGGAGGCTCCCTTGAACCGATTGTCTTTTTTCTGGCCCCGTCCGCTGGCGGTGGCCCTGTTCAGTGCCACGGCTTGCCACAGTGGCTATACCGCCCCCACCACCGCACCAACCGCTGACACCAACGCTGCCTCGCACATTGCCAAAGTCACGGTGTATCCCGGCAGCGCCACTGTGGAACGGGTGGCCCGTGTCGCATCAGGGGCACGCAGCTTCACCTTCACCTGTTTGCCCGCGTCTTTAGACAGCGCCAGCCTGCAAGTGCAGGCCGATGCGGTCGTGCGCATCGGTGAGTTCCATGTCGACACCAAAGACCGCGACGTGACGCCAGAATGCGCCAGCCCTCTGGAGGGCCAAATCCGCACCCTGGAAGACCAAATCGCCCAAGTCAAGGCAGAGATGGAGGCATTGCAACTGGCGCAACGTTATTTGGGCAACGTGGCCGGTACGCCCCCCAGTGCACCTGCTGAGGGCAAACCAGATACCCGTATGGCCCCCACCACCAGCGCCACACAAGTCACTGCCACGGCAGAGGCGCTGCGCCAATCAGCGCAAAACGCTGGGCAGCGCACCCACCAATTGGCGCGGCGCCAACAAGCCCTAGACTTGGCCCTCAAGCCGCTGCTGGCCGAGCAAGGCCGCATTGCCAGTTTGCGAGCACAGGTGGTGTCTGTGACCGTGAATTTAGCCACTGCACAAGAGGCCGAATTGCGCCTGTCTTACCAAGTGCGTGGCCCTGGCTGGCAACCCAGCTACCGCGCTACCTTGCAGGCCGACAAAGCCACGGTGCAATTGGAACGGTTGGCCTTGGTAGCCCAGGCCAGCGGTGAGGATTGGAACCATGTGCAGCTCACGCTGTCTACCGGCCAGCCGGGGCGCTCCACCCAAGGGCGCTTGCCCAGACCTTGGACGCTGGATGTAGCCCCGCCACCCCGCCCCGCCATGTCTGCCGCTCCGATGATGGCTATGGCACCAGCCCCTGCCATGCGTGACAGCATGGCCCTCAAACACAGCGGTGGTAGCACCCCAGAGGCCATGCCCCGCTTTGATGTGAGCGTGTTTGACAAGGGTTTTGCCACCGAATTTGCAGTACCCCAGCGCATTACCGTGCCCTCCAGCGGCCAGCGCGTCACACTGGCATTGGGCAGCCACCAAACCAACGCACAGTTAGTCACCCGTATCGCCCCCGCCGAGGAAGAGGCAGCCTATCTGGTCGCGCAGCTACAACCGCCCCCGGGCGTCTGGCCTGCTGGCCCAGTAGGCCTGTACCGCGATGGTGCTTTTGTTGGCACCGGACGACTGGACTTTGCCGCTGCCACCGCCGACAGCACCCAAGGCAGCAGCCTATCCTTTGGCCGCGACGAGTTGGTGCGGGTGCGGGCCACCGCGCCAGAAGACATGACAGGCAGCACGGGCCTGACTGGCTCGCGCACCGAGCGGCGCACCCGGCGCAGCTACCACATCGACAGCCGCCACAGCACCCCCATTGCGTTGCAAGTGTTACATGCCGCCCCCATCTCACGGCACGAGAAAATCGAGGTCGAATCCCACTACCAACCAGCCCCCAGCAGCCACACTTGGAATGGTCAAAATGGCACCATTGTCTGGCAACAACCGTTGGCAGCTGGTGCAAGCGCCAGCTTCAACGCCGAACACACCATTCGCTACCACAAAGAGCTAGAGCTGTTGGAGCACCACTGAGCGGCCGCCCCGCCTCTTTTGTTCACCCAGAGCGCGGGAAGCCTCGGGGAGAGTGCGGACGCCGTAGGCGTCCTCATGGGGCGTTTGCTGTTCTTGGATGGATTGTTTAAAAATACCAATCGGCGCACCTGCGCAACTTGAGGCAAAGTACGAGGGCGACCATAGACCACCCCTGCGTTTAAGCATAATGCACAGCATGAATTGCACCAAAACCCTGCGCCTACGCATCAAAGATAAACACGCTCGCGTGCTATCTGCGATGGCGCGTGAGGTTAATCAGGTCTGGAATTTTTGCAACGAAACCAGCCACCGCGCCATCCGTGAGCGTCATCAGTGGCTTTCGGGCTACGACCTGCAAAAGCTAACCAACGGTTTCAGCAAGTGTGATGGCATACACATCGGTTCGCCCACCGTGCAGCAAGTGTGTGAAGACTATGCCAAGGCCCGCAGGCAGTTCAAAAAGGCCCAGCTGCGCTGGTGTGTCTCCAACCCCCAGAGCAGCAAATACAGCTTGGGCTGGATTCCTTTCAAAGCGCGGGCCTTGCAGTACAAGGCAGGGCAAGTCGCCTTTGCCGGACAGAAATTCAGCCTTTGGGATAGTTACGGCTTGGCAGACTATGAGCTACGTTCTGGCAGTTTTAGTCAGGACAACCGGGGGCGTTGGCATCTCAATATCGTAGTCAAGGCGCAAGCCAAGCCTACAGTGGCAACGGCCAGTGTGGGTATCGACTTGGGCCTGAAAGACTGTGCCACGGCGTCAAACGAAAAAAAAGAGCATGGCCGCTGGTATCGCCAGCATGAATTGGAACTGGCTAAAGCACAACGGGCGCATAAAAAGCACCGGGTCAAAGCCATCCACGCAAAAATTGCCAATCAGCGCAAAGATGCGCTGCACAAATTCAGCACCACGATGGTGAGAGAAAACGCCGCCATCTTCGTGGGCGACGCAGCCAGCGCAAAGCTGGTCAAAACAAAAATGGCCAAGTCCACACTGGATGCGGGCTGGGCCACGCTCAAGACGATGTTGGAATACAAGAGCCATCAGGCCGGTATCGTCTTTATGGAAGTGAACGAAGCGTATTCAACCCAAACTTGCTCGTGCTGCGGGAGCATACCCGCCAGCAGTCCGAAAGGTAGGGCGGGTTTGCGAATAAGGGAATGGACGTGCAGCGATTGCGGTGCGGTACACGACCGCGACGTGAATGCAGCACGCAACATTCTCCCGGCGGGGCATCGCCGTCTAGCAGTAGGAATCTCCGGGGTTTAGCCCGGAGAGGATGTCAAAGGATAAATGCCATGTATTCCCGTATTCTGGTGCCTTTTGACGGCAGCCCCACCTCCGAACAAGCCCTGAAAGAAGCCGCTGGGCTGGCCCGGCTGGCCGGTGCGCAGTTGCGGCTGCTGCACATCGTCGATCCACTGGCCCACATTAGCGGCTTTGAGCGCCCCGAAACCTACAGCCAAGACGTGCTGCCGGCGGCGCTGCGCACCGCCCAAGCCTTGCTTGATCGCGCCTGTGAGCAACTCCACAACCAAGGCATCCGCAGCGATAGCCAATTGCTGGAAAATCTGGATGCCAGCGTGGCCCAACTGGTGGTGGAACATGCTCGGCAATGGGGCGCACAACTGATCGTGCTCGGCACCCAAGGGCGGCGCGGTTTGGAGCGCCTGCTCATGGGCAGTGATGCAGAACAAATTGCCCGTACCTCCCCAGTGCCTGTGCTGCTGGTGCGCCAGCACACCCCCGCCGCCCCCGCGGCCCCCACCCCCAGCGTGCCCTGACTCCCTGCCACTCTATGCCCGTGCAATACGATGCCCCTCCTGTGGCCCTGACCACCCGTTTCCTGCTGGTGCATCCGGCCCACTTTATTGCTTTGGGCTGTGGTGCTGGCTTGGCCCGCACCGCCCCCGGCACCGTAGGCACGGCGTGGGCATGGCTGTCTTTCTTGCTATTGCAACACTGGCTCGATCCGCTGCGCATGGGGCTGCTGATTGTGTTGGCAACGCTGGGGGGATGGTGGGCATGCACCGTCACGGCGCGGGCCTTGCGCGTAGCCGACCCCGGTGCCATCGTTTGGGACGAGGTGGTGGCTTTTTGGCTGGTGCTCTGGCTCGCCATGCCCATGGGTTTTTGGGGCCAGTTCACCGCCTTTGTGCTGTTTCGCTTTTTTGACGCCGTCAAACCCGGCCCAGTGGCTTGGGCCGACCGGCTCTTCAAGGGCTTTGGCTGGCGCGGGGGCTGGGGCATTCTGTTCGATGACTTTGTCGCCGCCTTTTGCACTTTGCTCGTGATCGCGCTTTGGCGCTTTTTTACATGACCCTTCCCACCTTCACAGGCACCGATGCCAGCACACTGGCCCATGTGCTGGCCTCCATCGCCACGGCATTGCAGGCCCGCCAGTGGACACTGGCCACCGCCGAGAGTTGCACGGGCGGCTTGATTGCCGCAGCCTGCACCGATCTGGCAGGCTCTAGTCTCTGGTTTGAGCGCGGCTGGGTCAGCTACTCCAATGCGGCCAAAACAGAACTGCTGGACGTGCCCGCCGATGTGCTCGCCACCCACGGCGCTGTCAGTGAGGCCGTTGCACGGGCCATGGCCGAGGGGGCATTGGCCCACTCTAGCGCCCAAGTCAGCTTGGCCGTCACCGGCGTGGCTGGCCCCAGCGGCGGCAGTGCCGACAAGCCAGTCGGCACCGTCTGGTTTGCATGGTGTGTTGCCGGACGCACCCACAGCCAGCGGCAACAGTTTCTTGGTGAGCGCCACGATGTGCGCGCAGCCACCGTGGCCCACGCACTGCATGTGCTGCAGACCTTGGTGCAGGCCACCGCCGCGTGATGCAGCAGCACTTAGCTCACTGTCATACCGTGGCGCACCGCATATTTGAGCAAATCAACGCTATTGCGCAAGTCTAGCTTTTTCATCAAGTGCATCTTGTGGGTGCTCACCGTCTTGGGGCTCAGGTGCAACTCTTGGGCAATCTCCCCCAGCGACAGACCGGCGGCAATGCGCTCGAGCACTTGCAACTCCCGTGGCGACAGCCGTCCTGGTGCGCTCTCAGCCTCCATCTTGCCGCCATAGCGGAACACCACCGCATCGACCAGTGCCGGATCAATAAAGTGCCCCTTGGCCGCAATTTTATGAACGGCCTCCACCAGCACCGCAGGGGCGCAATTCTTGCTCAGATACCCCGCCGCCCCAGCACGCAACACACGGGCCACCACATCGGGGTCGGCATGCATCGACAGCACCAACACCGGCAACTGCGGATAAAACAGTTGCAACCGCTTGAGCAACTCCACACCACTCAAGCCGGGCATGGACAAATCCAACACCAACACATCTACGGTGCAACCCGGCAACAACTCCAGTAGTTCTTGACCATCTGCGGCCTCTGCCACCACAACGATATTGCCCGCTTCCAGCAAAAGCTGGCGCAAACCGCTGCGCACAAGCTGGTGATCATCGGTCAGAACGACATGGACAGGGTGCATCCTGCTACTCCCTTTCAAGATATAGGCTCCTTACCAGCTCAGTATTACCTGATGATGAATCAGTATCCACTGAAGCGCAAATCAGCAAGTAACGGATATTCAGCACTGCACACAATTCATAGCATGGATCATGTCCTGCACTGTGGCTACAGCCAACGTGGTTTTTATAGACAATAGCTATTGTCTATGGATTCCTGCATCTGGCCTGACACGGATACGTGCAGTAACATAAACCGACCCATCCACTTTGAGGGACGTTGCACATGAATCTGGACGACGCTCTCCAAACCTTCATCGGCGAAAGCCGTGAACTGCTGGAAAACATGGAGGAGGCGCTGCTGCGCATTGAGCAGACCCCCGGTGACAACGATTTGATCAATGCAATTTTCCGGGCAGCGCACACCATTAAAGGTTCGGCAGGGTTGTTTGGAATCGACCATCTGGTGGCCTTCACCCACCATGCCGAAAACGTACTCGACAAGGTGCGTGCTGGCGAGTTGCCCATCAGCCGAGAATTGGTGGCTTTGCTGTTAGAAGTCTGTGACCATATCGGCACCCTGATTGATTTAGTCGCCAGCAACCAACCCCCCAGCTCCGAAATCCACCAACACAGCCAAGCCTTGGTAGAGCAGCTCAAGGCCAGCGACCAAAACAGCCACCACGCCCAAGCCACTGCACCACCAGAGGCGTCTTCTGCACCGGCACCGATGGCTACTTTGACCCACGCCAGCCCCGCACCTGATGCCACAGTGGGAGACTACGCTACCACCAGCCATTGGCATATCTCCCTGCGCTTTGGCCGCGATGTGTTGCGCAATGGCATGGACCCGGTGGCCTTTCTGCAATATTTGGGCACTTTGGGCCAAATCATTCACATCGTCACCCTGAGCGACGCCATTCCTGCCGCCGACGACATGAACCCAGAGGACTGCTACCTTGGGTTCGAAATCTGCTATGACAGCCAGGCAGAACAGGCCGCGATTGAAAACGTCTTCGAATTTGTGCGTGACGAGGCCCAAATTCGCATCCTGCCCCCGCACAGCCCACTGCCCGATTACTTTACCGGCCATGATGACTCGCCCGCAGACCTGTTGCGACAAAGCGAATGCCTCGTGCAATGTGCCAGCCTCACCCGTGCCGAGGCCCAAGCCTTCTTGCACCGCCCCGAAACCCCACCCCCACCCACTGCGGCCCCGGTAGCGGCACCGGCCCCAGCGCCTGCCAGCAGCACCAGCACGGCCATCACAGCGCCACCACGGCCCAAAGAAAACAAAAGCACAGATGCAGGGCTGATCCGCGTCAATGCACAAACTCTGGACGAGCACATCAACCTGGTCGGAGAGCTCATCATTGCCAGCGCCAGCATTAGCCTATGTGCCTTCAAAAGCGGCGCACCCGAGCTGCTGGAGGCCGCCTCCGTGATGAACCGCTTGGTGGAGGAGGTGCGCGATTCGGCCTTGCAACTGCGCATGGTGCAAATTGGTGCCACCTTTAACAAGTTTCAGCGTGTGGTGCGCGATGTCTCTAAAGAAATCGGCAAAGACATCGCACTAGAAGTCAGTGGGGCCGAGACCGAGCTGGACAAAACCGTGGTCGAAAAAATCAGCGACCCCCTCACCCATCTGGTGCGCAACTCGATGGACCACGGCATTGAACCAGCCGAAGTGCGCTTGGCCAGAGGCAAACCAGCCCAGGGCACCTTGCGACTGCACGCCTACCACGATTCGGGCAGCATCGTGATTGAGGTCTCTGACGACGGCGGAGGGCTGCCCAAAGAGCGCATCTTGGCCAAGGCCATTGAGCGGGGGCTGGTCAAGCCCGAACAGCCACTGTCCGACAGTGAAATTCACAACCTCATTTTTGAGCCGGGGTTTTCTACCGCCGAAAAAATCAACAACCTGTCGGGGCGGGGTGTGGGCATGGATGTCGTGCGCCGCAACATCATGGCCCTGCGCGGAAGCACCGAAATCGAGAGCACCGAGGGCGTAGGCACCACCATCCGCATTCGCCTGCCCTTGACCCTGGCCATCATCGACGGTTTTTTGGTGGGAGTGGGTCACTCCTCCTTCGTCATTCCGCTGGACATGCTGGAAGAATGTGTCGAACTCACTGCCCAAGAGATGCAGGCCGCCCAAGGCCGCGACCAACTCAACCTGCGTGGCGAAGTCTTGCCCTTTATCCGACTCAAAGAATTGTTTGCCATAGCCGATGCGCCAGCACCAGCACCAGCGCACGAGGAGGCCAACACCGCCACGACAGACCCAGAACTGGCCTTTTTGTTGCAACCCGTGGTGCGAGAAAACGTGGTAGTGGTCAGCTATGCAGGCCACCGGGCGGGGCTGGTGGTAGACACCTTGCAAGGTGAACACCAAACCGTGATCCGCCCACTAGGAGCCGTTTTTCAAGGAATTGCTGGCATCAGTGGCTTCACCATTCTGGGTTCGGGCCGCGTGGCATTGATCATGGACGTGCCCAGTCTGGTGCGCTATGTCACCCACCGGGATGCCCACCAATATCGGAGTAGCACCTGAGCACCCAACGATTTGCCATACAGAATCACAGTTATTCTTTGCCCATTGCACAAGGAAAAGGTGTTCCACAATGAAATTCACCATCACCAAAAAGATGGGCCTGCTGGCTGGATCGGCACTGATTGGCATTGCGATGCTGACCGCCATGGCTCAGCACAATATGGATCGCGTCTTCGAGGCAGCCAACTTCACCAGCGACAACACCGTGCCAGCATTGGTCATCTTGGCAGATGTGCAAAAGCATTTTCTCAATTTACGAGTCAGTGCCAACCGGCTCATCATCGTTAACAAAGAGTCCGATCGGATGGAGTTGGAGAACAACATCCGCAAAGACCGTGAAGGCATTCTGCAAGGGCTCAAGGATTACGAAAAGACCATTGCCGATGAGAAAGACAAGTCCCTCTTTCTGCAAGTGAGCAAAATCTATGCAGAGTATGAGCCGTTGCTGCTCAACGTTACCCAAGAAGTTCACAATGGCCCAGAAGGCATCGAAAAAGCCAAGGCCTTCACGATGCAGGCCGGTCTGATCGGCACACGGCTCGAAAGTGCCCTGGAAGAGCACTTTGGCTACAACGTCACGATGGGCAAGAAAGGCATTGCCGATGCTGTAGCCACCAAAGAGCGTGCCCTGACCCTCTCACTGCTGATTGCCGCTCTGACGCTGCTCACGGTGGGCATGATCAGTTGGGTGGTCACCCGCTCCGTGCTGCGCCAGCTCGGTGGCGAGCCTGACGAGGCCGCCCACATCGCCAACCGCATTGCGGTGGGTGATTTGAGCAGCAAGATCGCGCTCAGGCACGGTGACAGCACCAGCCTGCTGGCCGCTATGCAAGGCATGACACAGTCGATTCAGGCCGTACTGAACGATACCAATGTCTTGATTCAATCGGGTGCCGATGGGCGCTTGCATGTGCGTGCCGATGCCAGCAAACACCAAGGAGATTTCAAGAAGCTGGTGGATGGCATCAACCAAACCTTGGACGGCATCACTGAACCCATCGACAAGGTGATTGCCGTGATTGGCGACATGGAGCGTGGCGACCTGACCCGAACAGTGCAAGGGCACTACAAAGGCGAGATCAAGAACGTCCAAGACAGTGTCAACAACATGGTGACCAAGCTGGCACAAACCATCACCGAGGTCAACACCACGGCAGAAACCTTGGCCTCTGCCACCGTCCAAGTGTCCTCCACATCGCAAGCCCTGTCACAGGCTGCCAGTGAGCAAGCCGCCTCTGTAGAAGAGACCTCCGCCTCCATCAATGAGATGGCATCTTCCATCCAACAAAACACCGACAACGCCAAGATTGCAGACAGCATGTCTGCCGAAGGCAGCACCAAAGCGGCTGAAGGGGGCCGGGCAGTCAACGACACCGTGGTGGCCATGAAGCAAATTGCCAAAAAGATCGGCATCATCGACGACATTGCCTACCAAACCAACCTGCTGGCCCTGAACGCGGCCATTGAGGCAGCACGGGCGGGCGAGCATGGCAAGGGCTTTGCCGTGGTGGCCGCAGAGGTGCGCAAGCTGGCCGAACGCAGCCAAGTGGCGGCACAAGAAATCGGCCAACTGGCTGTCAATAGCGTGGGCATGGCCGAAAAGGCTGGCAAATTGCTCGATGAGATCGTGCCCGCTACGCAAAAGACAGCCGATGTGGTGCAGGAGATCACCGCAGCATCCCAAGAGCAAACCGTGGGTGTGAACCAGATCAACACGGCCATGAGCCAGTTGAGCCAGATCACACAGCAAAACGCCAGCGCCTCCGAAGAACTGGCCGCCACGGCAGAAGAGATGTCAACGCAAGCCATCAACCTGCAAGAAATCATGTCTTTCTTCCAAGTGGGCGGGCACTCCTCCATCACCCCCAAGCCCACCGCATGGAAGGCGGGCAAGAAACCCGGCACTGCCAGCGCACAACGCACAGCCGTGGCCCACATTGCCTCGGCCCGGTCGAACGCTTTGGCAGACACCAGCAGTCCCGACGAATCGCATTTCGTGCGTTTTTAGTCCACCCCAGCGGAGGCGGCCATGACCAGCCAGACACTGCCAAGCCTTGCATCTTCGTCCGCACTGGCCCAGGATGCCGTACTCGCTGCGGGCACCGACCCGCAGCAGTACCTCACCTTCCATCTGGGGGCGGAGATGTTTGCGATGAGCATTCTGGCGATTCGGGAAATCATCGAGTACCACGCACTGACCGAGGTTCCACTGGTGCCCTCGTTGATTCGGGGGGTGATCAATTTGCGTGGCAGCGTGGTGCCTGTGGTGGACTTGGCCGTGCGCTTTGGGCGCACCCCCCACCCGGTGAGCAAGCGCACCTGCATTGTGATTGTAGAAACCGCTAGCGATGACAACACCTCAGACAGTGCCAGCCAGCACAAAATGGGCATGGTGGTGGATGCTGTCTCAGAGGTACTGGAAATTCCTCCCCAAGCCATTGAGCCAGCGCCCGAGTTTGGCACCCGTTTGCGCACCGATTTCATCAGGGGCATGGCCAACATCAACCAACAATTTGTGGTGTTGATTGATATAGACCGCATCTTGTCACTGCAAGAAATTGCCGTGCGTTCGGCACTTCGATCTGAGTAAGGCCATGCTATGGGAGACTTTCTGCTGTATGGTGAGGACTCCATCTCCAGCCGGGAGTTCTCTCAGTTCCAAAAGCTGATTTTCGATATGGCAGGTATCAGCCTGTCCGAGGCCAAAAAGGTCTTGCTGGTTGGGCGCTTGGCCAAGCGGCTGCGTGCATTGGGACTGCACAGCTTTGGTGACTATTTTCAGCACCTGAGCCAAGCGGCCCAAGCCCAAGAGCGCCAGACAATGGTGAATCTGATCACCACCAACGAGACCTATTTTTTCCGGGAACCACAGCATTTTGATTTTCTACGTGCCAAGGCTGCGCGCTGCGGGGCGCGGGGCACGTTTCGTGTCTGGAGTGCTGCCTCCTCCAGCGGCGAGGAGGCCTACAGCGTGGCCATGGTACTGGCCGACACTTTGGGCACGCAAGCCTGGGAGATTGTGGGCACGGACATCAGCACCAAGGTGCTATCGGCTGCCCGCCGGGGGCTGTATTCGCTCGAGCGCACCAGCGGCATCCCCAAGGCGTTGCTGAAAAGATACTGTCTCAAGGGCATCATGGATCAGCAGGGCATGTTGCTGATCTGCCGCCAATTGCGCGAGCGCACCCAGTTCATGTACTGCAACCTGCTAGAGCCACAGCATGTGCCTGGCAGTTTTGATGTGATTTTTCTGCGCAATGTGCTGATCTATTTCAACCACGAGACCAAACAAAAAGTCATTGCCAACCTGCTGCCCTACCTCAAACGCGATGGACACCTGATTGTGGGGCACTCCGAATCGCTGCATGGTATTACAGGAACGCTGGTGACCGAACAGCCCACCATCTATCGCCTCGTCTCTCACACTGCCACCACGCCCACAGGGCTGCACTGAGACCGTTTGGCTCAAGGGGCGGTGTGGGAGTCTGGGCGCTCGGGACGTTGCAGATCGATCAGCACGGCACTGGCCTCGTTCAAACCAACCACATGGACGGTGCAACCGTGGTGGCGCAGGCGTGCAATCACCTTATCCAGTGCCGCCACCGAGGTGATGTCCCAAAAATGGGCTTGCGAGACATCAATGCACACTGGGCGCTGCTCGGCACTGCGCACATCAAACGCCTCAACAAACGCATCAGCAGAGGCAAAGAACACTTGCCCCGTTACCCGCCAAGTGCGCAGGCCCGTGGTGGCATCGTCTGTGCTGTGCACTTGCAACATCCGCGACACCTTAAAGGCAAAGAACACCCCACTGAGCACCACACCCACCGTAACGCCAGCGGCCAAATTGTGTGTGGCAATAGTGACCACCACCGTCGCTAGCATCACCGCACTGGACAGGCGTGGATGGTGCCACAGCGTGCGCAAAGACTTCCAGTCGAACGTTTCTACCGACACCATCACCATGATGGCGACCAGTGCAATCACCGGCACCTGCGACACCCAAGGCTTGAGCAGCACCATCAAAATCAACAAAAACACACCCGCAAACAAGGTAGAGAGGCGCCCACGCCCACCATACTTGACGTTGCCCACGGCTTGACCAATCATGCCGCACCCGGCAATGCCGCCAAAACAACTGGCGGCGATGTTGGCCAGCCCCAAGCCGGTGCATTCTCGATTTTTGTTGCTAGGGGTGTCGGTCAACTCATCCACCACAGCAGCCGTGAGCACCGATTCGAGCAGACCCACAAAGGCTATCGCCAAAGCAGGCAAGGCAATGATGCGCAAGGTTTGCCAGTCCCAAGGCACCTCAGGAAACGCCCACAATGGCAGGGCTTCGGGCAACTGGCCCAAATCGGCCACGGTTGCCAAGGGCAAGCCCAACAGGCTGGACAACAGTGTGAGCAATAACACGCACACCAAAGGCGGCGGAATGGCCGTCAAGGCCCGCCAGCCCAACAGTGCCCCGCAACGGGGCAGGCCATAAATCAGCAGCAGGCCCAATGCCAACATAGCCAGCGTGGCAGCATTGGCACCGCCCAAATGCGGCCACTGTGCAGCAAAAATCAACACCGCCAGCGCATTGACAAAACCCGTCCGCACCGAGCTGGAGACAAAGCGCATCAGCACGCCCAACCGCAGCAAGCCAAACAACACTTGCACCAACCCAGCCAGCAACCCAGCGGCCAACAAATAGCCTAGGCCATGCGACTGCATCAACGGTGCGGCCACCAGTGCCACCGATCCTGCTGCGGCTGACACCATCGCCGGGCGGCCCCCAGCAAAGGCGATGACGATGCTAATGACAAAAGAGGCAAATAAGCCTACAGACGGATCGACCCCCGCCACAAACGAGAAGGCAATGACCTCAGGAATCAAGGCAAAGGTGGCTACAGCCCCAGCCAGCAACTCGCGCGTAATGCCAGTAGGCGCCCATTCAGAGCGCCAGCGGCCTAATACAGGAATCGTCATGCGATTTATCCGGCGCGCGTACAGCGCACCTTTTTCTTTTCAACAAAAATCGGCCCCGGCCTCCGATGGGCTGACCACAACGGGCCACCACACCGTTAATGCGGCGATCAGACAAGGCCCACACAATGCGGCTATCGACAGCATTCACAGGAACCTTACCATGCCCGCCAAGACCCTTGCCACCTTGACCGCTACCCTGCTTTTGTGTGCCAGCGCATTGGCCCAAACCGCTGCAGGCGGTTTTACTGGCCCCGCCACCGTGGTCACGGCAGAGCACACCAAGTCTTTGGCCGACGATACCCCAGTGACCTTGCGCGGCCAGATTGAGCGCCACCTGGGGGGAGAGAACTACCTCTTTCGTGACGCCACCGGCACCATAGAGGTAGAAATTGATGCGCGCCACTGGAGCGGCCAGAGCGTGTCACCACAAGACAAGGTAGAAATCTCGGGCGAGGTGGACAAGCACTGGACATCGATAGAGATCGACGTCCAGCGCCTGCGCAAACTCTGAGCCTCAGCGGCTGCGCAGCGGCAGTGGCTCAAGCGCCACAGCACTTCTTGTATTTCTTGCCGCTGCCACAGGTGCAAGGATCATTGCGGCCTGGCTCGGGGGCTTTGCGAACGCTCTCCACCCGTGGCCCCATGCTTTGCCACAGCTGGCGCAGGTCATACACCGCAGCCAACGCATCACTGAAGTCATCCAAACGCCGATCACTGATGGTGGCAGGGCCGTTCTCATCGTACAGGTTCACACTGGGTTTGCCTGTGTCGTCCTCGGTCAGGGCAACGATGCCATCCAAAGCGTCGTTGAGCCACTGTGCAGCCTCTTTGTCGCGCGGTGCAGCCCACTCCTCGGGCCAATTTTCTACCGCAAACATAAAACCCAAGGCCCACACTTGGCCCAACGAGGGAATATCGTGGGCCTCAATCTCGGCACGCTCTGCCTCGGGCAGGCTGGCCACCACGGCACGCACATCTTCCACTTCGGGGTGAAAGGCGTTATCTTCGGTGCGCTGCTCCACTGGCAAATCCAGCGATTCCTGCACGGCCTGCCAGCGCCGGCCAAACAACTCCAGAAAACGGGCCTGTTGCTCTGCGTTGGCAAAGACTGGCAACTGCGGCAAGGGCTGGTCTGGGGCCACCTCCAGCACCTCGCCATCACCCAACAGCATGGGCAAGTATTCATTCGGGCCAATCAGACGGCGGCTACACACCAGCGCCGTCAGAAAGCCATCACAAAACTCCCATTGCGGGATTTCTTCGGCACGGGTGCGCAAATCCTCCAGCAAAGCATCTAGCTCGTCGAGTTCGTCAGGGGTCAGGCCACGGGCTGCAGGGGGTTCAGCGGGCTGGGCAGAAATAGGGCTGTTCATCAAAAATCCTTGGGGTACTGCAATCGCAGGGTAGAGAATCAGGAAAGTGTAGTCTGCGGCCACCGCTCATGGCGCCACCATCGGGGCAACCACCAGTGTGGTGGCAACATGGGCATCGTGGCGCAATAGCAGCCGTTTGCGCATACACAGCACGGCTTTGTCTTTGCTCAACAGCACCGCTTGACAGGTAGCGGCCAAATCGATGAACTTCTGGTCGTCGGGGTCTTTGCACACCGCTGGCACACGGGCTGGCACCTCCTGCCATTGCACCTGCTGTGCATAGGCTTGTAGCACCTGTGCCTGCGTGAGGTCATAAAACGCCACCCGCTTGGCAATTTGCGGATAGGCCAACACGCGCTCCAGTTCATCGTGCATAGGACGGGTAGCCACCCAGCGCAGACTGCCCTCTCGCAAGCACTGGCGCACCGGGATCATGGCCGGATCGTTGAATACCAACAGATCGAGCACGATATTGGTGTCGAGCACCAAGGCGCGCGGTAGCGGTGCTGCTGTGCCCTCCACCACCAAAGGCCAACGCAGTTCAACCCGCATGCTGGGGTGCCCCTGCTGCTGCAACCGGCTGGCGGCGTGGCTTGGTCGAGCCTTGCACCAAATCAAAGCGGAACAGGCGGCATTCAATCGGGCCGTTCCACATGGGCACGCGGCGCGATTCTTTCAGGCGCATTTTGCCGGGCAGTTTCAGGTCGGGGGTGAGCATCCATGCTTGCCAGCCGGTATAGTTTTTCTTCCAATGGGCAGCCAGTTGCAGGAAAAACTCGCCGCCATCTTCCGTCTGTGCCACTTCGCGGCCCACAGCCGCCCCCCCAGCGCGTTCAGCGGCCCGGTCGTGGGCATTGCGCCCGGCACTGCCAGCGGCGGCAATCCGTTCGCCATAGGGGGGGTTGAGCAACATCAGGCCGGGCTGTGCGCAGGGGGGCATCCGCTGCAAGGCATCGCCACCGCGCAATTGCACGGCAGCGGCCACGCCTGCCCGCTCGGCATTGCGCTGGGCAAAATCGACCATACGGTGCGAGACATCGCTGCCAAAAATGGGCACTGGGCTGGCTTGTTCGGCACTAGCGGCTTCGTTCTTCAGGGCGTTCCAAACATGGGCTTGGAAGGGCAGGAGTTTTTCAAAGGCAAAGCGGCGGCGCATACCGGGGGCAATGCGGCAGGCGATTTGGGCAGCCTCGATCAGCACCGTGCCACTGCCGCAGCAGGGGTCATACAGGGGCAAGGGGGTCTCGCCCTCTGGGTTCCAGCCGGTGGCGGCAATCATGGCGGCGGCCAAAGTTTCTTTCAACGGCGCATCGCCTTTGTCTTCGCGCCAGCCACGTTTGAACAACGGCTCGCCCGAGGTATCGATATAAACGGTGGCTTGGTCGGTGGTCAGGTGCAGGTGGATACGCACATCGGGCCATTGGGTATTCACATCGGGGCGCACACCCGTTTTGGCGCGAAAGCGGTCAGCCACCGCATCTTTGATGCGCAAGGCAGCAAAGTTCAGGCTGGTCAGGGGGCTGTGTTGGGCCGTCACCTCGATTTTGAAACTCTGGCGTGGCGTGAACCAAATCTCCCAAGCCACGCTGGAGGCCATCTCGTACAAATCGTTTTCAGAGCGGTACGGACGGTGCGCCAATTGCACCAACACGCGCTGTGCCAGGCGGCAATGCAGGTTGAGCAGCAGTGCATCACGCCAAGAGGCGCGCAGCAACACGCCGCCCCGGCCTGTGAGCAGGTCGTGGCCGGTCAGGCCGGTGAGTTGGTGTACCTCATCGGCCAAAAAACCCTCAACGCCCGCCGCACAGGGCAGAAAAATTTGCAGTTGGTTCATGCTTGCCCCAACTTGGCTAGCAAAGCCGCAGGCAGCACACGCACTTTGTGGTCTTGTGGGTCGGTAAACACCAGCCCTTGCTTGCCCTTGGCGACGGCACGGCCTTGGCTGGCTTCGGTGATACGAAACACCAAATCAAAGCCGTATTTGTTGAAATCTGCCGGGGCCATCTCGATGCGCAAGGTCTCGCCATACAGGGCTTCAGACTGGTATTGCACCACCACATCACCCACCACCAGCGCCAGCCCTTCGGCATCGCGGTCGGTATAGCCCAACGAAGTAAAAAAGCGGGTGCGGGCCTCGCCCACCAGCGCCAGCAACTGGGCGTTGTCCAAGTGCTGGCCGTGGTTGATATGGCCGATGTAAATGGGCAGTTCGGTAGAAAAAGTGAACTGCGATGGCAGTTCAAAAACAACGCGGGCCATGTGACGCCACTCCTGAGCAAAAACAAAGCGCGATGGTCGCACAACGCAGCCACTCTCTGCTAAGCCATGCGCTTTAGCTCAGAATTCACCAAGCAGCAAACACCTATTGATTTCTGACGTTCTGTCACCGATAACACGGTCTCTTACTTCTTCTCGCATCACTCATACCCGTCCAGAGGCTTCTATGCTCCATACCCTACGAGTCCGACTGATCGGGATTTGCGTTGCCATTACCGTGGCGGCACTGTTTGCATTGGCTTTGGCCACTTTTGTTGTCGTGCGCAACAACACCCTTGACGCAATGGACGAGCGCATGGGCCAGTTGACACGCAACCATGCCAATGAATTGACCGAATGGGTCAAAGAGAAACAACGCATCACCAGCGCCCTCAAACTGGCGGTGGGCAAACCAGAGCCAGTGCCCTTATTGGAGGCCGCCAAGCAAGCAGGTGCCTTTGATGATGCCTATTTTGTCTATGCCGACAACCGGGCCATCTTTACGCACCCCATGCCAGAGGGCTATAGCGGCACGGGCCGCCCGTGGTATCAACAGGCAGTCCAGGTGGGCGGGCCAGCCCTGACCCCCGCCTATGTGGATGTCAGTACGGGCAAGCTCACCATCAGTTTTGTCGAGCCGGTAGGCCCACGAGGCCAACCCATTGCGGTGGTCGGCACCGATATGCACTTGGACACCATTGCACAAAAAGTCAGCGCCATCCGCCCCATGTCGCAAAGCTTTGCCTTCTTGGTGGATGGTGAGGGCAAGTTCTTGGCCCATGCCAAAGCAGAATACGCCCTCAAACCCATCTCTACCATTGCGCCCCAACTGGACATGACACTGCTGCGCCAATTGGCCGACCAAGGCGGTCGCGCTGGCATGGCCATCGATGGCACCGACCGACTGCTCTATGCAGCCAAAGTCGAGGGCACCCCTTGGTTGCTGGCGGTCGCCATTGACCGCGCACAAGCCACTGCCAGCGTGCGCAACCTGCTGCAGGTGGCTGCCAGCATCACCCTGCTCTGTATCGTGGTCGCGGTGGTGCTGGTGTCCATCGCAGTGAGCCACCAATTGCGCCGACTGGCCGTAGTGCGCGATGCACTGGCCGATATCGCCTCAGGAGAAGGTGATCTAACACGCCGCCTCGACACCCAAGGCAACGACGAACTGACGCACATTGCCCAAGCCTTCAACGACTTTGTCGGCAAAATTGCTGGGGTCTTGGTGCGCATCCGCCAATCCTCCGAGTCGGTGCGCCAAGCCACCCGAGAAATTGCCAGCGGCAACCAAGACCTGTCCTCCCGCACCGAACAGCAAGCCTCCTCACTGGGGCAGACCGCTGCGGCCATGGAGGAGCTCACCGCCACCGTACTGCAAAACGCCGAGAATGCCCGCCAGGCCAATCTGCTGGCCACCGAAACCTCGCAGGTAGCCACCCGTGGCGGCACAGTGGTGGGGCAGGTGGTGCAAACGATGGGGGGCATAGAAAACTCTGCCCGCAAGATTGTGGACATCATTGGCGTAATCGATGCCATCGCTTTCCAAACCAACATCTTGGCATTGAATGCCGCCGTGGAAGCAGCCCGGGCTGGCGAGCAAGGCCGGGGCTTTGCCGTAGTGGCTTCTGAAGTGCGCACTTTGGCCCAACGCAGCGCCACAGCGGCCAAAGAAATCAAGGCACTGATTGATGACTCCGTTACCCAAGTCAATGCGGGCAGTCAGTTGGTGCGTGATGCAGGCACCACCATTGAACAAGTGGTAGACAGCGTGCGCCGCATGACCACCCTCGTCGCCGAAATCAGCCACGCCAGCCAAGAACAAAGCAGCGGCATTGCTGCCATTGGTACCTCTATCAACCAGATGGACCAAGGCACACAACAAAATGCGGCCTTGGTAGAACAAGCCACAGCGGCAGCCCACGCCCTGCAACAGCAAGCCACACAATTGGCCGATGTGGTGGCAGAGTTCAAGCTCGATCACCAGCACGCCACAACACCCGCAGCACGGGCTGCACGCCCTGCAGCCTTGCTACGCTAACAGCCCATACCGGCATCGACCATGACCATCCACACCATCTTGAAAATGGGCGACCCGCGCCTGTGGCGCACGGCCCAGCCTGTTACGGCCTTCAACACCCCAGTGCTGCACCAGTTGGTAACGGACTTGCACGACACCATGCAGGCGGCCAATGGTGCCGGGTTGGCAGCGCCACAAATTGGCGTCCATTTGCAGGTGGTGGTCTTTGGCTCGCACTTGCCCAATCCGCGTTACCCAGATCGCCCCTTGGTGCCCCCCACTGTGTTGATCAACCCCGTGATTACCCCGCTGGATGCCGCCCAAGCCGAGGACTGGGAGGGCTGCCTGTCGGTGCCAGGGCTGCGGGGCCGGGTGCCCCGCTGGAGCCGCATCCGTTACACCGGCATGGACGTGCTGGGCCAGCCCATAGAGCGCATCGCCGAAGGCTTTCACGCCAGAGTGGTGCAACATGAGTGTGACCACCTGATAGGCACCCTGTATCCGCAACGGATGTCTGATTTGCGCCAGCTCGGCTTTACCGAAGTGCTGTTTCCCGAACTGCAGGCCGACGCCAACGATTAACCCCCACCGCCTCGCTACAGCGTTTTGCGCAGCGTGGCCGTGGGGATTTTTAATCCTTCACGGTATTTAGCCACCGTGCGACGGGCACACTCAATGCCCTGCTCTTTGAGCATTTCAGCCAATTGGTTGTCCGACAAGGGCTTGGCGGGGTTCTCGGCAGCAATAAACTGCTTGATCAACGCGCGCACAGCCGTGCTGGAGGCATTGCCACCACTGTCAGTGCCCAAGCCCGAGCCAAAAAAGTATTTCAGCTCGTAAGTACCCTGGGGGGTAGCCATGTATTTGGCTGTGGTCACCCGCGAGATTGTGGACTCGTGCAGGCCCAGCTCGTCGGCAATGTCGCGCAGCACCAGCGGACGCATGGCCAACTCGCCATGCACAAAGAAATTCTTTTGGCGCTCCACAATGGCTTGTGACACCCGCAAGATAGTGTCAAACCGCTGCTGAATGTTTTTGATAAACCAGCGGGCCTCTTGTAAACGCTGTTGCAAAGCCTGATGGCCTTCGTCTTGGCGACGGCCACGCAAGGCACCCGCATAAATGTCGTGGATGCGCAGGCGTGGCATCACTTCGGGGTTGAGTTGCACACTGAACTGGTGCCCCGCCTGACCATGCCCCATGCGGCGCACCAGCACGTCTGGGATGATGGCGTTGCGCTCTACCGAGATAAAGGGCCGCCCCGGACGCGGCTCCAGCCGGGCAATCAAGGCCATTGCTGCACGGGTTTGCTCCTCGGTGGCCCCACAGGTTTGGGCCAAGCGGCGCACATCGCGGCGGGCCAGCCCTTCCAGCGGCTGCTGGCAAATGCGCAGCGCCAATGCAATGGTCTCAGGCGGGATGGCAGGCGCAGGATGTGCGGCCAATGCTGCCAGTTGCAGTGTCAAGCATTCAGCCAAGTGGCGAGCCCCCACACCAGTTGGCTCCAGCGTTTGCAGCAAGTGCAAGGCCACCGTGAAATGGTGCAGCAGCTCCTCTATGTCATCGCTGTGCTCTTCACCCGCCAACCCTTGAGCCAAAGATTCCAGCGAATCCTCCAGATAACCGTCTTCGTTGAGTGATTCGATCAGAAAATACAGTGCGGCTTTATCCTCTGGAGACAAGCGCAAACCCACCGTTTGTCGGTGCAAGAATGCCGCCAGTGATTCATGACCATGTGCCAAATCTGTGGCACTGACATCCATTTCTTCGTCAGTGCCACGGCTGCAGGCCGGGGCATCGCCACCCCATTCACTATCGTCCGGGGCCATGTCCACACTGCCATCGCCCTCCCAGTCCAGCACTTCGGTGCTGCTGCTGTCACTGTTGCCCTGCTCTGCCTCTGTCAATGTGGCCTGACTGCTGTCTGCACTGCTGGTGCTGCTCACAGGGGCTGCCCAGTCGGCATATGGCTCCTCTGGCGGGGGCGTGTCGGCCTGCGCCAAACCAAACTCCTCGCGCGAGGCTTCGTCGGGGTTGCGCTCCAAAAAGGGGTTGTCCGCCAGCATCTGCTCGACTTCCTGGCCCAACTCCAACGTCGAGAGCTGCAACAGCCGAATAGACTGCTGCAACTGCGGCGTCAGGGTCAGGTGCTGCGATACACGCAGAGACAGGCCAGGTTTCATCGGCTCACATACGGAAATGTTCGCCCAGGTACACCCGACGCACCTCGGCGTTGTTGACAATCTCGGAAGGCGTCCCCTGTGCCAACACCCGACCATCACTGATGATGCAGGCGTGGTCACAAATGCCCAGCGTTTCGCGCACGTTGTGGTCGGTAATGAGCACGCCAATGCCGCGCGCTTTCAAAAAACCGATGATGCGCTGAATTTCAATCACGGCAATCGGGTCGATGCCTGCAAAAGGCTCATCCAACAGGATAAAACGCGGCTGCGTGGCCAAGGCACGGGCAATCTCGACCCGGCGCCGCTCGCCGCCAGACAATGCAAGCGCAGGAGAGTCTCGCAGATGGTCGACACGCAGCTCTTCCAACAAAGACTGCAAACGCTGCTCAACTTCGGCCTTGCTCAAAGACTGACCCGCGGCATTTTGTTGCAACTCCAGTACGGCACGCACGTTTTCTTGTACCGTGAGTTTGCGAAAGATAGACGCTTCCTGCGGTAGGTAAGACAACCCCAGACGTGAACGCTTATGGATAGGCATACGCACCACCGACTGCCCATCAATGCGAATATCACCCCCATCGCTGGGCAACAAACCAACGATCATATAAAACGAAGTGGTCTTGCCTGCACCATTGGGGCCCAGCAGACCGACTACCTCGCCTTTTTGCACAACCAGCGATACGTCCTTGACCACCTGGCGGCTGCCATAAGACTTGGCTAAATGCAGCACCTCCAATCGGCTATCCGTAGCTGCCTCGGTGGTGGCATGCGCGGGTGCGGCACTCATGGCTTGTCAGTACCCAGTGCAGAACTGGGGCGCAAAGGCAGAGCAGAAGCAGGTGCCACAGGAGAGGCCGGAGCTGTAGTCGCCTTTGGAGCCAGTATGGCACGCACACGTCCGCCCGACGTTGCTGACGCCCCCTCAGGGCTGCGCTGCTGACCATCCACACTGAACACATCCGTCAGGTTGTTGTAAACGATCACCGCCCCCGTGAGTTCATCTTGTAACTTGGCCCCTTGGTAACGGCGCAACTCGGCACGGCGCAATAGGCGCACGGTGTCGTTGTGGCCGTTGTATTCAATGCGTTCGCCTTCGCCCTCGACAAATTCTTCAGGGGCGCCGGGTGCGGTATCACGCTTTTGTCGGAAGAACGCCCGTTGGCCTGCTGCCGCCGTGACGGTACCAGACTGATAACCATCGGCATCTTGGCGCACTTCCAGACGCTCACCCCGCAGCACGATGGTACCTTTGGTCAGAACCACACGGCCCGTAAACACGCTGGTTTGCTGCAATTCGTCATGGCGCAGGGCATCGGCCTCAATGTTCATGGGCTGATGGCGGTCGGCCTTTTCAGCGTGCGCCAGCGTGAACGGGGCAGCAGCCAAACAGGCGAGCAGGGGGAGCGTGAAGAGGCGGTTCATCAAAAAAGGCACGAATCTTGCGGCGATTGTAGCGATGCCTGCCAGCCACAAAAAAGCCCGCCAAAGCGGGCCGTGGTTGCAGACGAAAGGGGGATGGCTCAACCCTTGACCGTTGTCAGGTGGTTGACCACCTGCAACATGGCTTGCAAGCCACCGGCCATCGTGCCATCGGTGTAGTAGCGGCCTGCCACCCCCATAGATGGCGTGCCTTCAACCCCATAGGCTTCTTGCAATTGCGTGGCGCGGCGCACTTGGTTAGCCACGCTGAAGGACTGGTACATCTCTTTGAATTTGGCCATGTCCAATTCGGGCTGCTTGGCAGCCCAGGCCATGATGTCGTCGTCCTTGGCCAGCTTCTGCTTTTCCACATGAATGGCGCGAAACGCACGGGCATGCAGAGCCTCGACTTTGCCCAGGCCTTCCAAGGTGTAATACAACTTTTGCGCTGGCACAAAGCTGGCATTGAAGGCCACCGGCACGCGGCGCACCACCAAATTGGCTGGCGCTGCCTTGATCCAGTTATGAAACATGGGTTCAAAGGTGTGGCAATGACCGCAGCTGTACCAGAAGAACTCCAACACCTCCACCTTGCCTGCAGGTACATCAGAAGCCACTGGTTTGGCCAGTTTGTTGTAATCCTTGCCTTCTTTGGGCGCAGCCCCCTGCGCTTGGGCCGACAGCGGCAGCAAAGGTGCAGCCAGCGCCAGGGCAGCAGTCAGGGAAAAATCACGGCGTTTCATCAAAAGGTACTCCTTATTGCGGTGGAGGGTCTGAGCAGTATCTGCCTACAAAAGTTCAGCGTTGCACACGCACCAAGGCCGAATCCACGCCAGCACCATCCAATTTTTCTTTGAGCTGCTCTGCATCACCACGTTTGCCAAATGGGCCCACCCGTACGCGAAACACCGTGCGGCCATTCTGTTCACGCTCACTGACGCGAGCCTCCCAGCCCATCATGGCCAGCTTGGCGCGCTGTGCTTCTGCATCAGTTTGGCTGCCAAATGCCCCTGTCTGGAGGAAGTAGGTAAAAGCGTCATCTGCCGTGCTGGTGGCGTTGGCCGTGGCGTTGGCTCTGCTCTTGGCCAAGTCGCCCAACGGGTCGGCACTGGCACTGGTGTTGGCCTTGGCATCGGGCTTAGCCTCGGCCTTACTGTCGGCTTTAGTCTCGGGCTTGGGGGCCGTCTTGGAATCGGCTGCCCCCTCAGGGGTGGGCTTAGACTCGGTCGCACTGGGTTTGGCCACAGGCTCGGCGGCCGATGGCGGTGCCACCACAGGCGCAGACTCCACCACGGCTGGACGGGCCGGATTCTTGCCGTAAAGTGGGGCGTTTGGATCCCAGTCTTTATTTTTCTCATTTTCGGCGGCGTCTTGTTCAGTGCCCCGAACCGCGCCTTTGTTCAAAAAAGGCACCGGCACTTTGGTGACATAGACGGCCACCGCAAAAGCGGCCCCCAGACCCACCACCAGGCCCAAAATAAAGCCCAGAATGGTGCCGCCTTGTTGCTGTTGTTTCATGGCCATGCTTTTGTGCCGAATTTACATACGATCAGGGGCCGAAACACCTAATACCGCCAAGCCATTGGCCAGCACTTGGGCGGTGGCCGCCACCAGCGCCAACCGGGCCAGCTTCACGGCTTCGTCTTCCACCAAAATGCGCTCGGCGTCATAGTAGCTGTGGTAGCTGGCGGCCAGCTCACGCAGATAGAAGGTGACGTCGTGTGGCGCGTTGTCTGCCGCCGCTGCCGTGAGCATTTCGGGGTATTTGGCCAACAGCAGCATCAAGGCTTGGGCTTGTGGGCCTTGCAACGCCGACAAATCGACGTTGCGCAGGGCAGCCACCCCCGCCCCGCCTTGCTCTTGCCATGCCCGCAACACCGAGCAAATGCGTGCATGGGCATACTGCACGTAATAGACCGGGTTGTCGTTGTTTTGTGCCACGGCCAAATCCACATCAAAGGTGTATTCGGTATCGGGCTTGCGGCTCAGCAAAAAGAAGCGCACTGCGTCTTTGCTCGTCCATTCAATCAGGTCGCGCAGCGTCACATAACTACCGGCACGCTTGCTGATTTTGACCTCTTCACCACCCTTGACCACACGCACCATGGTGTGCAGCACATAGTCGGGGTAGCCTTGTGGAATGCCCACATCGGCGGCCTGTAAACCGGCCCGCACACGGGCAATCGTGCCGTGGTGGTCGGTGCCTTGGATGTTGACCACCTTGACAAACCCGCGCTTGAATTTTTGGATGTGGTAGGCCACATCGGGCACAAAGTAGGTGTAGTTGCCGTCTTGCTTGCGCATGACGCGGTCTTTGTCGTCGCCGTAATCGGTCGATTTAAGCCACAGCGCACCCTCTTGCTCATAGGTTTTGCCATTGGCAATCAGGCGCTGCACCGTGGCCTCGACATGGCCGTTGGTGTAGAGGCTCGATTCGAGGTAATACTCGTCAAAGCGCAGCTGAAAGGCTTGCAAGTCTTTGTCTTGCTCGTTGCGCAGGTAGGCTACGGCAAATTGGCGGATGTTGTCGTAGTCTTGCACATCGCCATTGGCTGTGAACTCACGGTCATCGGCCTTGACGGTTTCTTGGCGCAAGAAAGCCTGGGCAATGTCGGCGATGTAGTCGCCGTTGTAGAAATTCTTGGCGGCGGGGTTATCCGGGTCAGTGGGCCAGCAGTCATCCCCCGGTTTAAAACCCTTGGCCCGCAGTTGGGTGCTTTTGGTCAGGGTGTCAATTTGCACGCCCGCATCGTTGTAATAAAACTCGCGGTGTACGCTCCAACCTTGGCTGGCGTATAGGTTGCAAATGGCATCGCCCAAAGCGGCTTGGCGGCCATGCCCCACATGCAACGGGCCAGTAGGGTTGGCCGAAACAAACTCGACCAAGATTTTTTCGCCACGTGTGGGCTGGTAGCCAAACTCTGGCCCTTGGGCCAGCACTTCTTGCACCACTTGCTGCTTGGCGCTGGGGTGCAGGCGGATGTTCAAAAAGCCGGGGCCAGCAATTTCAATCGCCACCACCCAGCGTTGGAAAGCAGCGGTGGCCTCCAACGCTGCTTTGAGCTGTTCGCCCAACGCGCGCGGGTTTTGCTTGAGCGGCTTGGCCAGCTGCATGGCCGCCGTGCAGGCAAAATCACCGTGTGCCGCCATCTTGGGCGATTCAAAGGCAGCTTTGACGCCCGCACCGGGGGAGAGTTTTTCCAGTTCAGCCGCCAGAGCGGCCAGCAATTCTTGTTTGGCAGAGAGCATGGGGTGATTTTACGGGGGCGCTCGGTACGCCCCCCACAGTCAATTGGCTTCAGATCCTAAAGACGGCCACCACTTGCACCAAAGACTGCGCCTGAGCCTCCAAACCACGGGCGGCGGCGGCCATCTCTTCCACCAACGAAGCATTCTGTTGCGTTACTTGGTCTATTTGCGCCACAGCCGCTCCTACCTGGGCCACTCCGGCTGCCTGCTCATGGCTGGCGGTACTGATCTCACCCATGAGCGATGTAGCGTGGCGGATGCTGCCAACCACCTGGGTCATGGTGGTGCCGGCCTGATCCACCAACTCTGCACCTTGCTCCACCCGGTTCACGCTGGCATGGATCAGGGCTTTGATTTCTTTGGCCGCCTCGGCAGAACGCCCGGCCAGACTGCGCACCTCGCTCGCCACCACCGCAAAGCCACGGCCCTGCTCTCCAGCACGAGCCGCCTCTACCGCTGCATTGAGCGCCAAGATGTTGGTCTGAAAAGCAATACCATCAATCACGCCAATGATGTCGGATATCTTGCGTGAAGACTCGTTGATGCCCTTCATGGTGTCTACCACCTGGGCCACCACCTCGCCACCTTGTACGGCCACGGCACTGGCATTGACGGCCAGTTGGTTGGCCTGTTGGGCGCTGTCAGCATTTTGCTGAACCGTGGAGCGCAGGTGCTCCATAGAGCTGGCCGTCTCTTCAAGCGCAGTGGCTTGGGCCTCGGTGCGGGCAGACAAATCTTGGTTGCCTTGGGCAATTTCGGCACTGGCCAGAGAGATACTTTCTGATCCTTGACGCACATGGGTCACTACTGCTGCCAAACGGGCCTGCATACGGGCCAAAGACTGCATTAACGCAGCAATTTCGTCTTGGCCTTCACTTTGGATACGCTGACCCAAATTACCTTGGGCCACGGCTTCGGCAATCTGCACGGCCTGTTGCAATGGCACCGTAATGCCGCGCATCAATGACCAACCAAACCACAGAGCAAATGCCAGCCCCAACACAATGGAAACCACCGACACCGCCCGGATGGTGTGAAAACGGGCGGTGCCTGCGTCATATTCTTTTTTCACCTCGTCCACTTGCAAACGGATCAGTGCATCGGACTGTTGCTGCGCCGCATTGAACAACGGCACGTTCTGCTCCAGCGCAATCCGTTTGGCAGTGTCAAAGTCTGCACTGCGCAGCGCCGCCATAGAGGGCAGCAATCCCTCTTGCACAAACTTCTGGCGAGCTTGGGCAAAGCGGCTGGCAATCTGGGTTTCTTCTGGCGTCAGATACGTCTGCATGTAATCTTTCCAGATGGCCGAGATCCGGTCGATGTTTTGCTGTATCTCTTGGGCATTTTGCTGCACAGACTCGGGGGTCTGCACCACCAAGGCATTGGCAATCAGCATTCTGTTGCGAATCATCAGATACTGAATCGCACCCAACTGGCTTAGCGGCACCGCACGGTCTTTATAGACCGTATCGAGCGCCTGATTGTTCTTGGTCATGCCCAACAGGCCAATACTGCCAATCAATACCAGCAAAGAGGCCAGCACAGCCACCAACAAGGTCAGGCGGGTAGAAATATGAAATCGATTCATGGGGGTCTTTGAAGGGTCTGCACTAGCCCGGCCCTTCAACAACATCTGGGCACATGGGCGCCCGATGGTCTACGGACTCCCTGTCATCAACATTACGTAGTTACCCTTATTAACCCACGATTATTTGATATAAACGATACAAAAAGAGAGGATTTTGACCGAATCAAGGTATCGAAATTGATATTTTTACCCCATTGGTGCCAAATCTGTTACCAGCCACGCGCCCAAAACACGGCCAACACAGCGACGATGGGCAGCAGATGTGCTTGCACCATCACCCACCAGCGGGCCTTTTGTATTTCGGCTGCCGGGGGCAAGACACTGCACTGTTGCCACTGCCCGCGCCAACGCCGAAACGCCCGTGCTGAAGGCACCGACAGCAGCCATACAGCCACCCACAAGGTGCCCTTCAGGTGCAGCAGCGGTTGGCTGGCGTACCACGATTGCCCCTTGATGCCCCAAAACACCCGCACCAAGCCCGTCACCAACACCGCCAACATGACCACACGGCAAATTTGGTCTAGGCGCACCAAGCGTTCAATTACCGCAGCATTGAGCCACTCTGCCCGACACAAGGCGGCCTGACTCGATAAAAAAACCACCAAGGTCAGAACGGCCAACAAATGCAAACTGGCCAGCAAGGCTTCGAGGGTCATGGCGGATACCTTTGTGCAGATCAGGAAAACAAACGCCCCACACCAGTCTGCCAAAAACTTGGCTGGCTGTAATGGTGCTTGAGGTAGTCAATCCACAAGCGCACCCGCAAAGGCAAATGCTTGGCATGTGGAAACACAGCATAAATACCATTGGGCGGCGCTGCAAAACCCTCTAGCACTGGCAACAACTGGCCGGAGGCAATTTCGGCCTGCACCTCCCAAGTGCTGCGCCAAGCAATGCCATAACCGGCCAAGCACCAGTCATAGAGCACCTGTCCGTCAGAACAATCCAACGGGCCAGCAGGGCGCACATGCACCACCTGTGCTCCACCTTCTTCAGCAGGCAGACGAAAGGCCCAACCTCGCGTTTGCGAGGCACCACTGGAGAGAACTAAGCAATCATGCCCGGCCAATTCGCTGGGGTGTTGGGGGGTTCCCCGGCGTTCCAGATAAGAAGGTGCCGCCACACACAACCGCCGGTTGTCGGCAATGCGCACACTGACCAAAGAAGAATCGGGCAAATCCCCCACACGCACAGCACAGTCAAAGCCTTCAGCAGCCAGATCTACCACGCGGTCGCTCAAATTCAACGAAATGCGCACCTCTGGGTGCTCGGCATGAAAGCGCGGCACCAGTGGCGCTACATGGCGGCGGCCAAAGCCTGCCGGTGCTGTGATGCGCAAATGCCCGCTGGCCTGAATGCCACCGGCAGACACACTGGCCTCGGCATGGGCCACTTCGGCCAATAGGCGCTGGCAATCTTCCAAAAAGGCACTGCCCTCCGTAGTCAGGCTCAGGCGGCGGGTGGTGCGTACCAACAACTTGACACCCAAATGCGCCTCTAGCGCGTCCAACCTGCGCCCCATGATGGCTGGGGCGACACCTTCGGCACGGGCTGCTGCCGTCAGGCTGCCACGGGTGGCGACCGAGACAAAAGATTCAAAGGCTTTGAGCTTGTCCATACTGCATTGGATTTTTGCGTAAAAGTCACAGGTTTTTGATTTTTTGCGTCATTTATGTTGGCAAACAATTCGAATACAGTGTCTATCAACACAGATTTCGTTTCCTCCTGTTTTATTTTTGAAGGCTTTCCGCATGACCGCACGCACCACCCTCCACCGTCTGCAAGTGGCCGACAGCCTGCACCGCTTTATCAACGAGCAGGTGCTGTCCGGCACAGGCGTAGACATTGCCGCCTTCTGGCAAGGTTTTGACGCCATCGTGGCCGATTTGGCCCCGCGCAACATTGCCTTGCTGGCCGAGCGCGACCGCCTGCAAGCCGAGCTGGACAAGTGGCACACGGCCCACCCAGGCCCCATCACAGACATGGCAGCCTACCGTCAGTTCTTGGAAACGATTGGCTACTTGGTTCCCCAACCTGCCAATGCCCAAGCCACAACCAGCAATGTGGATGACGAACTGGCCGTTCAGGCTGGCCCCCAGCTGGTGGTGCCAGTGCTCAATGCCCGCTATGCCCTCAATGCGGCCAACGCGCGCTGGGGCAGCCTGTACGATGCCTTGTATGGCACCGATGCCATCTCCGAAGCAGATGGCGCAGACAAGGGCCAAGGCTACAACCCTGTACGTGGCGCGAAGGTCATTGCCTTTGCCCGCAACTTCCTCGACCAAGCAGCACCACTGGCCCACGGTTCACACCAACAATCCACAGGCTACAGCATTGAAGGCGGCGCACTGGTGGTCACGCTGCAAGGGGGCGATCGCACCGGCCTGAAAGACGCCGCCCAACTGGTGGGCTTTCAAGGTGATGCCAATGCACCGCGCTCGGTGCTGCTGGTACACAACGGCCTGCACATCGATATCATCATCAACCGCTCTACCCCCATTGGGCAGTCTGATGCGGCTGGCGTGGCCGATGTGGTGCTGGAAGCCGCACTGTCTACCATCATGGACTTGGAAGACTCCGTGGCCGCTGTGGATGCGGACGACAAGGTGCTGGGCTACAGCAACTGGCTGGGCATCCTCAAGGGTACGTTGGTCGAATCGTTTGACAAGGGTGGCAAGACCCTGACCCGTGGCCTGAATGCCGACCGCATCTATACCGCGCCCCACGGCGGCGAAGTGCGCCTGCATGGCCGCTCCTTGATGTTTGTGCGCAATGTCGGCCACCTGATGACTAATCCGGCCATCCTCTACACCGCTACCGATGGCAGCGTGAAAGAAATTCCCGAAGGCATCATGGATGCCGTGGTCACCACCGCCATTGCCCTGCACGACCTGCAAGGCCACGGGGCCAACGGTATCCGCAACAGCCGCAAGGGCAGCGTCTATATCGTCAAGCCCAAAATGCATGGCCCAGCCGAAGTGGCTTTTGCGGCCGATTTGTTCAGCCGTGTCGAGCAACTGCTGGGCCTGCCCGACAGCACCGTCAAGCTGGGCATCATGGACGAAGAGCGCCGCACCAGCGTCAATCTGAAGGCCTGTATCGCGGCGGCAGCCAGCCGTATCGCCTTTATCAATACCGGCTTCTTAGACCGCACCGGCGACGAAATGCACACCGCCATGCTGGCTGGCCCCATGATTCGCAAGGGCGACATGAAGACCAGTGCCTGGATTCAGTCTTACGAGCGCAGCAACGTATTGGTCGGCCTGACGATGGGCCTGCGTGGCAAGGCCCAAATTGGCAAGGGAATGTGGGCCATGCCCGACCTGATGGCCGCCATGCTAGAGCAAAAAATTGTCCACCCCAAGGCCGGAGCCAACACCGCTTGGGTGCCCAGCCCCACGGGCGCAACCCTGCACGCAATGCACTACCACCAAGTCAAGGTGGCCGACATTCAAGTGGAATTGGAAAAGACCAGTGCCGATGCCGTGCGCGACGATCTGTTGACCGGCCTGCTCACCATTCCGGTCAGCAGCAACCCCCACTGGTCTGACACCGAAAAGCAGCAAGAGCTGGACAACAACATCCAAGGTATTTTGGGCTATGTGGTGCGCTGGGTAGACCAAGGTGTGGGCTGCTCCAAAGTGCCCGACATCAACGACATTGGCCTGATGGAAGACCGTGCCACGCTGCGCATTTCCAGCCAACACGTGGCCAACTGGCTGCACCACGGCATCGTCACCGAAGAACAAGTGCGCGCCACCTTTGAGCGCATGGCCGCCAAGGTGGACAAGCAAAACGCGGGTGATGCGCTGTACCAGCCAATGGCCGGTCACTTTGATACCTCCATGGCCTACCAAGCGGCGCTGGATTTGGTGTTCAAGGGCAAAGAGCAACCCAGTGGCTACACCGAGCCGCTGCTGCACGCTTGGCGTTTGAAGGTCAAAGCGGCACAACGCGGTGCCTAACGCCTGACCATAGCCTTGGAGCCAGAAAAGCGGTACCTTTGGGTGCCGCTTTTTTTCATGGCCACCGCAACGGGTACTACACTGTTTGTGCAACGCAGCAGTGAAAGAACCCTATGCCCAACGGACTCCCCGGAAAAGACGATCCCCTGTTTCAATGGTCACGGCGCATCACCCGCTCTCTGGCCGATCTGGACGCCCGCATTGCACGGCTGGCGCTGTTTCTGGATCTCTCGCTGGAAAGTGAAAGTGTGATGCAACAGGTAATCGACCGCAGCCACCCGCTGTTCCAACGCTACCAGCACAACCCCAATGTGCCCCTTGCCGACGACCACGGGCGCGAACGCCACAGCCTAGAAGAGTTGCGCGGCCTGTTGGTGGTGCGTTGCAACATGATGGCCAATATGCTGAATGAATTTGGGCTGGAGTTAAGCACGCAAATTGCTTCCGCCGCCGAAGATCACATGGAACGCGTGGGCTTTAAGCCCGGCGCTGACGGCTTTACCCTGCTACCACGGCGCAAGCCTTGAACCCAATCACCGATGATTGATGCTTTGATCCAAGGCCGTATCCACGGCCAACCCACGCAGCGCAATGGCAAAAACGGTAAACCCTTCACGCTGGCCAAGGTGCGCACCCCAACCACCGACGGGGAATCCCAATTTGTCAGTGTCATTGCCTTTGATGATGCGCCAGTCACTGCCCTGCTGGGGTTTGGCGATGGGGATGCCGTGGCGGTAGCTGGCACGCTCAAGGTAGGCACTTGGCAAGACCGAGAGGGTGCCCACCGCCCGTCATTGGATTTGGTGGCCCACCAAGTGTTGAGCCTGTATGCCGTGCGCCACAAACGTGCCACGACCCAAGGGGAGGCCCCGGTCGCACCACGCCCGACACCAGCTCGCCCCCCGCACGATCATGGCAGCATGGATGGTGAGATACCGTTCTGAGCTGGATTGACAAGGCCCACATGGGCCAACACCAGCAACAAAAAACCCGCTAACCATTGGCTAGCGGGTTTTTCTATTTGGTGGCCTGGGACGGAATCGAACCGCCGACACAAGGATTTTCAATCCTCATGTTTTAGTGTTTGCCAGTGTTGATATGAGTAGATAGAATCCATATAAATCAATGCTTTATACGATTTTGCCCGGTGGTAAAGCGTGCCAATTGTTGATTGATATTCGCCAGAATAGCCAAAAAGTGGCTACATGGTGGCTACATGGACTGTCCGTGTAGCCAAACAGCGCAAGGAACCTACGATGGCCCGCCCCAAAAAAGCCGACACGCTAGACACTACCCAATCCATCGAGTTGACCGCTGGGGCCATTGAACGATTGAGCTGCCCTTCCGATAAGCAGCAGGTGTTTCTGCGCGACAGCAAAGCGCCCGGCTTACGGGTGCGTGTGACGGCAGCCGGTGCCAAGTCCTATGTGTTTGAGCGCAAACTGCACAGGCAAACTATCCGCCGCACCATAGGTGATGTGCGCGATTGGAGTATTGAGCAGGCACGCGCCGAAGCCCGGCGGCTGGGGGTGTTGCTTGATAACGGGCAAGACCCCAGAGAAATAGAACGCCAGCAGCAAGCCGAGCGTGAAGCAACCAAAGCTGCCGCTGCTGCTGATGCCGTCACGATGGGCCAAGCATGGACACGCTACTTAGAGCAGCGCCGTCCGTTCTGGGGTGAACTGAACTACCGCGATCACCTACAAATGGTGCAACCCGGCGGACAAGAGCGTGCACGCCTACCCGGTACCAAGACCATGCCCGGCCCCTTGGTTGAGTTCTTGCCGCTACGCCTAGTCGAACTGACCGCGCCAGTGATAGAAATGTGGGCGAACAAAGAAGCCCAGCTTCGGCCAGCACGGTTACGGCTGGCGCTGCGCCTGCTGAAAGCCTTTTTACGCTGGACACAAACAGAACCCGACCTAGGCGGCAAGGCAGACCCCAACGCTGCCAGCGCCAAGAAAACGCGCGAGATCGCAGGCAAAGCGCAGACCAAGAACGACTACCTGCAACGCGAACAATTGCCCGCATGGTTCCAGCATGTATGCCAGCTACAGAACCCAGTCATAAGCGCCTATCTACAAGTGCTGTTATTGACGGGTGCCCGCCGTGAAGAATTGGCGGAACTGAAGTGGGACGACGTAAATTTTCAGTGGCGTGGTATTGATATGAAGGACAAGGCAGAAGGCCGCCGCGCCGTACCTCTTACACCCTATGTAGCACAGCTACTCAGCACCCTACCGCGCCGCAATGAATGGGTATTTTCCAGCCCGACCAGCGCATCGGGCCGCTTACAAGAACCCAGCATTGCCCACCGCCAAGCCTGTAGAGCCGCTGGCTTGGACAAACTGACCTTGCACGGACTGCGCCGCTCCTTCGCCAGCTTGTGCGAGTGGTTAGACATCCCCGGCGGCATCAGTGCCCAAATCCAAGGCCATGCCCCCCAAGGCGTGCGTGAGCAGAACTACATCCGCCGCCCACTCGACCTGCTGCGCGTTCACCACGAGCGCATAGAGGCTTGGATTTTGGAACAGGCTCGGGTACCGTTTGATGCCCAAGTCCAGCCCAGTAGGTTGCGCATGGTGGCGAACTAGATCACCTCCAGTTGAGGGGCTAACGCCTAATCAGGCAGCCCAGCCTCCCATGCTCGATAATTGTTTTTATGCAAATAAAGCTGTTTGTAATTGAATCATTGCAAAAACAATCGAATTTTCCGGAAAATAGCTTCCTAAAATTCATTCTGCTGATTGGAGATGCCCTTGAATGACATCCCTGACCCTATCGGTGCTGCGTGGCTTGCACAAACATTTGATGTAATGCCAATGGCGCGATTGCCAGTGGTCAGTCAGATTGGTAGCAGACGTGAGACACAAATTCAAGAAGGCTTTCGGCAGGAGACATTCCAAGAGTCGATGCGTCCAGACAACAAGCTGGCAGCACACCTGCACTTCCATCTGCGTCATGAGGTACCGCACCTTGAATTTTTGGCCCGTCTGTTTACCAAGACAGGAGCCTGCGACATTCAGTCATGGGTAGATGCAGAGCCGACAGGCCAATACGCACGCCGAGCGGCCTTCCTGTACGAATGGTTGACAGGCTCCATGCTGGTACCACCCGCCCGTTTGGGTGGCAACTACATTGATGCCCTTGATAGCGACAAGTTGGTCACTGCCTCGCCTGACCAAGTGGTCAAGGTACCTCGCTGGCGGGTCAACGACAACTTGCCCGGCACCCGAGAATTTTGCCCGTATGTGGTGAAGACGGATGGCTTGAAGAAGGCATCAGCAGTTAATGTGGCGGTTTTACTGGAAGAGCTGACCACAGAGTTTGGCGACGACTTGCTGCTACGGGCTGCCGCTTGGATGACTTTGCGCGAAAGCAAGGCCAGCTTCTTGATCGAAGGCGAAGCAGAACGGACAACCCGTATCCAACGGTTTGCTGATGTGATGGCGCGACGTACCGGCCAAGGCGATTTACCACTCAGCGACAAGGCACTGGCAGAACTACAGCGGGAAATTCTGGGGGATGTCACATCACTTCAACGGCTTGGCGTACGAGAATCGCCGGTCTTTGTGGGCGAAACACTGCGCTATCAAGAAATCGTTCACTATATTGCCCCACCAGAGAATGATTTAGGGCCAATGCTGGATGGTTTACGGACATTTTTGCAACGCACCAAAGGGCAATCCCCAGTAATGCGCAGTGCGGTAGCCGCGTTCAGTTTCGTTTACATCCACCCTCTGGCCGATGGCAATGGACGAGTGCATCGTTTCTTGGTCAATGACATTTTGCGTCGGGATGGCGTAATGCCAGAACCGATGATTCTGCCTATCTCTGCCGTTATCAGTGATAGCAGTGAACGACGTACTTATGACCAAGTGCTGGATCGGGTATCCAAACCCCTCATGCAAAGGGTCAGCGATCAATTTGAGTTCGGCAGTACACGTACTGCCTACCCTGATGGAGTGGTCTCGAACTTCGTATTCCACGCCCCAGAGCAAGCGCGACCTTTGTGGCGATACCCGGATTTAGTCCCTCATGTGGTGTTTATGGCCAACATCATTGCAAGAACCATCACTGAGCAAATGCGCCATGAGTCACGTTACCTGCGCAGCCACCTGCGTGCTCGCCAAGCTATTAAAGAAATTGTTGAAATGCCGGATCACCAAGCAGACCGGATATTGCGTTCCATTGAGCAAACCAATGGGGTGTTGAGTGGTGTGCTGGCCAAGGAAATTCCTGTACTGACCCGATCTGGTATTTGGGAGGCCATTACAGAGGCAGTTAAACAGGTTTTCTTGGAAGGCGCACCATTGGATGGCAGTGTGCTGGAGCGTTATCACCCTACCAAGGCTGCTAGTGCATGATGAATACGGTTATCCAGATCAGCATGGTTCTAGCCACTGAAGTGCCCCTGCCCAAGGTGCCCTCTGATACTGTACGCAAAGCACTGGCCTACACCTGATCTTTTCTGCTGCCAGCTAGGAAGGACTGCAATCCAACCGAACCGCCAGACCCGCTGGTTTGCTGGTGGCTCCTATTGCGGGTTGCAGGATGATGACAATGGGATACCCAAAAGAACTTAGTCACCCAATAGCACGCCCGAAAGAATCGGACGATGAGCGGGTGCGCAATGACTGCGCGCGAAAAATTGACAGAAAGATGCAACTACTCTTTCAGTTTCTCAAGATTGAGGAAGGGGACTGGCCACAGATGGCAAACACTCTTGCAAGACGGCATCTACCCGCATTCGAGCACTTGGAAATAAAGGCAGGCCACCATGAACAACTGGCACGCCTGCTTGCGCATACGTATGTGCCGGGACTCCAGCTATCCGATCGAGCAGGACGGCCTACCAAATGGACTACGGAAGAAAGAAGGTCTCTCTTTTTTCATGTTGAATACCTTGTCCACGAGCATCAAGAACTTCGTTTTTCCGAGGTGCTGCGCAAGGTTCAACGTAGCCCGGCATGGGCGAAGAAAACTAAAGGTCTAACCGATTCGGCCATGCGGAAATTGTTTGATACCTCCAAGGCTTTGGTAAAGAAAGAGGAAGCCGCTTTCAATCTGGCTATTGAGGAGGGGTTGAAGATGCTTGGTGCCCACCCCCAGCCAGCCCAACGAGAAAAATAGGTCGGAATCAATTGGGAGGAGGGCTATTTCTTCCCCTTTTGGCTGGGCACAGTTCATTCCAGAACACAAATCAACGTGTTTGAAAGGTGAACTTTGCAAAACGACATCCATCACAACGCCGCTATCCGCCGCGTAGCCACTGTCCCCAACTTCCCACCGCTGGAGCTGGAAACCCGCCCTACTGTACCGACA
Source organism: Giesbergeria giesbergeri (assembly GCF_054779375.1). Taxonomy (NCBI): domain Bacteria; kingdom Pseudomonadati; phylum Pseudomonadota; class Betaproteobacteria; order Burkholderiales; family Comamonadaceae; genus Giesbergeria; species Giesbergeria giesbergeri. The sequence continues at coordinate 24,600 of NZ_BAAGYJ010000013.1, read as the reverse complement.
GAGCAGGCCGCGTACTACTTGGCACGCCGCCCGCAGACAATGCGCTCATGGGCCTGCACCGAGCAAGGCCCACTGCGTCCGATTCGCATCAATGGCCGTTTGGCGTGGAAGACGGCAGATATTCGCGCACTTCTTGGGGTGTAAAGATGCCCACAAAGCAAAACGCCCCCCACCACCCGAAGGCAATGGAAAGCGTAGCAACATCAAGCGGGATTCTGCCCACCACTGCCCAGCAAGACGCAAGCTGTCAATGTGCTGGGCTGGCTTGCACTTGCTTGGCTGTGGCTGTGGCTGGCCGTGCTACAGTTACCACCGATGCCCAAAAGCATCACGGGCTTGGCCGCCCGGTATCACACAAAGGTGCAGCAGCCGCGCCCACATTGGACAGCGGCTCTTTTTACGTCCATGTGCTGCGCATGGCACGCACAGCTATCCCGTTTTGGTGGGCCGTGTGGGGACACCCGCGAGGGTGTGCCGGTTCCTTTGTGCCGGTCGGCCAACCCTGCACGGCCTGCCACCCTTGCTTGGCCGCTGGGGCGGCAGGTTTCAAACCTGTTCACAAAGGAGCCATTCATGGCTAACACCCTCATGCCCAAGGGCCGTATTGCGCCCAGCACGGGCAAGCATTCCCACCTCTTTGACCCGGTAGCCTTGCATAGCGAAGCCATCACCAGCATCAGTCTGGCCGGGTTCTATCTGCGCCGCGACAACGTGGCTCAAGCCCGACGCAAGTTGCGTCAAGCACTACAAGCCCTGCAACCGCTGACATCCAGCACCCACACAGCCAAGGGGTAAACCATGCCTATCTCGCTGAATGCAGCATCAAGCTGCGCCGCCGGTGTGCCCGGCCTGTGGATGAAGGCTCCCCATGCCGCTGGATAAATCCCGTCTGCCAGACCCGGCCAGCTACTACGAGACCCAAGGCTTGCACCTCACAGGCCCACGCCGCGCCAAATGGAAGACTGCTCGTTGCGAATTCCACGACGGCAGCGACTCCATGCGAATCAACACCGAGACCGGCGCTTTCGTTTGCATGGCCGGTTGCGGCGCTAGGGGTGGAGACGTTATCGGCTACCACATGGCATCTACCGGCACCGGCTTTGTGCAAGCGTGCAAAGACTTGGGAGCATGGGTGGACGATGGCACCACCCCGCCCGGCCATGTGCGTGCAGCACCACTACCAGCACGCGCCGCCTTAGAGCTGCTGGCCTTTGAAGCCCACCTTGTCGCCATCGCCGCCGGAAACATCGCCTACGGGGTGCAACTGAGTGACGAAGACCGCTGCCGCATGCAGCAAGCCGCTGGCCGTATCCAAATGATGCAGGACTTTTTCCAATGACACACGACATCGAACGCATTCAAGCGTTGGGCGCTTTGGCAGACCAGCATGTTTTGCCACGCCACATGCCCAAGCCCCCAGCCCAGTTGCCTGCTGCACCCGAGGTGCCAGAGTACGCGCAAACCTTCGCGCCGCTGGAGCCTAGCGAATGGGAGGCCGTGCCAACCCCACAGGCCACGCCCACGACACCCGCTGTGCAACGCAACGCTAACGATGGTGTGGTGTTGCGCTGTGGTGCTGATATGGAGTCTGTTCCGGTTGTCTGGCTATGGAAATACTGGCTTGCTATCGGCAAACTACACATCTTGGCTGGTGCCCCCGGACAAGGCAAGACCACGATTGCAATGGCCGCTGCCGCAACTGTCACCATTGGGGGTAAGTGGCCCGATGGCAGCCGCTGCGAAGCTGGCAACGTGCTCATTTGGAGTGGTGAAGACGATCCCGCCGATACCCTGCTGCCGCGCCTGTTGGCCGCTGGCGCTGACAAAAGCCGCTGCTACTTTATCGAGGCTACCCGGCGCGATGGTGACGTAGTGCCCTTTGACCCGGCGCGTGACTTGCCCCAATTGCAAGCGGCGATTGAACAAATCGGCGGTATCAAGCTGCTGATTGTTGACCCCGTTGTCAGTGCTGTGACGGGCGATAGCCACAAGAACACCGAAGTGCGCCGCGCCTTGCAACCCTTGGTAGATATGGGGGCCGCCTGTGGCTGTGCTGTGTTGGGCATTACCCACTTTGCCAAAGGCGGACAAGGGACTGACCCTGCACAGCGGGTAGTGGGCAGCGTGGCCTTTACTGCTGTGGCCCGTGTCGTGCTGGTGGCAGCGAAGGTGAAGGGCAAGGACGGGGAAGACGCGCGCATCTTGGCCCGTGGCAAAAGCAACATCGGCCCGGATGATGGTGGCTTTGAATACCACCTAGAGCAGGCCGAGCCGATACCCGGCATCCAAGCCTCGCGCATCGCATGGGGCAAGGCGGTAGAGGGCAGCGCCCGTGAGCTACTGACCGACCCCGAAGACCAAACCGCAAACGAGGCGATGAACGTTGCTGGATTCTTGCGTGGTTTGCTGTCCGATGGCCCGTTATCGGCCAAAGCCATCTACAAAGATGCGGACGGTGCTGGCTACTCCCGCGACCAAATTAAACGGGCATCCCTCAAATTGGGTATAGAAAAAACGAAGGAGGGTATGGGTGGTGGGTGGCTGTGGAGATTGCCAAGCCACCCCCAAAGGGAGCACGAAGGGAGCGAAGAGCGCACATTTAGAAATACGCTCCCTTCGCACTCTTCGGCGCTCCCTTCGGCAAATTCTGGGGGTGATGAATGGATGGAGATCACAGTATGAGTGCCGCAACCATCCTAGAACGCGCCCAAGATGTTGGGGTCAATCTGTACCTTTTGGGTAATGAGGTGAAGGCATCGGGCAACAAAGAAGGCATCGTGGCCCTGCTGCCAGTCCTGCGCCAGCACCGTGTCGAACTGCTGCAACTGCTGTCCCAACAGCCCATAGACCAAGTGCAAAAGGCGCCACTTACCCCCGGTCTATCCCAACTGCTGGCGCTGGCAATGGCCTACTGTGACCACACGGGTGCAAGCCCAAAGGCACGCGCAGACTGGCACAGTGACATTCAATCCACCCCGCACGGCGACTATGATGGACTGGCCGCCTACCTTTGGGGACAACTGGCGAAGCGGGCACCCGTGGCCCCGGCCATGCCATCCAAGGCGATACCACCAGCGCCAGCCCCCACCACATGGCGCGATGCCGATAAGTCTGACCAAGCACATTACTGGGACTGCCCTCAGTGCTTGGCCGTGGTGAAGACCGGAATGGGCACCCGCTGCACGACCGGCCAGCAACTACATGACACCTATATCGAGGTGGCCACCCGTGAGCGGTTCATTGGTGTCCAGCCTGACCCCGCCAAACCGCTACCCCAGTTCCACAGTGCCCAGCCGTGGCATGAGGCAGACAAGGCATATCTGGCACACCATTGGGGCTGTGACACCTGCAAGGCCCATGCCCGAAGCAATGGCCACTCTGACCGCTGCTCCACGGGCCAGCACCTCTACAACCTCTATGAACAGGCCCAAAGCCAGAAAGAATCCACATGACACCCACGCCCAGCGCCCGCACCTGTGGCAACTGCGCTTCTTTTGATCCTCACGGCGACACTGATGGCGGCCCTATCTGTTGGGACGCAACTTCCTTCCGGAATATTGCTACCGGCCAATGGGAACGTATAGAGGCTAAGTTCTGTTGTGACTGTCACCAGACCACGGAGGAAGATGCAGCCCAAACCGCCTACATAGAGGCAAACCGCCCGGCTATTTGGGCATCCATCCATGCGGCGGCTGCCATCCAAAAAGCTAAAGAAAGGACTACCCAATGATTGACGCACTGATTGCAGGCAAGGTACATGGCACACCCACCCAACGCACCGGCAAGAACAGCAAACCCTTTGCCCTAGCCAAGCTGCGCGCCACCAGTACGGACGGCGAAGTGCAGTTTGTGAGCGTGATTGCCTTTGATGATGGCCCGGTGGCCGCCTTACTGGGACTGAAGGAGGGCGATAGCGTGGCAGTGACCGGCCCGCTCAAGGTGGGGACATGGCAGGACAAGGATGGCAATCACCGCCCAGCCTTGGATGTGGTGGCCCAGCAGGTAATGACCGTGTACCAAGTGCGCCATAAGCGCAACGCCACTCAAGGGGAAGGCCAGCAGCAGCGCCGCCCACGGGATGATGATGCTGCACGCGGATTTGCAGCACCACAGCACCACGACCCGATGGATGGCGAGATGCCGTTCTGAAACTCACGGTTTCAACGCACGGGGCAGCAGATAGCGACTCCACCATCATGCAATGGGAGCAAAACACCGCCCCCTTTAACCAGACAGCCCGGCTATGCGCCGGGTTTTGCTTTTTGCTGCACCCTTTATTACTTACTCCTGTTCGTCCTCGTCCGATTCCTCCGGCTTGAACAGAATCTCCTGTGGCAGCACCATCTCCTCCGCTTCGTGCTGTTGCATCCCCTGCTCCATCAGCTTGGCGACCTGCTCGGCTGCCCGTTTGCTGGCCATCTGCGCCGCGTGGTTCAGTTGCCCCTGATCGCGTAGCTCTTGGGTCATTTTGGGTAGCCACTCCTGCCAGTGGCGAAGTGCCAGCCCCGTGTACTGCATTCCCAGCATTTTCGTTCTCCTGTTTGGCCCCTGTATTGGCTTAAACCCGTGACGGCATGGTAATGCACCGGGTTTTGCTTTTTGCTAGCACTCCCCTAAAACCACCCCTGTTTAGGGTTTCGGCATTGAGGTGGGCTACCAAAGAATCAGGCTATGACCAATGCCACGAACACCCATATCCCCAGCACTGAGCGTGTGTACCAAGCTGTCCAAGAGCTACGTGCAGCCGATCAGATCGCAACCCGTGAGACTGTGGCCGCCCTGACTGGCCTCAAGCTATCCATCGTGGATGACCGCCTTGGTGCACTGGTGGACAATGGCCGCCTCAAGCGCCTGATCCGTGGTGTGTACGAGCTGGTGGAGGTGTACCCGGCCCCACGCATCATCAGCAAAACCATTCTTCCCAATCGCTATGTGAAGTACGACATCGGAGACGATGTCATCACGTTGACCCCAACAGAAGATCGGGCGCTGGCATCATTGATGCACGGCACGGCCACCGAAGTTGTAGAGACAGCATTCGAGACGCTGATAACGCCCATGCTGGCTGAGATTGAGGCCGGATTGAAGGTAATCCGCCAAGCTGTGCGTGCGGCGCAAGACGGTGTTTCCAAGGATGGTGTAACCACGGTGTAACCACGCAATTGGCTGTTTGGTTACCAAGGCACTGGTTACCACGGTGGTTACCAGCAAGGACGGCGTTTCCAAGATAGCGGTTTCCAGCCAAGTTTCCACGGAAAACTGCATTTGGAGCAGCGGTATTCAAGGCCGGTATCCACGCTGGTATCCATGAAATAGACCGTTGCCGACTGGTACGCAAGATGGCGGTACGCACCCGGTACGCATGGTTTTGGCGCTTTTGAAGGTGCGTACTTTGGTTGGTGAGCGTTCGCACCAAAGGTGGCATCGCGCATTGACTCTGGCAACCCCACCCCTTGAAGACAGAATGTAATATTTCAAAAATGAATACACCCCAGAACACCAAGCAGAACCTTTGGCGCTCACTAGAACTGCTGATGCAGCGCCACTATGGGGGCGTGAACCTCAACCGCCTATCTAGGGAGTCAGGTGTTGGTCTGGGCACGGTGGCCCGGCTTCGATCCGATGAAACCAGCATCGGGCTCGATAAGCTCGATAAGCTCGCAGCAACCTTTGGTGTGGCTCCTTGGGATTTGCTGCGTCCAGACTTCGATCCAGCAGCTACCTGCATTGAGCGTCTTTCACCAATAGCGGTAGAGCTTGGGCGTACTCTGGATTCAATAGATGATCCACTGTTACAGAACCGTGCCTATGTCGTGGCATTGGGAGCCTTGCAATTAGGAAGCGTGCAGCAAGGGGGAGAACCAACAGTCGTTTCACCAGCCGCCATTTCGATGTCGGAAAAGGGTTTGGACTGAGTTTCAGTCTATCGGAGCAATCCGACACGGTTTGACGTACTGTTTTGACCCTGTTTTCTGAGGCGTTTGAGGCCTTACGTGGCGATAGACGGAAAACACCTGTTTTGTGACACACCACCTGAAAACGTAAGCACGCTCATTGGTGCTGCGGCCACCTTCAAACCCGATGGCGGTTGGTGACACGACTACTGTTCTACCCCTACCAAAGATGGCTTCGTGCATTGACACTAGCGACACTCCTACAAAACTTTTGTAGAACCACCATCGTAGGCAAACCATTCCACTGCGATGGTTTACACCCCGACCAATTACAAAAGTTTCGTTATCGCCAAGCTATCGATAGATGGCCCAGTTTTGGGCTATCCCGATTTCCGACACCCGTTACGACAATGGCGTAGGCCGCGCCATCGTCTAGTCTGCCCATGTGCTGGTGGCCCCAAAGTACCAAAACCATGTACTGGTGGCTACATGGGCTTTAGAAACAAAAAAGCCACTTTGGTAAGAAGTGGCTAAGTTGTTGTTTTGATTGGTGGCCTGGGACGGAATCGAACCGCCGACACAAGGATTTTCAATCCTCTGCTCTACCGACTGAGCTACCGGGCCTAAGCCTTGAATTATAGTGGAAAAAACAAGCCTTGTGCAAATTCAGTGCAATTTATCCATTGCGCTTACCACGCCCCAGATCCACCCCCAACTGACGCAGCTTGCGGTAGAGATGGGTGCGCTCCAACCCGGTCTTCTCCGCCACTCTGGTCATGGAGCCGCCCTCACGGGCCAAATGGAACTCAAAATAGGCTTTTTCAAAACCGTCGCGGGCCTCCCGTAACGGGCGATCCAAATCAAAATCTTGGTACGGCGACAGCGATACAGAGACCACCTCTGCCCCCCCAGAACCAGAGTAGGCAGCGGTGACAACCGGAGCCTGTCCTGGCACCGAGGCAGCCAATGCCGCAGCCGCCAAAGGCGCCACACGCGCTTGGCTGCGCGCCAACCCGGCCTCTACTGCTTTGAGCAGCTTTTGTAAGGTAATTGGCTTTTCCAAAAACGAAAATGCACCGATGCGGGTAGCTTCTACTGCCGTGTCGATAGTGGCATGACCACTCATCATGATGACGGGCATGTTCAACAAACCGCCAGCGGCCCACTCTTTCAGCAGAGTCACGCCATCGGTGTCTGGCATCCAGATATCCAGCAGGACTAGATCGTATGGTGCCGCAGCCCGTGCCGCACGGGCCTGGGTGGCATTCTCGGCCAGATCCACGCTGTGTCCCTCGTCGTTGAGGATTTCTGACAGCAGATCACGGATGCCGTGCTCATCATCGACCACCAAAATGTTTGCCATGTATGTGAAGTGCCTTCCAACTGCAGTACACGCAGCGCCCTCACGAGGCGACCGCATGCTCAGGGACGAATGATAGCGATACTTGCGCCCCCAACACGATGCCATCTTCCAGACGGTTGGCCAGCTCAATACGGGCGCCGTGTTCATCGGCAATCTTCTTCACCACCGCCAACCCCAAGCCAGTCCCCCTGGCTTTGGTCGTGACATAAGGCTCAAAAGCACGCTGCAAAATATGCGTCGGAAACCCACCACCACGGTCACTGACCAGCAACCGTACTCGTCTGGCTGTGCGGCTCCAATGGGTGCTGATGCACACCGCTGGCAAAGGCAGCTGTGGGTCGGTGCGTGCCTGCTCCGTGGCATCCTGCGCATTCTGGAGTAGATTGTGGATCACTTGGCGCAACTGCTGGGCATCACCTGCAATCGGTGGACATTGTGGATCGAGTTGCACCTGCACTGGCACCCTGGCATGGTCGGATTCGTACAGATGCAACACATCTGTGACCAGTGCATTGAGCTGCAAAGGCTGCAATTCAGCCGCAGGCAGGCGGGCGTAGTCACGAAACTCATTGACCAGCCGCAACATGGCATCGACCTGCTGCACGATAGTGCGCACCGACTTGGTGAGCAATGCTTGCTCAGTAGCGGGCAATTTGCCCGAGAGCTTCATCTCCAACCGTTCAGCCGACAGTTGGATAGGTGTCAGCGGGTTCTTAATCTCGTGGGCCAGACGCCGGGCCACGTCACCCCACGCCTGTACGCGTTGGGCCGACACAATCTCAGAAATATCGTCAAACACCAGCAGACGGGCTGCATCAGGCAATTCGGCACCACGGGCTACCAAGCTGGTGGCATGGTGACCCGCTCCACTGGGGGAAGCGTGTAATTCAAAGGCATGTTCCCAATGGTCAGGGCCGTGCTCATCGCGGTGCTCCACAAAAGCAGCAAATTGCTGTTGCACCTCCACGGCAAAACCTTCCAGTCCCGGCACTTGGGCCAAAGGCCGCTCCCAGTAGGCAGCCAATGGAGCACGCAAAATGCGGGTTGCACTGGGGTTAGAAGAACGAATGCAGCCCTGTGCATCCAACACCACCACCCCCGCTGTCAGGTTGTCCAAAATCGTCTGCAACCGCGCACGGGCCGTATCCAGCGCCCCCATACTGCGCTCGGCGGTCTCGCGGGCGTCGGCCAGTTGCTGCGTCATCAAAGCAAATGAGCGGGTCAAGCCATCGAGCTCATCATGGCCTTGCAGCACCACCTTGGGGCGCAGATTGCCTGCAGCCACTTCTCTCACCCCTTCGGCCAGCACAAGCAGCGGTCGTGCCAATTGATTGCCTAACAAAATTGCCAGCAACAAGGCTGTGAAGACTGCCAAAAACAGACTCAGGGTCAGGGTGCCGATGTACATGCGGCGCAGCCCCTCCCGGGCCAGTGCCCGCTCCTGGTATTCACGGTTGGCCTCTTGCACGGCCAAGGCGTTGGCCAGCAGCACCGGTGCCAGTGGCACAGTGACCTGCAAAAAACGCTGTTCAGCCAACAGCCCCACGCTGGAGCTATTCACCAACGCGATGGCCTTGATACGCACTTCACGTCGGGAGGCCAGATTGGGCAAATCGTCCAGCCCCTCAATCTGTGCCACTGCCCGCTGCTCACGCACAGTACGCAATTGCTGTGCCGATAGCCGCTCTGGATGGAGCTGAAAGCTCGTCGGCCCGGCACTGGCTAACAACTGCCCCGAACCGCTCCACAGCAGCACATCCGTAGCCCCCAGCTCATCCCGAATCCGCTCCAGCGCCAGCCCAGCCGCCGCTGGAGAGACCTGAGCCACCTGAGTGCTGGCATTGCGCACCCTGGCTGCAGCTTCACTCACCTGGGTGTCCAATGTAGCCCTAGCCAAGCTCACGCCAGCGACCAACGCACCTTCCACCTTGACATCGAACCAACTCTCAATCGAACGTGAGACAAACTGGTACGACACCACATAAATCAACGCCCCCGGTGCCAGCCCCACCAAAGCAAAAATAGCGGCCAGCTTCACCAACAAACGGCTGCCAAAACGTCCCCGCCGCAGTCGAGCCACCAAACGCCACACCACCCACACCAACAAACCCAATAGGAACAAGGCCACAGCCACGTTGGTAGCAAACAGCCAAGCGTAGTTGTGCTCGTACAGCATCCGATTATTGGTGGCCAGCAGCAACAGAAACAGCAACAGCAAACCAATTACCACCATCACCGTGGTGCCTATACCCAACACCCAACGCACAGCACGGGACTTGGTATTCAAGTCGATAGGAAAGGGTACGGTCATGGCGCAAGCTCCCACAGCACCGGCTGACTGCCCTGCAAAACCAAATTCCAACTGGAGCGCCCCAACATGCCCACCTGCAAGGTTCGGGGTAGTTGGGACGTATCGAGGCGAAAACGCAATTGCACAACGTACTGCCCCCCAGCCTCCAAGGCGGGTGCATCGGCAATCTTCCAACGGGCAATCCGCTTCATGGCAGCCAAAGCCTCCGCCAAACTATCGTGGTTGTTTCCGGGCACTACGCCCAAACCGCTGCGGTCAATTGGAGACGGAGACACCACCAAACGCCAACGGCGCGTCAAAGGCTGATAGCTCAAACGCATATAGCGTACCGTCTGGGCCACGGTTTGCGCAGACCAGTACCACCGTTGACGCAGCACCTGCGCCTCTGCCACAAAAAACAAGGGGATGCCCTGCTGTAAGGCATCCTCAATCGCTTTGGGCAACTCTACAGGAAGCTCCGTGCTCAAATGCAAGCCCTCAGGGCTGCTATATACACGCAACTCCAGTGCATCTGTTGTGGGCTGCGCACCCAACAAGGGCGACCACAACACCAAACCACAACACAGCCATCCCCATAGCCACCAAATACCCCAGCGCCGCCGTAGTGTGCGTTCAGGCAAGGTCTTTTTGCAGCAGGGCGTAGAAAAATCCGTCGTGTTCACCCTCTGGATTGTCCGGGACGATGCGCCCTGCAACATCTACGCCAGGCAACAAATGTCCAGGCGATGACAAATGGCGTGCCGTAGTGTTGCGTGCAAGAAACGCCTGTACCTGCGCAGATCCCTCTGCCCGGAAAACAGAACAAGTGCAATACAACAAGCGGCCACCCGGTTGTAGCAACGGCCAGAGGGTGTCGAGTAAACGGGCCTGGATGAAGGCCAGTTGGGCAATATCGCTTTCACGGCGCAGCCAAGGCACATCGGGATGGCGGCGCACAATACCCGATGCCGTGCAAGGCGCATCCAACAAAATGGCATCAAACAAGGCACCACCACACTGCTGCTGCCACCAATCTTGCGGTCGGCTGGCATCAGCCACCAAGACCTGGGCATGCAGCCCCAAACGCTCTAACGTCTCATGAATACGCTGGGCACGTTGGGAGTCAATTTCCAACGCCGTCACCTGTAGTGGAGCCCCAACACCCGCATACTCCAGCAAATGGGCGGTTTTACCGCCCGGAGCAGCACAGGCATCCAACACCCGCAGGGGTTGCGACAAATCCATGCCCGCGAGCAGCAACGGTGCTGCCTGCTGTGCTGCGGCATCCTGCACCGAGACCCAACCTTGGGCAAAGCCCGGTAGCGTTTGCACAGGCACCGCCTGTTGCAATATCAGACCAGCCTCCCCCACCGCTACAGCGCCAATCCCTGCAACCTCTAGCGCCTGGTGGTACTGAAGTAACGTATTTTTCTGCAAATTCACACGCAGCACCATCGGTGCTTGCCGACGGTTGGCCTGCAATACCTGTTGCCAATGCTGCGGATGGTCTTGGCGCAGTCGCTGCACCCACCAATCTGGATGGTTCCATTGGGCCTGGACATCATTGCTCACCGCTTGCAACAGGCTGGCAGATTCACGCAAAAAACGGCGTAAGCAAGCATTCAAAAATCCTGCCTGCGCGCGGGTGCCTGCCTCCTGCTTAGCAGCCTCCACCGTCTGATTGACCAATGTGAAAGGCTCATACAGCGCCTGTTCCTGATCACAGCACAGGGCCAGTGCCACACACAGCAGCGCATCCACAGCGGGTGCGGGCTTGCGTGGGGCCAACACCCGACCCAAAGCCTGGGCACACCCCAGATGGCGCAACACCTGGAACAACAATGCCTGCACCCCCGGCCGCAAGGCAGGTGCCACAGATTCCAACACCGCAGTCCCTGAGCGGCCTTGGCGAACAGCGTGCAACGCCTGCGCTACTGCACGCAACTGCCGGGACAATGCCACGCCTTGGGCCGGCACTGCAGCATCAGCAACCACTGAGACTGCGGACTGCATACCCGAAATGGAGCGAGAGGCGGGTCTTTTCATAGAGGAATTGCTGCCTTAAAACCAAAAAAACGGGCCAACACCAACGCAGGAAACTGGGCAATTGCCTCGTTGTACTGCACTACAGCATGGTTGAACTGCTCTATAGCCAATGTATTTTGCAGTTGATGTTGCTCCCAACGCTGCGCCCAAGGGGCCCATATTTCAGCAGAAACATCGGGGCCAGCCAGCAATGCAGCCCAAGCCCCATCCAACGCCTGACGGGCTGCCACCAACTCCGCAGCCACCTCCGACTGCAAAGGCCGCGCACGGGCTACCGCTAGGCAAGCAGCAAAGCGATTCATGGCGGCCAGCCATTCTGGCCGCCCCGACACAATCACCCGCCCTGCCGTCACCTGTGCGGCATCACATTCGCCCAACATCGCCAACATGCGTACCCAATGGGCATCTAGACCACCAAAAGCCTGCAATGCTGCTGAACGCAAGCGCACGATGCGGTGGTAAGCCCCCACCGCCCAAAACACCATGATGGCAAGAACACCCCAAAAAACAGACGAAGACAACATACACTTTCTTTTCCCATGCCCCATGCGGTGCAGGCATGGCCCACCGAACGGTTGGCACCAGAAAAAACTCCCGGCCTGTTGCTTCCGCAACAGACCGGGAGCCAGCAGTTACACGCTACAGCCGGTGATCAATCAGCAGCGGCGTCGTGTGTGTCTGCCTCTGTGTCAGACAGATCGATACTGGCCATTTCAGCCGCTTCAGCCTCGGCAATGGCGCGACGCTCGGCATCGTCCATCGCCTCTTTGGCTTTGCGGGCCTGATGGTAGGCCATACCAGTGCCCGCAGGAATCAAGCGGCCAACGATCACGTTTTCTTTCAGACCACGCAGCTCGTCCTTCTTGCCCATGATGGCTGCTTCGGTCAGCACACGGGTCGTTTCTTGGAACGAAGCAGCCGAGATGAACGAATCGGTAGACAACGACGCCTTGGTAATACCCAACAACAAGTTGCTGTAGGTAGCTGGGATCTTGTCCTCGCCCTGCAAAGCATCATTAGTGTTGAGAATTTCAGAACGTTCGACCTGCTCACCAGCAATGTAGGTGGAATCGCCTGGGTTCTCCACCACCACGCGGCGCAGCATCTGGCGCACGATCACTTCAATGTGCTTGTCATTGATCTTCACGCCCTGCAAGCGGTACACATCCTGCACTTCATCCACGATGTAGCGCGAGAGTTCTTCCATACCCAACAGACGCAAAATATCTTGCGGATCGGCCGGGCCGTCCACAATCAGTTCGCCCTTGTTGACCACCTGGCCTTCGTGCACCAAGATGTTCTTTTCCTTGGGGATCAGTTCTTCCCACACCTTGCCATCGGGGTCGGTGATTTGCAAACGCACCTTGCCTTTGGTCTCTTTGCCGAAGGAAATAGTACCCGTGGCTTCAGCCAATGTGCCCTTGTCCTTGGGAGTACGGGCTTCAAACAGTTCGGCCACACGGGGCAAACCGCCGGTAATGTCGCGGGTCTTTTGACCTTCGATTGGGATACGGGCCAGCACTTCGCCGGGGCCGACATCCTGACCATCGCGCACCTGAATCAGCGCACCCACTTGGAAGCCAATCGTCACCGAATGGTCGGTACCCGGAATCTTGACTTCGTTGCCGTTGGCATCGATCAGCTTGACTTGTGGCTTGACCACCTTGGTGGAGCCACGGCGCTTGGGATCGATGACCACCAGCGTTGACAAGCCGGTCACTTCATCGACCTGCTTGGCTACCGTCAAACCTTCTTCCACGTTCTCGAACTTGGCCTGACCGGCAAATTCGGTAATGATGGGGCGGGTCAGCGGGTCCCAGTTGGCCAAAATCGTGCCCGCCTTGATGGTTTGGTCGGGTTTGATGGTCAAGATAGCGCCATAAGGCACCTTGTGACGCTCACGCTCGCGACCATGCTCGTCCTGAATGACGATTTCACCAGAGCGGGAAATCACCACCAGCTCACCCTTGGTGTTGGTCACATAACGCACCGTGGCATTGAAGCCAATGATACCGTTGGACTTGGCTTCCACGCTGGAGGCAATAGCCGCACGCGATGCCGCACCACCAATGTGGAAGGTACGCATGGTCAGCTGTGTGCCGGGCTCACCGATGGACTGGGCCGCAATCACACCCACAGCTTCGCCCAGGTTGATCAAACCACCACGGCCCAAATCGCGGCCATAGCAGCGAGCACACAAACCAAAGCGGGTTTCGCAGGTCAGGGCGGTACGCACGCGCACTTCATCCACACCGGCCTGTTCCAGTTCTTCGATCAGGTCTTCTTCCAGCATCTGACCCGGTTGCACCAGCACAGCCCGTGTTTCTGGGTGCAGCACTTCTTCAGCAGCAGTACGACCCAAAATACGCTCGCGCAGCGATTCGATCACTTCACCGCCTTCAACGATGGCACGCATCAAAGCGCCATTGGCTGTGCCGCAATCCTCTTCGGTCACGACCAAATCCTGCGTCACATCGACCAAACGGCGGGTCAGGTAACCCGAGTTGGCCGTCTTCAGCGCCGTATCCGCCAGACCCTTACGGGCACCGTGGGTGGAGATAAAGTACTGCAACACGTTCAGACCTTCACGGAAGTTGGCCGTGATAGGGGTCTCGATGATGGAGCCATCGGGCTTGGCCATCAGGCCACGCATACCAGCCAACTGACGAATCTGAGCGGCAGAACCCCGAGCACCCGAGTCGGCCATCATGTAGATGGCGTTAAACGACTCTTGCTCCACTTCCTTGCCGTGGCGGTCGGTAGTCTTTTGCTTGGCCAATTGGGCCATCATGACCTTAGAGACCTCGTCACCGGCCTTGCCCCAGATATCCACCACCTTGTTGTAGCGTTCACCAGAAGTCACCAGACCCGAGACATATTGCTGCTCGATCTCTTTGACTTCCTTCTCGGCACGCTCCAAGATGCCCTGCTTTTCCTTGGGCACCAGCATATCGTCCACCGCAATGGAGATACCAGCACGTGTCGCCAAACGGAAGCCGTTTTGCAGCAGCTTGTCGGCAAAGACTACGGTTTCCTTCAAACCGCACTTGCGGAACGAGACGTTGATGAGTTTGGAAATTTCCTTCTTCTTCAGCGCCTTGTTGATATTCTCAAACGGCAGCCCCTTGGGCAGGATTTCCGACAACAGAGCACGGCCTGCAGTGGTTGGCACCAGCGCGGTAGAAGGCACAAACTCGCCCGTGACCTTGTCCTTAGTCCACTGGGTCAGGCGCACGGTGATTTTGGCGTTGAGTTCCACCTCACCACCATCGAGCGCACGTTGCACCTCGCCGGTGTCAGCAAACACCAGACCTTCACCCTTGCCATTGATCTTGTCACGGGTAGCGTGGTACAGGCCCAGCACCACGTCTTGCGAGGGCACAATCGAGGGCTCGCCCGAGGCTGGGAACAGCACATTGTTGGAGGCCAGCATCAAAGTGCGGGCTTCCATTTGTGCTTCCACCGACAGCGGAACGTGCACAGCCATCTGGTCACCGTCAAAGTCGGCGTTAAAGGCCGCGCAAACCAGTGGGTGCAGTTGAATCGCCTTGCCTTCGATCAGAATCGGCTCAAACGCTTGGATACCCAAACGGTGCAGCGTAGGCGCACGGTTGAGCATCACGGGATGCTCTTTGATCACCTCTTCCAAAATGTCCCACACCACCGGGGTGCCAGATTCCACTTCTTTTTTGGCCGCTTTGATGGTGGTGGCAATGCCACGCTGTTCCAACTGGGCAAAAATGAAGGGCTTGAACAGTTCCAGCGCCATCAGCTTGGGCAGGCCGCACTGGTGCAACTTGAGGGTTGGGCCCACGGTAATGACGGAACGGCCCGAGTAGTCGACGCGCTTACCCAGCAAGTTCTGGCGGAAACGGCCGCTCTTACCCTTGATCATGTCGGCCAAGGACTTGAGGGCGCGCTTGTTGGCGCCCGTCATGGCCTTGCCACGGCGGCCATTGTCCAGCAGGCTGTCCACGGCTTCTTGCAGCATCCGCTTTTCGTTGCGGGCAATGATTTCTGGAGCCTTCAGTTCCAGCAAACGGCGCAGACGGCTGTTACGGTTGATAACCCGGCGGTACAGATCGTTCAGGTCGGAGGTAGCAAAACGGCCACCGTCCAGTGGCACCAGCGGACGCAAATCCGGTGGCAACACAGGCAGCACTTCCAGCACCATCCATTCGGGCTTGATGCCCGACTTCTTGAACGCTTCGAGCACCTTCAGGCGCTTGGCATTCTTTTTGACCTTGACTTCAGAGCCGGTCAAGTCACCACGCAGGCGCTCAATTTCGCTCTCAATGTCAATGCTTTCGAGCAGATCCTTGATGCCTTCGGCACCCATCTTGGCAACAAACTCATCGCCATACTCTTTCACCTTGGCATCGTAGTCGTCTTCCGACATGATGCTGAACTTCTTCAGCGGCGTCATGCCGGGGTCGGTGATGACATAAGCTTCAAAGTACAGCACACGCTCAATGTCGCGCAGGGTCATGTCCAGCACCATGCCCAAACGCGAAGGCAAGGACTTGAGGAACCAGATATGGGCGCAAGGCGCGGCCAAGTCGATATGGCCCATGCGCTCGCGGCGCACCTTGGTCTGCGTCACTTCTACGCCGCACTTTTCGCAGATCACGCCACGGTGCTTCAGGCGTTTGTACTTGCCGCACAGGCATCCGTAGTCTTTGATGGGGCCAAAAATTTTGGCGCAAAACAAACCATCACGCTCGGGCTTGAAAGTGCGGTAGTTGATGGTTTCGGGCTTTTTCACCTCGCCAAAAGACCAAGAACGGATCTTCTCAGGCGAGGCCATGCCGATGCGAATGGCATCGAAATGCTCATCGGGCGTAAATTGCTTGAACAGGTCGAGTAACGATTTCATAAGACTCTTTCCCTTTCAAATTAGGAGCGTTCCAGTTCGATGTCCAAGCCCAAGGAGCGAATTTCCTTGACCAGCACATTGAACGATTCGGGCATACCAGCTTCGATGGCGTGTTCGCCCTTGACGATGCTTTCGTACACCTTGGTGCGGCCCACCACGTCATCGGATTTGACGGTGAGCATTTCTTGCAGCACGTAAGAAGCACCATAGGCTTCCAGCGCCCACACTTCCATTTCACCGAAACGCTGACCACCAAACTGTGCCTTACCACCCAGCGGCTGCTGTGTAACCAGCGAGTATGGGCCGGTAGAGCGGGCGTGCATCTTGTCATCAACCAAGTGGTGCAGCTTGAGGTAATGCATATAGCCGATGGTGGTGGGACGCTCAAAACGCTCACCTGTGCGGCCATCGTACAAATAGGCTTGGGTGCGGGTGGGGGTCAAACCCTTCTTGGCAGCAATATCGTCTGGATAGGCCAACTTGAGCATATCCTTGATTTCTTGTTCCGAAGCACCATCAAACACCGGCGTGGCATAAGGCACGCCGCTGGTCAGGTTCTGCGCCATCGCCAAGATATCTGCATCGCTCAGTTGCGACAGGTCTTCTTGGCGGCCACGCGAGTTGTACACCTCTTCCAAGAATTTGCGCAGCTCGGCCACCTTGACTTCTTGGCGCAGCATTTCGTCAATGCGCTGACCAATGCCCTTACCAGCCCAGCCCAAATGCACTTCCAGCACCTGCCCAATGTTCATCCGCGAGGGCACACCCAGCGGGTTGAGCACGGTATCGGCAGGCGTGCCATCGGCCATGTGGGGCATATCTTCCACGGGCACGATCTTCGAGACCACACCCTTGTTACCGTGGCGACCGGCCATCTTGTCACCGGGCTGCAAGCGGCGCTTCACAGCCAGATAGACCTTGACCATCTTGAGCACACCAGCGGGCAGCTCATCGCCTTGGGTGAGCTTTTTGCGCTTTTCTTCAAACGACAAGTCAAAGCTGTGGCGCGTTTGCTCCAAAGCATTTTTGATGCTTTCGAGTTGTGCAGCCACCACCTCATCCGCAGGCCGAATATCAAACCAGTGGAATTTCTCCACCGAGTTCAGATAGGCCTTGTCGATCTTCGTACCCTTGAGCAACTTTTGTGGGCCACCGTTGGCTACCTTGCCATCGAGCAGCTTCTCGATACGATCAAAGGCATCGGCCTCCACAATGCGCAACTGGTCGTTCAAATCCAGGCGATAGCGTTTGAGTTCATCATCGATGATCTGCTGGGCGCGCTTATCGCGCTGAATGCCTTCGCGGGTAAAGACCTGCACATCGATCACCACGCCTTGCGAACCTTGCGAAACGCGCAGCGAGGTATCCTTCACGTCCGAAGCCTTCTCGCCAAAAATGGCGCGCAACAGCTTTTCTTCGGGCGTGAGCGTGGTTTCGCCCTTGGGCGTCACCTTACCGACCAGCGTATCACCGGGCTGCACTTCGGCACCCACGTAGATGATGCCAGACTCATCCAGACGGTTGAGTTGCTGCTCCGACAGGTTGGGAATATCGCGGGTGATTTCTTCTGCGCCCAACTTGGTATCGCGGGCCATGACCACCAGTTCTTCGATATGGATCGAGGTGTAGCGGTCTTCAGCCACCACACGCTCCGAGATCAAAATCGAGTCCTCGAAGTTGTAGCCATTCCAAGGCATGAAGGCGATCAGCATATTCTGACCGATGGCGATTTCGCCCAAATCGGTAGAAGCACCGTCGGCAATCACATCGCCCTTGGCCAGCTTATCGCCACGCTTGACGATAGGACGCTGGTGGATGTTGGTGTTCTGGTTGGAGCGTTGGTATTTGATGAGGTTGTAGATGTCTACACCCACTTCACCAGCCACGGCCTCCGCATCATTGACGCGGATCACGATGCGGGTGGCATCCACATAATCCACCACACCGCCCCGGCTGGCCGTCACCACGGTGCCCGAGTCGACAGCGGCCACACGCTCAATACCAGTACCGACCATCGGTTTTTCTGGACGCAGCACAGGCACAGCCTGACGTGACATGTTGGCGCCCATCAGCGCGCGGTTGGCGTCATCGTGCTCCAAGAACGGCACCAGCGATGCGGCCACCGACACGATCTGTGCAGGCGACACATCCATGTACTGGATACGTTCAGCACTCACCAGCACCGACTCACCCTTCTCACGGGCCGAAACCAAATCACCCGTCAGGCGGCCTTCAGCGTCCAGCACCGCATTGGCCTGCGCGATGATGTATTTGCCTTCCTCAATGGCGGACAAATAATCAATCTCGTTCGTGACCTTGCCGTCGGCCACGCGGCGATAAGGGGTTTCGATGAAACCGTACTCATTCAGGCGCGCATACAGAGCCAGCGAATTGATCAGACCAATGTTCGGGCCTTCAGGCGTTTCGATAGGGCACACCCGACCATAGTGGGTTACGTGCACGTCACGCACTTCAAAGCCAGCACGCTCACGCGTCAAACCACCAGGGCCCAGGGCCGAAACGCGACGCTTGTGCGTAATTTCGGCCAGCGGGTTGGTTTGATCCATAAACTGCGACAACTGCGAAGCACCAAAGAACTCTTTCAGTGCAGCAGAAATCGGCTTGGAGTTGATCAGATCGTGCGGCATCAGCGGGTCTTGCTCAGCCTGACCCAAACGCTCTTTCACCGCCTTTTCAATCCGAGCCAAACCGGTACGGTACTGGTTTTCGGCCAATTCGCCCACGCAGCGCACACGACGGTTGCCCAAGTGGTCAATGTCGTCCACTTCGCCCTTACCGTTGCGCAAGTCCACCAAGATCTTGACCACAGCCAAGATGTCTTCATTGGTCAGCACCATCGGGCCAGTAGCCCCATCTGTACCCACCTTGGCATTGAACTTCATCCGGCCCACGCGCGACAGATCGTAGGTATCGGGGTTGTAGAACAGCCGCTGGAACAACGCCTGCACAGCATCCTCAGTGGGCGGCTCGCCGGGGCGCATCATGCGGTAGATGGCAACACGGGCTTGGAATTCGTCGGTGGTTTCGTCAATGCGCAAGGTCTGGCTGATATAAGCGCCTTGATCGAGCTCATTGGTATAGATGCACTGCAAATCACGCACGCCCGCCGAACGCAGCTTCTTCAACAACGCTTCGGTCAGCTCTTCGTTGGCCTTGGCCAAAATTTCGCCCGTATCGGGATCGACCACCGCACGAGCCACCACACGGCCCAACAAGAAATCCTCGGGCACCGTGATGTGGGTCGTGCCGGATTGCTCCAAATCGCGCGTGTGGCGAGCCGTCACGCGCTTGTCTTTGGCCACCACGACTTTGCCAGACTTGTCCGTGATATCAAAACGGGCCACTTCACCGCGCAGACGTTCGGCCACGTATTCCATCTGGGCACCGTTGTCCATCAGACGGAAATTGTCATTGACAAAGAAGTTGGCCAAGATCGATTCGGGATTCAGACCAATCGCCTTGAGCAAAATCGTGACCGGCATCTTGCGACGACGGTCGACACGGAAATACAAAACATCCTTGGGATCAAACTCGAAATCGAGCCACGAACCACGGTAAGGAATGATACGAGCCGAAAACAACAACTTGCCCGAGCTGTGCGTCTTGCCCTTGTCGTGTTCAAAGAACACGCCTGGGGAACGGTGCAACTGCGACACAATCACGCGCTCAGTACCATTGATGATGAACGAGCCTTTAGTGGTCATGAGCGGTACTTCGCCCATGTACACTTCTTGCTCTTTCACTTCCTTGACCACTTTGGATTGTGATGTGGAAGACTCGCGGTCATAAATGATGAGCTGCACCTTGGCGCGCACCGCCGAAGCAAAAGTCAAACCACGGGTCTGGCATTCGCGCACATCAAAAGCAGGCTTGGCCAAGTTGTATTCGAGAAACTTCATCTCGACAAAACCGTTGTGCGACACAATCGGGAAAGCGGCATTAAACGCTGCCTGCAATCCTTCATTGGTACGCTTCTTAGGCGGTACGTCCGCTTGCAGGAAGGCAGTGTATGCATCTTTCTGCATCTGCAGCAGATAAGGAACCTCCAGCACGCTGTCGCGGCTGCCGAAACTTTTGCGAATTCGCTTGCGTTCGGTGTAGGAATAGGCCATGAGATCTCCGGGAAAAGACTTGAGTCCAGGGTCTGCGACGACGGACCCGTGGGCAACACACCCTGCGGGCTTGGCGGTTGGCCACTACCAACCATGGCGGACGGCGATGCCTTGCACATCGCCCGAACCAAGGCATCTTCTGCTGTCGGGTGGTCAGAAGACACTAGGAAACAACAATTTTTGCTGCTTTCTGGTGCACTCTGAAGAAAGCTCCATAAGCGCCAAAGGCTGGGGTCTCTTTTCCGAGACCCCAGCCTAATCGAAAAACTGATTACTTCAGTTCGACCTTGGCGCCAGCATCTTCCAGCTTCTTCTTAGCGGCTTCAGCGTCAGCCTTGGACAGGCCTTCCTTCACAGCCTTAGGAGCGCCGTCCACGACGTCCTTGGCTTCCTTCAGGCCCAGGCCAGTGATTTCACGCACAGCCTTGATCACGGACACCTTGTTGGCGCCGGCATCGGTCAGGATGACGTTGAACTCGGTTTGCTCTTCAGCAGCAGCAGCGCCGGCACCGGCACCAGCGGCAGCAGGAGCAGCCATAGCGGCGGCGCTCACGCCAAACTTCTCTTCAATGGCCTTGACCAGGTCATTGAGTTCCAGAACCGTCATGCTGTCCAGCGCGGCCAAAAATGCGTCTTTATCGAATGCCATTTGAATTTCCTAACAATATTGGTTACTACAGGTGGGCCGCAATTACGCTGCCACAGCCTCTGCGGGTGCAGCTTCTGCTGCGCCAGCGCCACGTTGCTCTGCCAGTGCGGCCAACACGCGGGCCGTACGGGAGATGGGGGATTGCATCAAGCCCAGCAACTGAGCCAGCAACACTTCCTTGGAAGGGATGTTGGCCAACTGCTTTACACCGTCGACATCCAAGGCCTTGCCTGCAAACGCGCCACCGCGAATCACCAACTTGTCATTGGTTTTCGCGAAGTCGGCCACCACCTTAGCGGCAGCCACTGCGTCTTCAGAGAAGCCATAGATCAGCGGGCCAGTCATCTGGTCAGCCACCACGTCAAAACCGGTACCGGCCACAGCACGGCGTGCCAAAGTGTTTTTCAGAACACTCAGGGTCACACCCTTGCTGCGGGCATCGACACGCAGTTTGGTCATGTCAGCCACCGTGATGCCACGGTATTCCGCAATCACCAGCGTTTGAGCTTTAGCGGCGAGGCTGGTCACTTCATTGATGACCGCTTCTTTCTCACTGCGATTAAGACTCAAGGTCTACTCCTTAAATTGTGGGGTGCAGGCAGCAGCCCTAACCCACGCTCTTGTTGCAGCGACCAACTGTTTTGGAAAGATTCCATCTGCAGCGGGATCGCCATCTGCGTTGGCTTAGGTATTTAAGTGCCTTTTGACGGGCACACCAACGGTCTTGGATAGCCTGTAGCTTTTTGACGAACTACAGCCCACCACATCAGGCCACCGTTTCAGATAGCCCGAAGATTTTTTGCAATTACGCTGCGATGGATTGCGTATCCACACGGACGCCCAGGCCCATGGTGGAAGAAACCGCCACCTTACGCAGATACAAGCCCTTGCTGGTAGCAGGCTTGGCCTTGTTCAGGGCGTCAATCAGTGCAGCCAAGTTGCCTTGCAACTTATCATCGCCAAATGAACGACGACCGATGGTGCTGTGGATGATACCGGCCTTGTCCACACGGAACTGCACCTGACCAGCCTTGGCGTTCTTCACTGCCGTAGCCACATCAGGCGTCACAGTGCCCACTTTAGGGTTAGGCATCAGACCACGGGGGCCCAAGATTTGACCCAAAGTACCCACCACACGCATAGCGTCAGGCGCAGCGATCACCACGTCAAAGGGCATATCGCCAGCCTTGACCATAGCGGCCAAGTCGTCCATGCCCACAATGTCAGCACCGGCTGCCTTAGCTTCCTCAGCTTTGGCACCTTGTGCAAACACAGCAACACGGGTGGTCTTGCCAGTACCATTGGGCAGCACCACAGCGCCACGCACCACTTGATCCGACTTCTTGGCATCTACGCCCAACTGCACCGCCACGTCGATGGACTCGTCAAACTTGGCAGTAGCTGCCTCTTTAACGATTACCAGCGCCTCAGCGATAGGATACAGCTTGGTGGTTTCGACCTTGCCTTGCAGGGCTTTTTGTTTCTTGGTCAGCTTGGCCATTTACACACCCTCCACAGCCACACCCATGGAACGGGCAGAACCAGCGATCGTACGCACAGCAGCATCCAAGCTGGCAGCGTTCATGTCTTTCATCTTGGTCTTGGCAATTTCTTCCAGCTGTTCGCGGGTGATCTTGCCCACCTTCGAGCTCAGGGGGTTCGAAGAACCTTTGTCGAGCTTGATGGCTTTCTTGATCAGCACAGTGGCTGGAGGCGTCTTGATGACGAATGTGAAGCTCTTGTCTGCAAATGCGGTAATCACCACAGGCAATGGCAGACCGGGTTCAACACCTTGGGTCTGGGCATTAAATGCCTTGCAGAATTCCATGATGTTGAGACCACGTTGACCCAGCGCGGGACCAATGGGTGGTGAGGGGTTGGCCTTACCAGCTGGCACTTGCAGCTTGATGAAGCCGACGATTTTCTTCGCCATGACTTACTCCTTGCGGGTCAACGCCTGCGACACAGCACAGGCTCCCCGGGGTTAACGACTCGATTTATCAACCAGGCACTGAGTCGGGAAGTGCCATCAACCATGCCAGAAAAAAAGATCAGGTCTTTTCTACTTGGCTAAATTCAAGCTCCACAGGTGTGGAGCGGCCAAAAATCATGACCGAAACGCGGACACGATTTTTCTCGTAATTGACATCTTCCACCGAGCCATTGAAATCGGTGAACGGGCCTTCTTTGACGCGCACCATCTCGCCCACCATGAACTCCACCTTATGGCGAGGCTTATCGGTGCCTTCTTGCATCTGGCTAACGATCTTTTGCACCTCGTCTTCAGAGATAGGCGCTGGACGATTTTTGGCGCCACCCACAAAGCCAGTCACTTTGCTGGTGTGCTTGACCAAATGCCAAGTCTCGTCGTCCATGACCATCTCGACAAAGACGTAACCTGGAAATAAACGGCGCTCAGTGGTTTTGCGCTGGCCGTTTTTCATCTCGACCACTTCTTCGGTCGGCACCAACACACGACCGAATTTGGCGGTCATACCAGAACGCACTACACGCTCTGCAATATTGCGCTCCACCGCCTTTTCCATGCCTGAGTAAGCATGGACGATGTACCAGCGCAGATCAGGATTCTGGGCTGAGTTGGCAGCCGACGCAGAGGCATCCACTTCAACGGTAGCTGTCATTTATTTTCTCCAACCAAGAATAAGGTCATAAAACACCCATTCCAATGTTTTATCCGTGATCCAAAGAAACAGTGCCATGACCACTACAAAACCAAAAACATAGAGGGTCATCTGCACGGCCTCTTTACGGGAGGGCCAGACCACCTTCTTAGCTTCGCGCCAGGCATCTCGACCGAATGCAGTAAATTGACGTCCAGGTTCAGAAATGAGAAAAACGGCCACTGCAGCAACCAACCCAACCAACAAAGCCGCCCACTGCACTATTGGGCCTTGTTTGCCGAAGGCATAAAAAGCAGCCACGGCAGCAATCACCAGCACAGCCACAGCAGCCAATTTTGCCTTGTCTGCACCAGTATTTACTGTCTCAACCTGCGAAGTAGTCATTCTCTGCTTTCCTGTATCGCCACGCCATTGCAGACGGCGAAGCCCGCCAGAGACTGGCGGGCTTAACTTTTGCCATGATTAGATGGCAGGGGCAGTAGGAATCGAACCTACAACCTTCGGTTTTGGAGACCGACGCTCTGCCAATTGAGCTATACCCCTTTTAGCTGAAAATTAGGCGAGGATCTTGGCAACCACGCCAGCGCCGACGGTACGACCGCCTTCGCGGATAGCGAAGCGCAGACCTTCTTCCATAGCGATGGGGTTGATCAGCTTGACCGTGATTGACACGTTGTCACCAGGCATCACCATTTCTTTGCCTTCGG
>NZ_BAAGYJ010000012.1:0-92144 GCF_054779375.1 Giesbergeria giesbergeri | reverse complement strand
TGATGGGTTTGGGGGTGTCGCCGATGGCGATCAACTCGACATATTTGGCGGCCACATTGAGCGGGCCAATCACGGCATCGAGCGTGTCATTGACGCCTTGAACGATCTTGCGGAAATCGCCCTGGTGCTTGTTGGCATCGGCACGGGTGGCCAGTTTGCCTTGCACGGCAGCATTGACCAGCAAATTGGCATCGGTGATCATGGCTTGCACTGCACCCTGCATGGTAGCCAGCGATTGAGCCAAGGCACCTATCTCATCTTTTTGGTTCAGGGCCAGCACATTACCAAAGTTGCCTGCTGCCATGTCATTGGCATGGTTCATCAGTTGCTGCGTAGGCGCAGTAATACTGCGGGTGATCATCCAGCCCAACACCGCACTCAGGACGGCCGCCACCACTGCCAAGATGAGCAGCAGGCGTTCTGCATTGGCTGCCAGGGCTTCAGCATCTTTGCCTCGCTGCACAATCAGGGTGCTTTGACCCTCTACCAAACCTCGCACCGCCGCAATATAGTTGGCTTGGCTATTGCGTAATGCGCCAGACAACATGCCCGCAGCTTCTTCGCGTTGGCTTGCTTTGATCAGATCCACATAGCGGTTCATCTCTTTCAGGTAGGCCGCGCGAGCTTCCTTGACCTTTTCTAGACTTGCCTTGCCTGCATCTGTTTCGATCATTTTGTCTAGTTTGGCCAGGCTCTCCGAGATGATCCGACTTTGCTCTGGCAAGCGATCCAATTCTTTTTGGATCTCAGTCTCTTTGAAGATATAAGCATTGCGCAGTACCCGCGCATTGACATTGACAGCATCTACCAGGGCGTTGGCAATGACTGTTTTAGGAAAATCCTCCTGCACCAGAGAGCGAACATCCTCGTTAATCTGGTTAATGCGGGACATGCCAATGCCGACCACAATCGCCAGAAGAGTCAGTGTGGCGGAGAATCCAATAGCCAATCGAATGCCAATTTTTATGTTTCTAAACATAGTGTTCTTTCTTCGGGCCGGAGTGTTATTTCATGGCAAGAGCAGGATTTCAGGCCAACGCAAGGGCTTCACTCTTTTTGAATTCTGTATGGCCTTGGGTGGCTTGCTGTATCAGGGCAGGAACATCCAAAATCAATGCGACCTCACCACTGCCGAGAATGGTGGAACCACTGATGCAACGGGCCTGATTGAACAATTTCCCCAAGGGCTTGATAACCGTCTGAAACTCTCCCAGCAGGGTATCAACCACCAAGCCTGCCTTTTGACCAGAATGTTTGAGTACGACGATGTTCTCGCGCCGCTTGGCTGGAGTGCGAATATCAAACAATTCACGTAAGCGGATAAAGGGCAGAATCTCACCGCGCAGATTGGTGTAGTTGTGCCCCGGTTCGGCGGAAAAAGCGACACATTCTTCGATCATGTCCAGCGGAATAGCAAATACCGAGGTGTCCACTTCTACCAAAAAGCCGTCAATGATGGCTAAAGTCAAAGGTAGGCGAATGGACACAGTGGTGCCTTGGCCTTCTTCACTGTGCAGGCTCACGCTGCCGCGCAAGGCCGCAATATTGCGCTTGACCACGTCCAGGCCTACACCACGTCCCGAAAGGTTGGAGACTTGATCGGCAGTGGAGAACCCCGGTTCAAAAATCAGCGCATAGACTTCGCTGTCCGTGAGGTGATGCCCGGATTCGACCAGCCCCCGCTCGATGGCTTTGCTCAGAATTTTGTCTCGTTTTAGGCCGCCACCGTCATCTTCAACGGTGATGACGATGCTGCCAGAGTCGTGAAAGGCATTCAGCCGCAGCACCCCCTGTGCTGGCTTGCTGCGTGCCAGTCGATCAGCCGCCGATTCAATGCCATGATCCATCGAATTGCGCACCAGGTGCATCAGTGGATCGCCAATTTTTTCGACTACGGTTTTGTCCAGTTCCGTTTCTTCCCCATTGATGACCAGTGCAATGTCTTTGCCTAACTCGCGCGAGACATCATGCACCACCCGTTGGAAGCGGCTGAACGTGGCACCTATTTTGACCATGCGTAGTTGCAGTGCGCTGTCGCGCACCTCTTCCACCAAGCTGGACAGTTTGGATGTGTGTTCTTGCAGTTCGGTGATGTTGGCCCGCTGTGCCACCAGGTTCACGCCCGCACCAACAATAATCAGCTCACCGACCAGATTGATCAATTGATCGAGTTTGTCGGCGTCAATGCGGATGGAGCGGCTCTCTTGGGCATGTAGCTCTTTGAGTTGTGCCTGTTTTTTGGCGGCGGCCTCTACCACCTCCGGGACTACCGCCTGCTGTTGCACCAGCACTTTGCCCAGCAGTGGCGGGGGCGATGGTGCTACCGCTTGGGCGTGCAGTGCCGTATCCAACTCTTGCTGCGTGAGAGCGCCACAATGCACCATCATTTCACCGATGCGTGTGGAGGCTTCGTGGGACTCTTGTTCCAGAATCCGGATGTAGTCGCTGGTGCGGCTGTGTGGCGGCACGATGTGCAACTGACAGTCGTCGCGCACAAACTCGAAGACGTTTTCGATGGCTGCTTTGGAGGCATTGCTGTTGAACTCGATTTCATAACCGAGATAGCAAGACTCCGGATCCATCTTGGAGGCTTCGGGCAGCTTGTCGTGCAGTACCAGCACTTCGCCAATTTGCCCGAGGGTTTCCAAAAAGCGCAGAAATGACAGGGGGTCCATGCCATTGCGCAGCACATCTGCCCCAAAGCGCAGCGAGATGTGCCAATGGTCTTGTGTTGCTATTGCAGGTGGCAGGCGTTGTGCTGTGTGCTCGGTAGCGGCAGCAGAGGCCGGAGCCAGGTTGGAGCTGGCAGGTGTGGCAGGATCACCCAAGTAACTGCGCAACTGCTCCAGCAGGGGGGCTCCCTGTGCGGTCAGGGCGGGGTCGGTCGTATCCTGATCGGCAGCTACGGCATCAATCAGGGTGCCAATGTGGTCACGGCAGGAGAGCAGCAGGGCGATCAAGGGGTCAGAGATCGCAATGCGGCCATCGCGTACCCGGTCTAGTACGCTTTCGGTGACGTGGGTAAATGCCACAACACCATCAAGACCAAACAGCCCAGAAGAACCTTTGATGGTGTGGGCAGCCCGAAAAATGGCATTGATGAGTTCAGACTTTTCCTCCGCCTCCTCCAGTGAGAGCAGGCAGGTTTCCATCTCTTCGAGCAGTTCCCGGCTTTCTACCAGGAAGGTTTGTAGGGCTTGGTCGAGATTCATGACAGACCTTCTTGCAGGGATGGCCCCTGTGATCAGTTGCGTGCTGCGCCTGGTGGGTGTGCGATGACCAGGTCGTCGCCAAAGTAGGCTGCCAAGTTCAGCAGATCAAACACATTGAGCACTGCCGGACTGTGGCCCACCAGACGCAATTGCCCTTCTTGTTGGAGCGCAGTACGTTTGGCCAGCAGCAGCAGTTGCAACCCGGCGGTATCCAGTTCCGTGACCCCAGAGAGATTGACTTCGACGGTGGCATGGGGTTGCAGTGGTTCCAACAGCAACTGTTTGAGTTCCGCCGCGCGGTAGATGGTCATTTCACCATCGATGCGCAAGGACACCGGGAGGGACGTAGCGGTTGTCATGGTGCAACAGCCGGTGTTAGGGCAGACAGAGTTTCTGCACGGCGCCGAGCATTTGTTCCGGCTTGAAGGGCTTGACCACCCAAGCTTTAGCACCAGCGGCCTGGCCCTCGCGTTTCTTGGATTCATCCGACTCGGTGGTGAGCATGATGATGGGGGTGAAACGGTAATTGGGCATTTGTTTGACCGCCTTGACAAAGCTGATGCCATCCATCACGGGCATGTTCACATCGCTGATGATCAGATGCACCTTTTGCCCTGTGAGTTTGTCCACAGCATCCTTGCCATCTTTGGCTTCGATTACCTCGTAGCCGGCACCGCGCAGCGCGATACCTACCACCATGCGGATAGAGGCTGAATCGTCCACAATCATGATTGTTTTTGCCATCTGCCGTCCTAAAAGAAAGTAATGTCATCGTCCGCAGAGGACGTGGTTGTGGGTGAAGCGGTTTTTTCGGCACCAGCTTTGGCGGGGCTGGCTGGGCCAATCCTTTTGTGGTCATGTGCCAGATGCTGGTCTTTCATGACATAGGTTTTACGCATTTCGGCCAAAAATTCTTCGGCATCCAGCGGGGCCATGTCTCCACGACTCAAGCAGTCTTGTTCATGTCGTAGGAAATAGACGGGAATTTGCTGGATGTTCCCCTCCACCTGCACCAGAATCTGACTCACTCGGTCTTGGAACTGCAAATTCACTAAAGCTTCACCAATATCGCCGTGGATAGCCATGCTTTCCTGTTTGAGCAAATCGCTGGATGCCATCAGACCACTGGCAATATTGCGAAAGTTCTCTAGCACGCTCACAATGCGGTCTTGCGAAGCCTGCATGGCTTGGTCTTCTTGATGAACCGATTGTTGTGCTGCGTTGCAAGTGCTGCTGATGGCCTCGCTGATGACCTTGACCATTTCGGCAATGCGTCGGCCAGTTTCTCCAGACTGGTTGGAGAGCATCCGGAACTCTTTGGCTACCACGGCAAAGCCGCGCCCATGCTCTCCAGAGCGGGCCGCCTCAATGGCGGCATTCAGGGCCAGTAGGTTGGTCTGAGAAGCAATCTTGGCTACATCGGTAGCCATGTCTTCCAACTGTTTAGTGAACTGGTTGAGAGACTGCACTTTCTCCAGCATGCCTGCCATGCTGTTCATGGCCGAAGTTTGCGACGTCAGGACTTGTGTCAGTTCTTGTTGGCTCTGGGCCACCACATCTACCAAGTCCAAGCCTTGTCCATCACTGGAGGTGCTGGCTTGACTGGCTGCCGCAACGGTTTTTTCTAACCGTTGCACGATTTCGCTGAAGCGGCTGGTCAGTGCGGTGATGGCCGATTCCATCTGGGTGCGTGAGTTGCTGATATGTCCGGCCCAGACGGGCGTGACCTTCTCGCCAAATTCCCGCTGCCCGGCCAAAAACTTGACCAAATGGGCCTCTAGTTGCTTGTGCTTATTGAGTTGGGCTTGCCAACCCAGAAAAACACCTGCGGCCAACAAAGCCACCGCCAACAGGATGGGCAGCAGTGTGAAGCCGCCCACGGCCATGACTGCCAGACTTCCGGCCAGTCCCAACGTGACGGGCGACCAGAAGGTTGAATTATTCCAGTCGGAGTGAATCAAGAAATGTTCTCCTGTATGGATAATCTGAGAAACACCATTTTTTATCAGTGGTATAAAAATGCCGAGCCATATTCTTGAAACAAAATGTGGCAGGCGCGCGGGAATCCTACCAGTTTTTCGTGTCGCTGAATCGGGTCTGCGTGGACGGCCCCATGCTGTGCTGCACAGCATGGCAGACATCAGAAGACTCAACGCAGCCGTGGTGTGTACGCCAGAGCCTTGCTGGGGGCAGTAGCATCTGGGCGCTCAAGCCACGCCACTGGAAGGGGCTTACATGGTGTCGAGGTTTTCTGCCCAGGTCAGAGCTTGCAAGTGTGCCCAATTGACTTGGCGGTTGGACAGGTGCAGTTCCTCGGCATTGAGGGCAAAGGCCGCCTCATCACCACTCTCGCAGGCTTTGGTGAGGGCCAAAAATGGTGCGAAAGGCCCGGTATTGTGCAATAGTGCATCTACTACGGGTTGGGGCAGGGCCAGCGACTCCAAGGCCTTGTCCATCGGTAGACCGAGCATGGTGTCTAGCAGCGAAAACACCCCGACCACAAAGGCGTTGTCGCATTCTTCGGGGGGCATCAGTTCGGCGGCAAGCAACTCCATCAGTCGGCCTCGTACCACGGCAGTCGTGCCGACCGCAGGGGCCGAGCCACCAGCCCGTGATGTTGTCAAGAGCAAGGCTGCCCAGCGAAACAGCTTGCGCAGACCCAGAATCATGACGGCATGCCGGAAGGACGTGATTTCGCACGACAAACCAAAGCCTGAAGAGTTGATGAAGCGCAACAGGTTAAAAGACAGGGTGGGGTCTTTTTTGAGCAGGTCTTCAATTTCTGCTGTGGTGGCTTGCTTGCGCACCAAATTGATCAACTGAATCACTGTGGCCTGCGATGGCCGGATGGTATGGGCCTTGACCAGTGCAGGTTTGGCAAACCAGTAGCCTTGGAACAGATGCACGCCCAAGCTAGCCATCAGCTGATGCTGCTCTGCGGATTCCACCTTTTCTGCTACCAAACGGGCCGAACTGTGTTCTTGGGCAAAACGCACCAAGGGTTTGGCTTGTTCGGCTGGGAAGGTGGTCATGTCCAGCTTGACAAAAGCTGCCAAGTTCAACCAGCTGAGGTAGTCTGGGGTCAGCACTTGCTCGCTGAAGGCCAAGCGAAAGCCTTGGCGGCGCAGTTGTTCTAAGACGGGGCGACGGCTTTCAATGTCCTCGTGGCTGGCGCCTTGGGGCAGGGCCGGTACTTCCAACACTACCTTTTCGGGGTGAATCAGCTCCAGATGGCCCCCAGAAAGACTTTCGTGGGTGCAGTTGATAAACACCAGTTTTTGCCCGACCAAGGATTCGGTGCCGATGTAAGACAGGGCATTGAACAACAGTGCTGCATCGCTGTCGGCACTGTGGGCATTGGAGGCCGTGGAGCGGTCGAAAAGTTCGTAGCCAAAGACGGCACGGTGCTCGTCCACAATGGCCTGGCGTGCAATCACGGCCAGATTGTCCGCAGAGTTGTCCTCCGGGGTGACAGAAGAGGCTGAGACGGGTAGTTCGGGCGTGCTGGACATGGCTACAAGAAGGTGGGTTTGCTTCGATTCTAGGAGCGATGATGCCATCTTGCCGCGGTGGGGATCAATCAGCAAAGTGGTCAGCCCAAGCCAGGGCTTGCAAATGGGCGCTGTTGATCTGTTGGCTGCTCAGTTGCAACGAGGTGGCAGCATGGTCAAAGGCGTTGTCATCGCCCGATTCACAGGCCTTGGCCAGCGACAAGAGATGGCCCAGCACGCCTGCATTGTGTAGCAGTGCGGCTTCCGTGCTGGGGGGGACACTGACCAAGCTGAGGGCGGTCTCCATGGGCATGCCCAACATGGTATCGAGCAAAGAGAAGATGCCGATCACAAAGGCTTGATCGGTTTCATCTTGTGGCAATTTCTTCTCCAAGGCCAAGAGTTCCATCAGCCTTCCCCGCACCACGGCGGTTTGACCAACGGAGGGAGGGGTGCCTCCTTGGCGTGATGTGGTCAAGAGCAGGGCCGCCCAGCGGAAGAGTTTTTTCAGGCCCATCAGCATCACTGCCTGTCGGAACGAAGTGATCTCGCGGGCCAGGCCGAAGCCCGATGAGTTGATGAGTCGCATCAGGTTGAATGCCAGCCCCGCATCCTTTTTCAGGACTTCTTCGATATCTTCGGTGCTGGCTTGCTTGCGCACCAGATTGATCAACTCCAGAATGCTGCTTTGTGCAGGCGAGACCAGTTTGGCGCGCACCAAGGCGGGCCGGGCAAACCAGTAGCCTTGGAACATCTGTACGCCTTGGGTGGAAACCATGTCGTACTGTTGGGCAGTTTCTACTTTTTCGGCAATCAAATCGGCTTCACTGTGACGCTGGGCGTAGTTGATCAGCACGGCCAGCTGGTCGGGGGCCAGCACCGACAGGTCGAGTTTGATGTAGTCGGCCAGTGGCAACCAAGGCATGTAGGCCGATTGCAGCACCGTATGGTTAAACGCAAGGTGAAAGCCACGGGCACGCAAGGCGGCCAAGGTGGGCAAGCGGGCGGCTACTTCTTCAGAGGCCGCATGGCCCAGTGGTGGGATTTCTAGTACCACCTTTTCTGGGTCTACCAGTTCCAGGTGCCCACCGACCAGGCTTTCGTGGGTGCAATTGACGAAGATCAGTTTCTTTCCGACCAGTTCATCGGTGCCCGCGTGCGAGAGGGCGGTAAATACCAGCGCAACATCAGTGGCAGCCGTATGGGTGGGTTCAGGGCGAGAGCGGTTGAACAGTTCGTAGCCGATGACGATATGTTGGGCATTAACGATGGCCTGACGGGCGATCATGGTGGCGCTGGTCTGATCGGCGGATGTGCTCGACATGGTGTGTATTTTTTCCGGTAGGTGCTGCTGAGTGCAGCTGTCTGGCTATTTTAGGAAGTATGGAGGCCGTGTCTGGACACAGGGTCAGTCTGTATACAGCAGCCAAGCCAGCTCGGTATCCGTAAAGCCAGCTTGCCGTCGGGCAGTTTCGTTGAATGGTGGCTTGGGTCGGGGGGCTTGGTAGTGCTGCACCAGCGTGGTGTAGTGTGTTTCTGGATTCAGGCCATCGCGCACGCAAAGCCAACGGTACCAGTGGTTGCCGATGGCAACATGGCCAACTTCTTCACGCAGGATGATGTCTAGAACAGCCACAGCTTGCAGTGCATCGGTGGTGCCGGCCTGCCGCAGTTTTTGCTGTATCAGTGGCGTGGCGTCCAGTCCACGGGCCTCTAGTGTGCGTGGCACCAGCGCCATGCGGGCCACGATGTCGTGTTGGGTCTTTTCGCACATCGTCCATAGCCCTTGGTGGGCTGGAAAGTCCCCGTAGTCATGGCCCAGTGTGCGCAACAAGTCCCGGAGCAATTGAAAGTGTTTGGCTTCTTCGGCAGCCACCCGCAACCAGTCTTGGTAAAAGGCCGCTGGCATACCATCAAAGCGCCAAATGGCATCCAGTGCCAAATTGATGGCATTGAACTCGATGTGTGCAATGGCATGCAGCAATATGGCACGGCCCTCAGGGGTGGCTGGCGAACGGCGTTTGACAGCGGTGTGGTGCAGCAGCACGGGGCGCTCTGGCCGACCTGGTAAAGCTTCGGGGTTTGAGGGTGGCACAGGTGCCGTGGTGGCGATGCTGCACTGATCTGCCACAGCATACAAGGCCAGTGCAGCAGTGGCTTTTTCGTCGGGGTGGGCAAGGCACAAAACCTGTAAGGCACGGTGGCGGAGTTCCATCTCTACAATTCTAGGCAATCGCATTCACAGGACGACAAATCCCAATGGCAATTTATGAACTCGATGGCATGGTGCCGCAGGTGGCAGCGTTGGCGTGGGTGGCTGATAGCGCCCAAGTCATCGGCCAAGTGATACTGGGTGAGGAGGCTAGCGTTTGGTTTGGCACGGTGGTGCGTGGTGATACCGATGCCATCACCATTGGTGCGGGCAGCAATATCCAAGATGCTTGCGTGCTACACGCCGATGCGGGGCAGCCTTTGGTGGTGGGCGAGCGCGTGACGGTGGGCCACCAAGTGACGCTGCATGGTTGCACGATTGGTGATGAGTCCTTGATTGGGATTGGCGCTGTGGTGCTCAATGGCGCCCGCATTGGCCGTCATTGCTTGGTGGGCGCAGGCTCTTTGGTCACGGAGGGCAAGGAGTTTCCTGATGGCTCCATGATTATGGGCACTCCGGCCAAAGTGGTGCGCCAACTCACCCCAGAGCAGATAGAAGGCTTGCGCCGCAGCGCAGCCCATTACATTGACAATGCCCGCCGCTTTCGCGGTGGACTACGAAAAATCGGCTGATCGTTCTTTTTTGATTGCAGGAAAATTTTTGCGTGTCTGAACTTCACAAATTCTTGTTTGACGGCCAGCCCGTGCGTGGGGCCATTGTGCGTCTGACCGATGCTTGGGTTGAAATTTTGCAACGCCGCACTGCTAATACGGCCACTGGCCCCTACCCTGTGCCAGTGCGTGAGCTGCTGGGTGAGATGGTGGCGGCAGGGGTATTGATGCAATCGGGTATCAAGTTCAATGGGGCACTGGTACTGCAAATTTTTGGGGATGGCCCCGTCAAGGTAGCAGTAGCCGAAGTGCAATCGGATTTGCAATTGCGCGCCACTGCCACGCTCAAAGGGGCCGTGGCCGATGACGCTGCCCTGAGCCATTTGGTGAATGTGCATGGTGGTGGCCGCTGTGCCATCACCTTAGACCCCAAAGACAGGTTTCCGGGCCAGCAGCCCTACCAAGGGGTAGTGCCACTGGTAGATGCGCAGGGGCGCAAGCTCGACCACTTGGGGGATGTGCTATCGCATTACATGCTGCAATCCGAACAATTGGATGCAACGCTGGTGCTAGCGGCCAATGACAGTGTGGCTGCCGGGCTGTTGGTACAGCGTATGCCGATGAAGGGCGAAGGCAACCTTGCCCAAAGCCACGCCCACAGCGCCGAAGCCGATCAAATGGGCCTGAATGAAGACTACAACCGTATTGCCCATTTGGCGGCCAGCCTGACCCGCGACGAGCTGCTGACGCTGGATGTAGACACCATTTTGCGTCGCCTGTTTTGGGAAGAAAAACTGCTGCGCTTTGAACCTCTGCAAGGCGAGCAAGGCCCGCGCTTTGCCTGCTCTTGCAGCCGTGAGCGCGTGAGCCGCATGTTACAGAGCTTGGGGGTGGCCGAAGCCGAGAGCGTGCTGGCCGAGCAGGGGCAAATTGAAGTGGGCTGTGAATACTGCGGCCAGCAATACCGCTTTGACCCGGTAGATGCGGCACAGATTTTTGCATCACCAGCACAGCAGCCACCTGTGCCTGACAGCGTGCATTAAAAACCTTGCCACCCAGTGGTGCTGGTGCGGGTGGCATGGAAAAAATCAACGCGGGGTGTATTGCACAAAAATCTCGCCCTGCTTGACCATGCCCAGCTCGCTGCGGGCTTTTTCTTCTACCATGTCCAGCCCTTCCCTAAGGTCTTGTACCTCGGACTGTAGGCGTTGGTTTTCTGCCAGCGCCTTGGCATTGGTTTCTTGCTGGAGTGCGATTTTCTGGCGCATCTCCCGCACATAGGGAATGCTGCCCCGCCCTTGCCAAAGCTGGGCGTGCAGCATCGCCAACAAGGTGAGCAAGACCACCGGAACCACAATGCGTGGGGTCATAGCGTTTGCCGTTCAGGTGACGAGTTTGCCAAGGGCAGGTGCATCAGTGGTTTAACGCAGGTTGTAGAACGCGCGACGGCCTGGGTAATAAGCCACTTCGCCCAAGTCTTCTTCGATGCGCAGCAGTTGGTTGTACTTGGCCATGCGGTCGGAACGGCTCAGGCTACCGGTTTTGATTTGACCAGCGTTGGTGCCTACGGCAATGTCGGCAATGGTGCTGTCTTCGGTTTCGCCCGAGCGGTGGCTGATGACGGCGGTGTAACCGGCGCGCTTGGCCATCTCGATGGCGGCGAATGTCTCAGACAGGGTGCCAATTTGGTTGATCTTGATGAGGATCGAGTTGGAGATGCCCTTGTCGATGCCCTCTTGCAAAATCTTGGTGTTGGTCACGAACAAATCATCACCCACCAATTGCACGTTTTTGCCCAAACGCTCTGTGATGTGCTTCCAGCCGTCCCAATCGCCTTCGTGCATCGCGTCTTCGATGCTGATGATGGGGTACTTGTCGCACCAAGTAGCCAGCATGTCCGTCCATTGCTGGGCCGTGAGTTTGAGGCCACCTTCGCCTTCCAGTACGTAGTGGCCGTCTTTGTAGAACTCGCTGGCAGCACAGTCCAAGCCCAAGGCGATTTGTTCGCCAGCGGTGTAACCGGCGGCATCGATGGCTTGCAAAATCAGTTGGATAGCGGCTTCGTGGTTCTCGACGGAAGGTGCAAAACCACCTTCGTCACCCACGGCGGTGCTCATGCCTTTGTCGTGGATGATTTTTTTCAGGGCGTGGAACACTTCAGCGCCCCAGCGAATGGCTTCGCGGAACGTGGGTGCGCCCACTGGAATAATCATGAACTCTTGGATGTCCAGCGAGTTGTTGGCATGTGCGCCGCCGTTGATCACGTTCATCATGGGCACGGGCATTTGCACTGCACCCATGCCGCCAAAGTAGCGGTACAGGGGCAGGCCTGCCTCTTCAGCGGCAGCACGGGCCACAGCCATCGACACAGCCAAAATGGCATTGGCACCCAAACGGCCTTTGTTATCGGTGCCGTCCAAGTCAATCAGGGTTTTGTCTAGGAAGGCTTGTTCAGCCGCGTCCAAGCCCAGAATGGCTTCGGCGATTTCGCTGTTGATGTGTTCTACGGCCTTGAGCACGCCCTTGCCCAAGTAGCGGCCTTTGTCGCCATCGCGCAGTTCAATGGCTTCACGCGAGCCGGTGGAGGCACCCGAAGGTACGGCAGCACGGCCCATCACGCCCGATTCGAGCAGCACGTCACATTCGACGGTGGGGTTGCCACGGCTGTCTAGTACTTCGCGGCCTACGATATCAACGATTGCACTCATGGTATTTTTCCATTTCTAGCTAACAAACAGGGAGGAGGCTACTTCAGGCGCTGAAGTGGTCTTCGAGAAAACCGTTCTTTTTGGTCACGGTGTCTAGCGCCACCAGGGTTTCTAGCAGCGCCTTCATGTGCTTGAGCGGCACAGCATTGGGGCCATCGCTCAGGGCTTGGGCCGGGTTGGGGTGGGTTTCCATAAACAACCCCGCCACGCCCACAGCCACAGCAGCACGGGCCAGCACGGGCACCATCTCGCGCTGGCCGCCGCTGCTGGTGCCTTGGCCCCCGGGCAGTTGCACGCTGTGCGTGGCATCAAACACCACCGGCGCACCGGTTTCGCGCAAAATCGCCAAGCTGCGCATGTCTGAGACCAGATTGTTGTAACCAAAGCTGGCACCGCGCTCACAGGCCATGAAGTTGTCTTCGGGCAAGCCTGCTTCGCGGGCAGCGGCGCGGGCTTTGTCGATGACATTTTTCATGTCGTGTGGAGCCAAAAATTGCCCCTTTTTGATGTTCACCGGCTTGCCCGACTGCGCCACAGCGTGGATAAAGTCGGTTTGGCGGCACAAAAAGGCCGGGGTTTGCAGCACATCAACCACAGCTGCCACATGGGGCACCTCGGCCTCGGTATGCACATCGGTGAGCACCGGCACATTCAGCTCGCGCTTGATTTTGGCCAGAATTTCTAGCCCTTTTTCCATACCGGGGCCACGAAAGCTGGTGCCGGAGGAGCGGTTGGCCTTGTCAAAGCTGCTCTTGAAGATGAATGGAATACCCAAGCTGGCGCAGATTTCCTTCAGTTGCCCGGCCACATCCATCTGCAATTGTTCAGATTCGATCACGCACGGCCCCGCGATCAGAAAGAACCGCTGATCCAGGCCGACATCAAAGCCACACAGCTTCATGCGTTGGCCTCCGTGGTGGTGGCTGGAGCTGCTTGTGCTGGTTTTTGCGCTTGCTGGTGGGCAATGGCTGCCTTGATAAAGGCATTGAACAGCGGATGACCAGCCCACGGTGTTGATTTAAACTCGGGGTGGAACTGCACACCCACATACCACGGGTGGACATTTTGTGGCAGTTCAACGATTTCGGTCAGGTGCTCACGCTGCGTTAGGGCAGAAATCACCAACCCGGCCTTGCGCAGCTTGTCGAGGTAGTTGACGTTGGCTTCGTAGCGGTGACGGTGGCGCTCGGTGACCACATCGCCATAGATGCTGTGCGCCAAGGTGCCGGGAGCCACATCCGAGCTTTGTGCGCCCAGGCGCATGGTGCCGCCCAAGTCGGAACTTGCATTGCGCTTTTGGATGCTGCCATCAGCATCTTTCCACTCGGTGATGAGTGCGATAACCGGGTGCTTGGTTTGGGGGTCAAACTCGGTGCTGTTGGCACCTGCCAAACCGGCCACATGGCGGGCATATTCGATGGTAGCCACTTGCATTCCCAAGCAGATGCCCAGATAGGGCACTTGGTGCTCACGGGCATATTGGGCTGTGCAAATTTTGCCTTCTACACCGCGTTGACCAAAACCACCGGGCACCAAAATGGCATCGTACTGCCCCAAGCTGGCTACGCCCTCAGGGGTGATGGTTTCGGAGTCGATGTGGTCAATTTTGACGCGCACATGGCTTTGCATACCGGCGTGGCGCAGTGCCTCATTGACCGATTTGTAGCTGTCGGACAAATCAACGTATTTGCCCACCATGGCAATCCGGACTTGGCCTTGCGGATGCTCGGTTTCATAGACCAGTGCATCCCAGCGTTTGAGGCTGGTGGGGGGAGTGTGCAGGCGCAAACGGTCGCAAATCAGGCCATCCAAGCCCTGTTCGTGCAACATGCGCGGTACTTTGTAGATGGTGTCTACATCCCACATGCTGATCACGCCCCACTCGGGCACGTTGGTAAACAGCGAGATTTTGGCGCGCTCGTCGGGTGGCACCTTGTGCTCGGCACGGCACAGCAGCGCATCGGGTTGGATACCGATTTTGCGCAACTCTTGCACGGTGTGCTGGGTGGGCTTGGTCTTGAGTTCGCCCGCAGCTGCAATCCAAGGCAAGTAGGTGAGGTGGACAAAAGCGGCGTTGTTGGGGCCGAGCTTGAGGCTCAATTGGCGCACGGCCTCTAAGAAGGGCAGTGATTCAATATCGCCTACCGTGCCACCGATTTCGCAGATGGCTACATCCACTGCATCGGGCGTGCCAATGCCTGCACCGCGTTTGATGTACTCTTGGATCTCGTTGGTCACATGTGGAATGACCTGCACGGTCTTGCCGAGGTAATCACCCCGGCGCTCTTTTTCTAGCACCGACTGGTAAATTTTGCCCGTGGTGAAGTTGTTGGACTTCTTCATGCGCGTTTCGATGAAACGCTCATAGTGGCCCAGGTCGAGGTCGGTTTCGGCGCCGTCGTCGGTCACAAAAACCTCGCCATGCTGGAATGGCGACATGGTGCCCGGATCGACGTTGATGTAAGGGTCGAGCTTGATGAGGGTGACTTTGAGGCCCCGCGATTCGAGAATCGCGGCAAGGGAGGCTGAGGCGATTCCCTTGCCCAGGGAAGACACCACACCGCCGGTGACGAAGACAAATTTGGTCATGTCATTTATAGGGGGTGGGAAATCGGAATTATAGGTGGCCTCCTTTGTGCTGTGGGGTCTCTGCTAAATTGCGCCCCTATGAAAGAGCTTGCTGGTAAACATATTGTGCTGGGCCTCAGTGGGGGCGTGGCTTGTTATAAATCGGCGGACTTGTGTCGCCTGTTGATCAAGGCGGGGGCTACCGTACAGGTGGTGATGACCGAGGCGGCTGCGCAGTTCATCACCCCAGTGACGATGCAGGCGCTGTCCAATCGGCCTGTGTATGGCTCGCAATGGGATGCGCGCGAGGCCAACAACATGCCGCATATCAACCTCAGCCGCGAGGCCGATGCTATTTTGTTGGCACCGTGCAGCGCCGACTTTATCGCTCGGTTGGTACAAGGCCGGGCCGACGAGCTGCTCAGTTTGATGTGTTTGGCCCGCCCGATAGAACGTGTGCCGTTGCTGCTGGCACCGGCCATGAACCGGGAGATGTGGGCGCACCCGGCCACACAACGCAACTTGGCACAAGTGGCCCAAGACGGCGCTGTGGTACTGGGTGTAGGCCACGGCGACCAGGCTTGCGGCGAGACTGGCGATGGCCGGATGCTAGAGCCTGCCGAATTGTTGGAAGAGGTGATTGCCTTTTTTACGCCCAAGCGCCTCGCAGGCCGCAAGGTGTTAATCACTGCAGGCCCGACCTTTGAAGCCATCGATCCGGTGCGCGGCATCACCAACCACTCCAGCGGCAAAATGGGTTTTGCCATTGCCCGTGCTGCACAGGAGGCAGGTGCCCAAGTGACCTTGGTGGCGGGGCCAGTGCATTTGCCTACGCCCAGAGGCGTGCAGCGTATTCATGTGCAATCAGCCCAAGAGATGCTGCACGCTGTGATGCAGCAAGCCCCAGCGGCCAGCGTTTTTATCGCTACTGCTGCTGTGGCCGATTGGCGTCCGGCCCATTCCTCGCAGCAAAAAATCAAAAAAGATGGTTCGGGCGAAGTGCCTGGGCTGTCTTTTGTCGAAAATCCGGATATTCTGGCCACGGTAGCGCAGTCGGAGCGGGCGCAGACTGGCGACTTATTTTGCGTGGGTTTTGCCGCTGAAAGCCATGATTTGCTGCAACACGCTACGGCCAAGCGGGAGCGCAAAGGCGTGCCGTTGCTGGTGGGTAATATTGGCCCAGCCACCTTTGGCCGCGATGACAATGCGTTGTTGTTGGTGGATGCGGCAGGCCACCGCGAACTGCCCCATGCTTCCAAGCGGGAGTTGGCACAGCAGTTGGTTGTGGAGATTGCTCAGCGCCTGCCCTTGGATTCCAAAGCGGTTTAAAGCTATTGCTGGAGGTCACTGATGTCCCTCAACCCTTACCAAAACAACTGGGACACACCACCCAACGGTGACTTTGTGCGCTATTTAGAGCACTTGACCACGGCTGCACCACCACCGACTGCCAGCCCGCAAGCGCCTTCCACAAGCAGCACTGCCTCCTCGGTCAAAGCCTCCAAAGCAACCACCACTACTGCGCAACCCACATTGCCGTTAGCCACCCAATGGGCTGCGGTACTCTCGGCGTTGCACAAGGGGCGTACCGTTCTGCTTTGGTTGACACTGGCCCATTTGGCGGCTTGGCTGTTGCTTGATCATGGCTCGGTGCCTTTGCTGATACTGATGGTTGCCGTCTGGTTTGCTGGGGGACGGGCGCTGGCGGCTTTGTCTGACCAAGCACCTGCCTCTGATATAGCCCGTTCTGGTTTACAGCGACTCCAACAAGAAATCCGTTCTTTGGCGCAACGGCGTCACCATGAAAGAAAAAATTGAAAATTGACGTCAAAATTGTGGATGCACGCATGGCAGAGCAACTGC
The DNA here is from genome assembly GCF_054779375.1 of Giesbergeria giesbergeri. NCBI lineage: Bacteria > Pseudomonadati > Pseudomonadota > Betaproteobacteria > Burkholderiales > Comamonadaceae > Giesbergeria > Giesbergeria giesbergeri. The sequence goes on along the minus strand of NZ_BAAGYJ010000012.1, from coordinate 75,539 downwards.
CCGCTTACGCTACCCCCGGCAGTGCCGGTTTGGATTTGCGTGCCTGTCTGGATGCGCCCCTGACCTTAGAGCCTAATGCTTGGCAATTGGTGCCTACTGGGCTGGCTATTCATTTGTGTGATCCGGGTTATGCCGGGTTGATTTTGCCGCGCTCAGGGCTGGGGCATAAACATGGCATTGTGCTGGGCAATTTGGTCGGTTTGATCGATAGCGATTACCAAGGTCAACTGATGATCAGTGCTTGGAACCGCAGCAGCGTGCCTTTCACCGTGGAGCCAATGGAGCGGTTGGCACAATTGGTGATCGTGCCCGTGGTGCAGGCACAGTTTCAGGTTGTGCAGGAATTTGCTGCCAACAGTGTGCGTGGTGAGGGCGGTTATGGCTCCACCGGCACGGCTTGAACGCCACATTTTTCAGGAGTTTGTTGAACCATGCCAAGTTTTTTGCGCTGTACTACCGGCGCTGTCTCTGTGATTGCCTGTGCTGTCTTGACGGCCTGTGCCACCCAGCAACCTGCACCACAGCCGGTTTATGCCAGCAGCGGTGCCTACCAGAGTCGTCCAGCCGCTGCTCCGCGGGGTACGGAATATGCCCATGTCACGCGAATTGACGTGTTGCAATCACACCAACGGCAGACCTCTGGGGCTGGCGCGGTGGCTGGCGCCGTGATTGGTGGCGTGTTGGGCAACCAGATTGGTCACGGTGGTGGCCGTGCGGTAGCCACTGCCGCAGGGGTGGTGGGCGGTGCCGTGGTAGGCAATGCCATTGAGGAGCGTTCTGGTGGCGGTGGCTATGCCCGCAGCTATCGTATTACCCTGCGCATGGATCGGGGCGGTTCCCGTTCCTACGATGTGCCTTCGCCGGGCGATTTGCGTACCGGCGATCGGGTGCGGGTCTACCAAGGGCAGATTTCCCGCTATTGAGCGCGTTGGGCAGGCCAGTGCCTGCCCACGGTGCTAGTGCAGTAAGGGCTGGTTAGGGGCTGGCGGTTGAATGCGGAAAAAACCAGTTCCGGCGGTGCCGCTGCCGATTTCTTCTTCCGTGGCCTCACGCACGCCACAAACTTTCAGGTGCAGCCGAATGGCGATTCCGGCCAAGGGGTGGTTGCCGTCCAACACCACATGGTCGGGGTACAGCTCGGCCACCGTGTAGATGGCATCGTGTGGCATATCGGGGTTGCAGCCGGGGGGCAGAGCATGGCCTTCAAACACCATGCCTTCTTCTGTTTCTGTGGGAAAGAGGCTGCGTGGCTCTAAAAAGAGCAATTGGTCATTGAAGTCGCCAAACGCTTCTTCTGGTTCGATGTGCAGCGACAGTGTTGCGCCTGTGCTGTACCCTTGCAGGGCTTCTTCGATTCGGGTCAGCAAATCATCGCCCCCCACCAAAAATTCTACGGGTTCCTCCAATACATCCAGCTCTTCGCCAAGGGTGTCGGTCAGGGTCCAGGTGAGTGCGACTACGCATTGTTCGGTGATTTCCATAGGAGAATTGTCGCAGTTTGACCAACAGGCCCTTTGCCGGGCCGGAATTTTTGTCATGGATACCAAGCAACCCCTCGCCTTGTTGGCTGGCCTGACGCCTGCACAGTTCATGCGTCGTCATTGGCAGAAAAAGCCCTTATTGGTACGCCAAGCCATTGCTGGTTTCAAGGCACCGCTGTCACGCCCTGCATTGTTTGCGCTGGCTGCCCAAGAGGGCGTGGAGTCGCGTTTGGTGCAACAGGTCGAAGGTGTTTGGTCGCTGCGGCATGGCCCGCTATCACGGCGGGCTTTGCCACCTTTGCAACGTCCCCACTGGACTTTGTTGGTGCAGGGGGTGGATTTGCACCACGATGCCATTCACGCACTGATGCAGCAATTCCGTTTTGTGCCCGATGCGCGGTTGGATGATTTGATGATCAGCTATGCCACCGATGGTGGTGGCGTAGGGCCGCATTTTGACAGTTATGACGTGTTCTTGCTTCAGGCCCAGGGACGCCGCCGTTGGCGCATTGGCCGCCAGAAAAATCTGACGTTGCGTGACGATGTGCCCATGAAAATTCTGGCCCAGTTTGAGCCAGAGGAAGAATATGTGTTGGAGCCGGGCGACATGCTCTATCTGCCACCCGGTTGGGCACACGATGGCATTGCGGAGGGCGGCGACTGTATGACCTATTCGGTCGGTTTTCGTGTGCCAGAGCGCGTCAATTTGGCGCAAGAGCTGCTGGTGCGTCTGGCCGATGAGGATGAGGGCGAGCAAGATCAACAGCTTTACCGTGATCCGCAACAGGTTGCCGTGGCCGAGGCCGCAGAAATTCCCCCAGCCTTGCATGACTTTGCCCGTCAGGCACTGGAATGGGCTTTACAGCAGCCGCGTGCCCTAGAACGTGCCTTGGGAGAGTACCTCACTGAACCGAAGTCCAATGTTTGGTTTGAACCAGGGCCAGAAGGGGTCATGTTGGAACAGGTAGTGCTGGATCGGCGCACCCGCATGATGTATGACGCCGACCATGTTTTCATCAATGGTGAGAGTTACCGCGCCGCAGGCGAAGATGCGCAACTGATGCGCCAGTTAGCCAATGGCCGTGCGCTCGATGCCCGTGCGCTGGCCCGTGCCAGTGACGATGCGTTAGAACTGTTGTCCTCTTGGTGTGATGCCGGTTGGCTGCATGCCCAGCCTGCAAATTCTGAGCGTTGATATGGTGGACACATCTGCGGATTTTTTGCCTCAGGGCCGTTTTCAGGGGCGTGAGGCATTCCAGCAGTTGGTGCGCGATGCACTGGCCGCCGCAGCTGCCCAAGGCTGGCGCGAGATCATCCTCAGTGATGCCGATTTTCATGATTGGCCCTTGGGTGAGCGGGCGGTGGTGGAGTCTTTGCAGGCATGGGCGGGCAGTGGTCGGCGCATGACCTTGCTGGCCTGTAACTATGACGAACTGGTGCGCCGCCATGCCCGGTTTGTTCAGTGGCGCCGCACTTGGGATCATCTTCTGACGTGCCGTCGCAGTCCTGCGGCTGATCGTCTGGATCTGCCCAGTACGATCTGGTCACCGAGCTGGGTGTTGCAGCGCCTTGATCCAGAGCGTTGTATGGGGGTGACTGGGACAGAGCCCGAGCGCCGGGTCTTGCTGCGCGAGACCTTGAACGAATGGCTGCACAATAAGAGTGCGCCCGGATTTCCTGCAACGACCTTGGGGCTGTAAGGAAAATGGAAGCTACTCTCGCCTCAGACTGTCTGATTGTTGCAACGCCTTGGGTGTGGGGCTATGTGTTAGCGTTAGCCAGTATTGACGGAATCCCAATATAATCGTGGATTGTGATTAAGTAAGCAGGCGCAAAATTTCTTGCGTCCATTTGCCAAAGCGTAGCTGGCTGCGCCAAGCCTGACGTGGTGGCAAACCCGTTTTTGACTGTCCAACTAGGAAACCTGAAATGAACAAGACCCTCGTCATCGCTTCGCTGATTGCTGCTGCCGCTTTGGCTGCCTGCGGCAAAAAAGAAACTCCCGCTCCTGCACCTGCTCCCGCTCCTGTAGAGGCACCCGCTGCTGCTCCTGCAGCCCCTGCCGCCGCTCCTGCTGCTGACGCCGCCGCTGCAGCTCCTGCCGCCGCCGCTCCTGCTGCTGCTGACGCAGCCGCTGCAGCCCCCGCCGCTGCTGACGCAGTCAAGGCAGCTGCTGCCGCCGCTGCTCCTGCTGCTGCACCCGCTGCCGCCAAGTAATCGGCTTTGATCCGGGGGGTGTCCCCGGACAAGTTCAAGCCCCGTGCTAACGCAACGGGGCTTTTTTTATTCCGTCCCGCAGGACGGAGGGGTTGTTACTTCAGTTCGTCTGCCAGCACCCGCACAATGCTGGCGGCGCTGGTCGATGTGTCGGCGGCTCCGCTGGCATTGAGCACCGAGATGGCAGAGGCATCGCCTTCGCTGCGCACCACAATCCGGTATTTTTCTGGGGTGATGGTGGGTGTGCTGTTGAAGAGCTTGCTGAAGAAGCCAGGCTCTTGCTTGTTTGCATTGGCGGGCACATAGCGGACAAAGTACACGCCTTGGCTGCGGTCGCGGTCTTCTACGGTGAAGCCCGTGCGATCCAGTGCCAACCCTACACGACGCCATGCCCTGTCAAAACCTTCGTTCAGTTGCAATACCAAGGTGTTGTTGGCAGTTTCTATGCGTGCTGCTGGGGTGGGCGGCACAGTGGCGGCTGTCACGGCTTGGGCTTGCTCTTTGCTGGCACCGAGTTTGACCATCATGCGGCGCAAAAATTCGGTCTCTAGCTCGGGATCGGTAGGGCGGGGTTGCCAGCGCGTGGCATCTTTGCTGCTGCTGGTATAGACCTCGATCATGCCACGGTGGCTGACATAGATTTCGGTGCCACCGCTGGCGTTGCGTTCTAGCCGGATGCGGAATTTGTCTCGCTCTCCTGTGGAATAGACAGCGTCCAGCACCTTGCCCAGCGTGGAGCGAATGAAATCCTGCGGAATCTTGGCGCGGTTCTCTGCCCAGTCGGTCTCCATGATGCCTACTTTGGCTTGGTCTAAGACCAACACAAAGCCGTTTTCTAGCCAGAACTCCCGCACCGGATCCCAAAGCTGCTCAGCCGGACGGTTGACCACCAGCCAACGTTGGTTGCCTGCCCGTTCAATGCGGACATCCCCCAGATTGTTGATGGCCGTGGTGGAGCCTACAGGCAGTGCAGTTTGGTTGGCTTGCAAGGCGTTGGCCGACACCACACCGCCCGGTGTTGCATAACGGGTATCGCGTGAGAGCTGTTGCAAGTCAGGCGGCACCTCCAGCGTGGCTGCCTTGGTGGCACTCTTGTAGTTGATTTTGTCGCTTTCCAGTGCAGAACATGCAGACAGCGCAATGGTCAGGCCCAGCAGGCCCAGTCGTGCAATAGGGGTTGGTTTCACGGAATCCTCAAAAAGACAGACAGGCACTTGACTGGCACGCGGGGCTTAGAGCAGATGGGCGCTGCGCAGGGCGGCTTCTACCACTGCTTCGTTGCTGGCGCTGAGTGTCGTCATGGGCAGGCGCAACGTGCCACCGCACAGGCCCATGCGTTGCATGGCCCACTTGACGGGGATGGGGTTGGCCTCGACAAACAGGTGCTTGTGTACGGGCATCAGCTGGAATTGGATTTCCATGGCACGGCTGATATTGCCTGCCCGTGCCGCGGCGCACAGCTCGTGCATCAGGCGTGGAGCCACGTTGGCTGTGACACTGATATTGCCGTGACCACCGCACAGCATCAGCGCCACGGCGGTGGGATCGTCTCCTGAGTAAACGCCAAAGCCTTGGGGTACATCACGAATCAGCCATTGTGCTCGTTCGATATTGCCGGTGGCTTCTTTGATACCAATGATACCCGGCACTTGGGCCAGGCGTAGCACGGTGTCGTGCTGCATATCGGCCACCGAGCGGCCGGGCACGTTGTACAAAATAATGGGCAAGTCGCCTGTGGCCTCGGCAATGGCCTTGAAATGTTGGTATTGGCCCTCTTGGGTGGGCTTGTTGTAGTAGGGCACCACTTGCAGTTGGCTGTCGGCACCCACGCTTTTGGCAAAGCGGGCCAGCTCAATGGCCTCGGCCGTGGAGTTGGCACCGCAACCGGCCATGATGGGCACGCGCTTGGCTGCTTGCTCTACCGCCACGCGGATGATTTCGCAGTGCTCTTGCACGTTGACGGTGGGTGACTCGCCCGTGGTGCCAACCACACCAATGCAGTCGGTGCCTTCGGCAATATGCCAGTCGATGAGTTGACGCAGGGTGGGGTAATCGACGCTACCGTCTTCGTGCATGGGGGTGACGAGGGCGACGATGCTGCCGGTGAGGGAGACGCTGGAAGTGGTCATGTCCGCAGTGGTAAACGGGTAAAAGGGCATTCTAACTAGAGGCAGGGCAGGCCGACAGTGGGGCGCGTTGGGTTAGAAGCACGACCAAACCTGATCGGCCAGCAGTACCATAAAGCTGGGCTGGGTATAGAGGGCAAATACAGCCAGCAGCACCAGTATGGCAGCACTGACGGCCAGCCCTCGTTGCCAAGAGGGTTGGGGCCGTGGTGTGATGGAGGATGTGGGCATGGTTCAAGCTCCCTGCATGGCTGGGCGTTGGATGGACTGCTCTTTGATCGGTAAGCTGGCCAAAGCAGCCAACACCCCAAGCACGATAGAAATCATCCAGACGATGTTGTAATTGCCCGTTTGGTCGTACAGGTAACCACCCAACCAGACACCCATGAAGCTGCCCAGTTGGTGGCTAAAGAATACAAACCCTCCCAGCATGGACAAATGCTGCACGCCAAAGATTTGGGCTACCGTGGCATTGGTGGGAGGTACGGTAGACAGCCACAAAGCGCCCATCACCGCCGAGAACAAATACACCGACCAAGGCGACAGTGGCGCCCACAAAAACAACACAATGGCCACCGAACGTGTGAAATAAATAGTAGCCAGAATGTAGCGTTTGGGCAGGCGCTGGCCCAGACTGCCGGTCAGGTAAGAGCCAACCACATTGAACAGGCCAATCAGTGCCAATGCGTGGCTACCCACCTCGGGCGAGAGGCCATGATCGCGCAGGTAGCTGGGCATGTGCACACCAATAAACACCACCTGAAAGCCACAGACAAAATAAGAGGCGGTCAAAAACAAAAAGCTGGGGTAACGCAAAGCCTCGCTCAGGGCTTGGCCAATGCTTTGCCCCCGGTGTGCTGGTGCGCTGCCCTGAAAGCCCGGCTCTCGCAGGCCCAGTGCCAGTGGCATGATAAACAGCACCATGACCCCCAGCGCCAAGAGAGATTGCTGCCAGCCCAAGGTATTGAGCAAGAAGCCTTCTACTGGCACCATCAAAAACTGCCCGAAGGAGCCTGCGGCAGCGGCCACACCCATGGCCCAAGAGCGTTTGTCGGGGGCAATTTGGCGGCCCAGCACGCCATAAATCACGGCATAGGTGGTGCCCGCTTGCGCCGCACCAATCAGCACCCCAGCCGTGAGGGCAAACACCGTGGTGTTGGGTGACCAAGCCATGCCTGCCAGCCCCAGCGCATACAGCAGCGCGCAGCCTGCCAGCACCTTGAAAGCCCCAAAGCGGTCGGCAGCCATGCCCATGAAAACGCCAATCACGCCCCAGGATAAATTCTGTATAGCCATGGCCAGTGCAAAAGATTGGCGTGTCCAGCCCATCTCTTGCGTGATGGGTTGCAGCCATAGGCCAAAGCCGTGGCGTATGCCCATCGATAAGGTCACGATGGCAGCACCACAGGCCAGCACCTGGAACATGGAGAGTTTGTGTGGAGACGGTGGAGAAGACATCGGACAACTGTAATGGCAAGGGCATTATTCTGCTGGAGACGCCACCCCCTAGAATCCGCGCCCATGCCAGCCAAACCTATTTCTACCTCCCTTCCTGAATATTCTGAAAGTTCGATCCGTGTGCTCAAGGGGCTAGAACCTGTCAAGCAGCGCCCCGGCATGTATACCCGCACTGACAACCCGCTGCACATCGTGCAGGAGGTGTTAGACAACGCCGCCGATGAGGCCTTGGCCGGGTATGGAAAAAAAATCAAAGTGAGTCTGCACCTCGACGGCTCGGTCAGCATTGAGGACGATGGCCGGGGCATTCCGTTTGGCCTGCACCCCGAAGAAAATGCCCCTGTGGTGGAGTTGGTGTTTACCCGCCTGCACGCGGGTGGAAAATTTGACAAAGGCCAGGGTGGGGCTTATAGCTTTTCTGGTGGCTTGCATGGTGTGGGTGTGAGCGTGACCAATGCCCTCTCCACCCGGTTGGAAGTGACCAGTCATCGTGAAGGCCAAATGGCGCAGTTGGCTTTTGCTGGGGGCGATGTGGTCGAACCCTTGCAAGTGCGCCCCTTACAGGCCGGAGAGCGCAAGCAGGGCACCACGGTGCGTGTGTGGCCCGATGCCCAATATTTTGAATCCAGCCAGTTGCCCATGGGTGAATTGGTGCATTTGCTGCGCAGCAAAGCCGTGCTGATGCCGGGTGTGACGGTGACGCTCGCCAACGAAAAAAGCCGCGATCACCAAACTTGGCAATACAAAGGCGGCTTGCGTGACTACCTGATGCAAACGTTGGTGGCCGACCCGGTGATCCCGCTGTGGGAGGGCCAAGGTTTTGCCGACAGCAGCCACGACAGCTTTGCCGAAGGCGAAGGCGCAGCATGGGCCGTGGCCTTTACCGACGAAGGCGCACCCGTGCGCGAGAGCTATGTGAACTTGATTCCGACCAGTGCTGGTGGCACGCACGAGTCTGGTTTGCGCGATGGTCTGTTCCAAGCCGTAAAGGGCTTTATTGAACTGCACAGCCTGTTGCCCAAAGGCGTGAAGTTGATGCCCGAAGATGTGTTTGCCCGTGCCAGCTATGTGCTCAGTGCCAAGGTGCTCGACCCCCAGTTCCAAGGCCAAATCAAAGAGCGGCTGAACTCGCGCGATGCGGTGCGTTTGGTGTCGGGCTTTGTGCGCCCGGCGTTAGAGCTGTGGCTGCACGAGCACGTTGAATACGGTAAAAAACTGGCCGAGTTGGCGATCAAAGCGGCGCAAACACGCCAACGTGCCGGGCAAAAGGTAGAAAAGCGCAAAGGCTCCGGCGTGGCTGTGTTGCCGGGCAAGCTCACCGATTGTGAAAGCCGCGACACTGCGTACAACGAGCTGTTTTTGGTAGAGGGCGACTCCGCTGGGGGCAGTGCCAAAATGGGCCGTGACAAAGAAAACCAAGCTGTGCTGCCACTGCGTGGCAAGGTGCTGAACACTTGGGAGGTAGAGCGCGATCGGTTGTTTGCCAACAATGAAATCCACGACATTGCGGTGGCGATTGGCGTGGACCCGCATGGCCCACAAGACGAGCCAGATTTGTCTGGCTTACGTTACGGCAAGATTTGCATTTTGTCGGATGCTGATGTGGATGGATCGCACATCCAAGTGCTGTTGCTGACGCTGTTTTTCCGGCATTTCCCTAAACTGATTGATACCGGCCATGTGTTTGTGGCGCGGCCACCATTGTTTCGGGTGGATGTGCCAGCGCGGGGCAAAAAACCGGCCAGCAAGTTGTATGCGCTGGATGAAGGCGAGTTGACCGCAATTTTGGATAAATGCGCCAAAGAAGGCGTGCCCCGCGATAAATGCACCATCAGCCGCTTTAAGGGCTTGGGAGAGATGAACGCCGACCAGCTCTGGGAAACCACCCTCAACCCCGATACCCGACGTTTGATGCCAGTGCATCTGGGGGCATTGGATTTTGTTACCACTGAAGCTTTGATGAGCAAACTGATGGGCAAGGGCGAGGCCGCCTCGCGCCGTGAGCTGATGGAATTGCACGGCGACAGCGTGGACGTGGATATATAGGCGCAACACACAACATGATTTCTGATCTTCTGACTCCCATTGCCCTGCCCGTTTCCGCCACTGACCACCCTGAAAGCTTAGGCGGTTATGCCCAACGGGCTTATTTGGAATATGCCCTGAGCGTGGTCAAAGGCCGGGCGTTGCCCGATGTTTGCGATGGCTTGAAGCCGGTGCAGCGGCGCATCTTGTACGCAATGGACCGCATGGGCCTGAGCTACTCTGGCCCCACCGGCAACGTAGCTCCCAAACCCGTGAAAAGCGCCCGTGTGGTGGGCGATGTCCTGGGGCGCTTTCACCCGCATGGCGACCAGTCGGCCTACGATGCCTTGGTGCGTATGGCGCAAGACTTTGCCCAGCGTTACCCATTGATTGATGGTCAAGGCAATTTTGGCAGCCGTGATGGCGATGGTGCGGCAGCTATGCGCTACACCGAGGCCCGCTTGTCCAAAATTACCCGCCTGTTGCTCGATGAGATTGACGAGGGCACGGTGGATTTCATTCCCAACTACGATGGCTCCACCGTCGAGCCGCACCAGTTGCCTGCGCGCCTGCCCTTTGCCTTGCTCAATGGGGCCAGTGGCATTGCGGTGGGATTGGCGACAGAAATTCCTAGCCACAATCTGCGTGAAGTGGCCGATGCCTGTGTGGCACTCATCAAGAATCCGCAACTCTCGGCTGACGAGTTGCAAACCCTGATCCCCGGCCCCGACTACCCCGGTGGCGGCCAGATCATCAGCAGTGCCAGTGATATTGCTGATGCGTATCGCACCGGGCGTGGCAGCCTGAAAGTGCGCGCCCGCTGGAAAATAGAGGACTTGGCACGCGGCCAATGGCAATTGGTGGTGACAGAGTTGCCCCCCAGCGTGAGTGCGCAAAAAGTGCTGGAAGAAATTGAAGAGCTGACCAACCCCAAGGTCAAGGCGGGCAAAAAAGCCTTGAGCCAAGAACAAACCCAGCTCAAGGCCAGCATTTTGGCAGTGCTCGACAGCGTGCGCGACGAGTCGAGCAAAGACGCCGCCGTGCGGTTGGTGTTTGAGCCAAAAACTGGCAAAACACCTCAACAAGAATTGATTACGGCGTTGCTGGCGCACACCAGCTTAGAGACTTCAGCACCTATTAATCTGACGATGGTGGGCTTGGATGGCAAGCCAGTGCAAAAATCACTGCGCCGGATGTTGGAAGAATGGATTGCTTTTCGCCAAAGCACTATCACCCGGCGCAGCCAGCACCGGCTGGACAAGGTGCTCGACCGTATCCATATTCTGGAAGGGCGGCACACGGTATTGCTGCACATTGATGAAGTGATTGGCATCATCCGCGAGTCTGATGAGCCCAAAGCTGCTTTGGTGGCCCGTTTTGCCCTGAGTGAGCGCCAAACGGACGACATCCTCGAAATCCGCCTGCGCCAGTTGGCTCGGCTTGAAGCCATCAAAATTGAGCAAGAGCTGCAAGAGCTGCGCGACAGTCAAGGCAAGCTCGAAGACATTCTGGGCAGCCCAGCCACGCTGCGCCGCCTGATGGCGCGTGAGGTGGAGCAAGATGCCAAACAATTTGCTGATGCCCGCCGCACCCTGATACAGGCCGAGAAAAAGGCCGTGGTGGAAGTCAAGGTGGTGGATGAGCCGGTGACGGTCGTGGTGTCAGAAAAAGGGTGGGTGCGTACCCGCAACGGGCATGGTCATGAGGCGGGCAGCTTTGCTTTCAAGGCGGGTGATGGTCTGCATGCCACCTTTGAATGCCGCACGGTGGATACGCTGGTCGTATTTGGTAGCAATGGCCGGGTGTATTCGGTGCCGGTGGCGCAATTGCCCGGTGGACGTGGTGATGGTCAGCCCGTGACCACGCTGATCGAGCTAGAAGCGGGCACACAGATCGCGCATTACTTTGCTGGCCCCGCCCAAGCGCAATTGTTGCTGGCCAGCAGCGGTGGCTATGGTTTCTTGGCCCAAGTGGATAACTTGGTGGCACGCAACAAAGGTGGCAAAGCCTTTATCACCTTGGCCGAGGGTGAAACTGTTTGCGCGCCTTCGCATGTGGCACACAGCAGTGCCAGCCAGCCGTTGACGGCTGCCACCCATGCGGCCTGTGTGTCCAGTGGTGGGCGGATTTTGACGCTGAGCCTCCAAGAGCTTAAGCCTTTGGAGCGGGGCGGGCGTGGCTTGATGCTGATGGCCTTGGAGGGGTCAGATCAACTGGTCGGAGTAGCTGCCTATACACTGAGCGTACGGGTCAATGGCATAGGGCGTGGTGGCCGAGCGCGAGAAGAGGTTTTGGAACTGCGCAGCCTCAATAGCGCCTTGGCACCGCGTGGCCGCAAGGGCAAAGAGGCCAATTTTGGCTTCAAACCCACCAGCGTCACCCGGCACCTGTAAGCACAGAAGATGCAATAAAAAGGGGGCAACATGAACAAAACATCGCAAATTGCACACCAACTCTGGTGGACGGTGGGGGCCGTGGTCATCCTGATGCTGTTGGCGATGGGGTTGATTGGACGCCATGTTATGCAGCAGCAGGCCCAAGACGATGCCATGACGGCAGAGTTGGGGGCACGATTGGACACGGCTACCCGCTGGATGGGACTGACAGAAACCAATGCAGTTCGCACGCAGGCCATCATCACCAGCAGTGAGCCTGTGGTAGAAGAGACGTTCAAAGACACCATTGCAGCTACGTCCGCACAGATCTCCCAATTGCAGAAGTCGCTGGAGGCCATGGATCTGCGCACCGTAGACAGGGAGCAGATGGGCAAGGTGGGCGCTGCGCGCAAGACCATGCTGGATCTGCGGGCCAAAGCACGCCAGCTCAAAGCGCAGGGAGAGCGTGACCAGGCGGTTGCGCTGATTGCACAGTCCTACAACCCCGCTACTGCCGCCTATTTACAGACCCTGAAAGACTTTGTGCAATTGCAACGGGATGCACTGCACACTTGGCAGAAAGATCAATCGCAGGCCCGGCGTCAAACCTTGCAGATGGTGGGGGTGGCGTTGTTGTTGATTATGGGGGCTATGGTGGTGGGGGCGCAGATGCTGATTCGGCATATGCAGCATTCTTTGGCACAGGCGGTGTCGCTGGCAGAGCAGATTGCCCAAGGCGATTTGACTGCGTCAGTGCAGGTGGCGCGCCAAGATGAGTTTGGTGCTTTGTTGCGCTCATTGCAGGCGATGGGTCAGTCTTTAGCGCAGGTGGTGCAGCAGGTGCGCAACAGTGCCAGCAATATTGCGACCGCCAGTGCCGAGATTGCGATGGGCAACCAAGACTTGTCTATGCGTACGGAGCAGACTTCCAGTGATTTGCAAAAGACGGCAGCCTCTATGGAGCAGTTTGCGGGCACGGTAGAGCACAGCGCCAGCAGCGCCCAAGAGGCCAGCCGTTTGGCTGCGGGGGCTTCGGATGTGGCACGCCGGGGTGGAGAGATGGTCGCCCATGTGGTGTCGACGATGGAGGAGATCAACCACAGTAGCCGCAAGATTTCCGACATCATCGGTGTGATTGATGGGATTGCCTTTCAGACCAATATTTTGGCGCTCAATGCTGCGGTGGAGGCGGCACGCGCTGGTGAGCAAGGGCGAGGCTTTGCGGTGGTCGCCAGCGAAGTGCGCAGCTTGGCGGGCCGCAGTGCACAAGCTGCCAAAGAAATCAAGGCGTTGATTGGTGCCTCGGTAGATCGGGTGGAAGCAGGCTCCCGTCTGGTTCAGGATGCGGGCACCACGATGAACGACATCGTGCAGGCGGTGCAGCGCGTCAATGACATGATTGCCCAGATCAGCACTGCAGCCACCCAAGCCAATGCAGGCATTGCCCAAGTGAATCATGCGGTCGGCAGCCTCGATCAAATGACGCAGCAGAATGCCGCATTGGTCGAGGAGAGTGCTGCCGCTGCACAAAGCCTGCGTGAGCAGGCCGACCATTTGGCGCGGGTGCTGTCGGTGTTCAATACCAGCGGGCAGAAATCGCAGGCACCACGATTGGCCGCTTGAGCAGCGGGGGGAGGGCAGGCCTTAAGCCAGTTCGGCAATCAGCTCGATCTCTACGCAGGCGCCCAGCGGAACCTGGGCTACGCCAAAGGCGCTACGGGCATGTACGCCTTTGGCACCGAACACTTCGCCCAGTAGTTCAGAGCAGCCGTTGGTGACCAGGTGCTGTTCGGTAAAGTCGGCGGTAGAGTTGACCAGACTCATGACCTTGACGATGCGGGCAATCTTGTTCAGATCTCCGGTGGCAGCATGCAAAGTGCCAAGCAGATCAATGGCCACAGCACGGGCTGCTAGTTTGCCCTCTTCGGTGCCAATGTTGCGGCCAAATTGGGCGGCCCAGACTTGACCGTCTTTGCGTGCGATATGGCCGCTCAGAAAAAGCATGTTACCGCTTTGCACATAGGGCACATAGGTGGCCGCTGGTGTGGCTGCGGGAGGCAGGGTGATGTTCAGGGCTTGCAGTTTGTCGTAAACGCTCATAAAAATTCCTTACAAAAAAGGGGTTAGAAACAGGTTTACCAGTGTGGCACAGCCCCAGTGCCATAGGCAGGGCAGTACGATGAGGCCCGCCATGAATGCACCATCTACTCCGCCCATTGCAGTGTTGCCCAACCCGATGGCAGACGATCGTGCCCGCGCATGGCCTTGGCATTTTCCGGTGCTGTTGCTGGGTGCTCTGGGAGGGGCGGGTGTGCAAGTGGGCCAAGCCCAACTCTGGTCGCCACAGTGGTATGGCGTTTTGGGCTTGGTGGGTGTGGTGTTGCTGTGGGTGGTGTGGCGTGCCCGGCGTTGGCCTGTCAGACGCTGCGCTTGGTGCACCAGTCTGCTCTGTGCTTTGGCAGCAGCGTTGCTGTTGTTTTCTGTGACGGGGTGGCGTGCCACCCAGTTTGCTGCGCAGGCACTCAACCCGGCTCTGGAAGGCCATGACCTGCGTGTGACTGGCATGGTCACGGCCATGTCCCAGCCCTTAGAGGGTGGGCAGCGTCTGCGGCTGGCGGTGGAGTCGGCCACTCTGGCGGGCCAAAAGGTGCACCTGCCCCAATTGATAGATGTGGGTTGGTACCACCGCCCACAGCACTCCAGTACCGAAGCCGATACCGTGGTGCGCCCCGGCGAGCGTTGGCAAATGACAGTGCGCCTCAAAGCACCGCATGGCCTGCGCAATCCACACGGCTTTGATTATGAACTCTGGGCATGGGAGCAGGATGTGCAAGCCGTGGGTGATGTGCGCATTAGCAAAAAAGACCCGGCTCCGCAGCGGCTGGCGGCCACCTACCAGCATCCCGTAGAACAAATCCGCCAACAAGTGCGCGACGCCATCATGCTGCAATTGGCTGCCCCCAAGCCTGCCGATGCTGCTGACCAGCGAGTGGCTGGCGTGGTGGCCGCCTTGGTGACCGGAGACCAGCGGGCGATTGAGCGTACAGATTGGGACTTGTTTCGTACCACCGGGGTGTCACACCTGATGAGCATTTCCGGGCTGCACATTACCTTGTTTGCTTGGCTGGCGGCGGCATTGATGCGGGGGCTGTGGCGGCGCTCCTCGCGCCTGTGCCTCATGGTGCCGGCGCCTTCTGCGGCACTGGTGGGGGGCGCTCTGCTGGCGGCGGCCTATGCTTTGTTCAGTGGTTGGGGGATTCCGGCGCAACGCACCATCTCTATGTTGTGTGCCGTGGCGCTGCTGCGCTTGTGGGGGCTGCGCTGGCCGTGGCCACAGGTTTGGTTGCTGACTTGTGCTGCAGTGGTGCTGCCCGACCCGTGGGCACTGTGGCAGCCGGGGTTTTGGCTCAGTTTTGTGGCGGTGGGTATTTTGTTTGCCAGCGATCCAGGCGCTGGCGCATCAGAGGCACCCAGTATCGTGGGCCGTTTTTTGGCGATGCTGCGCGAGCAGTGGGTGGTCACGCTGGCCCTGACTCCACTGGGCTTGCTGATGTTTGGTCAGGTGTCGTTGGTGGGGTTTGTTGCCAATCTGTGGGCCATTCCGTGGGTCACCTTGGTAGTCACGCCGTTGGCCTTTTTGGGGGTGGTGTGGGCACCGCTGTGGCAGTTGGCAGGCATGGCCGTGCAGGCGATGGTGGTTTGCTTAGAGTGGTTTGCCGCTGTGCCTTGGGCTACATTGTGGCTGCCCATTGCCCCGTTGTGGGCAGGCATCGCCGCTGTGGCGGGGGGGGCCTTGCTGGCCTTGTCTTGGCCGTGGCCGGTGCGTTTGTTGGGGTTGCCCTTGCTGATTCCAGTGTTTTTCTGGCAGCCGCCACGTCCGGCACCGGGGCAGTTTGAGTTGCTGGCCGTGGATGTGGGCCAAGGGTCGGCGGTGCTGGTACGCACAGCCAGCCGTACCTTGCTCTACGATGCGGGGCCACGCACCAGCACGGGTAGTGATGCCGGTAGCAGGGTGCTGGTGCCGCTGCTGCGGGCGCAGGGTGAGCACCTTGACACCCTGCTGCTCAGCCACCGTGACAGTGACCATGCTGGCGGTGCGGTCGCTGTGCTCAAGGCGCAGTCTCAGGCGCAGTTGCTGGGTTCTGTCACTGCGGAGCCTCATTTGCAGGCCTTGCGCCCTGTCACTGCCTGTGTGGCAGGCCAACGCTGGCATTGGGATGGTGTCGAATTTTTGGTCTTGCATCCCTCGCCGGTTGAGCCGGCTACCGCTGCTGTGGGCGCACGCAAGGCGCTCAGCAGCACCAATGCCCAAAGTTGCGTCTTGCGCATTGTGGCTGCAAAGGGTGTGGCGGCCTTGTTACCCGGTGATATCGAAACGGCCCAAGAGCAGACTTTGTTGGCACAACACGCTGTGTTGCGTGCCGATGTATTGTTGCTGCCACACCACGGTAGCAAGACATCCTCCAGTGCCGCATTTTTGGATGCTGTGCAGCCCCGCAGTGCCTGGGCACAGACGGGCTACCGCAACCGTTTCGGCCATCCGGCAGCCGAGGTGGTTGATCGCCTGCAAGAGCGTGGTATTACCTTGGTCGATTCTGTGCGTTGTGGCGCAGCCCATTGGTCTTCTGAACAGCCGGACATGGTGCATTGTGAACGTGCATTGCAGCCGCGTTACTGGCAACATTTACCGCCTTGAACTGCCCTCGAATGCTTTGGTGATCGTTCTGATCACTACCGCTGAAAATCCATTTGCGGCGACAATGCCGCTCCTTTTGATTTTTTCCTGTTTTCGTTCGGTTTTTTCATGTCCCTCCAGGTACGTCCCGCTACGCTTCGCGATGCCAAAGCCATTGCCCAACTCCATACCCTGTCGGCCCAAGCGGTCTACAAGGGTTTGATTCCTGATGAGCATCTCAAAACCATGTCGGTGGAAAAACGCCAGGCCTACTGGCGTGAAGCCATCGAGTACTGTGAGCCACAGGTTCAAGTGGCAGTGGAAGATGACAAGATCGTTGGTTTTGTCGGCTATGACCGCTCCCGCGATGAAAAGTCCCGCCCTACCACGGGTGAAATCTGGGCCATCTATGCGGCCCCTAGCCATTGGAACCAGGGTGTCGGTTTGGCACTGTGGGATGCAGCCCGCGAAGGTTTGCAAGAGGAAGGCTGCACCAACGTCACCGCTTGGGTGCCATTGCGCAATGAGCGAGCCATCCGTTTCCATGAGTTGGCGGGTTTTAAGCGCGAGATGTCCACTGCCAAAACAGCGGTAGTGGGTGGCGTCAAGATCGAAGAAGTTCGTCTTAAACGCTCTCTCAACTGAAATCCAATTTACAGAAAGCCACCATGATCGAATGGAACGAACAGGGCGAGGTGCGCACAGCGCGCTGGCGTTCCGAGAGCGGGGCACCCGCTCCCAAGCGCGTACTCTTGGCCGATGACACTTTGTCTGCCGATACCGCCTACCGCCATGCTTGTGCAGGGACTGCCTTGCTGTGGCGGGGTGATTTCCAAAACGCACGCCAGCTATTGCAGGCATTGATGCGCAGAGTGGATCGCAAGCCAGCCAAGGTGGCTGCCCGTGCCGCAGCCAAGTTAGCCCAAGCTACCCCGGAGCAGTCATTTCACTTGCATCGGCAGGCGCAATCACAGCGTGCCCGGACATTGGCTGCCATCGTCATCCAGTTGGAAGGCGATTACCGTATCGCCTTGCGCCGTGCGCCCGATTGGCGCCATGCCTGCACGCAAGCGTGGGGAGAGGCTACTGGTGAGCCCCAGGTGGTGACGTTGCGCGAACTCCTTGGCTTGGTAGGTGCCTACGAGTGGCGCAAGAAGGGTGTTGCCATTGCCGCGTTGGGTGCAGGTGCGCATATTCATCCGCATTACGGCGTTTTTTCGCCTGTACGTGGTGAATACATCGATTTGGTGGCACAAGTGCCACTGCCTTCGCAAGAGCTGGCCTTTGATATTGGTACTGGCACAGGTGTGCTGGCGGCAGTGCTGGCCCGTCGGGGAGTGCGCTGCGTTGTGGCTACTGAAAACGCCCCGCGCGCACTGGCTTGTGCCCAAGACAATATCCAGCGTCTTGGTCTACAGAGGCAGGTGCAATTGCAGGCTCTGGATCTGTTTCCTGCGGGGCAGGCGCCACTCATCGTTTGCAACCCACCGTGGCTACCTGCACGCCCCAACTCTTCGGTAGAGCATGCGATCTACGATGAAGGCAGCCGCATGCTGCGTGGTTTTTTGTCTGGATTGGCCTCCCATTTGGCCCCTGGGGGAGAGGGTTGGCTGATTTTGTCGGACTTGGCCGAACACCTAGGATTGCGCTCGCGTGAGCAGTTGCTGGGCTGGATTGCTGAGGCCGGTTTGCGCGTGTTGGAGCGCCATGATGTGCGTCCACAACACCCCAAGGTACACAATGCCAGTGATCCTCTGCATGTGGCGCGGTCGGCTGAAGTCACTTCGCTATGGCGTTTAGTGCCTGCCTGAGCGGCTCAGCAGGACTCCAGTGCTGCTTCTTCGGGGGCGGGACTGGCCAATACGGCGGCTACCTGGGCACGCAGCGATGCTGCTCGCTCGCCCCCGGCATGGTGACTGACTTGGGCAAACAGCTCCTCTGCTACATGGCGCAGGGTGTCGCCATCTCGGGCATTGCGCAGTGCCGTACGCAGGTTGTGGGCCAAATCGGGATGGGGGCGGGCAAACATGCGTTCGCAAATGTCAAACAAATACATGCGTGCGCCTGCCAGTGAAGATTCGGTGCGCAGCACAGCAGTTTGTGCTGTGTTGTGGGCATTGGCGCAGCCGCTACGCGTTAGGTAGCCTTGGTGCAGCAGGTTTTCCACAATTTGCGCTCCCATGCCGTGGTACATGGCTTGCAAGGCCGACACCGGCTTGCCATCGGCCAGTAGCAGCAATGAACGCTCACGCAGGCTCAGGGTGCGCACACCGGGTGAGAGTTCCTGGTGGGCTTTTTCAGTTTTCTGCAACAGCATGAAAATCAACCATTGGGTCAGGTAAAGAAGCAATTACACCGCCCAACGATGACAATTCAGTGAAGCCTTGGCTGGCTGTAGGTCAATGCCTACTGCCCTTTTTTTCTGCTTGGTGTTTTTATGCCCCTGCTTTTGGCCCCGATGGAGGGATTACTCGATTTTGTGCTGCGTGATGTGCTGACCCGCATTGGTGGCGTAGATCGTTGTGTGTCTGAGTTCATTCGTGTGACCGGTACATTGTTGCCCGACAAGGTATTTTTGCGCTATGTGCCAGAGTTGCACTACGGCAGTCGCACGTTGGCTGGTGTGCCAGTGCGGGCGCAATTGCTTGGTTCCGACCCAGTATGCATGGCCGAAAATGCTGCGCGTCTGGCGGCACTGGGCCCTGAAGGCATAGACTTGAACTTTGGCTGTCCCGCCAAGGTAGTCAACCGCCACGGTGGTGGTGCAGCATTGCTGCAAGACCCTGAGCATATTGCGACGCTGGTAGCAGCGGTGCGCCGTGCTGTGCCTGCAGGGCTTCCGGTATCGGCCAAGATGCGTCTGGGCTACCACGATGGCAGCTTGGCCCGTGAATGTGCCCAGGCCATGGCAGATAACGGAGCCTGCGAGATTGTGGTTCATGCCCGTACCAAGCAGGACGGTTACCGCCCCCCCGCCTATTGGGAACAAATCCCCGCTATTCAGGCTGCAGTGTCTGTTCCTGTGGTGGCCAACGGAGAAATTTGGACAGTACAAGACGCACAGCGTTGTCGCATGGTCTCAGGGTGTCAGTCGCTGATGTTGGGGCGCGGTATGGTGGCTGATCCGGGGCTGGCGCTGGCTATTCGCGCTGCAGATACCGCCCCTGGTGGTCTGCCGTTTGAAGTGACTATGGCGGCACCTGTGCAATGGTCTGATCTGTTGCCCCATATTGCCAGCTTCTGGCAGTTGGTGTGCAATGGCCTAGAGCCCCGCCAGCGGGCAGGCCGCCTCAAGCAATGGTTGAACCTGTTGCGCCGCCGTTTTCCTGAGGCCGAAGTAGCCTACCAGCAAATTCGCACCCAGACCGATCAGCGCACGATCACAGACTGGGTGCAAGCCCAGCAGTCCACATAAACAGTGGCCTGCACGGTTTTTGTGCTTACCAGCTTACCTCTCGGTCGGGGGTGGCACTGATTTTGTGCAAAGACAAATCGGCCCCGTCAAACTCTTCTTCTTGTGACAGGCGCAGACCCACGGTAGCCTTCAGGGCACCATAAACCAACGCACCACCCAACAAAGCCCAACACACGCCCATCGCTGTGCCTATCACTTGGCCCCAAAAACTCACGCCCCCCAAGCCACCAAGTGCCGATTGGCCGAAGATGCCAGCAGCAATGCCGCCCCAAGCACCACACAGGCCATGCAGAGGCCAGACACCCAGCACGTCGTCAATCTTCCACTTGTTTTGTGTGAGCGTGAACATCTGCACAAAGATGCTGCCAGCAATGGCACCCACCACCAAGGCACCCAAAGGGTGCAAGAGGTCGGAGCCTGCACACACGGCCACCAATCCGGCCAAAGGGCCATTGTGGACAAAGCCAGGATCGTTCTTGCCCAATACCAAGGCCGCCAGGGTGCCACCCACCATCGCCATCAGCGAATTGACGGCCACCAGCCCCGAGATTTTGTCTAGCGTTTGTGCGCTCATCACATTAAAACCAAACCAGCCCACAATCAAAATCCACGCTCCCAAAGCCAAGAAGGGGATGTTAGAAGGGGGGTGTGCCGAAATGGCCCCGTCCTTGCGGTAGCGGTTGGCGCGTGAACCGAGCAGCAACACGGCAGGCAATGCAATCCAGCCACCCACCGCATGCACTACGACAGAGCCCGCAAAGTCGTGAAATTCTTCGCCAGTCAGTGCCTTGATTCCATCTTGCACGCCAAAGTGCCGGTTCCAAGCAATGCCCTCAAAAAAGGGATAGATCAGACCCACAATCGCTGCGGTGGCAATCAACTGCGGCCAGAACTTGGCCCGCTCGGCAATGCCGCCCGAAATAATCGCAGGAATCGCGGCCGCAAAGGTGAGCAAGAAGAAAAAGCGTGTTAGCTCAAAACCATTCTTTTGCACCAGTACATCGGCACCAACAAAAAAGTGGGTGCCATAGGCCACGCCATAGCCCACAGCAAAGTACACCACGGTAGAAACCGAAAAATCGACCAAAATTTTGACTAAGGCGTTGACTTGGTTCTTTTTGCGTACCGTGCCCAGTTCCAGAAACGCAAAACCGGCGTGCATTGCCAGCACCATAATGGCGCCTAGCAAGATGAATAGGGTGTCGGTGCCCTGTTTGAGTGATTCCATGACTTTCTCTCGGCCTTGCAAGAGGCAATAAACAACATTTATGGTGCAAAACACCAACTTTGCACCATAAACAAGCAAAAATTGCGCCAGCTTGGTGTGTCAACCAGATGACAAACTGAGGCGTTAAGTGGGGGCATTTGCTTTCGGTGTGGTTGCCTTCCGGCCCGCAGGCGGTTGGGCACGCTGCTTTTTCTCTCTATGAATTCCCCCATTTCCCGTAATCCCTTGATTGATGTCATCAAGGGTTTGGCCTGTGCTGTGATTGTTTGGCACCATCTGGCGTTTTATGGGCCAATGTCCGATGTGGTGCATCTTCAGGCACCAACCTTGATAGAGTGGCTGTACAACAATGCCCGCATGGCGGTGCAAGTCTTTTTGGTGTTGGGGGGGTATCTGGCAGCAGCCAGTTTGGCACCACAGCAGGTGGCCCGTTTTGACAGTGCAAGTGCGCAATTGTTGCGCCGTTTTGTGCGTCTGGTCGTGCCTTATGCGGTGGCGCTGTTGTTGGCTGTCGGCGTTGCGGCGTTGGTGCGGCCTTGGTTTGAGCATCCCAGCGTGCCCGATGCTCCTTCGCTGTCGCAATGGTTGGCCCATGCCTTGCTCTTGCAAGACGTTGTTGGGGAGGAGGCACTGTCTGCAGGCGTTTGGTATGTAGCAATCGACTTTCAGCTGTTTGTCCTCAGCGTTGGTTTGCTGGCTGCAGGTCGTGCTTGGTCGGGCCAGCACCACCACAGAGCCGTTTTTGTGAGCACGCTCATGGTGGTGCTGCTCACGGGGGCTTCTTTGCTGTTCTTCAACCGTGACCCTGCCTGGGATCAGTGGGGGGTGTACTTTTTTGGTGCCTACGGTTTAGGTATGTTGTCGTATTGGGCGGTACATGCCTCGCGCCCGAGCCTGTGGTTAGCCGGTATGGCGTTGTTGGGTGTTGTGGCTTTGGGGCTGGATTTTCGGGTGCGGATTGCGGTCGCCTTGGGCACCGCGCTGGCGTTGGTGCTGTTGATGCGGTGCCCGGGGGTTGGGGCGCGATGGCCTGGCATTGCACTGCTACAGCGTTGGGGCCAGATGTCCTATTCGGTTTTCTTGGTGCATTTCCCGGTGTGTTTGCTGGTCAATGCTGTTGTGAGCCATTTCTGGCCGCAGTCGCTGTGGGTCAACAGTGCTGGCTTGGTGCTGGCATTTGCACTTTCGTTGGCGGTGGGGCGCATCCTCTACTTACGGGTAGAGTGCCGAGTGCCATCTTGGACATTGGCGTGGCGCTGGCAAGCCAGTTTGGTGGGTATGGGCTTGCTGGTGGTCTGGCTAGAGTTGTTGGCTTGACAGCGCCTTAATCCAAGGGTGTATCGGTGTTGCCACGTTGTGTGCGCCGGTGGTCAATGAACCACGCCAGCAAGGGCAATAACAGCAGCGATCCCGGAACAATCCAGATGATCAAGTAGGGGCTGACCGAAGAGGCTGAACGCATCACTTGGCGCAGTTGGGCGCGTTCATTGGCACTCCATTGGCCTTGGCGGCGTTGGCGCAACAACCAAACCACCGACCCTTTCATCGTCGCCATTTCTCGGCGCAGCCGAGTTTTTTCTCGATGGTTGCCTGCCAGAAACGAGCTAAACCATTCTGGCCGTTGGGCCATGCGCCGCTCCAGTGCGCGGTGGCGCAGGCGTTGCACCTGCAGCATTCTCGTGCGTGGCATGGTGGGGCTGTCTTTGCGTGCCCGCTCAGCGGTGCAATTCTCCAGCGCGTTCAGGCTGGTAGAGAATGTCCGTGACACGCACGGTCATGGCTTTGCCACCAGGGCCGGGCCATGCCAGCTCGTCTCCTACCGACAAACCCAGCAGCGCACTGCCTACAGGGGCCAGAATCGATACTTTGTCGGCACTGCCATCCAAATCACGGGGATAGACCAGCGTCAGGCGCAGCTCTTTGCCAGTTTCTACCATCGTGAACTGCACGGTGGAGTTCATGGTCACCACGTTGGGGGGCATCTCTTCGGGGGGCAAGACATCGGCACGGTCTAGTTCTGCCTGCAATTCTGCTTTGCCTGCCAACGCACTCGATGGAATGCCCGCCAGCAGCGCCTCAAGACGCTCCAGATCCAAGGAAGACAAAATCAGCGGCGGCTTGTGGCTCATGGCATCCTCACAGTAGGCAAAGGGCCGCAATGTAGCCCATTGTCTATCTCGCACTGGACTGCACGGGCAATCGTAAGCCGCTGTGGCTATTGCCCATGTCAACTGGTGGTGGCGGGCATGGTTTGGGCATTTTGTTGACGGCGGCAAAGGGCATAGATGTCTTGGGCACCTTGGTAGGCCGTGGTTTGCACATTCATAAGGCCCAGTACCGAATGGAAATAGGCATCGTGGGTGATGCGTTTTTGGGCCAATTCTTGTTGTAAGCAAGAGGTTTGCAAGTGGTTGCGTGTCTGCATGGCTGGAGACAGCCAAGTAATCCACGGCACATGCTTTTGCACGTCTGGGGCGATTGCATAGGGCAGACCATGCAGATACAGATTGCCCTCGCCCAAAGATTCGCCGTGGTCTGAAACATACATCATGGCTGTGGAGGCCTGACCAGAGCGATCTTGCAACCATTCAATGGTGGCGTGCAGAAAGGCGTCTGTCGCCACGATGCTGTTGTCATACGCATTCACCACCTGTGCCTGTCCACATTCTTGCAGAGCATTGGAGGTGCATTCGGGCTCAAACCTCTTGTGTGCTTTGGTCGAGCGTTTGAAATAGGCTGGGCCGTGGCTACCCATTTGGTGCATAACTACCACTGTGCCACGGGCACGTTGTTCGGCAGGCAATGCGGCAATCCGGGCATCCAGATCTTTGAGCATGATAGTGTCAGGGCACTCGCCTTGGGGGCACCAGTCGGGGTCGGTGTCACGGCTGGTGCTGGCTTGGGCCACTCGGTCGCAGACACCCTTGCAACCCGATTGATTGTCTATCCACAGCACCGCCAGCCCTGCATGGTGCAATACATCCATCAGACTCTCGAAATTGGCTTTGCGGCCTTCAAAACCTTCGCGCCCAAGATGAGAAAACATACAAGGCACCGATGCCGCTGTACTGGTGCCACAAGACCACGCATTGCGGGCGCTGACCAGATCAGTCCGACTGGACAGCAGTGGGGTGGTGTTGCGTTCATAACCGTTGAGGCCAAAGTGGTCGCTGCGGGCGGTCTCGCCCAGCACCAGCACCAGCAGTGGCGGCTTGGCTTGCTGGGCATAGCTGGCACCGAGTTGGGCATCACGCCCCAGAGGGAGCAGGGTGCTTGTATCCATGCGCAGCGGTTTAGAGACCAAATGCACCAGCGCATAAACGCTATTGAGGGGGTTAATCAGGTAGCGCAACTGGGTGTGGTTACGCATGGTGGAGGCAAAGTCCTGAAACACCAACAGCAAGGCAGCCACCAATATCAACACGGCAGCTGTGAGCAGGCCTGCATTGTGGGCCAGATGGCGCACCACCCCTAGCGAGCGTACTGGATAGCGCCACAACCACCATAGCGGGGGCGCAGCCAGTGCCACCACGGTGGCAGGCAAACGCCAGTTGAGCAAATCGCCAGCTTCGCGCACATCGGTTTGCAGCACATTGGTCAACATGCTGGCATCAATCACGATGCCATAGTTGAGCATAAAGTAACTGCCAAAAGCGGCCATGATCACAAAGCTGCCCAGCACCCACTTGGTGGCACGACCCCAAGCCAACAGGCTTAACACGGCTACGTTGCCTGCCGCCACAATCACCGCAAAAGCCAGCACAAACCCCCAGCCATGCAGGCCTCCACCGCTGGGTAAGGCCGTGACTTCGCGCCACAGGGCGGCATTGCACACCGTAGCCAACCAGGCGCTGACCAGCACCATCAGCCAGGCAGGATGCCAGGCCAGAGGTGCGGTACTGTTGACGCTGGCTGTGTCTGAGGAGCGGGGGCGGAGGCGAGAGCTGGCTAAAAAAGACAGCCAGCGGGTCAGGGTCTGGGGCATAGGCGGCGATTGTTGTGCCGCTGCCTTAAGTGCAGATTAATGTTGTGCCAAGCCTGAGAGATGAAGGGCGTTGCTCAGTAAACCACTACCGAGCGGATCGATTTGCCCTCGTGCATTAAGTCAAATGCGCTATTGATATCGCTCAGTGGCATGGTGTGGGTGACAAAAGGTGCCAGCTGGATTTTGCCGCTCATTGCATCTTCCACCATGCCGGGCAACTCACTGCGGCCTTTGACCCCACCAAAGGCAGAGCCCAGCCACTTGCGCCCAGTGACCAATTGGAAGGGGCGGGTAGAGATTTCTTTACCCGCACCAGCTACCCCAATGATGACGCTCTGACCCCAGCCCCGGTGGGCGCACTCCAGCGCCGCACGCATCACCTCGACATTGCCAATGCACTCAAAGCTGTGGTCTACGCCCCAACCGGTCATCTCGACAATCACTTGCTGGATCGGCTTGTCAAAATCTTTTGGATTGACAAAATCCGTGGCCCCAAACACCTTGGCCAAATCAAATTTGGCCGGGTTGGTATCAATGGCGATGATGCGCCCAGCTTTGGCGAGCTTGGCCCCTTGAATCACGGCCAAGCCAATGCCACCCAAACCAAACACGGCTACGCTGTCGCCCTCTTGCACTTTGGCCGTGTTTTTCACGGCCCCTAGGCCGGTGGTGACGCCACAACCGAGTAGGCATACTTGTTCTGGGTTGGCCTCGGGGTTGATCTTGGCCAGTGAGACTTCGGCCACCACGGTGTATTCACTGAAAGTAGAGCAGCCCATATAGTGGTAAATGGGCTGGCCGTTGTACGAGAAGCGCGTAGTGCCATCGGGCATCACACCTTTGCCTTGGGTAGCACGCACGGCCACGCAGAGGTTGGTTTTGCCAGATTTGCAGAACAAGCACTCGCCGCACTCGGCGGTATAGAGCGGAATCACATGGTCGCCGGGTTTGACGCTGGTGACGCCTTCGCCCACCTCCACCACAATGCCTGCACCCTCGTGGCCCAGCACCGCCGGAAAGATACCTTCTGGGTCTTCACCCGACAGGGTAAACGCATCGGTGTGGCATACGCCGGTGTGCGTAATTTTGACCAGCACCTCACCTTTTTGCGGCGGTGCCACATCAATTTCAACGATTTGCAGGGGTTCACCGGCCTTGAAGGCAACAGCAGCTTTGGATTTCATGGGGTAAATATTCTGAAAGGATGGTGAAAAGAAGGTTGCAGCAGCGCATAGCCATGCCGCATAGACTCGCAACTATAGGCCAGCACTGGACGATGGGGCAAGCCGATGCAGCGCAACAGGACGAAATGGGCCTTCGTCCTGCCAGCCCATAATGGGGCACCGTTTTATTCCATGCCAAGTCCATACATGAAAACGACTGCTCTGACTCCGCTCCAGTGGAAAATTACCAAGGATGGTTCCGTGTCTGAAGTAGCCGCTCTGCGCGTTGGCATCATCGCCGTAGGGTATGGCGGCTGTGAAATGTTGCCACAGGTAGCCGCAGCCTTGGGCCAAACGGTTATGAGTACCATTGCCCTCCATACCGATACCGAAGAACTGGCGGCCAGTCTGGCCCAACACCGGCTGCACTTTAACAACACAGCCAAAGAGGCTTGGCCAGAAGACCTACAGGCGCAACTTCACACTTTGCAGCCAGTTTTAGCTACGCTGCAGGTGGTCTTTCTGCTGGCCCATTTGGGCGATGAAATCAGTGCCCACTTGTCCCCCACCCTAGCCGACCTGCTGGCAGCACAAAAATCACCCTGTGTGGCCGTAGTGACAACGCCGTTTGAGTACGAAGGCGGACGCAGGCAGCGGCGTGCCAACGAGTCTCTACAGTCTTTACAGGGGCGGGCGCCCATGCTGTGCGAGGTATCAGGCGACCTGATACTGGAACAAAACTCAGACATCACGCAGACGGAAGCCGCAGAAACCACCACGGAATGGACGGAGCAGATTTGTCGCAGTGTCTTGGCGCTGTTGGATCCGGGTGGTTTGGTGGCTTTGGATTGGCAAGACATCCAGCAAACCTTTGGTTCCGAAGTGCTGGTGATGGGCAAAGGCACAGCGACTGGGCCACAAGCTCCCTTGCGTGCTTTTGTGGCGGCGCTCGATGGCCCCTTGCTGAACGCTGAAACGTTGCGCCAGGCGGATGCTGTGTTGGTGGTGCTGGAGGCCGTGCCGGAAATGCTACAGCTTTGGCAGGTGCGCGATTTGATGGCTACTGTTCGCAAAACGCTGTCGTTGGATGCCGAAATGCTGTTCAGTGCTGTGCCTGTGGCCGAACAGGAGGGGGCAGCGGTGATGAGCGTTTTTTTGCCTAAGGGGGAATATAGTTGCCAATCAAAACCAACACCGTTGCATCAAGCCTGAGGCTGTATAAATAATTTTATGTAATCCATGTAAAAA
Organism: Giesbergeria giesbergeri; assembly: GCF_054779375.1. Classification (NCBI taxonomy): domain Bacteria; kingdom Pseudomonadati; phylum Pseudomonadota; class Betaproteobacteria; order Burkholderiales; family Comamonadaceae; genus Giesbergeria; species Giesbergeria giesbergeri. Next base: position 48,143 of record NZ_BAAGYJ010000012.1, on the reverse strand, counting down.
TTTTTAATATTTTCAACATATTCAATTTAAACAATCGCGTTTGATTGATATCAAATCGGTATTTTTAAGGGTAAATATGCTGTTGCTGGAAGATAATTTAAGCAGAGAAATCAAAAAACTTTTGAGCGGAGACAATACGTTGCGTATTGCCGTTGCTTTTATTGGCAATGGAGCAAGCCGATTAATCAATCCGATGGCGAGAGATGTTAGGATTGTCTGCAACTTGACCATGGGCGGCACCAATCCCGTAGAAGTTGCAAGACTTATTGAGCAATTCGGCAAGGAAAACATCAGACAAATCGACAATCTTCATGCCAAGCTCTACATCAGTTCTGAGTATGCAATTGTCGGTTCTGCCAACATGTCTAACAATGGTCTTGGTACCCAGCCCAATGCGTTGCGCGAAGCAGGATATAAATTTAATCTCGATCAGCCCAGTGGAAAACGTAGCCTAGATTGGTTTCATAATTTATGGGAAAGCGCACATCCAATCACCGATCAAGACCTGAAAGAGACAGCAGAAAAATGGAGTCGGAGGAATCGAGCTAGAGATGGTGAGGATGTGATTGAGTCACCACCGCCTGAGATACTGGAACAGCAGCCACTGTCAGAGTTTTTGAAAAACACTCCCCTCAGTGCAGATTGTATTTTTTCCTTTTATTATCACTCTAGGCCGAGACTCAATGAAGAAGATGAAGCGAAAATTCAAGGAGGTTATGGTAATGAAATTGAATATTTTGAGGAAGGCACTTATGATAATAAAAAAGATGCTGATAGGCAGTGCAATCAAATACGAAATAGATTGGAGCTTTCACCAAACGGAAAAATTGTATTTTGCATAAATATGGTGGCAACAAGAAACCCGAGAGGCAATAAATTCCGGGCAGATTCATTTGTTGCGAAAATCAAAGATATTCTTGTTTTTAAAAGTTCTGCGGGCAAATTTGAAGTTATTTCTTTGCACGAGGAGTGCAAAAATTACCCAATAACAATTGATGAAAAATTTACAGAACTTCTTTCTTCGGCATATATAGATACCGTAAAACATCCAAATTTTTACAATTTTGTAAACGAAGCACTTGGTGTGCAGAATAATTATTGCACTTTCAGTGAGTTGAAAAATGCTTTGAATTAAAATACAGCACTTTGATCTTGTCACCAAAACTAAAAAAGCAGCGGTAGCACATTGTCTGCCACGGCAATTAAACAAACGACAGGCAAGAAAAAACCCGCCGGGGCACGGCGGGTTTTCAACATTTGCAGCACCTAGGCGCTGCAAAAGACCATTGAGGCTTTTTAGGCCACGTCGCGGCGGGGCGAGCCGGTGAACAGTTGGCGTGGGCGGCCAATTTTGTACTCGGGGTCGCTGATCATTTCGTTCAGTTGGGCAATCCAGCCCACGGTACGGGCCAGAGCAAAAATACCAGTGAACAGGTTGACGGGGATGCCGATGGCGCGTTGCACGATACCGGAGTAGAAGTCTACGTTGGGGTAGAGCTTGCGTTGAACGAAGTAATCGTCTTCCAGAGCGATCTTTTCCAGTTCCTTGGCCAGCTTGAACAGCGGATCGTTTTCCAGACCCAGTTCGGCCAGCACTTCGTTGCAAGTTTCTTGCATCAGCTTGGCGCGGGGATCGTAGTTCTTGTACACGCGGTGACCAAAACCCATCAGCTTGACGCCGGAGTTTTTGTCCTTGACCTTTTCCATGAACTCGCCAACCTTGGACACACCACCTTGGCGCTGGATGTCTTCCAGCATGTTCAGGCAGGCTTCGTTGGCGCCGCCGTGGGCAGGGCCCCACAGGCAAGCTACACCGGCAGAGATAGCGGCAAACGGATTGGTACCCGAAGAGCCGCACAGGCGCACAGTGGAGGTGGAGGCATTTTGCTCGTGGTCAGCGTGCAAGATGAAGATGCGATCCATCGCACGTTCGATCACAGGGTTGACCTTGTACTCTTCGCAAGGCGTACCAAACATCATGCGCAGGAAGTTGCCAGCGTAGCTCAGGTTGTTCTGTGGGTACATGTAAGGCTCACCCTTACCGTACTTGTAAGCCATTGCCACCAAGGTAGGCATCTTGGCAATCAGGCGGATTGCGGCCACATCACGGTGCTCGGGGTTGTTGATGTCGGTGCTATCGTGGTAGAAGGCCGACATGGCACCCACCAAGCCGGTCAGCACAGCCATCGGGTGGGCATCACGGCGGAAGCCACGCAGGAAGAACTGCATTTGCTCATTGACCATGGTGTGATCCAGCACCAGCTTGTGGAAGTCGGCACGCTGGCCGGCGCTGGGCAGTTCACCCTTGAGCAACAGGTAACAGGTGTCGAGGTAGTCGCACTTGGTAGCCAGTTGTTCGATGGGGTAGCCACGGTAGAGCAACTCACCCTTATCGCCATCAATATAAGTAATGGCCGATTGGCAGGAGGCGGTGGACAGGAAGCCAGGATCGTAGGTGAACATGCCTGTTTGGCCGTACAGCTTACGGATGTCAATGACATCTGGGCCGATGTTGCCATGGTACACAGGAAGTTCCACGCTGGGGCTGCCGTTGGAGAACGACAGGGTGGCTTTGTTGTCAGCTAACTTCATTGCTAATTTCCTTGGGGTAGGTTGCCGATGGTCGGGGCTGGGGAGCGGTGTGGGTTTAGTGCGCTGGCGCGGGTGCGTCACTGCCACCTTGGCGCATCATGCCAAGCACTTCACGCACTTCTTCGGTGTCCAACGCACCTTCGGGATCACGCCGCTGTAGCAGCAGATCCAGCAGGTCGTTGTCTGCCAAATCCATCAACGCATTCATGCCATTGGCATGGCGTTGGGTCAATTGAGAAGCAAAGCGGGTGAAAAACCGTTCGATGAACAAGTCGTTCTCCACCATGCCACGCCGACTGCGCCAGCGCAACATGCTTACCGCCCGCTCATCCAGCAGTGGCAAAGTTGCCACCGCGTCGGAGGATGGAATTTCACCCATGATCTGTCTGTGCCTTAGATGGCGCGACGCACCATCAGCTCTTTGATCTTGCCAATGGCCCGGGTGGGGTTCAGACCCTTGGGGCACACATCGACGCAGTTCATGATGGTGTGGCAGCGGAACAGACGGTAGGGGTCTTCCAGATTGTCTAGGCGTGCAGCGGTTTCTTCGTCACGGCTGTCGGCGATGAAGCGATACGCTTGCAGCAGACCAGCGGGGCCAACAAACTTGTCGGGGTTCCACCAGAAGCTAGGGCAGCTGGTCGAGCAGCTGGCGCACAAAATGCACTCGTACAGGCCGTTGAGTTCTTCACGCTCTTCGGGCGACTGCAGGCGCTCTTTGGTGGGCGAGGTCAGGCTGTCGTTTTGCAGGTAGGGCTTGATCGAGTTGTACTGCTTGAAGAACTGCGTCATGTCCACGATCAGATCGCGAATCACGGGCAGACCGGGCAGGGGCTTGAGCACGATGTCACCTTGCAGGGTGTTCATGTTGGTCAGGCAGGCCAAACCGTTCTTGCCATTGATGTTCATGGCATCAGAGCCACACACGCCCTCACGGCAAGAGCGCCGGAAAGAGATGGTGGGGTCTTGTTCCTTGAGCTTGACCAGTGCATCGAGCAACATGCGTTCGTGGCCGTCCAGATCGATCTGCACGGTTTGCATGTAGGGCTTGGCATCCTTGTCTGGATCGTAGCGGTAGATTTTGAAAGTGCGTTTTGCCATTGTTTGCTCCAGTTCGCTGCGATCAGAAGGTACGGACCTTGGGCGGCACGCTGTCCACGGTCAAGGGCTTGAGGTTCACGGGCTTGTAGGTCAAGCTGTTGTTGGCGCTGTGCCACAGGGTGTGCTTCATCCACTCCTTGTCGTTACGACCCAGTGGGAATTCGGCGTGGTCGGCAGGATGCTCGTAGTCGTATACGGTGTGGGCGCCACGGCATTCTTTGCGGGCAGCTGCCGAAGTCATGGTGGCTTGTGCCACTTCGATCAGGTTGTCCACTTCCAGAGCTTCCATACGGGCGGTGTTCCAGACTTTGGACTTGTCTTGCAAAGTCACGGAGGACACTTGCTCGCGCAGGGCGTTGATCTTGACCACACCTTCGTCCATACCCTTTTGCGTGCGGAACACGCCAGCGTGTTGCTGCATCGAGGTGCGGATGTTGTTGGCAAGTGCCTGTGCATAGGTGCCGCTCTTGGATTCTTGCAGTTGGTTCAGGCGCGTCAGGGTACGCTCAGAACCATTGGCGGGCACGGGTTGGTGGTCGCCATGCGCTTTAACAAACTGAACGATGTGCTTACCAGCCGACTTGCCAAACACCAACAAATCGAGCAGCGAATTGGTGCCCAGACGGTTAGCACCATGCACCGACACGCAGGAGCATTCGCCCACTGCATACAGGCCATTGACCACATGGTTTTGCACACCATCGTGTACCACCACTTGACCATTGATATTGGTCGGGATACCGCCCATTTGGTAATGGATGGTGGGCACAACGGGAATGGGCTCTTTGGTGATGTCGACGTTGGCGAAGTTGTGGCCGATTTCTTCCACCGAGGGCAGACGCTTGCGGATGGTGTCGGCGCCGAGGTGGTCCAACTTCATCAGGATGTAGTCCTTGTTGGGGCCACAGCCACGGCCTTCCTTGATTTCTTGGTCCATCGAGCGCGACACGAAATCGCGTGGTGCCAAGTCTTTCAGGGTAGGCGCATAGCGTTCCATGAAGCGTTCGCCATTGCTATTGAGCAAAATAGCACCTTCGCCACGGCAGCCTTCGGTCAGCAGCACACCTGCACCGGCCACGCCGGTGGGGTGGAACTGCCAAAATTCCATGTCTTGCAGCGGAATACCTGCGCGGGCCGCCATGCCCAAGCCATCGCCAGTGTTGATGAAGGCGTTGGTCGAAGCAGCAAAAATACGACCAGCGCCACCCGTAGCCAGCAGCACAGCTTTGGCGTGCAACTCGTACAGGTCGCCAGTCTCTAGCTCTAGCGCCGTGACGCCGACCACATCGCCTTGGCTGTTGCGGATCAAGTCCAGTGCCATCCACTCAACAAAGAAGTTGGTCTTGGCTTTGACGTTTTGCTGGTACAGCGTGTGCAGCATGGCGTGGCCGGTACGGTCAGCCGCTGCGCAAGCGCGTTGCACGGGTTTTTCGCCATAGTTGGCGGTATGACCACCGAACGGACGTTGGTAAATGGTGCCATCAGGGTTGCGGTCGAATGGCATACCGAAGTGTTCCAACTCGATCACGACGTTGGGGGCTTCGCGGCACATGAACTCAATCGCGTCTTGGTCGCCCAGCCAGTCAGAACCCTTGATGGTGTCGTAGAAGTGATAGTGCCAGTTGTCTTCCGACATGTTGCCCAAAGAGGCCGATACGCCACCTTGGGCGGCCACGGTGTGGCTACGGGTGGGGAACACTTTGGACAGCGAGGCCACATTCAGGCCAGCGCGGGAGAGTTCGAGGGCGGCGCGCATACCAGAGCCGCCGGCCCCGACGATGACGACGTCAAATTTGCGCTTAGTGATGTTAGCGTTGGTGTAGCTCATTATTTACCTTCAGTCGCGGGAATCAGAGACGCCACAAAACTTGGAAACCCCAGCCAGCACAGCCGACCAGCCAGACGATGGTGAAAACCTGCAATACCAGGCGCAGTCCCACGGGTTGGATGTAGTCCATCCAGATGTCACGGACACCCACCCAGACGTGCCAAGCCAATGCCACGATGACAGAGAAAGTGACCACTTTCATCCATTGGCTGGAGAAAATGCCTGCCCAAGCAGCGTAGCCAATGGGGCCTTTGGTAAAGATCAGTTGTGCCAGCACAACCACTGTGAACAGCGCCATCAGGGCCGCTGTGACGCGCTGGCTCAGCCAGTCGCGCAGACCATAGTGGGCACCGACGACGATGCGCTTGGAGCCGTAATTGACGGACATGGTGAAATTCCTTTTGAATGAGGGAGTAGGCTGGGATGCAGTGATGGCGATAGGGCGATCAGTACAAGCCGAACAGCTTGGCACCCAGAACCAAGGTCAGGCCAATGCTCAGCACCAGCGTAACCACGGCAGACGACTTGCCGGACTCTTTGGTGACCGAGTCATGGTTCATATCCATACGCAGGTGGCGCACACCAGCGCAGAAGTGGTGCAGGTAAGCCCAGATGAGGGCCAGTGCCACCAGCTTCACGAACCAGCCGGGCAAAAAGCCCAGACCAGCACTAAAGGCAGCCGTGAAACTCGCAAAGGAGATTTCGGACGACAGCGACATGTCGAACATCCAGAGAATGAACGGCAGCAACAAGAACATGATGACACCACTGGCACGGTGCAGGATCGAAACCCATGCAGCCGGGGCCATGCGATAAGTCGTCAGGTCCTTGAAGGCGTTGATGTTGCGGAATTCAGGCCGCTTTTTGGCTAGCTCAGTCATGGCAAATGCTTTCGTGGATGTAACTGCGTGGTAATTTTTGCGCAGGCAAAGGAAGCCAAAATTCTATTGCAATGCAACAAGGCGTGGATTTGGCGCGGCGCGTATTCTCGATGGTTTGCTGACATGGCGCTGATGGAACCGCCTGTTTAGCTCAAGTCGTTGCGGTAGTGGTGGGTGTCGGTACGGTACAAACCACGGCGTAACTCCATTGGAACATCGTTGTAGGTATAGGCCAGCCGCTCAACGCTCAACAAGGGGGTATCGGGCGAAACTTGTAACAGCTCTGCCTGCTCAGGGTCTGGGAGAACGGCACGAATTTTTTCGGCAGCCCGCACCATGCGCACGCCAAAGTTGAGTTCAAACATGGCGTAAGTGGGGCCGGGGTAACTGGCCATTTGGTGGGCAGTCAGTCCTTTGAACGAAACGCCAGGCAGCCAGATGTCTTCCAAGATAGTAGGCACGCCACTGAACGACAGTATCCGACGTGCTTGCACTACTGGATCGCCAGCGCGCAGACCCAAGATGCGGGCCACATCGGCATTGGCGCGCACCCGTTTGCAATCGATGATGTGGCGCTGCGCTGGACGCTCCACGTTGGCATCACCACTGTCTGGGAGCAGTCGCAGGAAGCGGTATTGCACCTGTTGTTCGGCATGGGTGGCTACAAAGGTGCCCTTGCCTTGGCGGCGCACCACCAAGTTTTCGGCAGCCAGATCGTCAATGGCCTTGCGCACGGTGCCTTGGCTGACGCGAAAGCGTGCAGCCAACTCCATCTCGCTGGGGATGGCTTCGCCGGGCTTCCATTCGCCTGCTTGGAGGCTGTGCAGTATCAAACCCTTGATCTGTTGATACAACGGGCTGAACGCAGGCACAGAAAGCCCCGCAGCACTGGGCAACGAGATGGGATTATCAGAGGAGGGAAAGGGCAATGACGACATGGTGACGCAGGCGCATCATATCTTATATAAGACATAAGACAAATTGACTGGTAGCAAAAATCAACGCTACAATCTTCACCTGTTTGCGGGGCACATGTTGCTGGTAACAGGCGCAGGTGGCAACCGCTGCAATCTCCCCTGTTTTCCTTCACTTCCTGGAGTTTTCCACCATGAGCAAAGCACCCGTTCGCGTGGCCGTCACCGGCGCAGCAGGTCAAATCGGTTACGCCCTGTTGTTCCGCATCGCCTCCGGCGAAATGCTGGGCAAAGACCAGCCCGTCATCTTGCAACTGCTCGAAATCCCAGACGAAAAAGCCCAGAACGCCCTCAAGGGCGTGATCATGGAGCTGGAAGACTGCGCTTTCCCGCTGCTGGCTGGCATTGAGGCCCACTCTGATCCCATGACGGCCTTCAAAGACACCGACTACGCGCTGTTGGTCGGTGCCCGTCCTCGTGGCCCCGGCATGGAACGTGCCGACCTGCTGGCCGCCAACGCTGCCATCTTCACCGTGCAAGGTAAGGCGCTCAATGCCGTGGCTTCGCGCAATGTCAAGGTGCTGGTGGTGGGCAACCCTGCCAACACTAACGCCTACATTGCCATGAAGTCGGCCCCCGATCTGCCAGCCAAGAACTTCACTGCCATGCTGCGTCTGGACCACAACCGCGCTGCTTCGCAAATTGCCGCCAAGACAGGCTCTGCCGTGGGCGACATTCGCAAGCTGACTGTGTGGGGCAACCACTCTCCTACCATGTACGCCGACTACCGTTTTGCCACCATCAATGGCGCTTCGGTCAAAGAAACCATCAACGACCAAGTCTGGAACGCTGAAGTGTTCCTGCCCACCGTGGGCAAGCGTGGCGCTGCCATCATCGCTGCCCGTGGTCTGTCGTCGGCTGCTTCGGCTGCCAACGCTGCCATCGACCACATGCGCGATTGGGCCTTGGGCTCCAATGGCGAGTGGGTCACGATGGGTGTGCCTTCCAACGGCGAGTACGGCATTCCTGCTGGCATCGTGTTTGGCTTCCCCGTCACCACTACCCCTGACGGCGAATACAAAATCGTCGAAGGTCTGGAAATTGATGCCTTCTCGCAAGAGTGCATCAACAAGACTTTGGCCGAGCTGCAAGGCGAAGCCGATGGCGTGAAACACCTGCTGTAAACGCCCCTAAGAGCGCAGACCCAGATGCCTGTGTGTATTCTGGGGCTGCGCTTTGCTTTTTCTCGGCCTAGTGTGTAATTTTCCATGACCCATCCCCGCGACGTTCTCCTTGGTGCCCAGGCGCAAACTGGTTTTTTGCCCGTCTGTGACCATTACAGTGGCGTTGAAGTGCGGATGCGCAAAAGCCTGCAATTGCAGGCTGAAATGACTGAAGAATTGGGTACCTGCGTCTTTGATGTGACGCTGGACTGTGAAGATGGTGCTCCCGTGGGCGGTGAGGCACCACACGCTGCCTTGGTGGCTGCCTTGGCCCGTGCAGCCGCTCCGGGTGCCCGTGTGGCGGCCCGTGTGCATCCCGTTGATCATCCTGCCTTTGCCAACGATATGGCTACCATTGCCGGTGAGGCTGGGCATAAGCTGTGCCACATCATGCTGCCCAAAGTGGAGTCGGTCGATGATGTGCTGCTGGCCGAAAAGGCGTTGGAGCGTGCAGGGGCTGCGCATTTGCCGTTGCAAGTGCTGATTGAGTCGCCCGCTGCTGTGCATCGCGCCTTTGACATCGCCGCACATCCGCGCGTGCAAAGCCTGAGTTTTGGCTTGATGGATTTTGTCTCGGCGCACGGGGGGGCTATTCCGGCCTCGGGCATGACTTCTGCAGGGCAGTTCACGCACCCGTTGGTGGTGCGCGCTAAGCTGGAAATTGCTGCGGCTTGCCATGCCCACGGCAAGGTGCCATCACATTGTGTAGTGACCGAGTTTACCGATGGTGCGGCCATGCAGGCTGCAGCCCACCGTGCTGCCGCTGAGTTGGGCTACACCCGGATGTGGAGCATCCATCCGGCCCAAATTCGCCCCATTTTGGCTGCCTTCGCCCCAGCCCCCAACGAGATTGACCAAGCCGCACGCATCATTGCGGCGGCTGTTGCTGCCGACTGGGCACCTATCAGTGTCGATGGTGTTTTGCATGACCGGGCCAGTTACCGCTATTTTTGGCAACTGTTAGAGCGTGCCCACCAGACAGGTCGGTCTTTGCCAGTTGAGGTACAACACTGGTTGTTACCTGTTCAACCTTGATCTGATCAGATCTGATTTTCCTGCTGGAGTTTTCCATGAAAGCCTTGTTTGCATCCGCCCTGCTGGCCTTGACCCCCGCATTGGTGTTGGCTGTTCCTTCTGCGTCCAAATCTGGAACTTCCGTCAAAAAGACGGCTGCTGTCAAAGCCAAGCCCAGCCAAAAAGTGGTGGTGGCCAAAGCGGATACCCGCAGCAACCGAGGCCGTGCGGTGGCCGTGGGTGCAGCAGCTGTGGGTGCTGGCGCCCTGGGTGCTGCGGCATTGGCTAGTACGCCTGTGGCGGCTGCTTCTTTGTCGCCCGAGGCTTTGTCGGTGGCAGAGCGCGTGCATACCGGCACCATTGCTTGTGAGTTGGGTGCTTCGGTGCGCGTGACTGCTGACCCGCAAGCCCCCGGCCACTTCCATGTAGATGGAAAAGGCTTTAAGTACCACATGGCTCCGGTAGCCACTACCACGGGCACCGTGCGCCTCGAAGACCAGAAAGCGGGTGCCGTTTGGTTGCAAATTGCCAACAAATCCATGCTGATGGATCAAAAGCGCGGCCAGCGGTTGGCCGACGAGTGCATGAGCCCTGAGCAATACCAAGTGGCCCAAGCCATCAAAAAGAATCCCCCGCCCAGCGTGCTGGATGCGCAGCCCACAGCTACCCGCTGAGGCTTTGTTCCTGTACGTTGAAATCGCCCCACACCTACAAAACCACCGGAGAAATTGATGTTGAAAGCCTACCGTGACCATGTGGCCGAGCGCGCCGCGCTGGGTATCCCCCCGCTGCCCCTGGATGCCAAACAAGTGGCCGAATTGATCGAACTGATCAAGAACCCACCCGCCGGTGAAGATGCCTTCCTGCTCGACTTGCTCACACACCGTGTGCCGCCCGGCGTGGACGATGCCGCCAAGGTCAAGGCCAGCTTTTTGGCTGCTGTAGCCCACGGTGACATTGCCGTTGGCCTGATTTCCAAAGCCAAGGCCACTGAGCTGCTGGGCACGATGGTGGGTGGTTACAACGTACATCCGCTGATTGAATTGTTGGATGATGCTGAAGTGGCTGCTGTGGCCGCTGCCGCGCTGAAGAAGACACTGCTGATGTTCGACTTCTTCAACGATGTGGCAGAAAAGGCCAAGGCGGGCAATGCTTTCGCCAAAGATGTGATGCAAAGCTGGGCCGAGGCTGAGTGGTTCACCAGCCGCCCTGAAGTGGCACAAAAGATCACCGTCACCGTGTTCAAGGTGCCCGGTGAAACCAACACCGATGACCTGTCGCCCGCCCCTGATGCGTGGAGCCGCCCTGACATCCCGTTGCACTACTTGGCGATGTTGAAGAACACCCGTCCTGACGCGGCCTTCAAGCCCGAAGAAGACGGCAAGCGCGGCCCGATGCAGTTCATCGAAGACCTGAAGCAAAAAGGCAACCTTGTTGCCTACGTGGGCGATGTGGTCGGTACAGGCTCCAGCCGCAAGTCCGCCACCAACTCGGTGATTTGGGCTACTGGTCAAGACATTCCGTTCGTGCCCAACAAACGCTTCGGTGGCGTGACCTTGGGTGGCAAGATTGCGCCTATCTTCTTCAACACGCAAGAAGACTCTGGCTCGCTGCCCATTGAAGTCGATGTGTCCAAGCTGGAAATGGGTGACGTGATTGACGTGCTGCCCTACGACGGCAAGCTGCTCAAGAACGGTGAGACCGTGGCCGAGTTCGCACTCAAGAGCGATGTGCTGTTGGACGAAGTGCGTGCCGGTGGCCGTATCAACCTGATCATTGGCCGCAGCCTGACGGCCAAAGCCCGTGAGTTCTTGGGTCTGCCAGCCTCCACTCTGTTCCGTCTGCCCACAGCGCCTGCCGAAACCAAGGCTGGCTTCACGCTGGCGCAAAAGATGGTCGGTCGTGCTGTAGGTCTGCCCGAAGGCCAAGGCGTGCGCCCTGGCACTTACTGCGAACCCAAGATGACGACCGTGGGTTCGCAAGACACCACCGGCCCCATGACCCGCGACGAGCTCAAAGATTTGGCTTGCTTGGGCTTCTCTGCCGACTTGGTGATGCAATCGTTCTGCCACACCGCTGCTTATCCCAAGCCAGTGGATGTGAAAACCCACCGCGAACTGCCCGCATTTATCAGCAACCGTGGCGGCGTGGCCCTGCGTCCCGGTGATGGCGTGATCCACAGCTGGCTCAACCGCCTGCTGCTGCCCGATACCGTGGGCACAGGCGGTGACTCGCACACCCGTTTCCCGATTGGTATCTCCTTCCCCGCAGGTTCTGGTCTGGTGGCCTTCGGTGCGGCCACTGGCGTGATGCCGCTGGATATGCCCGAATCGGTGCTGGTGCGCTTCAAGGGTGAAATGCAGCCCGGTGTGACCCTGCGCGATTTGGTGCATGCCATTCCGCTGTACGCCATCAAGGCCGGTCTGCTGACGGTAGCCAAGGCAGGCAAGAAGAACATCTTCTCGGGCAAGATTCTCGAAATCGAAGGTCTGCCTGATCTGAAGGTAGAGCAAGCCTTTGAGTTGTCGGATGCCTCTGCCGAGCGTTCTGCTGCTGGTTGCACCATCAAGCTCAACAAAGAGCCAGTGGCTGAGTACCTCAAGTCCAACATTGTTCTGATGAAGAACATGATTGCCGATGGTTACCAAGATGCCAAGACACTGCAACGCCGCATCGAAAAGGTGGAAGCTTGGCTGGCCAACCCCGAGCTGCTCGAAGCCGACAAGGATGCCGAATACGCTGCGGTGATCGAGATTGATCTGGCCGACATCAAAGAGCCTATCGTTTGCTGCCCTAACGATCCCGATGATGCCAAGTTCCTGTCGGAAGTCCAAGGCACCAAGATTGACGAAGCCTTTATTGGTTCGTGCATGACCAATATTGGGCACTTCCGTGCTGCAGCCAAGCTGCTGGGCGGCCAGCGCGACATTCCCGTCAAGTTGTGGGTTGCTCCACCCACCAAGATGGACCAAAACGAGCTGATCAAAGAAGGCCATTACGCCGCCTTTGGTGCCTCGGGTGCCCGCACTGAAATGCCCGGTTGTTCGCTGTGCATGGGTAACCAAGCCCAAGTGCGCGAAGGTGCCACGGTGATCTCTACCTCTACCCGTAACTTCCCCAACCGTTTGGGCAAGAACACCAATGTGTTCTTGGGTTCGGCAGAACTGGCAGCGATTGCCTCGCGTTTGGGTCGTCTGCCTTCTCCTGAGGAATACCTCAAGGAAATGGGTGTGATTGACGCCGACAAAGCCAGCGTGTACCGTTACATGAACTTCGACCAGATCGAGGAGTACGCGCAAGCTGCCCAAGGCGTTGCTGCCTGATTCTGTCATCGGTTGATTCATCCGGGGGCTAGAATGCCGCCGGTGTGAACCGTTTTGTCGAGGCCCGCGCAATGCGCGGGCTTTTTCGTATGGATGTCAGGGCTTTGGGTGTTGTGAAGTTGAGCCGTTCTCCGATGCTGCCACACTGTTTACAGACCTTGGGTCTGTGGCTGCTGATCAGCCCATTGCTGCTGTTCATTTCTGTGTCTGCCCGCGCCCAAGATCGTGTGACCTTGCAATTGAAATGGGAGCACGCTTTTCAGTTTGCAGGCTATTACGCTGCACTGGAGCAGGGCTACTACCGCGATGCCGGATTTGAGGTTACCTTGGCAGCGGGCAAGCCAGGGGTTGATGTGGTCGGGCAGGTAGTGTCTGGCAAGGCAGAATTTGGCGTGGGCACCAGCAGTTTGTTGCTGGCCCGTGCGGCAGGTAAGCCGGTGGTGGTGTTGGCGGCGATCTTTCAACATTCACCGCTGGTATTGATCGCCCGTGGCAATGCACCTGGACAAAGTGTGCATGATCTGGCGGGTAAGCGGGTCATGCTGGAGCCGCAGTCAGAAGAATTACAAGCCTATTTGCGCCAATCAGGGCTGGCACCATCTGAGTATGCCAAGTTGCCCCACAGCTTTCAGGTACAGGACTTGATTGATGGCAAAGTGGATGCCATCTCGGCTTATTTGTCCAACGAGGTGTTTCTCCTTCGGCAGGCAGGGGTGCCCCACCAGATTTATACCCCGCGTTCGGTCGGTATTGATTTTTATGGCGACAACCTGTTCACATCAGACCGCTTGTTGCGTGAGCAGCCAGAACGTGTGGCTGCTTTTGTGGCGGCCAGTTTGCGCGGTTGGCGCTATGCGTTAGATCACCCAGAGACGATCAATGCTTGGATACGTCAAACCTATCCTGGACTGCATACGCCAGAGTTTTTGGCCTTTGAGGCCGAACAGACCCGTGCTTTGGTACGGGCTGATCTGGTGGAGCTGGGCTATATGCACCCAGGCCGTTGGCGCTATATTGCTGATACCTATGCCAGCCTCGGATTGCTGCCTGCAGGGATACCTCTGGAAGGGTTCTTGTACCAGCCACAGGATGGCCGTGGCACACACTTGCCCTACGAATGGATAGTGGGGGCGGTGTTGGTGATGGGGCTGGGGGGTGGGATGACGCTGTATGTTTGGCGCACCAACCGCCGTTTGTGGGGGGTGTTGCAGCAGAGTCGGTGTCAGGCACAGCGCGAGCAAGCCCGTAGCCAAGTATTGGAAATGTTGGCCCACGACGCACCTCTGAACGATATTTTGTATGCCATTGTTCGCAGCGTAGAAGCAGAACGGCCTGCCATGTTGTGCAGCATTTTGTTATTAACCCCTGACGGCATGCATTTGACCAATGGGGCTTCGCCCAGTCTGCCTGATTTTTATTTGGCAGCCATTGAAGGCCTGACCATCGGGCCTGCGGTGGGTTCTTGCGGTACTGCTGCGTGGGGTGCTCACCGGGTAGTGGTAGAAGATATTCAGTCTCATCCGTATTGGACTCCGTACCGAGCATTAGCGGAGCGCGCAGGCTTGCGGGCTTGTTGGTCACAGCCTGTTTGTGCGGCCAATGGGCAGGTGCTGGGCACCTTTGGCATGTATTTTGATACTGTGCAAGCGCCGGGCGCCGAAGAGATTGCACTGATCGAGGCTGTGGCCCATCTGGCTGCGATTGCCATCGAGCGCGCGCGTTCGCAGGAGGCGCTGCGCATCAGTGAAGAGCGGCACCGGCTGCTGGCCGACCATGCTTCTGATGTCATCTGGACCATGAATCTGGAGGGCCGTTTTACCTATGTCAGTCCCTCTGTCGAAAAGTTGCGGGGTTATACCGTGGCCGAAGTCATGGCCCAAGGTATTGATGAGGCTTTGACTGCCGAGTCTGCGGTGGCGGCCAAGGCGGCCCTGCATGCGGCCATTGAGGCGGTCATGCACGGCCAGTCTTTCCCGGAATTGCGTCAAGAGTTGGAGCAGCCCTGTAAGGACGGTTCTACCGTGTGGACGGAGGTGACCACTTCGGGTATTTACAGCCCTTCGGGTGAGTTTATTGGCATTTTGGGTGTGACCCGTGATATCAGTGAGCGCAAGCGCAACGAACAACGTATTGCTTACATGGCTCGCCATGATCCGTTGACTGATTTACCCAATCGGATGCTGTTGGAAGATCGCTTGCGTCAAGCCTTGCTGGCGAGCAGGCGCCATCATCATCAACTTGCCGTCATGTTTTTAGATCTGGATAAGTTCAAACCTGTCAATGACCAGTATGGTCATGCGGTTGGAGATTTGTTGTTGCGTGTTGCTGCGCAACGTATGCAGACCCAAGTGCGTGCGGCAGATACGGTTGCACGTATTGGTGGTGATGAGTTTGTGGTGCTGTTGCCCATAGTGCAGTCGACTGCGGCGGCGTTGCAAGTGGCAGAAAAGATACGGGTGGCCTTGTCACAGCCGTTTGATTTGCAGGGTGTGGTCGTGAGTATTTCTGCCAGTATTGGGGTGGCGCTGTGTCCAGATCATGGTGGCAGTGATGTGGAGTTGCTGCGCCATGCAGATGCGGCGATGTACCAAGCTAAACAGCAAAACGCCAGTGGGGTGGCCTTGTTTACTGTGTAAGCAGGGGTGGCGTTCAGTCTTTGGGCCGGAAGCCGATCTCTAGGGTAGAGGGCACCCGACCATCAGTGTCGCGGGGTAGACTTTCAGTCTTTTGCAGGGCGCGCAGTACGGCTGTATCCCAGGCCTTGTCACCGCTGGATTGGATGAGTTTGGTGCCAACGATGGTGCCGTCAGGGGCCGCGCGCACTTCGACCACTGCGCGTGGGTTGCCCGCCACATCATCGGGGTAGATGATGTTAGGTTTGACCTTGGAAGCCACTTTGCCGCCATAGCTGGCCGAAGGCCCACCGGCACCGGTGCTGTTGTTGCCTCTACCGCCCGCACCGCTGCCGCCCCCAGCTTGGGGGCCACCACTGTGTTTGGCGTTGCCCGTGGCATCGTCGCCACCGCTGGCACCCGCCAGTGCTTGCATGCGGCGCAAATGTTCTTGGCGCCGGGCTTCTGCTGCTTTGGCATTGGCCTGTTCGATGGCCTCTTGTTTGCGTTGTGCTTCTTGGGCTTGGCGCTTCTTTTCTTCGGCCTGCTGTTTTTGCTTTTCTTGTTGTTCGCGCCGTTCTTGTTCTCGTTCCTTGTCGCGTTCACGTTCGCGTTCTTTTTCACGTTCTTTGGCCTTTTCGGCTTTTTCTCGTTCTTTCTCGCGAGCAGCTTTTTGTGCTTTTTCTTCTTGTTCGGCTTTAGCGGCTTTTTCTTTTTGCAGGCGCTCTTTCTTCTCTTGTTCGAGCCGTTCTTTCTTTTCCTTCTCTAGGCGTTCTTGGCGCTCGGCTTCCTTGCGTTCTTTTTCACGTTCTTTGGCTTTTTCTTTTTCGCGCTCTTTTTCACGTTCTAGTTGTAATTGTCGTTCCTTGTCCTTTTTCTCTTTTTCCAGACGCTTCTTCTCACGCTCGATGGCAATATCCGCGTCGCGGGTGTTGGCGATGGCGGCAGGCGCAGGTGGTGGAGCCGGGAGTGCCGGTGCGGGGGGGAGTGGTGGCGCTTCTGCGGAGGGAGCCGGTGCTGGCGTGGGGGCTGGTGGCGGGGGCTGTTCTGTCAGGCGTGGCGCTGCCTGCTGCGGCAAAGCAGCCCACAATTCTGCTTGCACAGAGCCGCTCTCTTCTTCATGGGTTTTCCAATTCACGCCCCAAGTTAAGGCGCCCACCAGTAGAACATGGGCCAGTACAGCCAGAGAAATGGCGCGCAGCCGACCCGGTGGACGGGGCGGTGAAAACTGCTCGCGGTCGTGGTGCGTGGGCATGGCGTGCAGAAAAAGCGAGGTCGCAGCGATCAGGAGCCGCTTTGTTTCACAGACAGCCCCACACGCTGGACACCAGCTTTCTGTAGTGCGCTCATGGCTTTGACCACCGCTTCGTAAGCCACGGTTTTTTCTGCTGCAATGATGACTGCGGCTGTGCCATCGGGTTGGCTTTGCTGCCATTGCAGCGCCGCTTGGGCCGCTTCTTTCTCAGTGACGGTGCGGGTCGAACCATCGACAGACAGTTGCAGCAGACCATCTTTGCCTACGACCACGGTGGCAAATTTGACAGGCTGTTTGTTGGCTTTGCCCACAGTGGGTACGTCCACCATGCCAGGTGTGAGCATGGGGGCTGTCACCATGAAGATGATAAGCAGCACCAGCATCACATCGATGAAAGGCACCATGTTGATCTCGTTCATGGTGCGGCGACCACGACCGCGCGATGCAATGGCAGGCATGACGGATTCCTTGCCTCAGTGGCCCGAGGCCGAATGAGCGGGTTGTGCCCCCAGATTGCGCTGGAGGATATTGGAGAATTCTTCAATGAAGGTTTCGAGCTGATTGGCTACGCGGTCGCAATCGTGGGCAAAACGGTTGTAGGCAATCACGGCGGGGATGGCGGCAAACAAACCGATGGCAGTGGCAACGAGCGCCTCTGCAATGCCTGGGGCCACTGTGGCTAGCGTGACTTGCTCCATGCCTGCAAAGCCAGTGAAGGCGTGCATGATCCCCCAGACCGTTCCAAACAGACCCACATAGGGCGACACCGAGGCCACCGAACCCAGAAATGACAGGCTGGACTCGACCACATCCATCTCGCGTTGAAAGCTGGCCCGCATGGCCCGACGGGCACCGTCTAGTAAAACACCAGGATCAATAATGCGGCGCTCACGCAGTTTTTGAAACTCCCGCATACCGCTGGCAAAGATGCGTTCCATGGGGCCACCTTGCTTGGCATTTTGTGCTGCACTGGCATAAAGATCGTTCAGGCTGGTGCCCGACCAGAAATCGCGCTCAAAGTCCTCATTCAAGGCTTTGACCCGTTTGAGGGCAAACAGCTTACGGAAGATGGCAGCCCAGCTGGCGACAGACACGCTCAGCAGCAGCAGCATGACGAGTTGCACCACCCAGCTGGCATGGAGTACCAGACTCAGGATGGACATGTCTTGGGAATTCATGATGAGATTTGTTCCAGAAGGGAAGCGGGAATTCTTGCAGGGCGCATCGTGCTGGCATCAACCCAGCCAATACGAATCGTGGCTGCACAAAGCAGCGGAGCCGAAGCACTGAATGGGTACGCAGACAGGAAGGCCTCCTGCAACAATGTCAAAGAGGCGCGTCCCGCTTGTTGGAGTTGGGAGGTCACGATAAGTTCATCATCCAATCGTGCGGGCGCAAGGTAACGCACCTGGGCATCGGTGAGCACAAACATACCGCCACTTTGTTCACGCAGTGCCTGTTGCCCGATGCCCAGTGTCCGTAGCCATTCGGTGCGAGCGCGTTCAAAAAACTTCAGGTAGTTGGCATGGAACACAATGCCACCCGCATCGGTGTCTTCCCAGTAGATACGGATGGGAAGCTGGAAGGCCGTGGTCATGGTGCTGGAGTCCCCCACCTTAGCCGAGCAAAGAGCGCAGTCGGGCCACGGATTCTTGCAATTGAGCCAATGAACTGGCCGTAGAAAAGCGCACGAAACGTTGGGTTTCGGCGTTGCCAAAGTCGCGCCCCGGTGTCACGGCCAGATGGGCGCGTTGCATCAGGGCATAGGCAAAGTCCCAACTGCCTTGCACACCCAGTTTGTGTGCAGCAGTGGTGCAATCAGCCCAAGCATAAAAAGCACCATCGGGCGGAACGGGCACAGGCAGGCCCAGCGACTCCAAGGCCGGGATGAAATAGTCACGCCGGGCCTTGAATTCGGCCCGGCGGCGCTCGTATTCTTGTAGGCTCTCTGGCTCAAAGCAGGCCAATGCCGCATGTTGCGATACCGTGTTGGCACAAATAAACAGGTTTTGGGCCAGTCGTTCCACCACCGGCACCAGAGTATCTGGCACCACCATCCAGCCCAAACGCCAGCCGGTCATATTGAAGTATTTGCTGAAGCTGTTGATGCTGATGATGTGGTCATCGATGGCCAAGGCGGTCTGACCAAAGGCATCGTCATGGCTCAAGCCCAGATAAATTTCATCGATCAGCGTGAGGCCTCCATGCTCTTGGACTGCTTGGTGGATGCGGCCCAGTTCATCAGGGGCAATGGAGGTGCCGGTGGGGTTGGAAGGCGAGGCCAGCAGCACGCCCCGTGTGTGTTTGTTCCAGGCGGAACGCACCTTGTCGGCACTGAGTTGGTAGCGTTCGGCTGCAGTAGTGGGAATCAGCACCGCCCGGCCTTCGGCAGCACTGACAAAGTGTCGGTTGCAAGGGTAGCTGGGGTCGGGCATGAGTATCTCGTCGCCCGCATCAATCAGGGCCAAACAGGCCAATTGCAAGGCTGCTGAGGCACCCGCCGTGACCACAATGCGCCGTGCTGGCACTGCAATGCCAAAACGCTGTGCATACCAGCCACTGATGCGTTCGCGCAAGACATCCAAGCCTAGCGAGGGGGTGTACTGTGTACGGCCATCACGGATGGCGCGCAAAGCAGCTTCCTGCACCAAAGGCGGAGCCGTAAAGTCTGGCTCGCCAATGTTCAGAAACACCATCGGCTGGTGGCTGTGGGCCACCTGTGCCGCCAAGGCTTGGGCAGCCTTGGCCACTTCCATCACATAAAACGGTTCAATGCGTTGGGCGCGGGAGGATATTTTCATGGGCAGGAGAATGGAGAGCGCAACACAGGTGGAGCGGTAGACAACCCAAAACACCCCGCAAATGGGGGGTGTGGCTGCAATTCAGTCTTATGCAGTAGGTTCTGTGGTAGCGGAACCGTGGTTGCGCGGGCTGGCATGGGTGTCGGCAGCTACTTCGGTGGCACGCAGTTGGGGCGCCAGGCCACCCAGCACGCCATTGACATACTTGTGCCCATCAGTGCCACCAAACTCTTTGGCCAGTTCAATGCACTCATTGATCACCACACGCCACGGCACATCGGCACAGTGTTGGAATTCAAAGGCACCAATCCACATGGCCGCATGCTCAATGGGCGAGATCTCGGCCAGCTTGCGGTCTAGCAGGGGGGTGATCAGGGCATCCAGATCGGCGGCTGTGTTGATACAACCGTGCAGCAGGGCGCTGTAGTGTGCGGCATCGGCCTTGTGAAAACCCGACAGATCGCGCGTGAAGGCGTCAATGGCTTCAGCATGGTTGCCGCCCACCAAGTGCTGGTACAGGGCTTGCAACGCAAACTCGCGCGCCCGGCTGCGGCTGGATTTGGATGTGGCCTTGCGGGCGCCCGTGCTGGTCAGGCCTGTGCGCGTTGACCGAGGGGGACGTTGACGTGGGGGGGTGGATGGCTCGCTCATGCTAATTCCTCCAGCAGACAGGCCATCTCTACCGCCACTCGGGCGGCATCGGCACCTTTTTCGGTTTGGCGGGCAATGGCCTGTTCCAGATTTTCGGTGGTCAGGATGGCGTTGGCAATGGGCAGGTGGTAGTCCAAGGCGATGCGGGTGACGCCAGCGCCCGATTCGTTGGCAACCAGTTCAAAGTGGTAGGTTTCGCCCCGGATGATGCAGCCCAGCGCAATCAGGGCATCAAATTCTTCACGGTCGGCCAAAGCCTGCAAAGCCAAGGGCACTTCTAGGGCGCCAGGCACAAACACATGGGTGATATTTTCTTCGGCCACGCCCAGCGCCAGCAGTTCTGCACGGCAGGCTGCTGCCAACGCATTGGTAATGCCTTCATTAAAGCGTGCCTGCGCGATACCGATGTGCAGCTTGCTGCCGTCCAGCTGTTGTGTAGCGCCTTTGTCTGCATTCAACATGGTTTATTCCTTGGGGATATAGCCGGTGATTTCGAGTCCGTAGCCGGTCATGCTGGGCAGGCGCCGGGGTTGGCCCATGAGCTTCATTTTGTGTACGCCGCATTCGCGCAGAATTTGCGCACCAATGCCATAGGTGCGCAAATCCATGCGTCCACGTTCGGGAGCCTGTGCCGAGCGGGCTGTGCCTTCAAACTGTGCCAGCAGTTGGCTGGCGCTTTCGCCACAGTTGAGCAATACGGCCACGCCTTTGCCCTGCTGGTGCAAATAGGCCAAGCTGGTGTCCAAACCCCAAGAGTGCATGGCACGGTTCACTTCCAGTGCATCCAGTACGGACAGCGGTTCGTGTACGCGCACGGGCACCACGTCTTCAGGCGTCCATTGGCCCTTGACCAGCGCCAGATGCACCGATTGGCTCGGTTTGTCGCGGTAGGCATGGGCTGTGAACTCGCCAAAGGCGGTTTGCAGCGTGCGGCTGCCTACTTTTTCGACCAGTGACTCATGGCGGCTGCGGTATTCGATCAGGTCGGCAATGGTGCCGATTTTCAGGCCATGTTCGGCCGCAAACAGTTGCAGGTCAGGCAGACGGGCCATCGTGCCATCGTCTTTCATGATCTCGCAGATCACGGAGCTGGGGCTGCACCCTGCCATCAGCGACAGGTCGCAGCCGGCCTCTGTGTGACCAGCCCGCATCAGCACGCCGCCATCAACGGCCTGTAGCGGGAAGATATGGCCCGGTTGCACCAAATCGGTGGGCTGGCTGCTCTTGGCAACCGCTACTTGTACGGTGCGGGCGCGGTCAGCCGCTGAAATGCCGGTGGTGACGCCTTCAGCCGCTTCGATAGATACCGTGAAGGCGGTGCTGTAGACCGTGCCATTGCGTGCTGCCATAGGGGGCAATTTGAGAAACTCGCAACGCTCGCGGGTGAGCGTCAGGCAGATCAGACCCCGACCAAAACGGGCCATGAAGTTGATGGCCTCGGGCGTAACATGGTCAGCCGCCAATACCAGATCGCCTTCGTTTTCGCGGTCTTCTTCATCAACCAAAATGACCATGCGCCCAGCGCGCATTTCGGCCACGATGTCTTGTACCGGCGAGATCGGTACGGGGGTGAGGGGGGTGTTCATGGGGGCTTTCGTCGGTAGGCCGCAGGGTGGAGCGTGGTGCAGCGCAAAGCCCCTGGTGCTGGCGCTTGGGGCTTGCTGGCCCGGAAAACGCCCCAAAGAACATGCGATACGGCGCCGCCGTACGGTAGGCCAGCCCAAGTTGCACAGGCTGGCCCAAAAAGAGAAGATTCTAGCGCCGCACGAGACGGTGCTCTATGGCAGATGTGATGAGGGTTATTCAGAGGACGGACATTTCGAGCACCACATCAGACAATGGATGCGCCACGCAGGGCAGAACGCAACCGCTGGCATGTTCTTCTGGGGTGAGGCCCGGCCAGTCGATGGTGTAACGCACTTGGCCTTCGATCAGTTGGCCAATGCAGGTTCGGCAGGTGCCATTGCGGCAGGAGCTGGGCCAGTCAATGCCGCCTTGCTCTAGTGAGGTGAGCAGTGGTTGCTCGGGCCAAGCATCGCATTGCTGGCCGTCTGGGGTGGTGCGTGCAATGAAAAAAGGGATGGCTGGTGGCGTAACAGGCAGGGACATGGTGGACGATTGCCTAAAAAATAGGCAATTTGTAGAGGTGCTTTAAGAATCAACCAGTTGGATTGAAATAGGGGGCATTTTGGAGAGTTGTCCACAGGATTGTCCAACGAATACAGGGATAACCCTGAAGAGATTGCGTTCATAAGGCATCTTGGTTGGGGTTCTGGCCTGCGCGCCCGGACGTGCTAAGTTCCAACCCATCGCGTTAGATGGATACCGAGAATATGAGCACACTACAAGAGCGCATCCGCCAGCAATCTCCTGCACGTCTGACCGGCATACGCCGGGGCATCGAAAAAGAGGGGCTGCGGGTTTTGCCCAGCGGTGGGTTGGCCCTGACACCGCACCCATTGATGCTGGGCGCTGCCCTGACGCATCCGCATATCACTACCGACTACAGCGAGTCGCAAATTGAATTGATCACTGGTGCCCATCGGGGGGTGCAGGAATGTTTGGACGAGCTGACCCATATCCACCAGTTTGTATTGCGCACCTTGCAGGCCCAAGGAGGAGAAATGCTGTGGGTGTCGAGCATGCCGTGTGGTTTGCCCACGGATGAGACCATCCCATTGGCCCGCTTTGGTAGCTCCAATGTGGGCCGAGCCAAAAGCGTTTACCGAATGGGGCTGGGCCACCGTTATGGTCGCCGTATGCAGACTATTTCAGGATTGCATTACAACTGGTCTTTACCGGGTGTAGGGAGCGAAGCGTATTTTTCGTTGATCCGAAATTTCCGCCGCCATGCTTTTGTGTTGCTGTATTTGTTTGGTGCTTCGCCTGCACTGTGCCCATGCTTTGTGCAAGGGCGTGAACATCGCCTGCAACCTTTGGGTGATGCGGGGCAATCGCTGTACCTGCCCTACGCTACCTCTTTGCGCATGGGCCGGTTGGGCTACCAAAGTGATGCACAGGCGTCGCTGGCGGTGAGCTACAACGGGCTGGAGGGCTATGCCAACAGCCTGCACGAAGCCTTAACCCAACCCTACCCCGCCTATGAGGCCGTTGGGGTGCGTAATCCGGGGGGAGACTACAACCAGTTGGGCACCAGCTTGTTGCAAATAGAAAACGAGTTCTATGGCACCATTCGGCCCAAGCGTACGGTACACACTGGCGAGCGCCCGCTCCATGCCCTGCGCGAGCGGGGCGTCGAGTATGTAGAGGTGCGGCTGATGGATTTAGATCCATTTGAGCCTGTGGGCATTGCTGCACAGACCATGCGTTTTCTGGATATCTTCTTGCTGCACTGCCTGTTGACGGACAGCCCCGCAGATACGCCCGATGAGATTGAGCAGCTCAAGCGCAATCAGCACAGCACGGCTGAACAGGGCCGTGAGCCAGGGCTGCGTTTGGAGCGTATGGGGCAGTGGGTGACGTTGAACGATTGGGCCGCTGAGATTTTGGCCGAGTGTGTGCCAGTGGCTGAAGCGTTGGATATGGCCCATGCAACCGAGGATTACAGTGCCGCCTTGGACGCAGCCCGCCATCGCTTGGCTACACCAGAGCAAACACCATCGGCTCGGGTATTGCATGACATGGCTGGGGTGATGAACCACAGTTTTAGTGCGTTTGCCTTGCAACAGTCGATGGTGGCACGCGATGCCGTGTTGGCGCTGCCTTGGGATGTCAATCAACAAGCCCATTTTGAGGCCTTGGCGGTGGAATCGCTTGCGGCGCAAAAAGCGTTGGAGGCCGCCGATACCCTGCCCTTTGAGGAGTGGCGCCAGCGTTATATGGCCCCTAGTGAGCTGGGCTGAGCGTGGGGTGCATCCAGTTGCAGCAATGCCGTTTGGCGCCAGTATTCGGTGGCGGCATAAAAGCCCTCCCAAACGCATCCATTGCAGCCCCTGCCACAGCAACTGGTGGGTTCTGGTGGCGGCGGGCGCAAGACGATTCCTGCTTGGCTTGCTGCCAGAGCTTGCAGCTGCTTGAAGAGCTCTCGGGCTTGGGGTAGGTCAGTGGCCTGCGTGGGCCAGAGGGGCGTTGGCATCATGGAGCAGGTGGCTGTTGGTTTTTGGTGTTGGTGCGGGCACGGCGCAGACCGTATTGCACAATGAAGGCGCACCCCAACACCAAAGCGAACCAGCCAACGGCCACCGCTTGGGCCATCATCTCTTGCACGCTGGCTGAACGCGCGATAAACGGAGCCAGCAGCACCAGCAGTCCGATCAGTGCGCAGGTAATGCCTTTGATTAACAGTTCTTTATCGCCCTCAGGGGCGGTGTGGCGTTCAAGGCGGGAAGGCTGTGGCATGGGCGGGTGGTCATGGAGGGGGCGTTATTGGGGCAGGGTGTAGCCGTGCTCGCGCACCAAAGACACCAAGGCATCGGCTACCACCGGATCATAGATATGGCCCCGGCCCCGAACAATCTCGGCCAAGGCCACATCCAGTCCTAGGGCTGGGCGGTAAGGGCGGTCGGCAGCCATAGATTCGAGCACATCCGCCACTGCCAGCACCCGTGCCTCGGGCATGATTTGATCACCGTGCAGCCCCTGTGGATAGCCGCTGCCGTCCATGCGTTCATGGTGCTGGCGGATGATATCGGCCACTGGCATTGGGAAATGGACGTCCTTGAGAATTTCATAGCCGGTTTGGGCATGGCATTTCACGATTTCCATTTCCAGTTCACTCAGGCGGCTGGGCTTGGTGAGGATTTCTGCGGGCACGGCAATTTTGCCAATGTCATGCACCAGCCCGACCAGCTCCAGCATGGTGCAGCGGGCCTCATCCCAGCCCATTTGCCGAGCGATGGCGCCAGCAATCAGTCCAACGCGCCGTTCGTGGCCTGCGGTGTAGGGGTCGCGCATTTCTACCATGTTCGAGACTGCTTGGAGCGTGCCCTTCATGGAGTCTTCCAGCTGGTGGACATAACCGGCAATTTGTTCTTCGGCCCGTTTGCGTTCGGTCACGTCTTGGGCCATGACAATCGTAGCTTCCTCGCCATCGTCCCAAAGAATCTGGTTGGCGTTGAGCCCTAGTTCTATCATCGTCCCGTCTTTGCGGCGCATGGGGACGCTGTAGGAGACATTGCGTTCGCCTTCTTCCAAGCGGTGCCATGCGGCATGGATACGCTCTAGCGTGGGAGAGTCGGTGGTGGTGAAAGACAAAATATCGTTGTTGAGCAGCTCTTGGGCCGACCAACCCATCATCTCGCAGTAACTGGGGTTGACATAAATGATGCGCCCGCCCCGGCGCACATAAATGCCGCTGATGGTTTGTTCAATCATGCTGCGAAAACGCTTTTCACTCTCTAGCAGCGTGCGTTGGCTGCAGCGAATGTCGGTGAGATCAGTCCAAGCGATGATGGCTTCATCGCCCACCAAGGCCACCGTGCCCCGTGCAATGCGGGCGCTGCCGTCTTTGCAACGCAGCACCAATTCGGGCGATTCAGCCACGGTGCCTTGGCGGGCCAAGGTCAGGCTTTCTTCCCAATGCTGCCGGAGTTCGTCACGAATTTGGGGGGTGGCATAGGCCGCAGCAAACCAGTGATTGATGGTGGCAATGTCTTGTGGGGTGTAGCCTAGCCACTGCTGGAACGATTTGTTCAGCGTGCGTAGCTCTCCAGTGCTCAGGCTGTAGATTTGCATCGGGGAGGGCGACGCTTGAAACAGTTCACTGAAGCGGTGCTCTGACAGGCTGACTTGCTCTTGGGCTGCTCGCAGATGCTGTGCGTTGCTAAAGTTGCGCAGTGCAAAAGACAGGTCGGACGCCATTTCGTTGAGCAGCAGCATCTCATCGTGCTCAAAGATGTTTTGTGGGCTGGCGTACAGGCCAAACACACCCAACAGTTGCCCATCGTAAAACAGTGGTAACAGGGCACGTTGCCCAATATGTTGCTCGTGCAGAAAGGCCAGCCAAGGATCGGTGAGGGGGGCGTTGGGGAGGGCAGGAACGTCATAGACCCGTATCTCCCCATCGACCAACGTGGGCAGTAAGGTGTTGAAGGCGCTGCCGTGGTGGTGGATGGTCTGCTCTAGGGCGGGTAGCACTGTGGCCGCGATGCCGTGGGTGTGTGCTAGCTGTAGAGGCTGGTCTGGCGTGGTGCGCAAGGCCAAAAACAGCATGGGAAAGGTGCTGTGGGCAATCAGCCCTTGGTACAGACGGTCGAGCAGTTCGTCGCGGTTTTGTGAATACACCACAGCCCGGTTGGTGGTGCTGAGCAGTTCATAGAGGTTGGACAGGCGTTGCACCTTCTCAGCCGCCTGTATCCGTTCGATGCAATCGGCGATTTGTTGCACTACGCTGTCGAGCAGGGGGTCTTCTTCGGGCAGAAAGTGGGGTGTAGGGCTGCCATCGGCAGGGCAGGGGTACCAGACCAACAATTGGCCTTGGGCTTGTCCGTGGATGCGCAAGGTGCGCTCTTTGCGGACAGCGGGCAGGGGGGTGGGCAGTGGTAAGCCAAAATGGCCCCAGGTGCTGTGCAGGGCCACCTGAATTTGCTCTGGCCGCAAAAAGGCTGCAGGCAACAGACGCACGACACCTTCTAGCAACGGAGGCAGTTGCAGCTGAGGCGTTTCCACCAATTGGGCAATCGCATGCAGACAACGCAATTCTTTGATGCGTTCACCCAAGGTAAACACCAAAGCTTGGCGCTCTGTTTCCATGCGCTGGCGTTCTGTGATGTCGCGCACTACCTGTACATAGCCTCGCCCATCGCCCGGAAAATGCAGTGGTGCCAGACTGCATTCAATGGTGCGTTGATCTTGGTGGCGCTCTAGCTCGACGGTAAAGGCTGTGTGTTGGGTCAGGAGGTGTTGGCAGACGGGGCAGTCTTGTGGTGCCACAGCGGCGTTGTGAAACAGAGCATGGCTGGATTGGTTGACCAGTTTTTCTGTGGGCAGTTGGCAATGCTGGGCTGCGGCTTGGTTGGCCTGGCGAATGGTGCCATCGGTGCCAATGACCAAAGTGGGATCGGGTACGGCATCGTAGGTGCTGGCGGTGCGTGTCAGCATGTCAAACGGCTCGCCCAAGGTGTTGTGCACCAGCGCCAAATACACATGCCAATAGGCAAATATCTTGAGCACATGACCAATCAGATTGGCTTGGGCATAAACGCTCACGTAGCGGGTAAAGGCAAACTCTGCTGCCATGAGCAATGCGGCGGCCAGCAGCAGATTGGTCAGGAGCTGCGGTGACATCAGGGCGCGGTAATGCCAGAACAGCAGCATGGCCCCGACCATCATGCTGATGATGGCGTACTCGGCGTAAATTTTCAGGGGTGTCAGGCCTTGACCGTCGATGTAGGCCGCAGGCAAATGGCCGCTGGCTACCGCCAAAATCGACAGCAAGGCAGCGGCACCAAAACCCAAATGTAGCCAGACAACATGCACGCTGCGCAATAAAAACAGCGGTGCACTGAGTAGGGCCAGGGCTTGCAGGCAGCGGGCGGCCAACCAGAGTTGGGTGGCTGGGTTGGCGCTGTCAGTCGGCAGCAACTGCATACCCTGGAACGCGAGCAGGTGGGCCAGATCAATGGCCCCACACCAACCTATGCCCACAGCCACATAGACCACAAAGTGGTTGCGTGTGAAGCGCAGGGACGTGGTGGCTACCACCATAGCCACAGTACCGATGACAATCGAGAACAGTTCTGCCAGTGCATGAAACAGCAGGTAGCTCACCTTGGTGCCCAACCAGCAGATGAGAGCCATCAGCGAGGGAGCCAGCAAACTCTGAACCATCCGCTGCCAAGGCGTTGGGGGGTGCAGAGCGCCAAGGTTTAGAGGTGAGGGGTGGTGCATAACATGGGGGCCGTGCCAAAGGAATGGAGGGTGCCTGGGTCTGGGGATATCAGGGGGGGCAGGTTCGGATGGCACCATTATCCAAAACGTGGCGCAGAAATGTGCCACGTTGGCTAGGTGGTGCAGCACAATTCTGTGGTTGCATTTTCTGGGCTGCGGTGGGCAGCCCGTTCCCACCCATGAATCCATTTGTTCGTTTCTTGTCCACCTTAGGCCATCTGTGGCGTCGTTTGGGATGGTGGGCCTCTATGGTGCGCCCCGGTTTTTTGGTGATTACGGCGGTGGCGTGTTTGTTGGGCCTTGCTTGTGCCGCACAGGCGGGTGTGGCGTTGTCGGCGGGCAAGGCTGTAGTGACATTGGTGTTGGCCTTGGTGGCCCATGCGGCAGCCAATGTACTCAATGACCATGAAGATGCACGTAACGGTGCCGATGCCGCAAACACACAGGGGTTGTTTCCTTTTACCGGCGGCTCGCGTCTGATTCAGACGGGTGTGGTGCAAATGCAAGATATGCAGCGTTTGGCGTGGGTGCTGCTGGTGGTGTTGGTGTTGGGAGGACTGTGGTTGGCCTGGAACAGTGGGCCAGGGCTGCTCTGGGTGGGGCTGGCCGGGGTGGGGTTGGGCTGGGCCTATTCAGCGCCCCCACTGGTGTTGATGTCGCGTGGCTTGGGGGAGGGGGCCGTGGCACTGGCTTGGGCCTTGATGGTAGTGGGAGCCGATTATGTGCAGCGGGGCCATTTTGCAGCAGTGCCCATGCTGGTGGCGTTAGCTTACGGACTGATGATTGCCAATATTTTGGTGGGTAATGCCTTTCCGGACGCGGCTGCCGATGCACTGGTGGGCAAGCGCACTTTGGCTGTGCGTTTGGGTTGGCGTGGGGCGGCCCGCTTGTACCTTGGACTGGCCTTGTTGGCACATGGTTGGGTGTGGGTGCTGGTGTGGTGGCGTGTATTGCCCCCAGGAGCCGCTTGGGCCTTGCTGGCGGCACCGCTGGCGCTGGCAGCCGCCGCGCTGCTGTGGCGTCATGGCGCCCAACCCCAGCGTTTGCGGCCTGCCTTGGTGCTGGGCATTGCTGCTGCGGTAGTGCATGGTCTGGCATTGACGGTGGGTTTGTGGTGGGCAGCAC
Organism: Giesbergeria giesbergeri; assembly: GCF_054779375.1. Classification (NCBI taxonomy): domain Bacteria; kingdom Pseudomonadati; phylum Pseudomonadota; class Betaproteobacteria; order Burkholderiales; family Comamonadaceae; genus Giesbergeria; species Giesbergeria giesbergeri. Next base: position 18,975 of record NZ_BAAGYJ010000012.1, on the reverse strand, counting down.
CTTGAAGGGCGCCACCGGCCGACAATGGCAGCCTGTATACAACACCCCCCATTTCCCAGAAAGAGCGCAATCCATGTCTATCCAATGGTTTCCTGGCCACATGCATCTGACCCGCAAGGCCATCGCCGAACGCATCAAGGACATCGATGTCGTGATTGAGGTGCTAGATGCGCGTCTGCCCGGCTCCAGCGCCAATCCATTGTTGGCCGAACTGACTGGGCACAAGCCCACGCTCAAGGTGCTGAACAAGCAGGATGTGGCCGATCCAGCGCGCACGGCGCTGTGGGTAGATTGGTACAACGCCCAGAGCGATACCGCTGCCGTGCCCCTCGATGCAGCCGATCCTGCACCGGCGCGCAAGCTGATTGATGCCTGCCATCGGTTGGCACCCCACAGGGGTGGTATGGCCAAGCCGATGCGTGTACTGATTTGTGGCGTACCCAATGTGGGCAAATCCACCCTCATCAATACCCTGAGCAACAAGCGCCAAGCCAAAACGGGCGATGAGGCCGGTATCACCAAGCTGGAGCAGCGCATCACACTGGCAGATGATTTCTATCTCTGGGATACCCCAGGGATGTTGTGGCCGCGCATCAGCGTGGTCGAGAGTGGCTACAACCTCGCAGCCAGTGGGGCTGTGGGGCGCAATGCCTATGACGAAGAGTTGGTGGCACTGGAATTGTTGCGGCGGTTGCAAGTGTCCTATGCACCTTTGCTGGAGGCGCGCTATCGGCTGGGGCAGCTTGCTGACAGGTTAGCCACCATGCGTGATGACGAACTGCTGGAGGCCATTGGTCGTAAACGTGGCGCGATGATGGGGGGGGGACGGATCAACCTACAAAAAGCCGCCGAGATCGTGTTGACCGATTTTCGTACTGCTATTTTGGGCTGTATTACGTTAGAGACGCCACAGGAGTTTGAGGCTTGGCGCGCAGCTGCGGCCTTGCAAGATGCGGAACGCGCGGTAAAAAAGCAGGCCCGTGAAGCCCGAAAAAAAGGTCGCAAGGGGGTGTCTAGCCCTGTCGTGGAGTCCTGACAACGGTCAGATGGGCTGTGGCTGCGTTATCTTCAGGCCCATGTCTGTTGTTGCTTCACCTTCCAATCGTTCTGCTGGCGCTGTGCCGGTACCCAAGTCCCATACCGATTATTTCGGCACCCCCGATGCGGGTTGGCGTCAACGCCTGCATACGGTGGTGTTTCGCTCTGATACGCCTGCGGGGTTATGGTTTGACAAGGTACTGATTGTCTTGATCGTTGCCAGCGTGCTGGTGGTGATGATGGAGAGCATGGAGGCGTTGCCTGCTTGGTTGCACCAAACGCTGGCGGTGGCAGAGCTGGTATTTACGGGCATTTTTACGCTCGAATATTTGGCCCGGCTGCTGTGTGTGCGCCGTCCTTGGCGCTATGCACGCAGTTTTTTTGGCATCATTGATCTGCTCTCTATCCTCCCCACCTATTTGGCGTTGTTGGTGCCTGGCCTGCATGTGCTGATTGATGTGCGCGTGCTGCGGTTGATACGGGTCTTTCGTATCTTCAAGCTCACCGCCTTCGTCATGGAATACCAAACGCTGGGCGGTGCTTTGGCCGCGAGCTGGCGCAAAATCATGGTGTTTTTATCGGTGGTGCTGATGATTGTGCTGGTGATGGGCACCTTGATGTATGTGATTGAAGGGCCGGCCCACGGCTTTACCAATATCCCCACCGCTGTGTATTGGGCCATCACCACCATGACGACGGTGGGTTTTGGTGACATCACGCCCAAGACCGATCTGGGGCGATTGATTGCCTCGTTGATGATGTTGTTGGGCTGGGGCACATTGGCGGTGCCCACGGGCATCGTCACTGCCGAGATGAGCTGGCAGCGGCGCGTTCATGAGGTACCTGCCTTACAGACCCCCTGCCCTGGCTGCGGCAGTCGTGACCACAGCCTGCATGCACGCTATTGTCAGCATTGTGGCAGTCTGTTGGACATGCCAGCGCCAGAGTCTGTGCAGAGCGCGACAATGGCACCCCATGAAAACCATTCTTCCTCTGCAACTGCTGGTGGCTCCCGCGCTGGATGACCCCCGTCCTCTGATTCTCTACCACGGCCGTCGTTGTCCGGATGGGTTTGGCGCAGCCTTGGCGGCTTGGTTGTATTACGGCGGCCAAGCCGAGCTGGTGGGCCTAGACCACGGCGATGTGCAAACCTTGGCCGATTTGCCCCCGGTGTCGGGGCGTGCGGTGTATATCTTGGACTTTTCTTTCAGTGCCGATATTTTGCGCGGTATTGAGGAGCAGGCCGCCAAGTTGGTCATGCTCGACCACCATAAGAGTGCAGCCGAAAAACTCACTGGCTTTGCCTGCCGCTGTGGTGTCATTCACTTTGACATGCACAAGTCGGGTGCTCGCTTGGCCTGGGAGTTTTTTCATCCTGATCGGCCGATTCCTGATTTGCTGCGCTACATCGAAGACCGCGACATCTGGAAATGGGAGTTCCCAGAAAGCGCAGCCTTTTTGTCTGCCTTGGATATGGAGCCGCAAGACCTGGCCCGCTGGCAGGAGATTGCCAGTTTCGACGCCGAGCAGCGTGCCGCTTTTGTGGCCCGTGGTACGGCGATGGACGAAAAATACCGCAAACTGTGTGCCGATCTGGCTGAAAACGCCCAGCCCTTGGTGTTTAACGGCATTGCCGGGTTGATGGTCAATGCCCCTGGCATGTTTCACAGTTTGGTGGGCGATATTTTGGCGCGCAAGTCTGGCACCTTTGCGCTGATGTGGAGTGCGGGAGAAAAAGGGGTGAAGGTGGGACTGCGCTCACGCAGCGAGTTCGACTGCATTGCGTTGGCCGAGAGCATGGGTGGCGGCGGGCATGCCCAAGCTTGTGGTTTTCGGATGGGTGTTGAGCGTTTGTCGGAGCTGCTCAGCGGCACTTTTAATGCCTACCCTGTAGCTTAAAACGCAGATCAACCGCCCCACCAGCGCCGCCAGGAGGGACAAAATTATAGTCTTTTGACTCTCGCCCTGTCGTGACAGCGTGCTGCCTTTTTTTTGAGCAAAGTGTAGAGACTCAATAAAGATGCGGGTTTGCGGCCTATCGATGGAGGGTTCCCCACAGAGTTATCCACAGTTTTTGGGTACAACCGCGCTGGCCTTTAAAAGTCTTATATGAATCTCATATAGGAATCAGATATACTCTGCTTCCTATATGAATTCCACTTTGCGCATTCCGCTCAACGCTTCACCCGAACAGGTGCAGCGCCTACAAGCTTTGCAGCAAGGCTTTGCGCAGGTGTGCAATGCGCTGGCACCGCTGGTGCAGCAGACCAGAATCTGGAACCGGGTGGCCCTGCACCACTTGGCCTATCGGCAATTGCGTGAGCGTTTTCCCGAGATGGGCTCCCAGATGGTATGCAATGCCATTTATTCGGTCTCGCGCAGTTGTCGGTTGGTATTCCAGCATCCCGGCAGCCCGTTCCATCTGACCCGCTTGGGCGACAAGCCCTTGCCACTCTTGCGCTTTGCCGATTCCTGCCCGGTGTACTTTGACCGCCACACCCTGAGCCTCAAAGGCGGGCAATTGTCCATGTTCACCTTGGATGGCCGGATGCGTTTCCAGTTGGCGCTGCGCCCCGAAGACGATGCCGCATTCCATGCCAGCAAATTGCGCGAGATTGTGCTGGCGCGTCGGCCTGATGGTGTGTATGAGCTTTCTTTTGTGCTGGTCGATCCTGATGAGCCTGTGGCCTCCAGTGCAGCCCCGGCTGCGGTGGATGCAGAAATTCCCGAGTATGTGATGGTTGAAGAAGCGGTATGAACCCCAACAAACCCCCGTCTGAATTGCGCACGGCCTTGGCCGATTTGCGTCCTTATTTTGTCCGTGCTGGCTGGTTTAGCCTGCTGTCAAGCCTGTTGGTGCTGGCCCCATCGGGCTACATGCTCGAAGTTTATGACCGGGTGGTCAACAGCCGCAGCCACATGACGCTGTGGATGCTGACCCTGTTGATATTGGGCGTGTATGTAGTGATGGAAATGCTGGAATGGGCGCGTGCCGAAATGTTGCGTGCCGCCAGCGTAGAGCTAGACCAGCGCCTGTCTGGCCGCATCTTTCGTGCGGTGTTTGAAGCCAATCTCAAGCGGATTCCGGGTGGCAACCAGCAGCCCTTCAACGACTTTAAGCAGGTGCGCGAGTTTCTTTACTCTCCTGCACTGTTGGCGATGATGGAGGCGCCGGTATCCATCGTCTTTCTGGTGTTGCTGTTCCTGATCAGTCCGGTGTTGGGTTGGTCGTCGGTGGCCTTCTCGGTGGTGCTCACCCTGGTGGGGTGGATGAACGAGCGCAGCACCAAACCCCCGCTGATGGCCGCCAACCGCAGTGCAATGGCTGCGCAGCAATATGCTGATGGCTCTTTGCGCAATGCACAGGTCATCGAGTCTATGGGGATGTTGCGTGACATCCACGCCCGCTGGATGAACAAGCAGCGCGAATTTCTGAACTTGCAAGCCAAAGCATCGGAAAGTGCTGGGGGTTACCAAGCGGTCTCCAAGTTGTTGCAAAACGTCTTGAGTTCTTTACTGCTGGGGCTGGCCTGCTGGCTGCTGCTGCACAACAGCCTCAACGGTGGCGATGCCATGTTGATCATTGCCTCGGTGCTGGGGGGACGGGTGCTGGCGCCGCTGGTGCAGGTGGTTACCCAGTGGCAAAGCGTGGTGAATGTGCGGGCCTCTTGGGATCGGTTGGAACAGTTGCTGGAGGCTATTCCGCCCCGCCCCGACAACATGGCCTTGCCTGCACCGTGTGGCCTGTTGCAGGTAGAGCAGCTCATGGCCGGTGCCCCTGGCACCGGCAACAACAGTATCTTGAAAGGCGTGGCCTTTGCCTTGGCTCCCGGCGAGGTATTGGCGGTGGTGGGGCCTTCTGCCTCGGGCAAGACCACCTTGGCACGTCTATTGGTGGGGTTGTGGCCTGCTGCAATGGGCAAAGTCCGCTTGGATGGCGTGGATGTCTTTGCTTGGGACAAGGCCGAACTTGGCCCCCATGTGGGCTACCTCCCCCAGGGCATCGAATTGTTTGATGGCTCTTTGGCCGAAAACATTGCCCGTTTTGGCGAAGTGGACAGGGCCAAAGTAGAAGCTGCAGCACGTGCGGTCGGTTTGCATGACTTCATCATGGCGCTGCCACAGGGCTACGACAGCCCCGTAGGGCGCGAAGGGGCCATGCTGTCGGGCGGCCAGCGCCAGCGCGTGGGGTTGGCGCGTGCGATTTATGGTGATCCGGTGTTTGTGGTGCTGGATGAGCCCAACTCCAGTTTGGATGAGGAGGGCGATGCCGCCTTGGCGCGTGCCATTGCTGGTCTCAAGGCGCGCGGCACCACTTTTGTGGTGATGACGCACCGCACCAGCGTGCTGGCAGTGGCCGACAAAATGATGGTGCTGCGTGACGGCCAGATGCAAGCCTTTGGCCCGCGCGACGAAGTGCTGGCCGCTCTACAAAAGGCCGCCCAGCAACAAGCCCAGCCCCCACAACGTCCGGCTACTGCGGTGGTCACAGCGGCTTGAGTGATGGCAACAGAAACGATTTTATGAGCAAGCCTTCTTTTTTCCAGCGCAGCGAACTCACACAGGTGTTGTGGAGTTTTCGCCGTGAGTTCATCACTGTGGGTATTTTCAGCATGGTGGCCAATGTGCTCATGCTCTCGCCCACGCTGTATATGTTGCAGGTCTACGACCGGGTGATGATGAGCCGCAGTGAGCTGACCCTGCTGGCCATGTCGTTGATCACACTGTTCTTATTTGGTGTCATGGCCTTTGCCGAGTGGATGCGCTCGCGGGTGCTGGTGCGCGCTGGGGTGCAGCTCGATTCTGCCTTGGGCACCCGCGTGTTCAATGCCAGCTTTGAGTCGTATCTGGGCCAGTCCAGCAGTGGCCCAGCCCGGGCTTTCAATGATCTGATCCAGATTCGGCAGTTCATTACTGGCAATGGTATTTTTGCCTTCTTTGACGCACCCTGGGCACCGATCTACATTGCCGTGTTGTTCTTCCTGCACCCATTGTTGGGTTGGTTGGCGATTGGTTTTGCCTTGGTGCAGTTGGCTCTGGCTTGGTTTGGCCACCGCCGTATGGTGGAACCCTCCGAGGTGGCTTCCAAGGCCACGTCAGAGACCAGTGCTTATTTGCAAAGCAAGTTGCGCAATGCCGAGGTGCTGGAGTCTATGGGCATGGTGCACAACCTGCGTCCCCATTGGGCCGAGCGCCACCAAACGGCATTGGCGTTGCAGTCCCATGCCCAGTCGCTAACGCACCGTATCACGGCTTGGAGCAAGTTCATTCGGTATTCGCAGCAATCGTTGTCGTTGGGCGCAGGGGCTTTGTTGGTCATTGATGGTCAAATTTCTCCGGGGGCCATGATTGCCGCCAATGTGCTGATGACCCGTGCGTTGTCCCCCATCGACATGATGGTGGGCACTTGGCGTGCTTTTATTGGGGCGCGTTCGGCTTTTGAGCGGCTCGAGACCTTGCTGCGTGACTATCCTGAGCGTGACCCTGCACTGTCGCGGGTGGCACCCAAGGGGGCGTTGACTTTGCGCAATGTGGTCGCCAGTGCCCCCGGTCGCAAGACCCCTATCCTCCAAGGCGTGAGCACTGCGGTAGAAGCAGGCACCGTCACAGTGGTGTTGGGGCCGTCTGGTTCGGGCAAATCCACACTGGCGCGCACTATGGTGGGTATTTGGCCTGATGTATCGGGCGAGGTGTTGCTCGATGGTCTGCCCTTGGCGGGCTGGGATCGCACCGAACTGGGCCCCCATTTGGGCTATCTGCCGCAGGATATTGAATTGTTTGAAGGCACCATCGCCGAGAACATTGCCCGTTTTGGCGAAGTGGACTCAGAGAAGGTGATTGCCGCGGCACGCAGTGCGGGATTGCACGACATGATTTTGCGCTTTCCCAAAGGCTATGACACCCCGATTGGCGAAGCGGGGGGCTTGCTCTCGGGCGGGCAGCGCCAACGTATCGGTTTGGCCCGTGCCATTTACGGCGATCCCGTGCTGGTAGTGCTTGATGAGCCCAATGCCAACCTCGACGATGTGGGTGAAGCCGCACTGGTGCGCGCGGTGCAGGGCTTGAAGGCCGCAGGGCGCACAGTGTTTCTGATCACCCACCGCCCTGGCATTTTGGCTGTGGCAGACCGGCTGTTGATTTTGCGCGATGGTCAGGTGCAAGCTGATGGCCCCCGCGATCAGGTATTGGCTGCCTTGCGCGCAGCGGCGGCACCTGTCCAGCCTGGCACGGCCATGGCTGTGCAGCCTGTCTGAACGCCATTTCTGGCGCCCTCTTTTTTTGTAATCCAAACACGGTCGAGTTTTGACATGGGTAAAGCAACTTTGAGTTCTTCCAGCAGTGCCGCACAGGCACCGGTGGCAGTGGGTGGTCTGGCGGGCGCTACCGCCCCGACACCGGGTGATGCCCGGCGTATTGGGCGCATGGGCTTGTGGGCCTTGGGTGTTGGTTTTGGTGGTTTCTTGCTCTGGGCGGGTTTGGCTCCCTTGGATGAGGGGGTGCCCGGTCAAGGCATGGTCGCCATTGACACCAAGCGCAAGGCGGTGCAGCACCTGAGTGGTGGCATCGTCAAGGAGGTGTTGGTGCGTGAAGGCGATATCGTCAAAGACGGCCAGTTGTTGATTCGTTTGGACGAGGCCGTGGCCCGTGCCAACTACGAGTCGGTACGCCAACGTTATTTGGGTTTGCGGGCCATGCAGGGGCGTTTGCAGGCTGAGCAGGCCGGCCAGCCCAGCATTCGCTATCACCCAGATTTGCAGCAGGCCAGCAGCGATCCACTGATTCGCCAGCAGATGCTCAACCAAGAACAGCTTTTTATGACCCGGCGCAGTCTGTTGCGTTCTGATTTGCAATCGATTGAAGAAAGCATTCAGGGGCAACATGGTTTGTTGCAGGGCTACGAGAGCATTTTGATCAATCGCAAGAGTCAGCAGGCCTTGCTCAATGAAGAGCTGGGCCAGATTCGGGGGTTGGTCAAGGAAGGCTATGCGCCACGCAATCGTCAACTGGAGCTTGAGCGCATGGTGGCCGAGTCCGGCTCCTCCATTGCCGATCTCCAAGGCAATACCGTACGGGCGCAGCGCACTATTGGTGAATTGCGTCAGCGCGCGTTGTCACGCCAGCAGGATTTTCGCCGTGAGGTGGAAACCCAGCTGGCAGATGTGAGCCGTGATGTGTTGGCCGAAGAGCAGAAGTTCAAAGCCGTGACCGATGATCTCGGACGCACGGAGATCAAGGCACCCGTCTCTGGTCAGGTAGTCAGTCTGGCGGTGCAAACCGTCGGGGGGGTGGTACAGCCCGGCCAGAAACTGATGGATATCGTGCCAGAGAAGGAGCCCTTGCTGCTCGAAGCCCATGTGGCGCCACACCTGATTGACCGTGTGAAGGCTGGGCTGCCAGTGGATGTGCGTTTCTCTTCGTTTGCCCATTCGCCACAGTTGGTGGTGGATGGTCAGGTGGTGTCGGTCTCGGGCGATTTGCTCACCGAGCCGCAAACCAACATGAGCTACTACTTGGCGCGGGTGCAAGTCACGCCCGAAGGCATGAAGGCGCTTGGAGCGCGCCAGTTGCAGCCGGGTATGCCAGTAGAAGTGGTGTTCAAAACAGGTGAACGCACCATGTTGACCTATTTGCTGCACCCATTGACCAAGCGCATCTCTGCGGCCATGAAAGAGGAGTGAGCCATGCCCTATTGTGTTGAACCACGCCAGGCTACAACATCCCTGCAAATTCCTCGCCTGCTGGCCTTGAGCACCGTGGTCGCTGGGGTGGTGGCGGCTTTTCCCCAAGCGGGTTGGGCCATGGATTTGCGCCAAGCCTATGAAGCAGCGCAGGCCAATGATGCCCAAGTGCGTGCTGCCCGTGCCGGTGCCGATGCCACCCGTGAGCGCCTGCCCCAAGCCAAAGCACAACTGCGGCCCAATGTGGCCGTGAATATGGGGCGCAATTACAACGACTTGACCACCACTGGGCGCGGTTTGCTGGGTAGCCCAGTCACCACCCAGACCCACTACTATTCCAGCAACCAGTCGTTGTCGGTGCGCCAGCCCATTTACCGGCCTTATCAGCAAGCGCAGGTGCGGCAAGCCCAAGCCCAGGTGGAAGATGCCGACGCCACATTAGAGCGTGATGAGCAGAATCTGGTCGTGCGTGTGGGCGAGTCCTATTTTGATGCGCTGCTGGCTGAAGACCAGCTGGCGCTGATTTTGGCGCAGAAGACCACCTACAGTACGCAATTGGATGCAGCCCGCAAAGGCTTTGCTGCTGGCACAGGCACCCGCACCGACATTGACGAAGCGCAGGCCCGCCTAGACATGACGGTGGCGCAAGAGCTGGAGGCACGGCAGAACATGGAGTTCACGCGCCACCGCCTGGAGGTGCTGACCGGCCAGTCGATGGATGTGCTGGCGCGGTTGGATGTGCAACGTTTTCAGGCCAGCGCCCCTGTGCCCGGTGCAGTAGAGGCCTGGATGGAGCGTGCCGAGGCACACAGCCCCGAGTTGCGCTCCTTGCGCGCCCAGTTGGAGGCTGCACGCCTAGAGGTGGACAAAGCCCGTGCTGGCCATTTGCCTACGCTGGACGCGGTGGCCCAATGGTCTCGTACCAACAGCGATAACGTCACCAGCGTCAACACCCGCTACGACAACAAGACCATTGGTTTGCAACTGTCGATTCCGTTGTATGCGGGTGGGCAGATCAGCTCCACGGTGCGCCAGTCTTTGGCCGCCCAAGAGCGGGCGCAGGAGATGCTAGAGGCCACTCGGCGTGACTTGGGTGTGCGCGTTCACCGTGAGTTCCGTGGTGTGACGGAGGGGGTGCTGCGCATCCAGGCGCTGGAGCAGGCTGTGCGTTCGGCAGAGCAGGCCGTCCAGTCCAACCGCCGCTCCTTTGAGGCAGGTGTGCGCACTACGATTGATGTGCTCAATGCCGAACAGCAAAAAACACTGGCCTTGCGCGATTTGGCACAGGCCCGTTATTTGTACCTGGTCTCCCAATTGCGCCTGCAATCTTTGGCGGGTGCCGACCGTGTGTCCACTGTGGAGCTGGCCAACGGCTGGTTGCAGGCAGCGGCCCCCCACCCAACGCCAGCCAGCGACTAAGGTGCAGCGCGTTGGCGCAGAGCTTGTTGGACAGCCTGCCCCAGTTCAATCACTGCCATTGCGTAATAGCTAGACCAGTTGTAGCGCGTGATGGCATAAAAATTGTCGGTGCCTGCCACATAGGTGGCAGGCTGCTGACCGTTTTTGAGTTCAATGAGTGCTAGCAATCCCCCGTGGGCTTGGCCTGTGGCGCCCAGTTGCACGCCATGCTCGTCCATGTCACGGGCACTGAAGGTGGGGCGTATGTCGGGGGCCAGTAGTGTCTCTAGGTCTACACCCGCAGGGTTAAATTCGATGGGGTAATGGGTGGGCATGCCTGGGTGCCAGCCATGTGCCACAAAGTAGTTGGCCACCGAGTGAATTGCATCGGGCACGTTGTCAAACAGGTCGATATGGCCATCGCCATTGCCATCTACAGCATAGCGTACCCAGCTCGATGGCATGAACTGCCCCAAGCCCATCGCCCCAGCATAGCTGCCCCGTGGTACCAGTGGATTGATGCCCGTTTGCTGGGCTAAGGTCAGCAACTGCTCGAGTTCCCCTTGGAAATAGGCTTGCCGTGCCTGTGCGCGTGGGTGGGCGCTTGGAAAGTCAAAAGCCAGCGTTGCCAAGGCATCGATGACGCGGAAGTTGCCCATCTGCTGACCATATAGGGTTTCTACACCAATGATGCCCACAATGATCTCGGCAGGGACGCCATACAGATGCTCGGCTTGGGCCAGCGTGGCGCGGTATTTTTTCCAAAAACGCACCCCAGCCCGAATGCGGACGGGTTCGACAAAGCGGCTGCGATAGAGCTGCCAGTTCTTGGCTCCAGCAGCGCCTGAGGGCAGCATTAAGGGTGGAACTTGGGGTAAAAATCGGGCTTGACCGATCACGTCGCGTACCCAATCCACATCCCATTGATGGCGTGCGGCCATGTCCTGTGCCAACAGCATTGCATCTGCCCGACCCGCATAGGCATGGTGGCTTGGTGCGGCATGGCCAGAGCGGGGTAACTTTTCTGCTATAGCGGTGGCAGGCAATGTGCTGGCGGCCAGCAGAAAAATCAGGTGGGAGACAAGAGAGCGCATTGGCAGACTACTTTCAGCAAAAGGTTCAAGAACTGCGGGGGGCAGGCCAAGGCAGGCTGTGCCAGCGCCGCTGTAACTGCCGCAGTTGCCCAGACGCCGCAGGAGATGGCGCATAGCGCAATTGTTCCAACTCCAGCAGCCAAGCGCACAGGGCATGGGCACTGTCACCAAATTGCGCCTGTACTTGCGTGGCGATGGTGCGTGGTGGGGTGCTATCGGGCAGTACCAGTCCGGCCTGGGCCAGCCGTTGGCGGGTACGCGCCAAGAGGCGCAGCCAAGGGTCATGCTGGCGGCGCTCCCAGAGTGTCCAGGCGGCCCCGAGCAGTGCAGCCACCCCCAGCAGACCACCCAATACACGGGCCAGGTCTTGCCAGCTGGGCGCAGTAAAGCCTAGCGCCTTGAGCAGATCCAGTTGGCGGCTTTGTGTGTAGTTCAGCACCCATTGGTTCCAGTGGTTGTTCATGGCCTCCCAGACCGCACGCAGTTGCTGCACCATGCCGGGGCTGATGACTGTGCCCATCGCCTCGCCGAACACGCCTCTGGGGGCTGTCAGGCGCTGGAACTGGCCTATCCGCCCTGGAGCCACGGCGCCTGTAGGGTCAACACGAACCCAGCCACGCTGCTCCATCCATACTTCTGCCCAAGCATGTGCGTCACTCTGGCGTACAGTCCAATAACCATCAACATTGTTGGACTCGCCGCCTTGGTAGCCGGTCACAATGCGCGCTGGCACACCGGCGGCACGCAGCAAAATCACAAAAGATGACGCAATGTGTTCACAAAAACCGACTTTGCGGTCAAACCAAAACTCATCAGCACTGTGTTGACCATAGAGGCCTGGCTCTAGTGTGTATTCGTAGCCACCTGTGCGCAAACGATGCAGTACGGCATCGACCAAAGCCTGTGTGCCGCCTTGGGCAATGGCTGGGTCGGCTTGCAGTGTCTGCGCCAATGCCACGGTGCGTGGGTTAGAACTGGCTGGTAACAGGGCCAAGTCACGCAAAGCATCTGTCATGCGCGTTGGGCCATGCTGAAAATCGGGATAGCTTTCGGCGCTATAACGCACGACATCCGTGATGGGGCGTGTGGACAGCCATTGAAGGTCTGGGGTCATGAACGGGTTGGCCCCGTTGAGTGCTGGTTTTTCGGTGGCTGCTTCCAGCACCATCAGCCAGGGCCGCTGGTGCGGCTCCAATGTCACGGTATACCGTATCGGTTCCCCCTGCACACGCATTTGCGTCAGCAGGCTCCATTGCCCTAGCCACGGGTCTTGACGCAATGTGGGGGCACGCCACTGCCAACCATCAAATTCCGACAGTACCGGGCCACGAAAATACAACTGCGAGGCGGGTGGTGCAACATGACCAGGGGTGTCAAAGCGAATACGCATCACCACACTGTCGTCCAGTGCCAGTTTGGCTACATGGCCTATCTCCATGGTTCCCGACAAGCCGCTGCGCCCACTCAGGGCATCGCTGGGCATCCCCCACAACGGTGCCATACGCGGAAAGAAAACAAACAGCGCCAACATAATCGGCGCTCCCAACACCGCCATCATGCCTGCGGTACGCAAAGGCAGCAGCAGGGGGGGGCGGCCTACAGGCATGTGGGCATTGACCAATGCGGTCAGTAGCCCCATCAAGGCCACTAGCATGGCCACGGCAGTGAGCAGCGACTGCGAGAAAAAGAAATTGCTGAGCATGGTGAAAAAGCCCAGAAAAAACACCACCAGTGCATCGCGTCGGGCACGCAGTTCCAGTGTTTTGAGCGTCAGCAGCAGCACAATCAAGGTAACACCCGCATCCCGCCCCAGAATGGTGCGATAGGTGATCAGCGTGGCCCCCACAGCGATCACCACTACCCCTAATAACAGCCAGCGGTTGGGCAGTGCCTGTCCGCGCCAAGACAGAATGCCACGCCAGAACAGAAAGGATGCGGCCAAGGCACTGGCCCACCAAGGCAGGCGTCCCACCTGTGGTGCAATCACCCAAGCAATCACGCCCAGCATGAACAAGGTGTCGCGGGTGTCGCGTGGCAATGTAGCCAGCGTTTGGCGCAGATGGCCAGAAGAGGCTGGTGGTGGTGCAGAAGTCACAGACATGGGCGTTGCAGCAAAAAGGGGCGGCCTGCTATCAGCACAGAGCCAGTGCTTGCAGGCAGCGTTGGCGCTGGGCAGCACCACTGCTCGGGGGAATTTCTAAGCCTGGCAGGCGCAGGCCGTAGTCCAGTCCCAGTCGGTCTGCTTGGAGTACCCAGGCCGTCAGGCGAGATAGGCGGGCCTCGGTATCCGCCAGGCCTGTGCGCTCTGGGGTCAACCACAGCTCATGCCGCTGCATCTGTAGGCTGTCACGGCTGACCAGGGCATCACTGCCGCTGGCCAAAGCCTGCGCCGCTTTTTTCCATACGACCAATTGCAAGGCATCACCACGGCGGTAGGCGCGCACGCCTTCAAAATCTCCCATACCTTGGCTATGGGTACTGCCTGTGCCACTGGCATGGGGTTCGCCCGGAGGCAAAGGCGGCGCTGGAATTTCGGGGGCTGGGTACACCAGTACCTGCGTTGCTGGGCGCCAAAGCGTCCAGACCCGGAACGTGCCCAGTGGAAAGCGAGTCTCTGCCGTCAGCATGGGTATTGGGTGTAGCCCTCGGTGGCTGGGTGCGAAGGCAATCTGTACCTTGGCCGATCCTTGTGCGGGCACATCCGTCCACGCCCATTGGCTACTACCATGCACTGCCACGGCAATGCCAAAGCGAGGTGTATGTCGCTCGCTGCTCAGCTGCACATCTAGCACGGCACTTTGGCCCAAAAAATGGGCTTCTGGGGCTTGTAGATGCAAGGTCAATCCACGCAAAGTGCCATGACAGACATGCATGCCCACCACGGCGCTGCCAGCCAGCAGAAAAGTGAGCAGATAGCCCAGATTGAGCTGGTAGTTAATGGATGCCACCAGCAGCACCAACAGTGTCAAGGCCAGCATCCATCCTGGCCCGGTGGGCAGGATGTAGACGTTGCGCTGGGTCAGCGTCAAGGTGTCGGACAGTGGTAGCCGTGCCTGCCACCAGCGCGCCAGTCGGCGCCGTGCAGCGGCCAGTGGGTCGATGGCAGCCCACCGTGCCTGCCAACCCCGAGCAGTGGCTGGGCTGGCAGCGGTGGCTTGGGCAATAGAACGCATGGTCAGGGCAGCGGTACGCTATCGACCATAGCCCGCACCTGCTCTATGGCACCCCGCCCAGCATTGCCCACAGGCACCAAGCGGTGGGCAATGGTTTGGGCGATGATGGCCTGCACATCGTCGGGTGCCACATAGTCGCGCCCGCTGATGAGTGCCTGTGCCTTGGCAGCTCGCACCAAGGCAATGCCTGCGCGTGGCGACAGCCCTTGCACAAACCAATGACCAGAGCGGGTGGCGGCAATCAGGTCTTGCACATAATCGAGCAGCGGATCGGCGGCATGAATAGCCAGTACCTGCTGTTGCAATGCAGCCAAGTCTGCCGCTGAAAGCACTGGACTGGCAGTGGCTGCCATCGCGCGTCGGTCGCTGCCTGCCAGCAGCAGCCGCTCAGACCGTCGGTCGGGGTAGCCCAGTGAAATTCGCATCAGAAAACGGTCTAATTGCGACTCGGGCAAGGCATAGGTACCCAACTGATCTTGTGGGTTTTGCGTGGCAATGACAAAAAAGGGCTGTGGCAATGGGCGTGTTTCTCCCTCTGCCGACACCTGTTTTTCTTCCATGGCTTCTAGCAGTGCGCTTTGTGTTTTGGGGCTGGCACGGTTGATCTCGTCGGCCAGCAACACCTGTGTAAACACGGGGCCAGGATGAAAGACAAACGCTTCCTGCCCACGCTCATAGACCGAGACACCGATGAGATCGCTGGGCATCAGGTCGGCTGTAAATTGCACACGGGCAAACTGCAGTCCAAAAGTATGTGCCAATGCGTGAGATAAAGTGGTCTTGCCCACACCGGGCACGTCCTCAATCAGCAGGTGCCCGCCCGCGAGCAAACAGGCCACACAGTCTTGCACGCGTGCTGCCTTGCCCACAATCACCGTGTTAAGCTGATCCAAAAGCGATTTGATTTTTTGCTGTGCATGCATAGCGCAACGTTATCCGAAAAAAACGACCGACGGAGACACACCTATGGGAAAGACAGGTTATTACACCCACCGCGATTGCTGGAAACATGAAATGGGCCCAGGCCACCCCGAGTGCCCTGAGCGTTTGGACGCTATTGAAGACCGTTTACTGGTGACGGGTGTCAGTGATGCGTTGGAGCGTTGCGAAGCGCCCGAGGCGGCACTGGCCGATATCGAGTTGGCCCACGGGCGCCTGCACATTGCTGCAATGCGTGGCTTGACCGATTGGCTGCGCGAAGAAGTGGCCGCTGGTGGCCCTACCCACACTCAGGTAGACCCTGATACCTCCATCAACGTCCATACTTGGCAGGCGGCGCTGCGTTCGGCAGGGGCGGCACTGGCGGCCACCGATGCGGTGATGGCTGGCGAATTGGAAAACGCTTTTTGCGCGGTGCGTCCACCCGGACACCACGCCTGTCGTGACAAGGCGATGGGTTTTTGTTTTTTCAACAATGTGGCTATTGCTGCCAAGTACGCTCTGCAACGCTACAACCTGCAACGTGTGGCCGTGATCGACTTTGACGTTCACCACGGCAATGGGACTGAAGACATCTTGGCGGGCGATGAGCGCGCACTGATGGTGAGCTTCTTTCAGCATCCATTCTTTCCTTACAGCGGCGACCAAAACCCCGCCGCCAACATGCTCAATGTCCCGGTGTCGGCCTACACCAAAGGGATGGACATCCGCGAGATGATCGAGATGACTTGGATTCCACGTTTGGAGGAGTTCAAGCCCGAAATGATCTTTATCAGCGCGGGCTTTGATGCCCACCGCGAAGACGACATGGGCCAGTTGGGTTTGGTCGAGCAAGACTACACTTGGATCACTTTGCGTATCAAAGATATTGCCCGCCGCTTTTCCCAAGGGCGCATTGTGTCCTGTCTGGAGGGTGGCTATGTGCCCAGCGCCTTGGCGCGCAGCGTTGAGGCGCATTTGCGCGTGTTGGCTGACCTGTAACGCCCATGAGCACCCTTACCTCCCTTTCCACGACCGTGTTGCAGGTGGAGCACGATGCCCGTGGCGTTGTCACCCTGACACTGAACGACCCCACCCGCTTCAACGCCTTGGGTGCCGAGATGCTGGTGGCTTTGCAGCAGGCGCTCGACGCTATCGCCCGCGATGACAGTGTTCGGGTAGTGGTGCTGGCCGCTACTGGCAAGGCATTCTGTGCTGGGCACAACCTGAAAGACATGGCTGCCCACCCCGAGTTGGCTTGGTACCAAGCACTGTTTGCCCAGTGCAGCAAAGTGATGTTGTCCATTCAGCGGTTGCCCGTGCCCGTCATTGCCAAAGTACAGGGCATGGCAACTGCTGCGGGCTGCCAGTTGGTTGCGCAGTGCGATTTGGCTGTAGCGGTGCAACAGGCCACTTTTGCGACCAGTGGCATCCATTACGGTTTGTTTTGTGCCACGCCCAGTGTGCCTTTGGTGCGCAATGTACCTATCAAGCAGGCAATGGAAATGCTGCTCACCGGTGATTTTATGGATGCCCGTACGGCGCTGGAGCGGGGGCTGCTCAACCGGGTGGTTGCTGTGGAGGCACTGGACGCCGAGGTGGAAAAACTGGTCTCTTCCATTTTGGAGAAGCCCCGTGCTGCCATTGCTATGGGCAAGGCATTGGTGTACCAACAGCGCGAGCTGGGCACGGATGCCGCCTACCAATTGGCAGGCCAGACCATGGCAGTCAACATGATGGACGCAGCGGCTCAAGAGGGTGCCCGTGCCTTTGTTGAGAAACGCACCCCCGCGTGGAAGCCTCCCAGCCAACACGAAGCAAGGACCCCGCGCTAGCAATGGCCAAGACACCTCCCCCACCAGTGATGTTTGACGATGTAGGACGTTGGTTCCAAGCCTTCTTGCAACCCACCGTGCTGATCGAATTGGGTTCGCTGGCGCTGTGTGTGCTGCTGGCTTGGTTGCTGGTGTCGGGGCTGCGCCGGGCTTTGGGCCGCAGTGACACGCAATCCATCTTGTTTGGTCACAAGATCTTGGATGGTGCGCTGTTTCCTGCCGTCCTCTTGGGACTGGGCTATCTGGCCCAAGCCCTGCTGACTCAATGGATTACGCTGGCTGTCTTCAAGGTTGCCATTCCAGTCTTAATGGCATTGATGGTGATTCGCATCGGTGTCAAAGTGTTGCAAGTGGCCTTTCCGCGGGCCACTTGGTTGCACCCCATCGAGCGTACTATTTCTTGGCTGGCTTGGGGCTGCATGGTGTTGTGGGTCACAGGGCTGCTGCCGTTGGTGTTGCAGGATCTAGACGACATCCGCTGGAAGGTGGGCAGTTCTACCTTGTCAGTGCGTACCATTTTGGAGGGCATCCTGACCTCGGGTGCGGTGCTGATCCTGACGCTGTGGGTATCTTCCACTATCGAGGCCCGTTTACTGCATTCGGCCAGTGGCAGTGATTTGTCAGTGCGCAAAGCCCTTAGCAACGTGGCCCGGGCCGTGTTCGTGTTTCTTGGGCTGATCTTCGCCTTATCCACCGTGGGCATTGATTTATCGGCTTTGTCTGTCTTGGGTGGTGCTGTGGGCGTGGGTATTGGCTTCGGTTTGCAAAAACTGGCGGCCAACTATGTCAGTGGTTTTGTCATCTTGGCCGAACGCAGTGTGCGCATTGGTGACAATGTCCGTATCGACAATTTTGAGGGCCGCGTCACCGATATCACCACCCGTTACACCGTCATCCGTTCTGGTGCTGGCCGTGAATCCATCGTGCCCAATGAGATGCTGATTACACAGCGGGTAGAGAATTTTTCGCTTGCCGATCCGCGTGTTTGGCATTCCACAGTGGTCAGTGTGGGCTATGACAGTGATGTCGATTTGGTGATGCGTTTGTTGCAAGAAGCGGCATTGGTCAGTGATCGCGTATTGCGCGATCCAGCCCCAAGTGTGGCTTTGTCGGCCTTTGGCGCCGATGGTTTGGAGTTCACCGTAGGATTCTGGATTGCTGATCCAGAAAATGGCCTGTTGGGCTTGCGCTCGCAAATCAACCTTGCCATTTTGCGCGCCTTGCAGACCCATGCCATCGATATTCCTTATCCGCGCCGAGTGGTGGAATTGGTAGGACAAAATCCACCCCCATCGGTGGGGCCAATCGCCTCTTGAGACAGCAGTATCTCCTCTGTGCTTTACGCCGCAAGCCAGCCATTAAGCCAGGCCACTGCATGTGCACACTATGCACAGTCTGCCCAAGCAGCGCAGTAGGACATAGAATGTCTCAGTTTACGTAACGTCAATTCAATCGACAACTCTCTTAGGAGCCGCAGCAATGAAGGTATTGGTCCCAGTCAAGCGCGTGGTGGACTACAACGTGAAAGTGCGTGTCAAATCCGATGGCACCGGCGTGGACATCGCCAACGTCAAAATGAGCATGAACCCCTTTGACGAAATTGCCGTCGAAGAAGCCGTGCGTCTGAAAGAAAAAGGCTTGGCCACTGAGGTGATCGCCGTCTCCTGCGGCACCGCCCAGTGCCAGGAAACCCTGCGCACGGCTATGGCGATTGGCGCCGACCGCGCCATCTTGGTCGAAACCGAGGCCGAACTGCAACCGCTGGCCGTGGCCAAGCTGCTCAAGGCGCTGGTGGACAAAGAACAACCCGGCCTCATCATTTTGGGCAAGCAAGCCATCG
>NZ_BAAGYJ010000011.1:0-98368 GCF_054779375.1 Giesbergeria giesbergeri | reverse complement strand
CGATGTGTATGCCATCGCACTGGCTGAAACCGTTGGTCAGCTTTTGCAGGTCGTAGCCCGAGAGCCATTGGTGGCGCTCGCGGATGGCGCGGTGGCTGGTTTCGTTGCAAAAATTCCAGACCTGATTGACCTCACGCGCCATCAACACCAGCACTTTGGCGTGCTTGTCTTTGATGCGCAGACGCAGGGTTTTGGTGCAGTCCATGACGTAGATTATGGATTGCTCTCAACCCCGGACTGAACTCCGGGGCTTCCCGCGCACCGGGTGATGAATGTTTTGCAGTGCGGACGTGTTTTTTCTCTAGGGTGAGGACACGGGGCGCGCTAAAGTCTCCAGACCCCAGCGCATAGTGAGCCCACCGGGGTGCGCAGCCACAAGCACCATGCTTGTGGCTGGTGCGCTAGGGGTTTTCTGCCTTGAGGCGGGTGAAAATTTGAAGGAGATCAAACATGCAGCCTACGCAAGCCATCAAATCCATGCGCAACAAAATCATCCCTATTTTGCTTCTGGTTCCTGTGGCGATCTTCGGGTTCAACAGTTTTACGCGCATTAAAACGGGCGAGGTGGGAGTCAGGGTTAATTTTTCTAGAGAGGTGCAACCCGGAGAATTGCTGCCGGGTAGTTGGAATCAAAATCTGATTGGTACGATTTTGACATTTCCGGTGCGTGATATTACGATTTCACTCGACAATAAAACCCCTCTCACGGCAGATAACAGTGCTTTGGCAGATTTTGATATGTCGGTGGTTTATGAGATTAACCCCGGTTCGGTGGCAGAGCTTTATTCAAAAAAAGCCAAATCATTTCACCAAATTAGCGATGGTGATTGGTTGCTGATGTATAACTATGTGGGTACGCTGGTAAATAATGCAGCCTACAAAGCCATACGCCAATACAAAGCGTTAGAAGTGGCTGACAATCGATCTAAGTTGGAACAAGAAATACGCCAGCATGTGGCAGAACAGTTGGCTTCTGAAAAGTTAGAAAACGCTATTCATATTACTGTGGTGCAGATTCGTAATGTGCAGCCCAATGCTGATATTTTGCGATCGGCCACGGAGTATGTACGGGCTCAAAACGAATTGCGTGTCAAAGAGACAGAAGTAGAAATTGCAAAGAAGGAGTCTGAGCGCATGGCTGCGTTGGCTGTGAATAGTGCGCAAAGCATTGCTTATATGCAGGCACAGGCCCAATTGAAAATTGCCGAGGGTATCGCCGCAGGCAAAGTCAACACCATTGTGGTGCCGATGGATTTCCGTGGCATGGTCAATGTGGGGGCTAAAAATTAAGGGGATTGAGGGGCTGGCCCCACGCAGTTGTTCATTCTGCCAGTGGCGGGTGTAGCGGTTCTGGCATAAGAGCCACTTCATCGTGCGCGTTGGGCAGCACCAATCGGCCATCGCGCAAGGCTTGCAGGAGCAGGTGGGGGGTGGTGCAAATATGCGCTTCCAGTGCCAGCGCCGCTCGGGCTTCCTGCCCAGCCAAGGCGAGCTCGTAGATTTCGCGGTGTTCGGCATGAACATCGCGCAGCAAGCCCGGCAGGCCCATCGCGTAGCGTCGGTAGCGTTCGCTGTGGCGTGAGAGCAGGCGCAATACCTTTTGCGTCCAGGCCGATGGGCGGCCATTGAGCAGTGCTTCATGAAAACGCACATTCAGTGCCTCCCAGTGGGGGCGCTGCTCGGCGCGAATGGGGTAATCAACGGCACTCAGGGCGGCATAGCTGCTGTGCAAGGCTTGCCGCCAAGCCTCACCACCATAGCGCATGGACTGGCGCAAGCCCTCGGTTTCAATCAACACGCGCAGGCGTGTCAGTTCTTCCAAGTCTTCCATCGCAATGGGGGTGACGCGAAACCCGCGTTGCCCTTCGGCAGTGACCAAGGCATCGCTGACCAAGCGGGTGACGGCTTCGCGCAGCGTGCCTGCGCCCACGCCATACTGCTGGCGCAGGTGTTCGATGCGCAGTTTGCTGCCGGGGGGCAGTTGGCCCTCGATGATGGCTTGGCGCAGTCGGTTGTAGGTTTGCTCGGTCAGGGTGCGCGAAGGGTCGCTGCCATCGTCGGGCAGTTCGTGGGAGATATCGGGAAGGAAAAATGCACGTTTGGCCATCAGCACATCCAGAAGTATCAGGACGGGGCGCGTTCGTTCAGGCGCGACAGCCGGTAGCTCAGTTGGGGCCGTGTCAGGCCCAAGGTGCGTGCAGCGGCAGACAGGTTGCCCCCGGCGCGGGCCACGGCCTCGCGGATCAGGGTGTCTTCTAGCACTTCTAAAGACAGGCCGCTGTGCAGCAGGGTATCGTAAAGTTGGGCCGATTGGGCCGCTGGTGCTGCCACAGTGCGCTCCAAAGCGCCGCGTGCATTCACGGTGGCCCCGGCTTGCACGGTAATGTGTGGAAACAGCACGTCGGCATCTACGCTTTCGTCTGAGGGCGTGAGAATCACGCCGCGCTCGATCAGGTTTTCGAGCTCGCGTACATTGCCCGGCCAGCGGTGGGCGCGCATAGCCAGTAGCGCCCGGTCGGTAAAACCGGCCAAGCGTTTGCCGTGGCGCACCGCGTATTTTTGCAGCAGGTACAGGGCAATGAGTTCGATGTCGTCGCCCCGTTCACGCAACGATGGGATGCGAATCGGATAGACATTGAGCCGGTAGAGCAAGTCGCGCCGAAAGCGGCCTTCTTCTACCGCTTTTTCCAAATCCACATTGGTCGCGGCCACCACGCGCACATCCACGCGCCGGGCCTCATGGCCGCCCAGGCGTTCTATCTCGCCGGTTTGTAACACGCGCAGCAGTTTGGCTTGCACAGGCAGGGGTATTTCGCCCAGTTCGTCCAGCAGCAGCGTGCCGCCGTGGGCACGTTCAAAGCGGCCAATGCGCAAGGCCGAAGCGCCGGTGTAAGCGCCTTTTTCTGCACCAAACAGTTCGCTCTCTATCAGTTCGGCGGGCAAGGCGGCGCAGTTGACAGCCACAAACGGTTTATCGGCCCGTGCCCCCATCGCGTGCAACGCGCGCGCAAAGCGTTCTTTGCCCACGCCCGTCTCGCCCGTGAGCAGCACCGTCACATCGGTGGCGGCGGCTTTGCGCAGCAGGGCCACGGTTTGCTCAAAAGCGCGCGAACGCCCAATGATGCGCCCCAAGTCGTCGGCGGGTTGCTCTAGTTGTGTGCGCAGGTTGTGGACTTGGGATTGCAATTCGTCCAGTTGCAACAGCACTGAGTCGGGGTTGTAATCGCGCGCCATCACTTCGGCATCGGGCCACTCTTCGGCAAAACGGCCTTCGATGCGGCAATGCGGGTGGCCGCAGGCGGCGCATTGCACCTCTTTGAACAGCACCGAACGCTTAAAAAACGCGCTGGTATAGCCCGAAGCGTAGCCGAGCAGCATCCAACAGGTGGGTTCTTCTTGTGGGCCGAAGTCGCGCAATTGGGCCTCGACCTCCCAACTGTGTTCCCAACGGAATTGACCCAGAAAATGCCCACCGGCCTCGTCGATTTCAAAGGTTTCGGTGGTGACTTGCACCGCCCCTTCCAGCATGTGCAGTTGCAGGCCCACGGCAAACATCTCAAACACACTGGCACCGGTGCGCACTTGATGGGCCAACAGGGCATCGCGCTCGCCCGAGGCGTAACCAGCCCGCAACAGTAGGCGACGGGTTTGCGCTGGCCCCAAGGTGTTGATCAATTCGCGCCGTAGGGCGTGCAGCGCAGCGGCATGCACCAGCACCATGCGTTGGCCCGACAGCCAAATGCGGCCATCCCCCGCCGAAAAATGCACCAACCGACGCAGGTCGGCATCCGAGGGAAGAGCAAGGTTTTGGGGGGCGGGCATGGACAAACTATCGATAAATTGGCAACGAAGCAGAACCGGGTAAACCCTGAAAGAAATGCCAATTCATCAAATAAGCAACCGGAATAAGCTTATTTTCACCAAATCATCATACTGCAGCGCAACATTTTTCATGTGGTGAATAGGGGGCTCGCACCGCCCCCCAACCGTGCCAGAAAACTATCGATTTTTCTAAGGACAAACCCTCGTTTTATCGAGATTTTTTGGTTTTTGGCATGGCGTGGCATGGCTTCTGCAATAGCAAGAGCAGACAGCCCAACACCCCAAGGAGTCCGTACATGACCACCCCCGAGCCAGCCACCTCCGATGCCATCGCTTGCGATGTCTCGCGCCGGTTTGTGCGTGTGCTGCAAACCCGTAGCAACGGTTTGGTGGAGTTTGAGTTTTCTATCGGTTGGCCCGAATTGGCGGTTGAGCTGATGCTGCCCCGGCCGGCCTTTGAGGCTTTTTGCCGTGCCAACCAAGTGCATCGCTTGGACGATGGCGCGGCCACCCCGGTTTCCACCCCTGTTTGAGGAGACAAAGCAAGATGAACATCGACCTGCAAGCGCGAGAGATCAAGCCGCTGCGTAACACCTTTGCCCGCGTGGCCGCCTACACCGGCGACAACAAGCCAGCCTCGCGCTACCAAGAGGCGACGCTGGGGGTGCAACCCACGGCCAACTTCCACTACCGTCCTACGTGGGAGCCAGAGTTTGAGTTGTTTGACAAAGGCCGCACTGCGGTGCAAATGGCTGATTGGGATGCCCTGCGCGACCCGCGCCAGTATTACTACGCCAACTGGACGATGGCCCGCGCACGCCAGCAAGAGGCGATGGAATCGAACTACCAGTTTGTCGAATCGCGCAACCTGATCGCCAAAACGAGCGATGCCCTGCGGGCCAAAACGGTAGAAGTGCTGATGCCCCTGCGCCATGTGGCTTGGGGGGCCAACATGAACAACTGCACCATCTGCTCGCGGGGTTATGGCACGGCCTTTACTGCTCCGGCCATGTTCCAAGCCATGGATCAGTTGGGTGTGGCCCAGTACCTGACCCGCTTGGGGTTGGCGCTGGGCGAGCCCGGTGCGCTAGAGGCAGGCAAAAACGCCTGGCTGCAAGACCCACGCTGGCAAGTGCTGCGCCGCTTGGTCGAAGACACCTTGGTAATTAACGACCCGTTTGAGCTGTTTGTGGCACAAAACTTGGCCCTCGATGGCATGGTGTTCCCGCTGATTTACAGCCATTTTGTCGATGACCACTTGGCCGTGCAAGGTGGCACCGCCGTGGCCATGCTCACTGCCTTTATGCCCGAGTGGCATGCCGAAGCCAACCGTTGGGTGGATGCCGTGGTCAAGGTGGCTGCCGCCGAAAACGCCGACAACCAATCGCTGATCAGTGGCTGGTTCCAACGCTACGCCGACCAAGCCCAAGCCGCACTGGCCCCGGTGGCCGAGATGGCCTTGGGTGCTGCCGGGGCCGAGGCCTTGTTGGCTGTGCGCGAAACCCTCAATGCCCGTGCCCGCAAGGCTGGTCTGACTCTGTAAGAAAGTTTGCGATGACCGAAACCGTTTCTAAAGTCTTTATTGCCTTCCAAGACAACGAAGAGTCGCGCCCGATTGTCGATGCCATCTTGGCCGACAACCCCGAAGCCACCGCCGTGCATTCGCCCGGCTTGGTCAAGATCGATGCTCCCGGCCGCTTGGTGGTGCGCCGCGAGACCATTGAAGAGCAAACTGGCCAGCGTTTTGACCTGCAACAGATTCACGTCAATCTGGTGACGCTGTCGGGCCACATCAACGAAGACGACGATGAGCTGTCGCTGAGCTGGCTGCGCTAAAGCAGCTGCCATCCCCCTATTGCCGCACCCCCAGGAGACAACACCGTGGACGCACCCGTTACCAAAAAGAAACTCGGCCTGAAAGAACGCTATATCGCCATGACGCGCGATTTGGCTTGGGACACCAGCTACCAGCCGATGGACAAAGTGTTCCCCTTCGACAAGTACGAAGGCATCAAAATCCATGATTGGGACAAGTGGGAAGACCCCTTCCGCCTGACCATGGATGCCTACTGGAAGTACCAAGGCGAAAAAGAGAAAAAGCTCTATGCCGTGATTGAGGCTTTTGCCCAAAACAACGGCCAGTTGAGCATCTCGGATGCCCGCTATGTGAACGCGCTCAAGCTGTTCATTCAAGGCGTGGTGCCGCTGGAGTATTACGCGCACCGGGGCTTTGCCCATGTGGGCCGCCACTTTACCGGCGCAGGGGCCCGGGTGGCCTCGCAAATGCAGGCGGTGGACGAGCTGCGCCACTTCCAAACCGAAACCCATGCCCTGTCGCACTACAACAAGTACTTCAACGGCATGCACAAGTCGAACCACTGGTTTGACCGCGTCTGGTACCTGTCAGTGCCCAAGTCGTTCTTTGAAGATGCCCTGAGCGGCGGCCCGTTCGAGTTCCTCACCGCTGTGAGCTTCTCGTTTGAGTATGTGCTGACCAACCTGCTGTTTGTGCCCTTCATGAGCGGTGCAGCGCACAACGGCGATATGTCCACCGTGACTTTTGGTTTCTCGGCCCAGTCGGACGAATCGCGCCACATGACCTTGGGCATTGAGTGCATCAAGTTCATGCTGGAGCAAGACCCCGACAACGTGCCGATTGTGCAGCGTTGGATTGATAAATGGTTCTGGCGCGGCTACCGCGTGCTGACGCTGGTGGCGATGATGCAAGACTACATGCTGCCCAAGCGCGTGATGAGCTGGAAAGAAGCCTGGGAGATGTACGCCGAGCAAAACGGCGGCGCACTGTTCCGCGACTTGGCCCGCTATGGCATCCGTCCACCCAAGGGTTGGGAACAAGCCTGCGAAGGCAAAGACCATATCAGCCACCAAGCGTGGAACACCTTCTACAACTACTGCGCTGCCGCACCCTTCCACACTTGGATTCCCAAGGAAGAGGAAATGCAGTGGCTGTCGGAGAAGTACCCCGACACCTTCGACAAATACTACCGTCCCCGTCTGGAGCACCTGCGCGAGCAGCAAGAGCAAGGCAACCGCTTCTACAACAAGACGCTGCCCATGCTGTGTACCACTTGCCAAATCCCGATGGTGTTTACCGAGCCGGGCGACCCGACCAAGATTTGCTACCGCGAGACCGAGTACCAAGGCGACAAGTACCACTTCTGTAGCGATGGCTGTAAGGATGTGTTTGAGCACGAGCCAGAAAAGTACATCCAGTCGTGGCTGCCAGTACACCAAATCTACCAAGGCAACTGCTTCCCTGAAGGCACCGACCCGACTGCCGAAGGCTTTGACCCGCTGATGGCCGTGTTGCAGTGGTACCAACTGAATGTGGGCCGGGATAACTTCGATTTTGAAGGGTCGGAAGACCAGAAGAACTTTGCAGCGTGGCGCGGTGAAGAACTGCCCGGTGCAGCAGACCAAGGAGCCAAATAAATGAGCGTCGTTGCGGTTAAACCCTACAACTTTCCAGCCAAGGACGTGCGCGAGAACTTTCCTGCGCCCCTGCTCTATATCGGTTGGGAAGACCACCTGTTGATTTGTGCCCCCGTGGCCCTGCCCCTGCCGCCCGAGACCCCGTTTGGTGCGCTGGCCCAAGCGGTGCTGCCCGGTGTTTATGGCTACCACCCTGACTTTGCCAAGATCGACTGGACGCAAGTGCAGTGGTTCAAGTCGGGCCAGCCTTGGACACCCGACCCGGCCAAGTCCTTGCAAGAGAACGGACTGAAACACAAAGACGTGATTCGTTTCCGTACCCCCGGTCTGACCGGTATTGCAGGCACTTGCAGCTGACCTTTGACCCCTGAATGGCTGCCGGGCGCGTTGCTGCGCCCGGCAGCGGAGATACTGTTATGAGCTACCAACTCACCATCGAACCCTTGGGCACCACCATTGAGGTGGAAGAAGGCCAAACCTTGCTCGATGCCGCCCTGCGCCAAGGCATCTACATTCCCCATGCCTGTGGGCATGGCCTGTGTGGCACCTGCAAGGTGCAAGTGACCGATGGCGAGGTAGACCACGGTGCAGCCAACCCCTTTGCACTGATGGAGATGGAGCGCGATGATGGCAAAACGTTGGCCTGTTGCGCCACTTTGCAGTCCGATGCCACCATCGAGGCCGATATTGAAGATGAACCCGATGCCCAAGTGATTCCGGTGCGCGACTTTACCGCCACTGTGGCCCGGATTGAGCAGCTCACCCCCACCATCAAGGCACTGCATTTGCGCCTGAACCAGCCGATTCGCTTTCAGGCCGGGCAGTATGTGCAGGTGCAAATTCCGGGTGTGGAAGGCGGACGCGCCTTCTCGATTGCCAACGCCCCTGATGCGAATGGCCAAAGCAGCGAGATTGAACTCAATGTGCGCTTGGTGCCCGGCGGTGCGGGTACGACGTGGTTGCATCAATCGCTGCACGAAGGCGACAAGGTGCAAATCACCGGCCCCTATGGTCGCTTCTTTGTGCGCCAGTCGGCCCAATTGCCGATGGTGTTTATGGCTGGTGGCTCTGGCTTGTCCAGCCCGCGCTCCATGATTTTGGAATTGCTGGCCCAAGGCTGCACCCAACCCATCACGCTGGTGTATGGACAACGCTCGTTAGAAGAACTCTATTACGACGCAGAGTTTCGGGCGCTGGCGGCACAACACCCCCACTTTACCTATGTGCCCGTGCTGTCGGAAGTGCCCGAAGGCACAGAATGGCCCGGCGCACGCGGCTACGTACACGATGCCGCCAAAGCGCATTTCAATGGCAACTTCTCTGGGCTCAAAGCCTACCTGTGTGGCCCGCCGCCCATGATTGAAGCCTGCATTGGCACGCTGATGCAAGGGCGCTTGTTTGAGCGCGACATTTATACCGAGAAGTTCCTCTCGGCGGCGGATGCGCAAAAAACGCGCAGTCCGCTGTTTCGCAGCATCTAAACAGGCGATGTATCCATGACTGCGCCAGCTTCCCCCTTGCGTATCACGGTCGCGCAAACCGAAGACAGCTTTGACTGTTTTCCACACGAGAACCTGCTCACGGGCATGTTGCGCCTAGGGCGCAAGGGTATTCCGGTGGGTTGTGTCAATGGCGGCTGTGGTGTCTGCAAAGTCCGCATTCTGGAGGGGGCGGTGCGGCCACTGGGGCCGATCAGCCGCGCCCATGTCAGCCAAGCCGAAGAGGCCCAAGGCTACACCTTGGCCTGCCGTGTGGCCCCCCTAGAGCCGGTGCGCCTAGAAGTGACACCGCTACTGCGCAAGCCCTTTTTGCGCCGCGCACTGGGTGCGCCTGCGGCAGCAGCAGCCTGAGTGCCACCGTCTTGATTTCCCCACGATAGATAAGCAACGATTTCATCACTAACCACAAGGAGACATGCAATGGGTGTTCTACGAATTGGGCATATCAGTATTCGCGTCATGGACGTGGATGCCGCCGTCAAGCATTACGAAGAAGTGTTGGGCCTGAAAACCATGATGAAGGACAACGCGGGCAACGTCTATTTGAAGTGCTGGGACGAGTGGGACAAATACTCCCTGATCCTGACCCCGAGCGACCGCGCCGGTATCAACCATGTGGCCTTCAAAGTGCAAGACGATGCCGATCTGGACGCGTTGAAAACCCGCATTGAGGCTTGGGGCACTAAAACCCAATGGCTGGAAGAAGGTGCGTTGCCTTCTACCGGGCGCATGTTGCAGTTCAACCTGCCCAGCGGCCACGAGATGCGCCTGTATGCCATGAAAGAATACGTCGGCACGGATGTGGGTACGCTCAACCCCGACCCGTGGCCCGATGGCATCCGCGGTGCTGGCGCACACTGGCTAGACCACTGCCTGCTGATGTGTGAGATGAACCCCGAAGCGGGCATCAACAAGGTAGAAGAAAACACCCGTTTCATGAAGGAGTGCTTGGACTTCTTCCTGACCGAGCAAATTCTGGTCGGCCCCGAAGGCAATATGCAGGCAGCCACTTGGATGGCGCGCACCAGCACGCCGCACGACATCGCCTTTGTGGGTGGCCCGGTCAATGGCCTGCACCACATCGCCTTCTTCTTGGATTCTTGGCACGATGTGCTCAAGGCGGCGGATGTGATGGCGAAGAAGAAAGTGAAAATTGACGTGGCCCCAACCCGCCACGGCATTACACGCGGCGAGACCATCTACTTCTTTGACCCCAGCGGCAACCGCAACGAAACCTTTGCCGGTTTGGGCTACTTGGCCCAGCCCGACCGCCCCGTGACAACGTGGAGCGAAGACCGCCTTGGGAGCGGGATTTTTTACCACACGGGCGAGTTGGTGGCTTCGTTCACCGACGTCTACACCTGAGCTCTACCGTTCCCCTGCACTTGCCTTGGTGGGGGACGTTTCCTGCGATGCGGGTCGTCCCCCGCATGACTGCTCCAAAGAAAGACAAAGAATGAAGAAGAATGCAATTGCCAGCGCCGCGCTGGTGCTGTTGGCTGGTTTATCGTCTTTGGCCGCACAGGCTGAAGGCCACTATGTGCCTGGCGTGGAAGGCACCCAAGCAGCCAGCGTGCCGCCCCCCGGTTTTTATTATTTGGGCTATCTGGTCAACTACAACATCAATAGCTTTCGCGCTCCTGGCAGCAGCGACAACCTGCCGGGCCACAACGGTGGCACCGTCACGGCGCTGGCCAACCGCTTTGTCTGGATGACCGGCCATAAAGTGCTGGGGGCCGACTATGGCGTAGAAGCCATCGTGCCACTGATGCGCACCTCCCTGACCATCAACGCCGCTGGCATCTCCGACAGCCGTTCGGGTGTGGGTGATATTTATGTGGGGCCGTTGGTGTTGGGCTGGCATGGTGCGCAATGGGATGCCGTGGCCGCTGCTGGGGTTTGGATGGATTCGGCCAGCACAACCTTCCCAGCCTCTCCGGGCAAAGGCTTCAAGAGCACCATGCTCACAGGTGGCCTGACCTACTATTTTGATGCTGCCAAGACGATTTCTGGTGCTGCACTGATGCGTTTTGAGCGCAATGGCAAGAACGATGCGGGCTTCCGCAACGGCAATCAGGTGACGGTGGAGTGGGCACTGGCCAAGGCTTTTGGCCCCATGCAAGCCGGTCTGGTGGGCTATAGCCAGTGGCAAACCAGCAATGACAGTGGCGTGGGGGCCAGCCTGAATAAGTCTTCGCGCCATGCCTTGGGGGGAGAACTGGTATACCCCGTGGCACCGGGGCTGGCGCTCAAAGGGGCCGTGTACAAAGAGTTGAGTGCTGAAGCAGGCAGCACTCCTTTGCCCAAGGGTTCTTTGGTACGTCTGAGCTTGGTCAAGGCGTTCTGAGGCCCATCGGGCGGCGGAATGTGTTCACAGAGTGCACATTCCGCCACTTGGTGTTGGTGTGTGTGTGTGCTTCGTGGATGATGGGCGTGATATGAGCTTACCCGACCTGACTTCTCCCCTTCCCCGCAATGCTTTCAAGCATGCCATTGCGGCAGGTCAGCAGCAGATTGGTCTTTGGCTGGCTACGGCAGACGGTTATTTGGCTGAAATGCTGGCGGGTACCGGCTTTGATTGGCTGCTGATCGATGGCGAACATGCTCCCAATGACCTGCGGGCCGTGCTGGCGCAGTTGCAGGCTATTGCCAGTGCCGCTAGCACGTTACCGGTGGGGGTGGCTTTGCCACACCCGGTGGTGCGTTTGCCCTCGGGCGATCCGGTATTGGTCAAGCAATTCATGGAGTTGGGTGCGCAAACCTTGCTCGTACCAATGGTCGATACGCCCGAGCAAGCCCTGACGCTGGCCCGTGCTATGCGTTACCCGCCCAGCGGTACAAGGGGCATGGGCAGTGGTTTGGCCCGCTCCTCGCGCTGGAACCGTTACCGCGATTACATCCACGAGGCCAACGACCAAGCCTGCTTGCTGGTGCAGGTAGAAACCGTAGAGGGCTTGGGCCATATCGATGCCATTGCGGCCACGCCGGGTGTGGATGGTGTGTTTATCGGCCCGGTGGATTTGTCTACCTCTATGGGTTATCCCGGCCAAGTAGACCACCCCGAAGTGGTGGCCGCCATTGCACATGGTATTGCCCGTGTTCGGCATGCAGGCAAGGCCGCTGGCATTTTGTCCACCCAAGAAGACCAGGCCCAACATTGGCTCGATGCGGGGGCGCTGTTTGTGGCAGTGGGGGTTGATATCAATTTGTTGGCGCTGGCCGCACAGTCTTTGGCAGCGCGTTTTCGGCAGGGCATGGCGGCACCGCGGCCCTCCAGCGGCGGTTACTGAGCCGCGATGGAGTGGGGTGCTGTTCGGACGCTGCTGCCGTGGTGCTCATTCGGGTGCCATGTGGGCATGGTGGCCCGCATCGGTGCCGCTGGGCAGGGTGATTTGGCCGCTGCGCAGTGCCTGAGCCAACAAGTCGGGCGTGGCTCTGATATGGGCTTCCAGCGCCAAGGCGGCACGGGCTTCGTGCCCGGCCATCGCCGACTCAAAAATAGCCGTGTGCTCGCTGTGCACATCGCGCGCAGCACCGGGCAGGCCCATCGTATAGCGGCGGTAGCGTTCGCTGTGGCGCGACAGCAAGCGCAACACCTTTTGCGTCCACGGCGATTGCTGGCCCGACAGCAGTGCCTCATGAAAACGCATGTTCAGGGCTTCCCACTGGGGCCGGTGTTCACGCCGAATGGGCTGCTCCAGGGCCGACATGGCTTCATAACTGTGGCGCAGCGCCTCGCGCCATGCAGCACCACCGTGGCGAATCGATTGGCGCAGCGCCTCCAGCTCAATGTGCAGGCGCAGCCGGGTAATGTCTTCCAGCTCCTCCAGCGTGATGGGCGTGACGCGAAAGCCTCGCTGGCCCTCGGCCGTGACCAGCGCATCGCTCACCAGTCGGGTAATGGCTTCGCGCAGCGTGCCCGCACCCACGCCGTAATGCAGCTTCAGGTGCTCGACGCGCAATTTGTCGCCGGGCAGGTGCCGCCCTTCAATGATGTCATTGCGCAACTGGGCATAGGCACGCTCGATCAAGGTGCGCGACGCACCGGCATCGCTATCGGTAGCGACAGGGCTATCCATCTCTAAGGATGATTTCATGATAATTCTCGATATTTTTGCTGTGAACATACCCCAAAAGAAAGAAAGTCATACCTTGCAAGATGGTACAGACAAGCAAAGCCTCTCTCATTGATGATTTTTAGGGGTATTTCTGGGTTGGTGCAGGGTCATATTATGAAAAATGGCATGAAATTCTTGCTGTTGCCATACTAGGTGTTTTCCCTTAAATCTCGAGATTTTTTCTCCATCCACGCCAGAATCTGGCATATTTCAGGCCTTACCGCTGCATCTTGCATCAAAACCTGTACCCGAAAGCCTGCGCTCATGGCCAGTTACACCATCACCATCGAAGAAACCGGGCAAAGCTACCGCTGCTCCGACGAGTTGTCGTTGCTGGTCGGCATGGAAGCCTTGGGTAAGAAGGGGATTCCGGTGGGCTGCCGCAATGGGGGCTGTGGGGTCTGCAAGGTGCAAATCGTTCAGGGGCAGTATGTGTCGCGTGTCATGAGCCGTGACCATGTGAGCGCCGAAGACGAAGCGCAGGGCCGGGTGTTGTCGTGCCGGGTGCGCCCGGCCAGTGACATCACCTTGCGCGTGCTTGGAACCATGAAAAAGAACGTCTGCCGTCTGGTTGGGGCCGCAGACGCCTCTGTTGTTCCCTCAACCTGAAAAATCTGGAGAAACCCCATGGCAATCACTGGTGTTTTGCGCCCTGGTCACGCTGTTTTGCGTGTGTTGGACTTGGACGAATCGGTTCACTTTTATACCGAAGTGTTGGGTCTGAAAGAAACGGGCCGCGACAAATCGGGCCGTGTCTATTTCAAGTGCTGGGACGAGCGCGACCACAACAGCTTTGTCATTCGTAAGGCCGACCGTGCCGGTATGGACTGCTTTGGCTTCAAGGTGCAAAACGCCGCCGTGCTCAACACCTTGGAAGGCCGTCTGCGTGAGTATGGTGTCGTGACCGAGCGTGTGCTTGCCGGTGAAATGCTGGAAACGGGCGAGCGCGTGCGCTTCCACCTGCCCACCGGCCACCTGATTGAACTGTATGCCGAGAAAACCTCGGTGGGCAATGGCTTGGGCGATATGAACCCCGAAGCCTGGCTGCCCGACCAAAAAGGTATTTCGCCCATCCGCATGGACCACGCCCTGATTTACGGTGGCGATATCGATGGCAACCGCAAGCTGTTTGAAGAGGTGCTGGACTTCACCTTGGTCGAGCGCGTCAAACTCGAAGACGGCGTGACCGATTTGGCCACTTGGCTGACCTGCTCCAACAAGGCGCACGACATTGCCATGGTGCGCCACTCTGAAGACAACAAACTGCACCATGTTTCCTTCTTGCTGGAAACATGGGAGCAAGTGCTGCGCGCCGCTGACATCATGTCGATGAACCGGGTCTCGATTGACATTGGCCCGACCCGCCACGGCATTACCCGCGGCACCACGATTTACTTCTTTGACCCCTCGGGCAACCGCTTGGAAACCTTCAGCGGTGGCTACCAGTGGTATCCCGACCACACCCCCATCACTTGGACATGGGACCAAGTGGGTCGTGGCATTTTCTACCATGACCGCAAACTGAACGAAGCCTTCTTGAGCGTATTGACCTGAGATGAGCAGCATGGCACCCGAACTTGTTGTCAGCGTGGTGCAGCACAACCTGTCTTGGCAAGCAGCGCACGCTGCTGCCGGGGCAGCCGCCGAGGCGGCTGCCGAAATGGGGGTGCTGGTCAACATCGCGGTAGTCGATTGCAGCGGCTTGCCCGCTGCTTTTGTGCGTCTGCCCGGCGCACCTTTGCACTCCATTGATATTGCCAAAGACAAGGCTTACACCGCCGTGGGTTTTGGTCTGCCCACCAGCCGCTGGCATAAGGCGCTGGAGTCGCACTCCGAGGCGGTGCGCCAAGGCATCCCACTGCGTCCGCGCTTTGTGGGTTTTGGCGGCGGTTTGCCCATTGTCATCAACGGCCACCGGGTCGGTGGCATTGGTGTCTCGGGCGGCAGTGAGGAAGAAGACGAAATGATTGCCCGGGCCGGTTTGCGCGCG
Organism: Giesbergeria giesbergeri; assembly: GCF_054779375.1. NCBI lineage: Bacteria > Pseudomonadati > Pseudomonadota > Betaproteobacteria > Burkholderiales > Comamonadaceae > Giesbergeria > Giesbergeria giesbergeri. The sequence continues at coordinate 83,486 of NZ_BAAGYJ010000011.1, read as the reverse complement.
CTGGGCTTGGCGTAATTGGCCATCAAGACAAAAGGATTTTCTATGAAACAGGTACTGAACTTCATCAATGGCCAGCACGAGGCCAGCGACAAAACTTTTCCTAAGCACTCGCCGTTGAACAACACGGTGATTGCCGATGTGCATGAAGCCAGCCGCACCCAAGTGGACGCTGCGGTGGCTGCTGCCCGTGCTGCTTTGGATGGCCCTTGGGGCAAGATGAGCGTGGCCGAGCGTGTTGAGCGCCTGTACGCTGTGGCCGATGGCATCAACAAGCGGTTTGACGAGTTTTTGGCCGCTGAGTGCGCCGACACCGGCAAGCCCCGCAGCTTGGCCAGCCATATCGACATCCCCCGTGGTGCGGCCAACTTCAAGGTCTTTGCCGATGTGGTGAAGAATGTGGCCACCGAATTTTTCGAGACCGCCACCCCCGATGGCAAGAGCGCCATCAACTACGGCTACCGCACCCCGGTGGGCGTGGTGGGCGTGATTTGCCCTTGGAACCTGCCGTTGCTGCTCATGACTTGGAAGGTCGGCCCGGCGCTGGCTTGTGGCAACACCGTGGTGGTCAAGCCCTCGGAAGAAACCCCCCAAACCGCCGCCCTGCTGGGCGAGGTGATGAACGAAGCGGGTATTCCTCCCGGTGTCTATAACGTGGTGCATGGCTTTGGCCCCGATTCGGCGGGTGAGTTTGTCACCACCCACCCCGGCGTGGATGCCATCACCTTCACTGGTGAAACCCGCACCGGCGAAATCATCATGAAGGCCGCGGCCAAGGGTTCGCGCCCCGTGAGCTTGGAAATGGGTGGCAAGAACGCCGCCATCATTTTTGAAGATGCCGACTTTGACGCTGCTATCGAAGGCACGCTGCGTTCGGCTTTTGTCAACAGCGGCCAAGTGTGCTTGGGCACCGAGCGTGTCTATGTGCAGCGCCCGATTTTTGACAAATTCGTGGCCGAGCTGAAAAAGCAAGTTGAAGGCTGGAAGATTGGTCTGCCCGAAGAGGCCGATACCAAACTCGGCCCCGTCATCAGCAAAGAACACCAAGCCAAGGTGCTGTCGTACTACAAGCTGGCGGTAGAAGAAGGCGCAACCGTGGTCACTGGCGGTGGCGTGCCCAATATGGGCGCTGGCTTTTCGGATGGCGCTTGGGTGCAACCCACCATCTGGACGGGCCTGCCCGAAACCGCCCGCGTGATCAAAGAAGAAATCTTTGGCCCCTGCTGCCACATTGCCCCCTTCGACACCGAAGAGGAAGTGCTGGCCAAAGCCAACGACAACGTCTATGGCTTGGCCACGGCCATCTGGACACGCGATGTCTCGCGCGCCCACCGCGTGGCGCAAAAGATGAAGGTCGGCCTGTCGTGGGTCAATAGCTGGTTCCTGCGCGACCTGCGTACCCCCTTTGGTGGTGCCAAGCAATCCGGCATTGGCCGTGAAGGCGGTGTGCATTCGCTGGAGTTCTACACCGAACTCAAGAACGTCTGTATCAAACTCTAAGGAGCAAGGCCATGAGCAACCCGGAAATTGCCGGTTCTGTCATGGCCGCTGGCATCCGCACCAATGTGCACGATGTTGGCAGCGGCCATCCCGTTTTACTCATCCACGGCTCTGGCCCCGGCGTTTCCGCCTGGGCCAATTGGCGTTTGGTGATGCCCGAATTGGCGCAGCAAGCCCGCGTGATCGCCCCCGACATGGTGGGCTTTGGTTTTACCGAGCGCCCTGAAGGCCAGCCCTACAACATGGATGCCTGGGTTGCGCAGGCGGTGGGGGTATTGGATGCGCTGGGCATAGCAAAAACCGACTTGGTGGGCAACTCCTTTGGTGGTGCGCTGGCGCTGGCCTTGACCATTCGCCACCCCGAGCGCGTGCGCCGTTTGGTGCTCATGGGCAGCGTGGGTGTGCCCTTCCCCATCACCAAGGGGCTGGACGATGTCTGGGGCTATACCCCCTCGTTTGAGAACATGCGCCGCATCATGGACGTGTTTGCCTACGACCGCAATTTGGTCAATGACGAGCTGGCCCGCCTGCGCTATGAGGCCAGCATCCGCCCCGGCTTTCAAGAATCGTTCTCGGCCATGTTCCCGGCCCCGCGCCAGCGTTGGGTCGATGCCATGTGCAGCGCCGAGGCCGACATCCGCGCCTTGCCGCACCAAGTGCTGATTGTGCATGGCCGCGATGACCAAGTGATTCCGCTGTCCACTTCGCTGACGCTGTCGCAGTGGATTCCCCGCTCGCAACTGCATGTTTTTGGCCAGTGCGGCCACTGGACACAAATCGAGCATTCGGCTCGTTTTGCCCGTCTGGTGCGCGACTTCTTGGCCGAGGCCAGCCCTGCCGAGCCCACCCCCCTGAACCCCTGAGGACTGTATGACCCCTGAACTGATCCAAGAGTTGGGCGATGAGCTGTTCGAGGCGCTCCAAGGCCGCAAGACCTTGGCACCGCTCACCAGCCGCCACCCTGAGATCACCATTGCCGATGCCTATGCCGTGCAACAACGCATGACAGCCCGTCGCCTGAGTGCAGGCGAGCGCGTGATTGGCAAAAAAATTGGTGTCACCAGCAAAGCCGTGATGAACATGTTGGGCGTGTACCAGCCCGATTTTGGCTGGCTGACCGACGGCATGGTCTACAACGAAGGCGAAGCCATTCCGGCCGACACCCTGATCCAGCCCAAAGCCGAAGGCGAAATCGCTTTCATGCTGAAAAAGACCCTCAAAGGCCCCGGTATCACCGCGGCCGATGTGCTGGCCGCCACCGATGGCGTGATGGCCTGCTTTGAGATTGTCGACTCGCGCATCCAAGACTGGAAGATCAAGATCCAAGACACCGTGGCCGACAACGCCTCCTGCGGTGTGTTTGTGCTGGGCGACCGTTTGGTCGATCCGCGCGATGTCGATTTGGCCACCTGCGGCATGGTGCTGGAAAAGAACGGCGAAATCGTCGCCACCGGCGCGGGCGCAGCCGCCTTGGGCCACCCGGCCAACGCCGTGGCTTGGTTGGCCAATACCTTGGGCCAGCACGGCATTGCGCTGGAAGCCGGCGAGGTGGTGTTGTCGGGTTCGCTGGGCATCATGGTGCCCGTGACGGCTGGCGACAACCTGCGTGTGACCATTGGCGGCATCGGCGGTTGCTCGGTGCGCTTTGTCTGATTTTTTGGAAAGAACTGCAATGGCAAAAATCAAATGTGCCCTGATTGGGCCTGGCAACATTGGTACGGATTTGCTGGCCAAGCTGCAACGCAGCCCGGTGCTGGAGCCGGTCTGGATGGTTGGTATTGATCCTGAATCCGATGGCCTCAAGCGCGCCAAAGAAATGGGCCTCAAAACCACCGCCGAAGGCGTGGATGGCCTGATTCCCCACATGAAGGCCGACGGCATCCAAATCGTGTTCGATGCCACCAGCGCTTACGTCCATGCGGAAAACAGCCGCAAAGTGAACGAGCAAGGCGCGCTGATGATCGACTTGACTCCTGCCGCCATCGGCCCCTACTGCGTGCCCCCGGTCAACCTGAAAGACCACGTCGGCAAGGGCGAGATGAACGTCAACATGGTCACCTGCGGCGGCCAAGCCACCATCCCGATGGTGGCTGCTGTGTCGCGCGTGCAGCCCGTGGCCTATGGCGAAATCGTGGCCACCGTGTCCAGCCGTTCTGTCGGCCCCGGCACACGCAAAAATATCGATGAATTCACCCGCACCACCGCTGGCGCAGTGGAAAAGGTCGGTGGCGCTAAAAAAGGCAAGGCCATCATCATCATCAACCCCGCCGAGCCACCGCTGATCATGCGCGACACCGTGCATTGCCTGACCGAAGGCGAGCCGGATCAAGCCGCCATCACCCAATCCATCCACGACATGATCAAGGAAGTGCAAAAGTACGTTCCTGGCTACCGTCTGGTCAATGGCCCCGTGTTTGATGGCAACCGCGTCTCGGTCTTCTTGGAAGTGGAAGGCTTGGGCGACTACCTGCCCAAATACGCTGGCAACCTCGACATCATGACCGCTGCGGCTGCCCGCACCGCCGAGATGTTTGCCGAAGAAATGATTGCAGGCCGCCTGACCCTCAACCCCGTGGCCGCCTAAGGAGATACCAAGATGAGCAGTTCCCTCAAAGGCAAAAAAGTCCGTCTGCACGACATGACCCTGCGCGACGGCATGCACCCCAAGCGCCACCTGATGTCGCTGGAGCAAATGAAGTCCATCGCCACCGGCTTGGACGAGGCTGGCATTCCGCTGATTGAAGTTACCCACGGCGACGGCTTGGGCGGCTCTTCCGTCAACTACGGCTTCCCGGCCCACACCGACGAAGAATACCTGGGCACCGTGATTCCATTGATGAAGCAGGCCAAGGTCTCGGCGCTCTTGCTGCCCGGCATTGGCACGGTCGATCACCTGAAAATGGCGCATGAGTTGGGCGTGAGCACCATCCGTGTGGCAACCCACTGCACCGAGGCCGATGTGTCGGAACAGCACATCACCTTGGCGCGCAAGATGGGCATGGACACCGTGGGCTTCTTGATGATGGCACACATGAACAGCGCCGAAGGGCTGGTCAAGCAAGCCAAGCTGATGGAGAGCTATGGCGCTAACTGCATCTACGTCACCGACTCGGCTGGTCACCTGCTGCCCGACGGCGTGAAAGAGCGCCTGAGCGCCGTGCGTGCCGCCCTGAACCCCGAAACTGAATTGGGCTTCCACGGCCACCACAATTTGGCCATGGGCGTGGCCAACAGCTTGGCCGCGATTGAAGTGGGGGCTACCCGCATCGATGCCGCTGCCGCAGGTTTGGGTGCTGGCGCTGGCAACACCCCGATGGAAGTGCTGGTGGCGGTGTGCGACCTGATGGGCATTGAAACCGGTGTGGACGTGTTCAAGATCCAAGACGTGGCCGAAGACTTGGTGTTCCCGATCATGGACTTCCCAATTCGCATCGACCGCGATGCCCTGACGCTGGGCTACGCTGGTGTGTACGGCTCGTTCTTGCTGTTTGCCAAGCGTGCCAGTGCCAAGTACGGCATCTCGGCGCGTGAAATTCTGGTCGAAATGGGCCGCCGTGGCATGGTCGGTGGTCAAGAAGACATGATCGAAGACACCGCCCTGACCTTGGCCAAGGCCCGTGGCTTGAAAGTTTCCTAAGGAATTGACATGGCATTGAACGCCTCTACCCTAGACCAACTGGCCCAGCACTTGGAAAACTGCCAGTTGCAGGCCCAAGATACCCTGAAAATCACCGAAGCCCATCCCGATATGGATTGGGACGATGCCTACGCCATCCAAGACCGCATCTTGGCCAGCAAGCTCTCCAAAGGCGCACGCATCGTGGGCTACAAGGCCGGTTTGACCTCGCACGCCAAAATGAAGCAAATGGGCGTGACCGACCCGGTGTTTGGCTTCTTGGTGGATGAATATGTCGTGCCCGAAGGCGGCGAAGTCAAGGTAAGCGAGCTGATCCACCCCAAGGTGGAGCCAGAAATCTGCTTCATTACCCGCACCGAACTCAAAGGCCCAGGCTGCCATATCGGCGCGGTGCTGGCGGCCAGCGATGTGGTGTTGCCCGGCATTGAAGTGATTGACAGCCGTTACCGCGATTTCAAGTTCGACTTGAAGAGCGTGATTGCCGACAACACCTCGGCCTCGCGCTTTATCGTGGGTGGCCGCATTGCCCCAGCCCGTGATGTCGATTTGCGTACGCTGGGCGTGGTGCTGGAAAAGAATGGCGAACCCGTGGCTTTGGGCGCTGGTGCCGCCGTGCTGGGCCACCCCGCTGCGGCTGTGGCCATGCTGGTGAACCACTTGGGCCGCCGTGGCCAGTCTTTGCCTGCCGGTAGCTTGATTTTGTCGGGCGGCATTACCGAAGCCGTGCCGGTGCAGGCCGGTGACAACGTCACGTTGCGCATTCAAGACCTGGGCAGCGTCTCGGTGCGTTTCGTCTAAGCACAGCGCGATTCCAGCGGCTACACCACAGCCGCACTGCGGGGCTGCGCACTGCGTTGGCCCCGTTTTTTCATGACCTTTGGGAGGAGACAAACCCATGCATTCTGAATTTCAAGTGCGCCGCCGTGCGGCCCTGCGCTGGACAGCTGCCGCCGCAGCAGCTGCCGTGGCACCTGCTTGGGCACAGGCCAGCGATTGGCCCAACAAACCCATCAAATTGATCGTGCCTTTTCCTCCCGGTGGCCCGGCAGATGTGATGGGGCGTTTGGTCGCACAGGTGCTGGGCACCGCCCTGAAGGCCACCGTTGTGGTAGAGAACAAGGCCGGTGCTGGGGGCAATTTGGGCACCGAGCAAATGGCCAAGGCAGCCCCAGACGGCTATACCTTGGGCCTGTCGGCTATTAGCAGTTTGGCCATTGCCCCTACTTTGCAACCCAAGTTGGGCTATAGCGTAGAACGCGACTTGCTGCCGATCTCTTTGGTGGGTGTGGCACGTGGGGCATTGGTGGCACATCCGTCAGCACCGTTCAATGACCTCAAAGGTTTGATTGCCTATGCCAAGGCCAATCCCGGCAAGCTGGCTTATGGCAGCTCGGGTGTCGGCACCTCCAACCATTTGCAGGGTGAATACCTGGCGATGCGTGCGGGCATTGAGTTGTTGCATATCCCCTACAAAGGTACAGCACCGCTGGCACAAGACTTGTTGGGCGGAGCGATCCCGATGGCCTTTGAAAGCTCTTTGGTCACAGCAGGCCCGAATGTGCAAACCGGAAAGCTCAAGGCGATTGCCATCACGGCCCATGGCCGTGCGCCTTTGCTGCCCCAAGTGCCCACTATGGAAGAGCAAGGGGTCACTCCGTTTGATATGCCCACTTGGTTTGGCGTGGTGGCACCGGCCGGTTTGCCCCGTGCCATAGCCACGCAGCTAGAGCGGGTGTTGGGCGAGGGGCTGAAAACCCCAGCCATACAAGAGCGTTTTGCAGCCATTGGGGCCGACCCCCGCCCCGGCACCTCGGCGGCTTTTGCCAGCTATATCCGCGAGGAGACCCAACGCTATGCCAAGATCATTCAGCAAGCCAAAGTCACGCTCGATTGATCTTCTGTGAATTTTTAACCCCCCATTTGGAGATAGAACTATGCCCTTTGCCCAGATTTACATGCTTGAAGGCCGCACCGAAGAACAAAAGCGCGCCGTGATCGAAAAAGTAACCCAAGCCCTGAACGAGGCTGTGGGCGCACCCAAAGAAAACATCCGTGTTTGGATTCAGGACGTGCCCAAAGAAAACTGGGGCATTGCTGGCGTGAGTGCCAAAGACCTGGGCCGCTGAACACTGCTGCCTCTGCCGCCACCAGCCGTTTTATTGGTTGGTGGCCGCCAGCACTTCGGTCATGCTGGTCAGGCCCTGCAGCACTTTTTCAATACCGTCTTGGCGCAGGGTGCGCATGCCCGCGTGTAAAGCGGCTTGGCGGATTTCAATCGCTGGGGCACGATGGCGGATATGTTCGCGGATCGTGTCGTCGCTGACCATCAGCTCATGGATTCCCAACCGCCCCCGATAACCATGGTGGTCGCATTGGCTGCAACCTTGCGCACGCCATAGTCGAATCTCGCCTCGCGTTGACGAACCATACTCCTGGTGCCAGCGTTCAATCAGGCGGCTGCGTGCTTCGGGTGTGTTTTGCAATGGTGAGCCGCTGTGTAAGTATTGCGATGCCAGGCGCTCGAGCGGTTCTGGGCTTAGTACCAAGGGGGTTGCGCATTCAGCGCACAGGCGCCTTACAAGGCGTTGCGCCAAAATGCCCAACAGCGAGTCAGAAAAGTTAAACGGGTCTAGGCCAATTTCCAGCAGGCGGTTAATGCTCTCTGGGGCAGAATTGGTGTGTAAGGTGGACAGCACCAAATGCCCGGTCAAAGAGGCCTCTACCGCAATGCGTGCGGTTTCTTCATCGCGCATTTCCCCAATCATGATGACATCGGGGTCGGCCCGTAAAAAGGTACGCATGGCGGCAGCAAATGTCCAGCCAATGCGTGGATTGATTTGCACTTGGCGCAACCCCGACTGGCTGATTTCAATCGGATCTTCGGCGGTCCAAATCTTCCGGCCTTCGGTGTTGATGTCTCGGATCACCGAATGCAGCGTGGTGGTCTTGCCACAGCCGGTAGGCCCACAGACCAAGAGCAGGCCATAGGTCTTTTTCACTATTTCGCGCAGCACCGTCAGATGCTGTTTGTTCAGCCCAATTTGCTCCAGTGGCAAGGGCTTGGCACTGGCAAGCAAACGCAGCACCACATCCTCTAGGCCGTGGGAGGTAGGCACTGTCACCACGCGCAACTCCAGTGCAGAACCACCGAAGCGGGCAAAATCAATTTTGCCGTCTTGGGGTTTGCGGTGTTCCGAAATGTCCATGTTGGCCATGATCTTGATGCGTGCCACCAGCGCATAACGAAACCGCGCAGGCAGTTCCAAGTAGCTCATCAGTTGGCCGTCTACACGCAGCCGAATGCGCACGTTTTGGGGGGCAGGTTCGGTCTCAATATGGATGTCAGAGGCGCGGTGGGCAATGGCTTCTTCAATCACCGTATTAATCAACCGCACCAAGGTGTTGTCCGATTCACTGACAACATCGGTCTCTACCGTGTCTGCCTCGGCTGATGCACTGGACAGGTTACTGACCAACTCGCGCGAACTGGCCCGTGGGGCGTTGGCTGGGGAGCGGGCCTCACCAGCCGTGGTGGTCAAAGCCGCCTTGGGTGTGGCGGTAGGGTAGGTGCGGTAGGCGTTGGCAATCGCTGGCAGCAGGGTGCCAGGGGCTGCCTGCAAGGCAATGGGGCGGCGTTGGGTTAAAAAGCGCAACTCATCCAGCAAAGCGCGCTCGGACGGGTCAGACACCAGCACCACCAAGGCATCTTCGCGTGCCAACAGCGGCAGCACCGATTCCCGTTCAGCCACATTGCGCGGCACCAAGGCCAGAGCCACCGGATCGGGCTGGAGGTGGCTAGGGTCTACCAAGTGTTTGCCCAACCAAGAGGCAATCACTTCTTGTAGCTGTGCGGCACTGACATGGCCGCATTCGACCAAAATTTGACCGATAGGGCGTTCGTGCCCCTGTTCCCGTTCGGTTTGCTGTAGCTTGAGGCTTTCCGCCAAGGTGTTGGTATCCAACACCTTGGCGTGGATCAGGGCTTCGCCCAGATGCCGTGCCTGCCCTAAGGTGGGATGGGGATTGGTTGCCAAGGCCCACAATTCATCCGCATGGCATGGCGTGAAATAGGGTGCGGCCGCAGCATCAGGGGTCAGAGGCATGATCGGAAAAGGAAAAATCCCAGCAGGCAGCGAAGTGCAACCTCCTTCCCTGAATATATAGTAGCCGCAGTACAGATAGCTACAGACAATCAACGGGTGGCAAGCACCCACGGCGCGGGGTAGCGCCACAGAGTGGGCCGCTGCGGCGGCTCTAGCCGATAGCGGGCGCAGCAGCCCGGTTCTGCTTCCAGCACGACACGACCAGACTTTAAAGGCAGAGATTGCCCCGCCTTGAGCACATGGTCTTGGGCATCGTGGGTTTGCGTTAGCCACAGCGTGCCTTGCTCTACAACCAAGACGGTGTTGCGGGTGGCAGCGAAGGCTTGGATGGCGCCAGACGAGAGGATGGTGGTGGTGTGCATTGCAAAAACTCCTGATAAGTGTTCTGCACTGTCCGCTGTCTGGTGTTGCAACAACAGATACAGCCGCCAAGAATCCGGAGCCACCCAATAGGGATGGCAGGGCCATCTGTGTGGTCACGAACAGCCAGCATCTGTACTGGTTTGTTTGTGCCGAGCAGTATTTGTATCAAGCACAATCATGGGGCCATGGCGTCAGCACCAGAACTCACCCCCTCTTCCACATCACCGTTGTATGCGCAAATTGCGCAGCGCATGGCTTTGTTGATTGATCACCGCGCCTTCAAGCCAGGGCAGCGATTGCCCTCGGTGCGGGACTTGGCCGCCACCAATGGTGTCTCTATTTCCACGGCTGTGCAGGCACTGCGGTGGTTGGAAGAGCGCAACTTGGTCGAGGCACGGCCCAAATCGGGCTACTTTGTGGCCCAGTCCGGGCGTGCGTTGGCCCTGCCTGCTACCAGTCGTCCACCCCGGCGCAGCATGGTGGTGGAGCGGCAAAGCCGGGCCGAAGTGCTGATGGCTTTGGCCGAAACCAGCCATGTCGTCAGCTTTGGTGGTGCCTGCCCCAAAGACCCGCTGTTTTTTGATGAAACACGGGTGCGCACGGCCCTCAATCGGGCCACAAGGGCACACCGATTTTCTTTGGTGGAGTACAGCGATTCCCCAGGTTCTCAGGCGTTGCGGACGGCGGCAGTGCAGCGTGCCTTGCATCTGGGCTGCCAGTTAGAGGCCGACAACATCGTGGTGACGGCCAGTTGTATCCATGCGGTGGGGTTGTGTTTGCGTGCGGTCAGCAAGCCGGGCGACATCGTGGCGTTGGAGTCACCCACCCACTTTGGTTTTTTGGATCTGTTGGAGTCCTTGAACCTGCGGGTGCTGGAGATTCCCACCCATCCCAAAGAAGGCATCTCCTTGGCAGCGTTGCAACTGGCGCTGGATACCCAGCCCGTTAAGGCCGTGCTGACAGTGCCCACGCTGTCCAATCCTTTGGGGGCGGTGATGCGTCACCAAAACAAAAAAGCCTTGGTCAAAATGCTGGCCGACCGGCAGATTCCGCTGATCGAAGATGTGGTGTTCAATGACCTGATGGCCTCCGATGAGCGGCGCAAAGCGGCCAAGGCTTTTGATGTCGATGGTGGCGTGATGGTCTGTGGCTCTTTTTCCAAAACGGTGGCACCGGGCATCCGCTTGGGCTGGGTGGAGGCAGGCCGTTGGCACGATACTGTCAGGCGCCTCAAACGCACCCAAGGCGTGCCCACCAATGCCGTCTTAGAAAACGCGCTGGCCGATTTGGTCACCCAGGTCGGTTATGAATCCCGCCTGCGACGCCTGAGCCAATACATGAAGGAACGCTTGTCTGAGGCCCGGGATTTGATCGCCCAGAGTTTTCCGAAAGGCACACGGGTCAGTGCGCCCCCATCAGGCTACACCCTGTGGCTGGAGTTGCCAGAGCAGTTTGATGCCATGCAACTGTTTCGCCAATGCCAACGGGAAGACATCATCTTTGGCCCAGGTGGCTTGTTTTCTGCCACCGACCGTTTTGACCATTGTTTGCGCCTGAGCTTTGCCGGGCCGTGGACTCACGTGGAAAAGCGGGCGTTGGTGCGGATGGGGGAGTTGGCCCGGCAACAAATGGGCGTGGTGGTGGCCCCAGGGTAGTGGCGTGCATCAGAAGACGTAGCCCTGCGCCGATGGCATCACCCGTTAAACCACCAGCGCCAGCACTAGCAGCAAACTCAACGCAGAAAACAGGGTTTGGAACGTAATGATGCTGGCCATCAAATCACTGTTGCCCCCCATTTGTTGGCTGAGCACATAGGCGGTGGGGGCGGTGGGCAGGGCAAAGAACAGCACCAAAATAGTGGTTTCGATGCTGGGCAGTTGCATAAGCCGTGCAACGATGAACGTGATGAGGGGGGCCATCAGCAGCCTGGCCGAACTGTTGAGCACCAGTGTGGTGAGCTGGCCCCGTATGTGATGGAGCTGGAGGGCGGAGCCCACACTCAAGAGCCCCAACGGCAAGCTGGTGTTGGCCAGCAGCGTTAAAAAACGGTCCGTGCCCCATTGCAACTCTGCACCTGAGAGATTGAAAAAAATGCCCGCTAAGCAAGAAAGAATCAGGGGGTTTTTGGCAATCGGGGCAAGCAGTGCTCGGACGCTGGTGTGTTGTCCTGCGGAAAAGGCCAACACCGAGATGAAATTGACGATAGGCACCAAGATGGCAATCATCAAAAGGGCCATTGATAGGCCTTCTCGGTGGTACAGGCTGCCAATGACGGCAATGCCCAAATAGGTGTTAAATCGCAAAACTCCTTGCAACAAAACCCCAAAGTGCGATGCGGGCCACTTTCTAACGTAGCGTAGCACCACCAAGCCTAGCCCCAAAACCGATAACACCAGAATGATTGCCACCAACAAACGTGGCAGGGCAGGGTTGTTCAACGGTGCAGTGCTAAGACTGCTAAAGAGCAGGGCCGGAAAGAGAATGAAATAATTCAGCCGTTCTGCCCCGTACCAAAACCCGTCGCTCGGAAAGTTCAGGCGCTTCATTCCATAGCCAGCCAAAATCAAAACAAAGATCGGCCAGATGGATGCCAAGATGTGGTGCATCGAAAGAGAGAGGGTGGTTGGGTTTTGAACACTGGCCGGATGGGGCAAAACCGGCCAGTCGGACTGGGCTGTGGATCAGTCAGGGTGTGAGCGGCTCAACGGCCCAAGGCATAAAACTCGGCATTGGGGCGCATGCTGGTGACGTTGGCCAAGCGGTTGGACATGCCAAAAAAGGCAGAAATACCGGCAATGTCCCACATATCCTCTTCGGTAAAGCCGTGGGTCTTGAGGGCGTCAAAGTCTGCCTCACCCACCAAGTGGGCGGTTTGCGACACCTTCATGGCAAAATCAATCATCGCTTTTTGGCGCTCGGTGATGTCTGCCTTGCGGTAGTTGGTCGCTACTTGGTCGGCAATCAGCGGGTTTTTGGCCCGAATGCGAAGAATAGCGCCATGGGCCACCACACAGTATTGGCATTGGTTCACGCTGCTGGTGGCAACCACAATCATTTCCCGCTCGGCCTTGGTCAGGTTGCCAGGCTTTTCCATCAAGGCGTCGTGGTAGGCAAAGAAGGCCCGAAACTCATCGGGGCGATAAGCCAGCGTGAGAAATACATTGGGCACGAAGCCGGACTTTTCTTGCACCGCCACAATGCGTTGCCGAATGTCTTCGGGCATGTCGTGCAGTTCAGGCACTGGGAAGCGGCTGATGGGGGCTGGATGGGATGCGCTCAAGAGGTTCTCCTACGAGGGTGAAAAAATGTGGATGAGGGGGTGGTGGTTTATTGATGAACATCCACCACAATGCGGCCCCGGATTTGGCCGTTCAACAAGTGCTGGGCCAGAGGAATGGCCTCGTCCAGCCCCACGGTGGTGCTGATGTGGCCGAGCTTGTCAAAATCCAGGTCGGTGCTGAGGCGTTGCCAAGCCAACAGCCGATCGGCACGGGGGCACATCACACTGTCTATGCCCACCAACGTGACCCCACGCAGGATGAACGGGGCCACCGTGGCCGGAAAATCCATACCAGCGGCCAAGCCACAGGCTGTGACGACACCCCGGTATTGGGTGGTAGCACAAATATTGGCTAACACATGGCTGCCCACCACATCCACGGCCCCGGCCCAACGTTCTTTGCCCAAGGGCTTGCCGGGAGTGGCAAATTGCGCCCGTTCGAGCACTTCTGTGGCCCCAAGTTGTTGGAGGTAGGGTGCGTCTTGGGGGCGTCCCGTCACGGCCACCACTGAATAGCCAAGCTGGGCCAGCAGCGCCACAGCCACACTGCCCACGCCGCCCGCAGCACCAGTGACCACAATGTCGCCGTCTTGGGGTTGAACGCCATGACGCTCCAGCGCCAAGACGCACAACATGGCGGTATAGCCTGCGGTACCAATGGCCATGGCTTGTTGGGGCGAGAATTGACGCGGCAATGGAATCAGCCAATCGCCATTGAGGCGGGCTTTTTGGGCCAGTCCGCCCCAATGGCCTTCTCCCACCCCCCAGCCATTGAGCAGCACCTGGTCTCCCACTTGGTGTGCAGGGTGGGTGCTGGCCTCTACCGTGCCAACCAAATCAATGCCAGGCACCATCGGAAACTTCCGTACCACTGGCCCTTTGCCAGTGATAGCCAAGGCGTCTTTGTAGTTGAGTGTAGAGTGGCTCACACGCACCGTCACATTGCCTTCGGGCAGTTGGGCCTCGTCTATTGCCTTGACGGTGGCACGGTAGCCTGCATCGTCTTTCTCCACCAAAATTCCCTCGAACATACGGCTCTCCTTTGAATTTAGACCGATCGTCTAATTTAATGCAAAAAAATCAACCCGGTGGCAAACTGGCAAAGAAAAATTCTGCAAATACGTCCAGTGGCGCAGCCGTTTGCTCCAACTTGGCCCGCAGCACGGCGCCCTCCCAACCAATCCAGAAAAAGGCCGCCCATTGTGGCGCACTGGCACCAAGGGCCAACTCACCCATCTGTTGGGCCTCTACCAAACAGGCGCAGAAACGGGCTTGCCAATCTTCCAACGTGCCCTTGAGTTGGGCCCGAAAACTTTCAGGCAACGATCCCATCTCCTGCCCCAGATTGCCGATCAGGCAGCCTCGGCGGTATTGGTGGCGGGCCATTCCTGCCTTGGCATCTTCGACAAAGGAGCGCAAACGAGCCAAGGGCGTCAGCGATAGATTGCGCAGGTGGCGATCGAGTTTGTGGGCAAAGAACGCACCATAACGCTCAATCAGCCGGAGACCGAAGGCCTCTTTGCTCTCAAAGTAGTGGTAGAACGACCCTTTGGGCACACCAACACGGCCCAAAATTTCCTCTATGCCGGTGGCAGAAAAACCCTTCTCGGTCAGGACTTGCAGGCCCGCACGCAACAGCAATTCTCGCGTGTCGGTTAGGTCGTCACGCTGCTTGGGTGGTCTGCCACGACGGCGAGGTGGGGCGAGTGGGGCTTCCATCGCTCGATTTTAGACTGATTGTCTAAGAATAAAAGAAGGCCGCATAAAAAACCACGCACCCTTGTTAGAGGCTCCAGTCATAGTCGATGGTCAGCGGCGCATGGTCACTAAAACGCTGCTCTTTGTAGATGCTGGCGCTGTGTGCCTGTGCTGCTAGTGCAGGCGAGGCCAATTGGTAATCAATGCGCCAACCCACATTGTTGGCCCAAGCCTGTCCTCGATTGCTCCACCAGGTGTAGGCCTCGCCGGTGGTGTCTGGATGCAAGCGACGGTACACATCCACCAGCCCCTCTTGTGACAAGAGTTGGGTCATCCACGCACGTTCTTCGGGCAAAAATCCGCTGTTTTTCAGGTTGCCTTTCCAGTTTTTCAGATCGATGGCTTGGTGGGCAATGTTGATGTCACCGCACAAAATGAACTCGCGTTCGGCCTGCAATTGCATCAGGTGCGGGTGAAAGCTGGCCAGAAAACGGAATTTGGCTTGTTGGCGCTCCTCGCCGCTGGAGCCACTGGGAAAATACACGCTCAGAATAGACAGCTTGCGCGTGGGTGTGTCAAAGCGCAGTTCAATGCAGCGGCCTTCGGCGTCAAACTCTGGGTCGCCGTAGCCCGTGCGCACTTCGCTGGGTTCGTGTCGGGTGTAGATGCCCACGCCAGAGTAGCCTTTTTTCTCGGCATAGTGAAAATAGCCCTGTAATCCGGCCAGAACATCAAGCTCGCCCTGCACATCAGCAGCTTGTGCCTTGAGTTCCTGCACACAAATACAATCAGCGCGTAGTGAAGCCATCCAGGCTTGCAGACCCTTACGGTTGGCCGAACGCAGGCCATTCAGATTGAGGCTGGTTAACTTGAACAAGGAATTTCCCATGGTGGTTGGTAGCGCCCAGGCGCAAGACAAAGGCCTGCTGGCCCAAGATTTTGTGGGCTTTGCAGTGGAGTCGGGCGTTTTACGCTTTGGCGAGTTCAAGACCAAGGCTGGACGCCTAAGCCCGTACTTCTTTAATGCCGGGTTGTTTGACGATGGCGCCAAAATGGGCCGTCTGGCTGAATTTTATGCAAAGGCCATTTTGGCCAGCGGTATCGAGTTCGACATGGTGTTTGGCCCCGCCTACAAGGGCATTCCACTGGCTGCTACTGTGGCGGTAGAGTTAGCCCGCCAAGGCCGTAACGTGCCTTTTGCTTACAACCGCAAAGAAGCCAAAGACCACGGCGAGGGAGGCACTTTGGTGGGAGCACCCTTGCGCGGCAGGGTGTTGATTGTGGATGATGTGATGTCGGCAGGCACGGCGGTGCGTGAGTCCATCGCCCTGATCCAATCCGCTGGCGCCATTCCCTATGCGGTGGCCATTGCCTTGGATCGCCAAGAAAAAGCCACAGAGAATGGGCATGATGTAGATCACAGTGCAGTGCAGTATGTGCGCGATCAGCTCGGTTTGCAGGTCTGTGCCATTGCCCAGTTGGCCGACTTGCTGCAATATCTGCAAGCTGCTGGTGGCTCCGAGTTGGGCAGCCATCATGAGCGGGTGCTGGCTTACCGTCAGCGTTATGGCGTCAACGAAGGAGCGTCCGATTGAATTTGCGCACACACTTGCCCAGAGGTACCCCTGTGTTGCGTGTAGCACTATGGGCGATGTTGGCAAGTGGCTGCGTCCAATGGGCATGGGCGCAAGCGCCTGCGCCCACGGCTGCTGGTATTTATACCTGTGTGGATGCCCAGGGGCGGCGTCTCACAGCCGACCGGCCCATTCCCCAATGTGTAGATCGTGAGCAGCGTGAATTAAGCCCCCAAGGCACTGTGCGCCGGGTGATTGGCCCCACCTTGACTGAGCACGAGCGGACAGCATTGGAGGCCCAGCGGCGCAAAGAGCAGGAAGAGCGTGCCCAACAGGCTGAGGAGCGCCGCAGAGAGCGCGCCCTGTTGGCCCGCTATCCTAACCAACTGGCCCACGATGCCGAGCGAGCCGAGGCCATTGTGCAGATTGATTTGGTCAGTGGTGCCGCCGTCAAGCGCATTGAGGAGTTGCAAGAGCAGCGCAAGACCTTGGATCTGGAAATGGAGTTCTATCGCAAAGATCCAGCCAAGGCACCGATGTCACTGCGCCGTATGTTGGCAGAGAACGAAGCCAACGTGCTGGAGCAGCAACGTTTTATTGCTAACCAAGACCGAGAAAAGCGCCGTGTTCACCAACGCTTTGATCTGGAGTTGGCCCAGTTGCGCCAACTATGGGCCACCCAACGCGCGCCGTTGGTGCCCCTGCCTACCCAAGCAGGCGTGTTGCCACTGGTGCCCACGGTGCCCGCAGGCACTTACATGACGCCCCGCCCCCCAGCGGGCGCACCGTAGTAGCCTTGGCGCACAGGCCAAGGCTTGGGGTTAGGCCAGTTTGGCCTTGAGCAAATCGTTTACCTGCTGCGGATTGGCCTTGCCTTTGCTGGCCTTCATCACTTGACCAACCAAGGCATTAAAGGCTTTGTCTTTGCCAGCACGGTATTGCTCCACATTGGCGGCATTGGCAGCAATCACCTCATCAATGATTTTTTCTAATGCGCCAGAGTCATTCATTTGCTTGAGACCTTTGGCCTCAATCACCGCATCCACCTCGGTGGCTTCACCGTTCCACAGAGCATCGAACACTTGTTTGGCGGCATTGTTGCTGATGGTGCCGTCGCTGATGCGGCCAATCAGTGCAGCCAATTGGGCGCTGCTGACCTTGGTTGCATCGATACCAATTTCTTCCAGATTCAGGCGGCGCGAGAGCTCGCCCATCACCCAGTTGGAAACCAGCTTGGGCTGGCCACAGGCTTGGGCCGCAGCTTCAAAGTAGGCCGCCATGCCTTGGCTTTGCGTCAGCGTGGTGGCGTCGTACTCGGGCAGGCCATAGTCAGCCACAAAGCGGGCTGCCATCACGCGGGGCAGTTCGGCCATGTCGGCACGCACTTGTTCTACCCATTCCGGGGCCACCACCAGCGGTGGCAGATCGGGGTCGGGGAAGTAGCGGTAATCGGCCGCATCTTCTTTGGTGCGCATGGCACGGGTTTCGCCCGTGTCGGGGTTGAACAGCACCGTGGCTTGCTGGATGGCGTGACCGTCTTCAATCTGTTCAATTTGCCAGCGGATTTCGTAATCGATGGCCTGCTGCATGAACTTGAACGAGTTCAGGTTCTTGATCTCGCGGCGCGTGCCAAGGGGCTGGCCCGGTTTGCGCACCGAGACATTGGCATCACAGCGGAACGAGCCCTCTTGCATGTTGCCATCGCAAATGCCAATCCAGGTGACGATTTTGTGCAGCTCTTTGGCGTAGGCCACGGCTTCTTCGGTGCTGCGGATGTCGGGTTCGGTCACGATTTCCAGCAGCGGCGTACCGGCGCGGTTGAGGTCAATGCCCGACTGGCCGATAAAGTCTTCGTGTAGTGATTTGCCCGCATCTTCTTCCAAGTGGGCGCGCACCAGCCGTACGGTTTTTTTCTCGTCGCCCAAGAAGAACGACACTTCGCCCCCTTGCACCACCGGAATCTCAAACTGGCTGATTTGGTAGCCCTTGGGCAGATCCGGGTAGAAATAGTTTTTGCGCGCAAAAATGCTGCGTGGCGCAATCGTGGAGCCTAGCGCCAAGCCCAGCTGGATGGCGCATTCCACGGCCTTGCGGTTCATCACCGGCAGTGTGCCGGGCAAGGCCAAATCGACGGCGCAGGCTTGGGTGTTGGCTTCAGCGCCAAAGGCGGTGCTGGCGCGGCTGAAAATCTTGCTCTGGGTGGCAAGTTGGGCATGGGTCTCGAAGCCGATCACGACTTCGTAGCCTTGGATGAGTTTGGCAGTCACGGTCAGAAACCCTCGGGCTGGCGCAGATGGAAATCAGTGGCTTGTTGCAGGCGGTGCGCCGCATTGAGCAGGCGTGCCTCTTGGAAGTAGTTGCCAATCAGTTGCAGGCCCACCGGCATACCCTGTGCGCCAAAACCAGCTGGCACGCTCATGCCGGGCAGCCCAGCCAGTGAGGCAGGCAGGGTAAAGATGTCGGCCAGATAGTCGGCCAACGGGTCGCTGCTGTGTTCGCCCAGCTTCCAGGCCACGCTAGGGGCCACCGGCCCGGCAATCAGATCGCACTGTTGGAAGGCTTGCTGAAAGTCGTCCGCAATCATGCGGCGGATTTTTTGCGCTTGCAGGTAGTAGGCATCGTAATAGCCGTGGCTGAGCACATAAGCCCCGGTCATGATGCGGCGCTTGACCTCATCGCCAAAGCCTTCGGCGCGGGTCTTTTTGTACATATCTTCCAAGTCGGTGAAGTTTTGTGCGCGGTGGCCAAACTTCACCCCATCAAAGCGGCTCAGATTCGAGCTGGCCTCTGCCGGGGCAATGATGTAATAAACCGGAATGGATAACTCAGTGCGCGGCAGGCTGATAGGCACCAGTTTGGCCCCGAGTTTTTCATATTCTTGCAGCGCGGCATCCACAGCCGCACGCACATCAGCGGCCAAGCCTTCGCCAAAGAATTCTTTGGGAATGCCAATGCGCAGGCCTTCGAGGCTGTCATTCAGGCGGGCGCTAAAGTCTTCGGCTGGCACATCCAAGCTGGTGGAGTCGCGGTCGGGGTCAGGGCCGCACATGGCCGAGAGCAGCAGGGCGCAGTCTTCGGCGCTGCGCGCCATCGGGCCGGCTTGGTCTAAGCTGGAGGCATAGGCAATCATGCCGTAGCGGCTGGCGCGACCATAGGTGGGTTTGATGCCAGTAATGCCACAGAACGAAGCCGGTTGGCGAATCGAGCCACCGGTATCCGTGCCGGTCACGGCCGGGGCCAGCCGTGCGGCCACGGCCACGGCACTACCGCCGGAGGAGCCACCGGGCACGCGCGTGGTGTCCCAAGGGTTGCGTACTGGAGCCGGGGCATCAAAGCCTACCGGGGCCACGGCAGAGTTCTCGTTGGCCGAACCCATCGCAAACTCATCGCAGTTGAGCTTACCCAGCGTCACAGCCCCAGCTTGGGCCAAACGGCTCACCACCGTGGCATCAAAAGGCGATTGGTAGCCCACCAGCATTTTGGAGCCAGCGGTGGTAGGAAAGTCCCGCGTGACAAAGATATCTTTGTGCGCGATGGGCACGCCCTCCAAGGGGCCAGCCGTGCCAACGGCCAAACGGGCATCGGCAGCGCGGGCTTGGGCCAGTGTGGCTTCTTCATTCAGCGCCACATAGGCACCCAAATGCTGATGTGCGCGTGCACGGGCCAGAAAATGTTGTGCCACTTCTGTGGCACTGACGCGCTGCTGGCGCAGTTCGGCAGCCAGTGCCGTGACACTCAGGTCGTGCAAGGGAGTATGGGAGAGGGACATGGGCTTACTCAATCACTTTGGGCACCAAGAACAGGCCGTTTTCTACTGCGGGGGCGCTGCGCTGGTTGGCTTGGCGCTGGTTGCTCTCAGACACTACATCGGCCCGCAGGCGCAGGGCGATGTCTTGCACCACGGCCACCGGGTGGGCCAGCGGCTCAATGCCAGTGGTGTCCACAGAACGCATTTGCTCGACAATGTCAAAAAAGCCGTTGAGCCGGGTGAGCATGCGCTCGCTCTCTTGCGGGCTGAGTTCCAGCCGGGCCAGATGGGCGATGCGGCCGATGTCTTGGGGGGTCAGTGCCATAGCGAAGACGTGATCAGAAACCGGATGTAAAGCTGTGCTTGCTACCGTGTGGGTAACAGGGTATTCACAGGGGATGCGGTATTATCCCGCCTTTGCCGCAATACCCTGCCCATCACCGGTCATTGTGCGAAAAAGAGCCACTTTAGACCCCATATACACCCCGTAAACACCCGGCGACTGCAAGCCGAAGCGCATGCCGTGCCCGAGAGGATTTTTGAATGTTCGGAGCTTTCCGTCGGTATTTCTCCACCGACTTGGCCATTGATCTTGGCACTGCCAACACCCTGATTTTTGCCCGCGACAAGGGCATCGTGCTCGATGAGCCTTCTGTCGTTGCTATTCGCCACGAAGGTGGCCCCCACGGCAAGAAGGTCATTCAGGCCGTTGGCCGTGAGGCCAAGGCCATGCTGGGCAAGGTGCCCGGCAACATTGAAGCCATCCGCCCGATGAAAGACGGCGTGATTGCCGACTTCGTGATCACCGAGCAGATGATCAAGCAGTTCATCAAGATGGTGCATCCGCGCACGCTGCTCACGCCCAGCCCGCGCATCATCATCTGTGTGCCCTGTGGTTCTACCCAAGTGGAGCGCCGTGCCATTAAGGATGCTGCCGAGGCTGCTGGAGCCACAGCGGTCTATCTGATTGAAGAGCCGATGGCCGCTGGCATTGGTGCTGGTCTGCCGGTGTCTGAGGCTTCAGGCTCGATGGTGGTGGATACTGGTGGCGGCACCACCGAAGTGGGCGTAATCAGCTTGGGCGGCATGGTCTACAAGGGCAGCGTGCGCGTCGGTGGTGATAAGTTTGACGAAGCCATCATCAGTTACATCCGGCGCAACTACGGCATGTTGATTGGTGAGCCTACGGCAGAATCCATCAAAAAAACCATCGGTTCTGCCTTCCCCGGCTCCGAAGTCAAAGAGATGGAAGTGCGTGGGCGCAATCTGTCCGAAGGTGTGCCGCGCAGCTTCACCATCTCTAGCAACGAGGTACTCGAAGCCTTGACTGAGCCCCTCAACCAGATTGTTTCTGCCGTCAAAAATGCGCTGGAGCAAACCCCGCCAGAGCTGGGTGCCGACATAGCCGAGCGCGGCATGATGCTCACGGGCGGTGGTGCGTTGCTGCGCGATTTGGATCGCCTGCTGGCCGAAGAGACGGGTCTACCGGTGCTGGTGGCCGAAGATCCGCTGACTTGTGTGGTGCGCGGCTGTGGCATTGCGCTGGAGCGCATGGGCCGCACCGGCAGCATTTTCACCAGCGAGTGAAAGCCCGGTCTGCGTTGCGGGCCAAGCCCTTTGCAGTAGCATGATGGCCATTGTCCTGGCCTCTTTGGTGCATGTGTTTGCCCGCAACGGCAGGCCCGGCACCTGAACGGATGTCCCCATGCCCCTTGGCACCCTGGATCGCCGCGCGCCCTCCTTGATGCGGCAGGGCCCATCGGCCTTTTCGCAGATTATTCTCTATAGCGCCTTGGCACTGTTTCTGATGGTGGCTGATGCGCGCTGGCGCATTACCGATCCTCTGCGCCAATCGGTAGCGGTGGTGCTCTACCCCATTCAATGGTTGCTGTTGCAGCCCAAAGATTGGGCCAGCCGTGGAGAAGGGTATTTTGAGACCCTAGAGCAAGCACAAGCGGCTGCGGATGCAGCACGGCAGGAGCTGGTGCGTTTGTCGGTGCGTGCCAATCAGGCGCAAGAACTCCTAGAGGAAAATGAGCGCCTGCGCAAGTTGCTCGACTTACAAGAGCGTCTAGACCTTCCGGCCCATGCGGCCCAGATTCTTTACGACACTACCGACCCCTATACCCGCCGTGTGGTGGTCAATCGGGGCCAGATGCAGGGTGTGGTGCAGGGCTCGCCGGTGGTCGATGCCGCAGGTGTTTTGGGGCAGGTCACCCGTGTCTATCCTTTTTTGAGCGAAGTGACCCTGTTGGTCGATCGTGAACAGGCTATTCCGGTGCTCAATACCCGCACTGGTGCCCGTGGCGTTGCCTATGGCGACCCAGTAGCCAGCCATGGTGGTGGGTTGGAGTTGCGTTTTGTAGCGGCCAATGCCGATGTGCAAGAGGGCGATCTGCTTTCAACCAGTGGTATGGACGGTGTTTACCCAGCAGGGCTGCCGGTGGCTAAGGTGGTGCGCGTAGAGCGCCGAGCCGATTCGGCCTTTGCCCGCATCTACTGCAAACCCCAGGCCCAGGTAGAGGGGGCGCGCCATGTCATGTTGATCACGCCAGTCGATGATGTGCCGCCCCGTCCGCAGCCCGAACCAGCGGCTGCCCCCAAATTGGGAGCCCACCGATGATCATGCCGCGTGGGCAGCCATTGCTGCTGCCAGCCAATCCCGTATTCATGACCGTCAGTTTGCTGGTGGGCTTGGTGTTAAACATGCTGCCATTGGGGCAAGTGCTCTGGGTGCCAGATGTGCTGCTGATTTTGTTGGCCTTTTGGGGCATCCACCAACCCGACCGCATTGGCATGGGGGTGGCCTTCATGCTGGGGTTGTGCATGGATGTCCAGCAGTCTTCCCTGTTGGGCCAACATGCCTTGGCGTATGCCGCGTTGATGTTTGGCACCAGTCTGGGGCATCGGCGTTTGTTGTGGTTCAAGCCTTGGGTGCAGGCACCACAAATGTTGGGTTTATTTGCCGGAGTGCATGCGCTGCAACTGCTGATTCGTCTGCTCTCTGGTGGTGGTTTTCCGGGGGTAGAGGTGGCAATCGCTCCTTTGCTAGAGGCGCTGCTGTGGCCTCTGGCCAGTTGGGTGCTACAGGCGCCACAGCGCCGCCCCCCCGACAGGGATGCGAACCGCCCTTTATGACCCGGGTTGTCTGTCTGTGTACCAAGGCGGGTCGTCATGACTGAATTGCGCAATGCCCAGATGGATACTGCGCGTTTCCGTGCGCGGGTGGTGGTGGTGGGGCTGACGGTATTGTTGGCCTTTGCCTTGGTGGTTGCCCGTCTGGTGTTTTTGCAGGTGGTGCGCCATGCGGATCTGGCCGAGCAGGCCGAAAGCAATCGCACCGCGGTGCTGCCAGTGGTGCCCAATCGGGGTTTGATTCTGGATCGCAATGGCGTGGTGTTGGCTACCAACTATGCCGCCTATACCCTGGAAATCACCCCATCCAAGGCAGGTAATTTGGACAAGACCATTGAGGCGCTGTCTGAAGTGGTGGAAATCCATCCGCGCGATAAGCGCCGCTTTAAGCGGCTGCGCGAGGAGTCACGCAGTTTTGACTCTTTGCCTATCCGCACCCGATTGACCGATGAGGAGGTGGCCCGTTTTGTGGCCCAACGTTACCGTTTTCCGGGCGTGGATGTGAAGGCGCGGTTGTTTCGCAACTACCCGTTGGGGGATGTGGCCAGCCACGCCATTGGCTACATTGGCCGTATCAACCAAAAAGAAAAAGAACGCATTGAAGAGTCTGAGGAACAGTCTAATTACCGGGGCACCGAATACATTGGTAAGTTGGGCATAGAACAGAGTTTTGAGCCCCAACTGCATGGGGTGACGGGCGTGGATCAAATGGAGACTTCTGCTGGGGGGCGGGCAGTGCGCCGACTCAACAGCTTTCCGGCCACACCGGGCCACACCGTGGCGCTGACACTGGACATCAAGTTGCAGATGATGATCGAAGAGTTGTTTGGCGAACGCCGTGGTGCCTTGGTGGCGATAGATCCGCGCAATGGTGAGGTGCTGGCCTTGGTAAGCAAGCCGACCTTCGACCCCAATCTGTTTGTAGAGGGGATTGACCAAGAAAACTGGACGGCATTGAATGAATCGATTGACCGGCCCTTGCTCAACCGCGCCCTGCGTGGCACCTATCCACCGGGGTCTACCTACAAGCCCTTTATGGGCTTGGCGGCCCTAGAGACGGGCAAGCGCACACCGGGCACCATTGTTCATGACGGTGGTTCTTGGACTTTTGGGGGGCACACCTTCCGTAGCCACGGCGACCACGGGTTAGGGGCCGTAGATCTGCACCGCAGCATTGTGCAGTCCAGTAACGTCTACTACTACCAATTGGCCAATGACATGGGGGTCGATGCCATGCACGACTTCATGAAGCCCTTGGGTTTTGGGCAGCTCACTGGCATTGATTTGAATGGCGAGTTGCGCGGGGTGCTGCCCAGCCAAGAGTGGAAGCGCAAAACCTACCGCCGCCCCGAGCATAAAAAATGGTATGCCGGTGAGACCATCTCCTTAGGTATTGGGCAGGGGTATAACAATTTCACCATGCTGCAACTGGCCCACGCTACAGCCACACTGGCCAATGGGGGCACCCAGCACCGACCGCATCTGGGCATGGCCACCATTGATGCAGTAACCCGTGAGCGTCGCCCACTGCCGCAGCCGCCCTCGGTGCCATTGGGCTACAAGCCTGCCCATATCGATGTGATCCGACGGGCTATGGTGGGCGTTACGCAGGGTGGCACCTCTACCAAGGTCTTTGCTGGAGCCCGTTATTTGTCGGCAGGCAAAACGGGCACAGCACAGGCCGTGACGATTGGTCAGAAAGACAAATACAACGCGGCCCGTTTGCAGGAGCGCCAGCGTGACCATGCCCTCTATATTGCTTTTGCGCCTGCCGACAACCCTCAGATTGCCTTGGCCGTGATTGTGGAGAATGCTGGCTTTGGTGGTGCCCAGGCAGCGCCCATTGCCCGCCGGGTGTTCGATTACTGGCTGCTGGGCGAATACCCCAGTGAGCAAGATATTGCTGCTGTGCGCAAAGGGCAAGCAATGGCACCACTGGGTGAGCCTCGTTCTGTGGCGGACATCAGCCTGCCCGAGCGTTGAGCCGCCAAGCCCACCTTAGCGTATGAAGGCGTCGTAGCCTGTCTTGAGGATGAGGGCGCTGACCACGGCCATGAAAATGCCGCGCACAAACCCTGCACCGTGGCGCAAAGCCATCCAAGTGCCTAGCAGGCTGCCCAGCACATTGGCCACGGCCAGTGGCACGGCCAGATGCCACCAGACATGGCCTTTGACTGAGAACAGGATCAACGCGGCCACATTGGTCGCCACGTTGAGCACCTTGGCCGAGACCGAGGCATTCAAAAAGTCATAACCCAGCACACGCACAAACAAAAAAACAAAGAAGCTGCCAGTGCCTGGCCCAAAAAAGCCATCGTAGAAGCCTATGCCCGCACCAATCAGACTGGCAGCCCAGCATTCACGCTGGGCTGCTAGCCGAGGTGCATGGTGGCGGCCCAAATCTTTCTTCATCAGGGTGTATGCCAGCACAGCCAGCAAGATCAGTGGCAGCAACTTGCGCAGAAAATCGGGCGATAGCACCGTGACCGCCCAAGCACCAGCAAAGGCACCGACAAATCCGGCCAATGAGGCTGGCAGCAGGGCTGACCAGCGCACCTGTACCCGTCGGCTGTATTGCCAGCTGGCAATCGCCGTCCCCCAGACAGCCGCCGCCTTGTTGGTGCCCATCAGCGTGGCTGGTGCAGTGGTGGCAAAGGTGGCAAACAGGGCAGGCAGCAACACCAAGCCGCCACCCCCCACGATGGCATCTACAAACCCAGCCAGTAACGAGGCCAGCGTAACAACAAACCATTCCATGCCCAGATTGTCCCACCAGGACAAAAAAAAGGCGCTGACATGGAGTCAGCGCCTCGGAAGGGGGGTGCATCTCATAACGGATGCTTGAAAAATATGGTTGTGGCTTTGTGGTTTGTCTCCTCAGCCCCTCGTTGGGCGCATTGCAATGCGCCGTCGAGTGCCGTTAATGTAGCCGCCCGCACCGCTGCGGTGCATTGGGGGTTTCCCTGCCCCTGTTCTGGGGCGCAAGAGCGCCCATTTTCTTGGATACCCCCCTGCTTGGGCCTGGCATGGCTTGTGCAGTACCCACGGTACTACTACATCCACACAGGGAGAACGATGGTCATGCAAACAAGACGATACAAGGCCGGGTCGATCATGCTGTGGGCGCTGGGGATGCTGCTGGCCTGGGAGCCTGCCAGCGCACAAATGGCCTCTGCCCCAGTCCGCCCGATGTTGGTGGTGCAAGATACTTTGCACGATGCCGATACGGTTTGGGTACTGGTTTCGACGGCACTGGTGTTGTTGATGGCTTTGCCTGGGATTGCCTTGTTCTATGCGGGCATGGTGCGGCGCAAAAATGTGCTGAACACAATGGCCAGTGTGCTGGGCATTGCTTGTTTGGTGAGCCTGCTCTGGTTTGCGGTGGGCTATTCTTGGGCCTTTACACCCGGTTCCCCTTGGCTGGGGGGTGATGCACGCTTATGGTTTGCTGGTCTGGATTACCAGATGGGGACGGGCCAAGTGGCCGTCAGTCATGTGGCCCCCCATATTCCAGAGTCGGTATATGCGATGTTCCAACTCGCCTTTGCCATCATCACCGCCACACTGGTGGTGGGCGCCTTGGTAGAGCGCATGCGGTTTTCTGCCCTGTTGCTGTTCATGTCGTTGTGGACGTTGTTGGTCTATGCACCAATTGCCCATTGGGTTTGGGAGCCAGGAGGCTGGTTGGCCCGTATGGGGGCACTGGACTTTGCGGGGGGTGCGGTGGTGCATATCAACGCCGGTGTGGCCGGGCTGGTGTGTGCGTGGTTTCTGGGGCCGCGCAAGGGTTATGGCCGCGAAGCTTTCGAGCCCTACAACTTGGGCTTGACGATGGTGGGGGCCAGCCTGCTGTGGGTGGGTTGGTTTGGCTTTAATGCAGGCTCGGCGCTGTCGGCGGGGGGGCGTGCCGGTTTGGCGCTGGCAGTCACCCACATTGCAGCAGCCGCTGGTGCTGTGGCCTGGATGTTGGGCGAGGCTGTGGTGCGCGGCCGCGGCTCGCTGTTGGGCCTGTGTTCTGGGCTGGTGGCAGGGTTGGTCGCCATTACCCCCGCAGCGGGGTTTGTGACTCCCGCAGCAGCATTGCTGATTGGCGGTGTAGCAGGGTTGGCTTGCTACTGGGGTGCCACCGGGCTCAAGCGCCTGCTGCGCACAGACGATTCTTTGGACGTGTTTGGCGTGCACGGCATTGGCGGCATTGTGGGTGCCTTGCTGACTGGGGTGTTGGCCGACAAATCGATTGGGGGCGTTGAGGGCAGTTTGCTCACACAAATGCTCAGCGTATTGGCGGTGATGGCTTACAGCTTGGTGGCCACTGCGCTGTTGCTGTGGCTGACCCGTTTGGTGGTGGTGGATTTGCGCGTGGATGC
The DNA here is from genome assembly GCF_054779375.1 of Giesbergeria giesbergeri. Taxonomy (NCBI): domain Bacteria; kingdom Pseudomonadati; phylum Pseudomonadota; class Betaproteobacteria; order Burkholderiales; family Comamonadaceae; genus Giesbergeria; species Giesbergeria giesbergeri. The sequence goes on along the minus strand of NZ_BAAGYJ010000011.1, from coordinate 56,084 downwards.
ACAGGATGAATGGACTGGGTTGGACATTTCCTTGCACCGCGAGCGTCTGGGTAGCTAGCAAAGGAGTTCCACTGATGAGCGATACCGATGTGATGGCGATTGCCGCCCATATGCATGTGTTGTTGCGGCGTAAAACGGGCCGGGTGACCGATACCGAATGGATGGCCTGCAACTTGGAATATGCCCAAGCAATCGTCCGTTTTGCCCGTGAGCGGGCACAGACGGATCACCTGCCCGAGCTGGCTGATTGGGCGCAGCGGTTGGAGCAAGCTATGCTCCCGACCACGCACACTCCTGTGCAGAGCCAGCCATTGCTGCATCCCAGTGCGCTTTTGCTGCACCGGTCAGATGCCGAACCTGTAGTGCCTGCACCCATGGCCCCCCGTTATGTAGGGGGTATTCGTTAGCGCGGGCAAGCCAGCAGGCCCACGAAGGCAGAGGTGACGGTGGCAATGGTCGTGGCAGTGGCGCTACCATCTACCCTGTCTATTTTCTGGTTTCTTGGTTGCCTGCCCTTTTTGCCTGCCTATGTCTGACGCTCCGCCCCGCCTGCTATGCACCGACAGCCCCGAAGGGCCGTGGGTGCAGTTGTTTGGCCGTTGGGGGGCCGCAGCCTTGGGCGAGCGAGCGCAATGGCGGGCTTTGTTGGCCCAATGGGCATCATTGCCAACCACCCCCGGTTTGGGTTGGGATTTGCGGGGGCTAGAGTGGCTCGATCATGTGGGCGCGCAATGGCTCTGGCACCAGTGGGGCCATGTTTGGCCGCAGCGATTGATGGTGCATGAGCACCATCGCAGCCTGTTGGAGCGGGCGGCACACTACAGCACCCCACCACCGCCAGTGCCACCGTGGCGCTTGGCAGACCAAATTGATCGGTTGGGCGTGTTGGTGTTGCATGGCCTTGACCATGCCCGGCATTTGCTGCAACTGGTGGGGCAGTTGTTGCTCGACAGTCTGTACCTGTTGCGCAAGCCCTACCGCACGCCGTGGCGTGATGTGTCGGGCCATTTGTACCGTATGGGCGCAATGGCTTTGCCCATCACGGCGTTGGTGGGTTTTTTGATTGGTGTGGTGCTGGCGTATTTGATGAGCCTGCAACTGCGTCAGTTTGGTGCAGAGGCGTTCATCGTCAATATTTTGGGTATTTCCTTGATTCGGGAGCTGGGGCCAATGCTGGCGGCCATCTTGGTGGCTGGGCGTTCGGGTTCGGCCATCACAGCGCAGATTGGCGTGATGCGCGTGACGGAAGAATTGGATGCCATGCGCGTGATGGGCATCCCACATGGTTTGCGGCTGGTCTGGCCCCGGGCCTTGGCCTTGGGCATTGCCATGCCGCTGATTGCGGTTTGGACGACACTGGCAGCACTGGCCGGTGGTATGTTGGCGGCTGATTTGGCCTTGGGTATTTCGCCTGGTTATTTTTACCAAGCACTGCCAACAGCGGTGGGGCTGGGCAATCTGTGGTTGGCACTGTCTAAATCGGTTGTTTTTGGTGTCTTGATTGCCCTGATTGGTTGCCATTGGGGGTTGCGTGTCAAGCCCAATACACAAAGCTTGGGAGAGGGCACTACGGCCTCGGTGGTGACGGCCATCACGATGGTCATCATGGTGGATGCGCTGTTTGCCGTGCTGTTCAAAACGGTAGGCTTTGCCTGATGTCGATCATGTCTATCCCCGCCCCTGCACCAGTGGTGCGCATCGACCGCCTCTGGAGCGTTTTTGGTAAGGGCGAGGCCGCCTTCAGCGTGCACCAAGATCTGGATTTGACGGTACAACCCGGTGAGATGCTGGCACTGGTGGGGGGCTCTGGTACAGGCAAGACGGTGTTGCTGCGCCAGATACTGGGGCTGGCCCAAGCGGCCCGTGGCACCGTGACGGTGCTGGGGCGCCCAGCCCGAGAGATGGGTGGCACTGGGGCCGCCAGTCGCGTGGGAATGCTGTTCCAGCATGGGGCATTGTTTTCGGCCTTTAATGTGTTGGAGAACATTGCTTTTGCCCTGAACGAACAAGGCACGCTGCCTGCGGCTGTGGTGCGAGATGCCGCGATGGTCAAGCTGCAAATGGTGGGACTGAAGCCGGAACATGCCACCCGGATGCCTGCAGATTTGTCGGGGGGCATGATCAAGCGTGTGGCATTGGCGCGCGCTCTCATCATGGACCCGCCCTTGCTGCTGCTCGATGAGCCGACCGCTGGGCTAGATCCGCATGGCTCGGACGAGTTTTGCGCCTTGGTGCGCGAGTTGCAGGCACTGCTGGGTATCACCATGGTGATGGTGACGCACGATCTCGATACCCTGTTTGCCTTAGCCTCGCGTGTGGCAGTGTTGGCCGATAAGAAAGTCATCGTGACTGGCACACCAACCGAGGTGGCCCGGTTTGATCATCCGTTTGTGGAACAATTTTTCCGGGGCGAACGGGGCCGCCGTGCCATGGCACCACCCCTGGCCCCGCAGGAGGTCTGATGGAAAACAAAGCCCATGCCCTGGCTGCCGGGCTGTTTGTGCTGATTGTCTCGGCCCTGGTGGCGGGCTTGGGCCTGTGGCTCACACGCGATACAGGCAATTACCATGCGTACGAGCTTTCCAGCCGCGAGGGCGTGAGCGGCTTGCAGCCCCAAGCGGCAGTGCGCTACAAAGGTGTGGCCGTGGGTAAAGTGACCCACATTGGCTTTGATTCGCAAATCAATGGCAATGTGCTGATTCGCATCGCTGTGCATGAAAACACCCCGCTGACACCCAGCACCTTTGCTGTTTTGGGTTACCAAGGTGTGACGGGGCTGGCCTATGTGTTGCTGGATGATGCTGGAGAGGCGCAGACCCCACTGGCCGCTGGCCCCAGCGGCCTGCCACGGTTGCCGCTGCGTACCTCGCCTTTTAGCCAGTTGGCCGATCAGGGGCAAGCCATCTTGGGACGGGTGGATGAAGCTGTGCAGCGTATCAACCAACTGCTGGGCGATGAAAACCAGCAACGCATTGGCACCGCATTGACGCAGATCGGTCAAGCTGCTGGCAGTGTGGGCGCACTGGGGCGGCGGCTCGATGCCACAGTCAGTCAGCGGCTAGACCCCGCCTTGCAGGTTTTGCCGCCGTTGGCACAGGAGACCAGCCGCACTTTGCAATCGTTGCAGAGTGCCAGTACCGAGGTGGCCGCAGTCGCCCGTGCCTGGGGACGCACTGCAGGGCAGCTCAATGCGCAGGGGGGGGCTTTGGAGCAGGTAACGGTGGGCGCTCAGGCGTTAGGCCATGCCGTTGACCGTTTTAATCACAGCACACTGGCCCATATTGAAGGCGTCAGCGACGATGCCGCCCATGCTGCCCGCCAATTGGGCCGTGTGGCCGCCAGCCTGAATGACAACCCGCAAGCCTTGCTGTATGGCTCGGGCCCGGCAGTGCCCGGCCCCGGCGAGCCGGGTTTTGTGGTACCCGTCACCTCTGTGACCTCTGTGACCCAACCTTGAGAAAGAATGCAGACCATGTACCAGAACATTGCTGTCTGGAGCAACCGTTGGCTTGGGGCGTTGGGTTGTGGGTGCTTGTTTTTGCTCGGAGGCTGTGTGGCGGTGCCCCAGTCGCCCGCGCGCCCGGCGCTGTACGATTTTGGCCCGGGCCTGCTGGCATCGCCGTCCGTTGATCGGCGCATGCCCCTGTCACCCGTAGTATTGGCTGATGTGCAGGGAGCGAGCCATGCCGATGCCAGCACTGCGGTGTTGTACCGTTTGGCTTATGCCGATGTGCGCCAATTGCGGCCCTATCAATTGGCCCGCTGGAGCCAGCCACCCGCCCAATTGGTAGAGCAGGAGTTGCGTGCCGCATTGGGCCAGCGCCGGGCTGTGTTGCGGGCTACCGATGCCCGGGCTGCAGCCCCTGGTGCCACAGGGGTTCGACCGGCCGTGTTGCGGGTGCAATTGGAAGAGTTCAGCCAAGTTTTTACCAGTGTGAGCGACAGCGTGGGTGTGATTCGTTTGCGTGCCACGGCAGTGGTGCCCGGTGCCACAGGAGATCAGCTGCTTGGACAACGTTTGTTTACTGTGCAGCAGCCGGCTGTGAGTGCGGATGCTGTGGGAGGCACCCGCGCACTGGCCGATGCTGCCGCACAGGCAGCGCAAGAGATTGCCCAGTGGCTGCAAGAGGTGCAACGCTAACGCTCAGGCCAGAGCATCTGCGTTGGTGTAGAAGCGGATGGTGCTGCGACCCGCCGCCTTGGCGGCATACATGGCCGCATCGGCTTGATCGAGCAAACTTTCGATCGGTTCGGGGGGGGTGGTGAACAGCCGTATGCCAATGCTGGCACTGCAATGGTGTTCTACAGTGCGTGCGGTGTCACTGTGGTCTGTCTGGAGCCGGTAGGGCTGCCTTAGGCTGGTCAGAATCTTTTCGGCCACGGCTTGGGCTTGTGGCTGTGCTGTGGTGGCCTCTGTGCTGAAGTCATTGAGCAAAATCACAAACTCATCACCGCCAAACCGCGAAACCGTGTCACAGGCCCGCACAGATTGCCGCAGCCGCTGTGCGACTTCGATCAGCAGCAGATCGCCCACATGGTGTCCGTAGGCATCGTTCAGAGGCTTGAAATTGTCCAAATCCATGAACAACAGGGCGCTGTGGTGGCCATAACGCTGGTTTTGCGCCGCAGCCAGTTGTACGCATTCCAGCAGCAGGCGTCGGTTAGGCAGGTGGGTCAGGCTGTCATGGAAGGCCAGTTGGCGGATTTCTTCCAGTAGTTTTTCTTGCTGTTGGCGGTGCAGTTGTTCCTGCCGGGCATTTTTTTGGGCCACTGCCAGATCGGCCAAAGCTTGGGTTTGGCGCTGGGTCAGTCGTTGTGAGCGCACTTGTAAAAAGATCACCATGATCAGGCCTGTCACCAGACCGTGGATTTGCAGCGAATGCAGGGCCAGCAGCACACTGGACAACACCCCCAACACCATGAGGGCGGTAATGACGATGGACAGGCACAAGACGCCGTGAAACGACACCAACCCCCACTGGGGAATGGCAGGGGCTGGATGGTTGACACGGGGCCGTGCCAGTAATGAAACCACCAGATTCCACAACACGATCAGTAGCGTACAAACTATGTTGAGGCGCAGCGCAGTGGAGATGTGGCCGCTCAGGATCAGTAGGGCCGCCACTGGTAGCACGGCCATCAAGCCCAGCAATACCCGCAAAGTCCAGCGCGGGGGCTGATATTCGCGAAACAGGCTGTAGTCAAAATAGGCGGAGGTGGCTGTGAACACCACCAATAGCAGTGCAACCAGTGTGGGGGCGGCGTCTCCCAGTGGCTCGCGCACGTAGCCTAGCAGCGATAGAGACCAAAGCAAGGCCACGGCCTGTTTGCAGGCAAAAACGCCAATCACCCGTTCGCGTAGGCTGAACCAGTGCAACAAGGCCCACAGCAGCGACACGAGCAACCCTGACAGGTACAGCCCATAAATGGTTTCCTGCTGTCGGTCTCTGTCCAGTGCCTCTTCCAGATTGAGCACCTCGATCATCTTGGTGCGGGTGCCTGGAGATTGCAACCGCAGATAGATGTCTCTGGGGATATCCCCCCTGGGCAGGAGGTAGTTCAGGTTCAAGGTGCGGTCGTTGAAAGGCACGGGGGCCGTGTTGGGCTGGGTAGCGGTTGGAGCCTGCGGATCAAACAGTTGTATTTGGTCTAAGTAGGTGAGGCGAAGACGCAGCACCAAGCGATCGGTGAGGGTAGAGGGTGGGTTGGCGTGAGGATCAATGCGTAGCCGTATCCAGATGGCTGAGGTGCCATAGCCCCGGCTGAGCAATCCTTCGTAGGGCGTGAAGGGATGGGTCAGTGCCTCGTCCAGACTCCATTGGCCCGAGGGGTCTTCCAGCCAAGCCCGTTCGGTGATGTAGTCACCAGCGTGGGCCAGCACCGGCCACAGCAAAGCCCACACCAGTAGCCACCGCAGTAGTTGCCTCGCCCCTGATAGAGGCGGGCCTGACAGGTACATCAGGTGGGTAGCCATGACGGGGTGTTTGCTGCAACAGGTTAGCAGCGGGTCGTTTGCACGCGCATCAGTGCTTCGATCTCGTTGGCAGCTACCGGCACGCCACGGGTGATGAGTTCGCAGCCAGTCTCGGTCACGATGGCGTCGTCTTCAATGCGGATGCCAATGCCGTGGAACTGCTCGGGCACGCCGGGGGCGGGACGTACATACAGACCTGGCTCGATGGTCAGCACCATGCCGGGGCGCAAAATGCGGCTGGGGCGTTCTTGCACGGTTTGGCCGGTGAGGGGGTCTTGGCGCTCGGTGATCTGGTGGCTTTCGCTGGGCTCGATATAGCTGCCGCAATCATGCACATCCATGCCCAGCCAGTGGCCGGTGCGGTGCATATAGAACGGGAAGTAAGCGCGCTTTTCAATCACGTCTTGCACGTTACCCACTTGGTTGGCATTGAGCAGGCCCAAATCGAGCAGCCCTTGGGCCAGCACGGCCACGGTAGCGTTGTGCGGGTCATTAAAACGGGCGCCAGCGCGTGTCGCGGCTACCGCTGCTTCTTGGCTGGCCAGCACCAAATCGTAAAGTGCCCGCTGTGGCCCGCTAAAGCGGCCATTGGCCGGAAAGGTGCGGGTGATGTCGCTGGCGTAGCCGTCGAGCTCGCAGCCGGCGTCAATCAACACCAGATCACCATCGTGGATGCGGGCGGTGTCGGCCCGGTAATGCAGCACGCAGGCATTGGCACCGCCCGCCACGATGGAGCTGTAGGCCGGGTATTGCGAACCATGTTGGCGAAATTCGTGCAGCAGTTCGGCGTCGAGGTGGTATTCGCGCAGTTCTTGACCCGCGCGCAACATGGTGGCGCTGCGCTGCATGGCGCGGATATGGGCTTGGGCGCTGATTTGTGCAGCGCGGCGCATCACCGCTTGCTCGTGGCCGTCTTTGATGAGGCGCATTTCGTCCAGCAAGGCACACAGGTCGCGCTGCCCATCGGGGCACAGCGCACCTTGGCGGGCGCGGCCCCGCACGCTGCCCAGCCATCCAGCCACCCGGCCCTCCAGTCCCGCATGGATGGCAAAGGGGTACCAAACAGTGGCGCGGTTTTCCAACAGGCGAGGCAGGCGCTGGTCTAGCTCCAACACGGAAAACGCTGCGTCTACCCCTAAGGCGGCAGGGGCCGCTTCGGGGCCAAGGCGGTAGCCATCCCAAATTTCACGTTCTAGGTCTTTGGGTTGGCAAAACAGCGTGGTGTGGCCGCTGGCATGGATCACCAGCCAAGCCTGGGGTTCGGTAAAGCCGCACAGGTAGTGAAAGTAGCTGTCAAAGCGAAACAAAAATTCGCTGTCGCGGTTGCGTGAATGCTCGGGCGCAGTGGGGATGATGGCAATGCCATCGGTGCCCAGTTGGGCGGCCAATGCGGCACGGCGTTGGGTATACAAGGAGGAGGGGGCGTGGCTCAGAGGTGCATCCATGGGCAGATTCTCCTCCAGATGGAGGTTGGCCGTCTCTGGGTGCTTTAGCAGGATGTGGCCTTGGCATTGAGCTGTGCCAGCCGCTCGGGCGTGCCCACATCTGTCCAGGCACCGTGGTAGAGCGAAGCACCTACGCGTCCAGCATCCATTGCTCTGCGCAACAGCGGCGCCAGTGGGGCCGCCACACCGTGCGGATTGCCTGCCGGAATATCGCACCACGGCAGTGCAAACAGCTGAGCCCGCAGCAGGGCGATGGTGCTGTAGGTGTAGCGCGGTGTGGGGTTGTTGTCGGCCAGATGGAGCGCCCGCCCTTGAGCAGAGAGGCCAAAGTCGCCCCGTGGGTGGTGGGCTGGATTGGGTACTAGCCACAGGTGCGCTAGATCGTCGCTGGTGGCAAAGGCCTGCACTGCTTCGGGGGCAAAGCGAAAATCTGGTGCAAACACATCGCCCGCCACCAGCCAAAAGATGTTGCCCAGTTGTGGCAGGGCACGGGCAATGCCGCCAGCGGTTTCCAGTGCCGCACCAAAGTCCTGCTGCTCGCATGAGTAGGCCAGCGACAGCGGTGCTGCATCCCCTGCGGCCTGAAACACCTGACCAAAGTGGTTGCTGATGTGCTCACCCAGCCACGCTGTGTTGATCACTGCCCGTGGCACACCGGCCTGTGCCAACGCCTGCAAATGCCAGTGCAGCAGTGGCTGGCCTTGCACTGCCAGCAGCGGTTTGGGGGTGTGATCGGTCAGGGGGCGCATGCGTTCGCCTCGGCCTGCGGCCAAGATGAGGGCTGGGATGGAGGGGGGGGCGGTGGTAGAGGACAAATTGGACATGGCTTGCACTGTAGCGGCCTAGAAAGGCAGCAACAGTAAAATCCGCAGCTTTCCACCGATCCCTCCCTCCGGACCTGCCCCATGGCCAACTCTCAACAAATGGCGAATGCAATCCGCGCACTCGCAATGGATGCCGTTCAACAAGCCAACTCCGGTCACCCCGGCGCCCCAATGGGCATGGCCGACATGGCCGTGGCATTGTGGGGCCGCCACCTGCAGCACAACCCCGCCAACCCCCAATGGGCCAACCGCGACCGCTTTGTGCTGTCCAACGGCCACGGCTCCATGCTGCTGTATGCGCTGTTGCACCTGACAGGCTACGACCTGCCAATGCAAGAGCTGAAGAACTTCCGCCAGCTCCACAGCAAAACCGCGGGTCACCCCGAAGTGGGCGTGACCCCCGGCGTAGAAACCACTACCGGCCCCTTGGGCCAAGGCATTACCAATGCCGTGGGCTTTGCGTTGGCAGAAAAGCTGCTGGCCAAAGAATTCAACCGCGCAGCAGGCAAGGTCAAGCACACCATCGTTGACCACCACACCTATGTGTTTTTGGGCGATGGCTGCCTGATGGAAGGCATCAGCCACGAAGCCGTAGCCTTGGCTGGCGCTTGGAAGCTGAACAAGCTGATTGCCTTGTACGACGACAACGGCATCAGCATTGACGGCCAAGTGGCCCCTTGGTTTATTGACAACACCCCGCAACGCTTTACCGCCTGCGGTTGGAACGTGATTGGCCCCATCGACGGCCATGATGCCGATGCCGTGGATGCGGCCATTGCCCAAGCCAAGCAAAGCACCGACAAGCCCACGCTCATCGTCTGCAAAACCCATATCGGCAAGGGCAGCCCCAACCGCGCCAACACGGCCAAAGCCCACGGCGAGCCACTGGGTGCCGAAGAAATCGCCCTGACACGCAAAGAGCTGGGTTGGGAACACGCACCGTTTGTGATTCCCAAGGAGGTGGCTGCCGATTGGAATGCCACCAAGGCGGGCGCTAAGCGAGAGGCCGACTGGAACAAGCGTTTTGCCGCTTACAGCAAAGCCTTCCCAGAGCTGGCCGCAGAATTTACCCGCCGCATGAATGGCGACCTGCCCCCCAGCTTTGCCCAAGTGGCTGTGGATACCGTAGTCCACGCCCACCGCAATGGCGAGACGGTGGCCAGCCGCAAGGCCAGCCAACTGGCACTGGAAGCCTTTACCGCCGCCCTGCCCGAACTGCTGGGCGGTAGCGCCGACCTGACCGGCTCCAACTTGACCAACACCAAGAGCACCCCCAACCTGCGCTTTGATGCCGCCGGTGACGTGGTGCAGACCGAAGTCAACGGCCAGTTGGTCGGTGGCCGCCACATCAACTACGGTGTGCGCGAGTTTGGTATGGCTGCCATCATGAATGGCGTGGCCCTGCACGGTGGCTTTATCCCCTACGGTGGCACCTTCCTGACCTTCTCCGACTACAGCCGCAACGCCATCCGCATGGCCGCGCTGATGAAGCTGCGCGTGGTGCATGTGTTTACCCACGACTCCATCGGGCTGGGCGAAGACGGCCCCACGCACCAATCCATCGAACATGCTGCCAGCTTGCGCTTGATTCCGGGCTTGGATGTGTGGCGCCCCGCCGACACCGCAGAAACCGCCGTGGCTTGGAGCGTGGCACTCACCAACCGCAACAAGCCTACGGCGCTGCTGCTCAGCCGCCAAAACCTGCCCTATGCACCCAAGCGTGATTTGGGCGACATCAGCCGGGGTGCTTATGTGCTGTCCGAACCCCGCGATGTGGGCCTGAAGGAAAAAGCCCAGGCCGTGATTGTGGCCACCGGCTCGGAAGTGCAGTTGGCCCTGAAAGCCCAACGTCTGTTGGCCGAGAAAAAGATTGCTGTGCGCGTGGTCTCTATGCCCAGCACCACCACCTTTGACCAGCAAGACATCAAGTACAAAAAGGCGATGCTGCCCGCTGGCCTGCCACGCATTGCGGTAGAAATGGGCGTGACCGACTTCTGGTGGAAGTACGGCTGCGCCGCCGTGATTGGCATCGACAGCTACGGCGAGTCGGCCCCGGCCCCCGTGCTGTTTGAGCATTTTGGCTTTACCGCCGAAAACGTGGCCGCCACGGTGCAGGCCGCTCTCAAGCGCAAATAATTTTTTCGATTTTGGCAAGTAACTCTGGAGAAACCCCTATGACCATCAAGATTGGCATCAACGGCTTTGGCCGCATTGGCCGCAACGTGCTGCGCTCGGCCCTGCAAAACTTCAGCGACATCGAAGTCGTGGGTATCAACGACCTGCTGGAGCCTGACTATCTGGCCTACATGCTGCAATACGACAGCGTGCATGGTCGCTTTGATGGGCAAGTGTCGGTCGAAGGCTCCAACCTGATCGTCAACGGCAAGAAAATTCGCCTGACGCAAGAGCGCGACCCCGCCAACCTGAAGTGGAACGAAGTCGGCGCTGATGTGGTGATCGAATCCACTGGCCTGTTCTTGGACAAAGCCACCGCGCAAAAGCACCTCGACGCTGGCGCGAAGAAGGTGATTTTGTCGGCCCCGTCCAAAGACGACACCCCGATGTTTGTGTTTGGTGTCAACCACGACACCTACAAGGGCGAGGCCATCATCTCCAACGCGTCTTGCACTACCAACTGCTTGGCTCCCGTGGCCAAGGTGCTGCACGACAAGTGGGGCATCAAGCGCGGTCTGATGACCACCGTACACGCTGCCACGGCTACGCAAAAAACCGTGGATGGCCCCAGCAACAAAGACTGGCGCGGTGGCCGTGGCATTCTGGAAAACATCATCCCCTCCAGCACTGGCGCTGCCAAGGCGGTGGGCGTGGTGATTCCATCGCTGAACAAGAAGCTGACCGGCATGTCGTTCCGCGTGCCCACCTCGGATGTGTCCGTGGTCGATTTGACCGTAGAGCTGGAAAACGCTGCTTCTTACGAAGAAATCAAGGCCGAGATGAAGGCACAGTCCGAAGGCGCGCTCAAGGGCGTGCTGGGTTACACCGAAGACAAGGTGGTGGCCACCGACTTCCGTGGCGACACCCGCACTTCCATCTTTGATGCCGACGCTGGCATCGCGCTGGACGGTACCTTCGTCAAGATCGTGAGCTGGTACGACAACGAGTGGGGCTATTCGAACAAGTGCCTGGAAATGGTGCGCGTGGTTTCTAAGTAATCTACCCGCCGTCTGCAAAAAACGCGCCTTCGGGCGCGTTTTTTATGGTGGTGGCATTTTCGGCCCGTTACTCGATCAAAAAACGGTGCTCCATCCCATGCTATATCCCCCCCCATCACCCCCCCCCATATACAGGAGAAACTCTGGCAGTACTGTAAGGATTAAACAGGATTGACTTCCTAGAATGCCGCCGGTTAATGCCATGCGCATTCATGATGATGAAGGGAGACCCATGTCCAATCCACTGTACGAAAACATCAAGCGCGACCCGCGCTATGCCGAGCTGGTGCGCCAGCGTGGGCGCTTTGCCACCATGTTGGCATTGTTGGTGATTGCCGTTTTTTTCAGCTTTGTGTTGTTGGTGGCCTTTGTGCCCAGTGCCATTGCTGTTCGCCTTTTTGAAGGCAGCAACCTGACGGTGGGCGTGGTGCTGGGGTTTTTCCAGTTCGTGTTTTTCTGTGTGCTGACGTGGGTGTATGTGCGCCGTGCCAATGGCGAATTTGACAGCCTGAATGAACAAATCGTCCAAGACGCACTGAAAAAGCCATGAACCATACTCCCGCTCTGTTTTCTTCTGTAGGCCGTCCTCTGGCCGCACTGTTACTGCTCTTGCCCACGCTGGCTTTGGCTGGCCCCGATTTGGGCGCAGCCGAAAAGCAGCCGCTGAACCTGCACGCCATTGGCATGTTCTTTGTTTTTGTGCTGATGACGCTGGGCATTACCTACTGGGCGGCTGGCCGCTCCAAGTCGGCCTCTGACTTCTATACCGCTGGTGGTGGCATCAGCGGCAAACAAAACGGCTTGGCAATTGCGGGAGACTTTATGTCTGCCGCAACCTTGCTGGGCCTGACGGCCATGATTTACGGCCAAGGGGTGGATGGCTACATCTACATGGTGGCCTTTTTTGTGGGCTGGCCCATCATCTTGTTCTTGATGGCCGAGCGCCTGCGCAACTTGGGCAAGTTCACTTTTGCCGACATTACCGCCTACCGTCTCAACCAAGGCCAAGTGCGCACCATGGCCGCCATCAGCTCGTTGGTGGTGGTGTGCTTCTATTTGGTAGCGCAAATGGTGGGGGCAGGCCAACTTATTAAGTTGCTGTTTGGCCTGGAATACAACGTGGCACTGGTGATTGTGGGCGTGCTGATGATGGTCTATGTGATCTTCGGCGGTATGGTGGCTACCACTTGGGTGCAGATTATCAAGGCCTGTATGTTGCTGACTGGTGGCACGGCCATCATGTTGCTGGCCTTTAGCCAATTTGGTTTTAGTTTTGAGACCCTCACCACCCGTGCGATGGAAGTGCATAAGCTGGGCACCAAGCTCATGACCCCCGGCAGCTTGTTGGCTGACCCCATCACCGCCATTTCGATGGGCTTGGGCCTGATGTTTGGTATTGCCGGGCTGCCACATATTTTGATGCGCTTTTTTACCGTGACCAATGCCAAAGAGGCACGCAAATCGGTGTTCTACGCCTCGGGCATCATTGCCTTCTTCTTTAACGTGATTGCCTTGATGGGCCTGTGTTCCATCGTGCTGGTGGGCACCGACCCACAATTCTTTGAAGGCGGCGTGGTAGGCGGCAAGCTGATTGGTGGCGGCAACATGGTGGCGCTGCACTTGGCTAAAGCAGCGGGTGGCAATTTGCTGCTGGGCTTTTTGTCGGCGGTGGCCTTTGCCACGATTTTGGCGGTGGTGGCCGGTTTGGCGCTGGCTGGTGCTTCGGCCATCTCGCACGACCTGTACGCCCGCGTCATCATGAAGGGCAATGTGTCGGAAGAAAAGGAAATCCGGGTTTCCAAAATCGCCACCTTGGGTTTGGGTGTGGTGGCGGTGCTGTTGGGCGTGGCGTTTGAGAAGATGAACGTAGCCTTTATGGTGGCGCTGGCCTTTGGTGTGGCTTCTTGTGCCAACTTCCCGGTGTTGCTGATGTCGATGTACTGGCGTGGCCTGACCACCCGTGGCGCACTGGTGGGCGGCTATACCGGCCTGATCAGTTCGGTGCTGTTTGTGTTCTTCTCCAAATCGGTGTGGGTCGATGTGCTGGGCCATGCTTCGCCCATCTTCCCGTACACCCAGCCCGCCCTGTTTGCTATGCCGTTGGCGTTCTTGGGTATTTATGTGTTCTCTAAGTTGGACAACAGCGCACAGGCCCAAGCCGAGCGCGCTGCTTTTGATGACCAATATGTACGTGCCCAAACGGGAGTAGGTGCAGCCAGCGCGGCAGCGCACTGATCGATTCCAAGGCCAACGCCGTCTCTGCACGGCATTGCTCCACCCCCATTGGGGGCCATGCCAGTCGGCCAACAGTCGACTGGCATTTTTTATGTCTTGGAGCTCAAAGAGGCAATTATTTGAGAATAGTTCTTATTACTGTAAAATAAAACATCTGTCCGCATAGTCAGCCATGCCAGTCCGTCAGGGCCGGTTGCCAGCCAGCGTGAACCCCTGTCTGTCTGGAGATTGCTGTATGCCGGTTCGTTTATTGGCTCCCTTGCGTGTGGGGCATGGTCGTTTGGTTTCACCTCCCTGGCTGGCCCTGGTGGGCATGGGGCTGTACCTGGTGGGCAGTCCGCAGGCACTGGGCCAGCAGGGGGCGAGTGATTCGGCGGTGCCAGAGTTGGGGGCCGTGACGGTGACGGCCACCAATTTTCGTGAAACCCGACTCGATGATGAGAGCAAGCCGGTCTCGGTGGTAGATCAGGCGACTTTGGCTACCAAAGCACCCGTCAGCGTTGTGGAGGCGATGCAAGAAGTGCCCGGCCTGAGCTTTTCGCGCGCAGGGGGGCTGGGTGGGCAAGTGGTGATGCGGGGCTTCAACAGCAATGACCTGAAATCACCGTTAGCGATAGATGGCGAGCGTTTTAGGGGCCGCAATACGCTGGAATACAACCTGATTGATCCTGGGTTGATCGAGCAGGTGGAAGTCATCCGCGGGCCAGCCGCCGCCATTTATGGCTCGGAGGCTATGGCGGGCATGGTCAACATCGTCACCCGCAAAGCCAAGCCCGATTTCAGTGATACCTTTTCTCTGCGGCTTCATGGGCTCAATCTGGCCTATGAGAGCATCAACAACTTGCGCGCCACCCGGCTGGACGTGACCGGTGGTGGCAAAGGCTTTGACCTGCGGCTGGCGGGCAGTGTGCGCAAGGCTGGCGACTACGACACCCCTTTGGGCACAGCGACCCACAGCCGTTTTGATGACCAGCAAATTTCGGGTGTGTTGGGCTACAGTTTGAACGCCCAAGACCGGCTGGAACTCAAGTTCAAGGCCGCCGAAGTGGAGTCGCACCGGGCCGGTGGCTTGGGTGGGGCGCCGGGCATGGAGGCACCCTTGGCACAGCGGGTGTACTTGCGCGAAGACCCCATCCGTGAGCGTTATGTGGGCTTGGCTTATGCGGGCCAGCCAAAGATATCGGGTATTGGCAAGCTCAATGCCAGCTTGTATGTGCGCGATCTTTACACCGATGTCGTCACGACCCGCTATCCCAACGCCACCTCTATGGCCGAAACACACCGCTATGTGGTGGGGCCACAGGAGGTGGGCGGCAAGCTGATGGTGGTGTCTGACATCGTGCCCCAATCTGTTTTGACTGCGGGGCTGGACTTTTTCGTGCAGGATTGGGATGGTGCCGAAACGCAAGTCAAAGGCACTGGCACCGTAGCCAGCACGGCTCGGCGCGACAGCACCACCAAAGGCCTAGGGGCTTTTGCCCTGCTGGAGCATGAATTGAGCGAGCGTTGGCTGCTCTCGGGCAATGTGCGCCATGACCGCTATCACACCCAAACCGCTGCCAACATCATCACCATTCCGGCATTGACCAGTGAGATTCTGGCCCACCGCGATGCCCGCGATCGCAAGACCACCTATGCCCTAGGCACCGTCTTTAAACCTTCAGGCTGGTTGAATTTTGCTGCCAACTTTGGCACCAGCTACCGGGTGCCCACCTCGGGCGAGAAGTTTTCTTATGGCACCTATGGCAAAGGGTATTTGCTGCCCAATCCCTCTCTGGAGCCCGAAGAGGGCAAGACGGTGGACATCAGTGCCCGTTTGCGCTTGCCCCACTTGAGCGCCAACCTGACGCTTTACAAAAGCCACTACACCAACCTGATTGCCCAGCAGGAGCTGCTGTACTTGGATTTGGTGTCCTCCCGCCGGATCAACATTGGCAAGGCCGAGGTGCAGGGGCTGGAGTTTGACCTCAAGCAGATGCTGCGCAAGGACTGGACGCTCAAGCTGGCCGCCGCCTACACCGAGGGCACCAACCAAACGGCTCACAAGCCGTTGTCATACATCGCACCTTTGGTGGGCACAGTGGGGCTGGCCTACCAGAGTGGCCCTTGGCAGTGGGAGGGTGATTTGCGCTTGTCCAAGCGCAAGACGCGCATTGACACCAGCCTAGAGCGCGCCAGCGCGGGCTATGGCGTGTTCAACCTGTATGCCGGATTAGACCTGCACCGACTCAATCCGTCTTATCCCAAGGCCACCTTGCGTATAGGTATCGAGAACCTGTTCGATAAGGCCTATGCCGACGCCACTACCCGCGAGGCCATTGCGGCACCTGTCTCGTACACCAACCCGCTGCTAGAGCCGGGGCGCAATTTGAAGATTTCTCTCACTACCCAATTTTGACCATGCCACAGTCCACTGTTTTTGACCAAGCTTTTGTCCTTTTTGAGAACGGGCAATCCACCTGCATCCGCTATGACGCGGTGCGTACCTTCCATATGGATGGCAACTTTGCCATGTTGGCTGTTGCTTTTGTGGGGCTGCAAGGTGCCTTGCAACGGTTGGCGGTAGCCACCCACGGGCACATGTCGCGCCATGCGGTGCAGGTGGTCACGGGTCATCCGGGCACGGGCGTACGTGATGCCTTTGAATACATCACCCGTGCCGTGACCCGTTCGGCCTATGTGTTGGACAAGGCACAGCCCTATGCACGGCTCAATCCCCATGCCGATTTTTCTTATTCGTGGATTGTGGTGGCAGGTCCATGTAGCGTGTTGTGCCAAGTGCGTGACGGTGTATTGCCCGAGCGGTTCTACGAGTTGTTTGGTTTGGCACGCAGTGGTGGGCTCGACGAGCACACCCGCCAAGAGTTTGATGCCCTCAAGTGCGATATCGAGGCCCGCGTGCTGGCGCTGGCACCGGAAGATGTGCTCGATTTCATGGAATGTCCAGCACCATGAAGCGCGGTGGGCTGATGGCGCGCTGCGCGCTGGTGTGCAAGGTATGGGGCTGTGTGGCAGCGGTGCAGATGGCCGGAGCGGTGCAGGCGCAAACCATGTCTATGACCGACCAAAATGGCCGCTCGGTGTCCGTGCCCGTGCCAGTTCAGCGCATTGCCAGTTTGGTGATTCCTGGCGCCTCGATGGTGATGACGCTTGACCGCTCAACTGAGCGGCTGGTGGGCATTAACCCCGCAGCGCGGGAAGACATGCAGCAGGGCATGTTGGGGCGGTTCTTTCCGGCGGCTCCGCGCATCGCAGCCAATATGGCCACAGAAGGCTTTGCCCCCAACATTGAGGCATTGATGAATGCCCGCCCTGATGTGGTGTTGCAATGGGGTGACCGGGGCGAGTCGATTGTGCGGCCTATGGAGCAGATGGGTCTGAATGTGCTCACCCTCAAATACGGCCAGACCGACTATGTGACCCAGTGGTTTCGGCTGATTGGGCAGGCGACCGGGCGCCAAGAGCGTGGCAACCGACTGGCGGCATGGATTGAGCAAGAACAGCAAAGCTTGCGCATGCAGGTGGCAGCAATTGCGCCGTCACAGCGCCCGAGGGCACTGTTTTTGTACCGTTACCACGGTGGTGTGCAGGTGGGGGGTATGGGCACCAACATGGACCACGATATCCGCTTGGCTGGGGGCATCAATGTGGCCGGTGCCGTCAAGGGCAATGCTGCGGTGACCAAAGAGCAGATCGTGGCTTGGAACCCAGAGGTGATTTTGCTGGCTAACTTGGACAGCCATTTGGTGCCAGATGATTTGTACCACGACCCTATCTTGTCAGTCACCACGGCGGTGCAGGCCCGGCGTCTGTACAAAATGCCACGCGGTGGCTTCCGTTGGGACCCGCCCAGCCAAGAAACCCCCTTGGCTTGGCGTTGGTTGGCTGGCCTATTGCATCCAGAACGGTTTGCCTTGCAGGGTTTTCGGGAGCGGGTGCGCAACACCTACCAAGACCTGTATGCCGCCACGGTGTCTGAGGCCGATCTGGATCGGGTGTTGCAAATGCCACTGAACCAATCCAGCCGGGGCTATCAGGTGTTGCGTGCCGGGGGCAAACCATGAGTTGGGGCACAACAGGGGTGCGTGGGCTGCTGTCGATCCGGGTGGGTTATGGTGTGTTGGCGGTGTTGTTGCCCGTGACGTTGGTGCTGGCGCTGGGTGTGGGGCGTTACGACATTCCGCTCAGCCACACGTTGGGCATTGTGTTGCCACCGTGGTTGGGGCTAGAGCCGTGGTGGACGCCAATGGAGCAGCGGTTGGTGTTGTGGGGCCGGGTGCCCCGTGTGTTGCTGGCGGCCATTTTGGGGGCCGGGTTGGCAGTGTCGGGAGCAGCCTTGCAGGGGCTGTTTCGCAATCCGTTGGCCGACCCGCAGTTGGTGGGCGTTTCTGCTGGGGCAGCCTGTGGTGGTGTGCTCGCCATTTTGTTGGATGGCAGTGGCACTGTGCTGGTGTTGCTGTCTCTGCTGGGGGGCATGGCGGCCCTGTATTTTGTGCGCTGGCTGGCACACAGCGGTGGTGGCGAGAGTATCTTGACCCTGATTCTGTCTGGGGTGGTGGTCAGTGCGGTGTTTGGGGCGTTGGTGTCTTTGGCTAAGTTTGTGGCCGACCCGCAAAACCAGTTGCCCACCATTGTCTTTTGGTTGCTGGGCAGTTTGGCGGCTGCCGATTATCCGCGTCTGTGGCTAGGGGCTGGTGCTACTGGCCTGGGGTTGGTGGCGTTGTGGCTGGTTCGTTTCCAGCTCCATGTGATGTCATTGGGCGAGGATGATGCGCGCGCTATGGGCCTGCCGGTAGAGCGGGTGCGCACGCTGGCCCTGCTGGCGGTGGCGCTCATCACCGCAGCCTCGGTGGCAGTGTGTGGCGTGATTGGTTGGGTGGGGTTGGTGGTGCCCCATCTGGTGCGGTTGCTGTTTGGCAACCACTTTGCTGCTTTTATGCCGCTGACGGCGCTACTGGGAGCCGTGTATTTGGTGGTGGTGGACACCTTGGCGCGCAGCGTGACCGATGCCGAGATTCCCTTGGGCGCTCTGACGGCCTTGGTGGGGGCGCCGGTTTTTGCCTACCTGTTGCGCCAGATGCGCCGTCCGGGGGAGGCATGATGCTGCAAGTGTGCGATGTGGGCATCTGCTATGCCACTTGGGTGTTGCGCCATCTGGATTTTTCTTTGCAGGCTGGGCAGGTGTTGGCGGTGCTTGGCCCCAATGGCCGAGGCAAGTCCAGCCTATTGCGGGTGATGGCCGGTTTGGCGCGCCCCCAAGAAGGCCGGGTGCAGTGTGATGCCAGCGTAGCCTATGTGCCGCAATTTATTCACCCCGGTTTTGAGATGACGGCGCTGGATTTGGTGCTGACTGGGCGCGCACGCCATATTGGCTGGAAAGGTGCGCCCAGCGCCCACGACCGCGCTGTGGCCCATGACTGCCTGCGCCGCTTGGATGCCGACCGTTTTGCCGAGAGGGACATTCACCACCTCTCTGGGGGTGAGCGCCAATTGGTACTGATGGCCCGCGCTCTGGCCTCGGGCTGCCAGGTCATGTTGTTGGATGAGCCTGCTTCGGCGCTGGATTTTCACAACCAAGCCGTCATTCTGGAGGTGATGCGCGACTTGGCCCACCGCGAAGGCATGACCGTGGTTTTTACCACCCATGTGCCCCAGCATGCACTTGAGATTGCTGACCAGTCGCTGCTGTTGCTGGATGCGCAGGCGTTTTTGTTTGGTGCCACCCTCGACACCGTGACCACTGAGGCACTGAGTCGCCTGTATCGCTTGCCTATCCAACGCATGGCATTGGAAGTGGATGGGCGGGCCGTGCAGACCGCCATTCCGCTGTACCACGCTATTGGTCGGGCGATGGTGTCTTTACCAACCCCTTCTTTACCTTGAGGCACTGTGATGCATCCACCCTTGCTTTTTATTGAAGGCGTGGCCCCACTGGGGCAGGCTTTTTTCCATCTGCCGCTTTGGCGTGAATATGGGCGTGCCATCCGTGTCTACGATTTGGATGCGCAATGTCTGGAGGGCGTGCAGGCCGTGTTGGTGGCAGGCCATGTGGATCAGCGGGCCTTGCAGGCTCGCCAGAGTTTGTTAGACCATTATTTGCAACAGGGCGGCTCTATGGTCATCAACGGGCATGTGGCCTACCCTTTTCTGCCAATGCTGCGCCCTTTTGTGCCATTGGCCGAGCGCAATATGGCAGGTTTGCAGGTGCAACGGTTGATGGAGCACCCGGTATTTAGGGGGGTAGACACCTATGACCTGACCTACCGCCGGGGTGTGGCCGGTTTTTATGGTCGGGGGCACAACCCGTTGCCACCGGGGGCCAAGGCCATTCATGGCATTGGCCCGCAGGCGCTGCCACTGGACTGGGAGCTGCCACTGGCGGGCGCAGGCCGCCTGTTGGTGCATGGCGGCAATGACTTGTGGATGTATGCCGCCGACAACACCAGTGCCCGGCGTATTGCCCCCCAATTGCTGGAATGGCTGCTGGAAGGAGTGACCGTATGAGCCACCAACGCATTGCTGCCGTGGATGGCGGCACGTACTACCATCAGGCCACCTTGCACGATCCGGCGCTGCGGTCTTATTTTGACCGACTGATTTATGCCCAGGATTTGCCCACCGCCGCATTGGACGATGTGGACATCCTTTATGTCAGTGCCCGTCAAGACCCCGAACTGATGGTGGCCGCCGCCCCAACCATTCGGCGTTTTCTGGACAGCGGCAAGACCGTTGTGGCCTTGGGAGAGAGCCAATCGGAACGCTGGTTGCCAGGGGTGCAGTGGTTTGCGCGAGAGGTCAACTTTTGGTGGTGGCTGACGCCGGGGGCTGATTCGCGCTTGCGCATGGTGCAGCCTGAACACCCGATGTGGCAGCACATCAGCCTGCCCGATGCCACTTGGCACCAGCATGGTTTTTTCGTACTGCCCGAGGGCTGCCGCAGCCTGATCGATCATGCCGATGGTGGCAGCATCTTCTATGAAGACCATGTGACCACTCCAGGCCGGATGATCTTGACCACGTTAGACCCTTGTTATCACCACGGCAGCTATTTCATGCCTGCCACCACCCGGTTTTTGCAGGGCTTTTTGCCTTGGCTGCATGCGGGGGCTGGTGCTTGAGCGCCAGTGCTTGACGCCCTGAGGCAATGGCGGCAAGCTGGCAGCTTTTCCACCCCTGTTTGCAGGAGCTGTTCGCCATGCGCTTTCCTCTTTTTGTTCGTCAGACCATCGCTGCGGCTGGGTTGTGTGCATTGGCAGTGCCTGCACTGGCCCAGGTGGTAGTGACAGATCCGCCACCTGAGCACCACTTTGGTCAGATTCCGGTAGGTGCCACCTATGCGGCCCAGTATTTCTCGGTTTTTAACCAAGGAAGCAGTCCCGTCACCTTGGGGCAGGTGCGTGTAGATGGCCAGATGGCGGTCTGTGCTGCCTTGGGCTGCCCTACAGTGGCTCCAGAAGACTTTACGGTGCAGGGGGCCGACGGCTGTAGTGGTCAAACTTTGCAACCGGGGTTGGGATGTTCCACCTTGGTGGGTTTTGTCCCCACAGCCCCTGGCGCACGCGTGGCCCGTTTGGTGTTTGCCGTGCAGGATGGGGCCGAGGTGGAGCGTCTGGTGGCGGGCACTGGGGTTTCACAGCCATTGGAGTGTGTGCTGGATTGGGCCGAGCGCAGTTATCCTGCGCTGTTCTCTCAGCCTACCCCGACCCAAGTGGTCAGCCCCTATGTGGCCCGCTGTTACCAAGGGGGCGCCTTGTGTGTGGGCGCCGATGTAGCGGTGCCCACGGTGGCACCGGCCAGCATTTATTACCTCTTTCAGGGCCAGATGGGGCGGTTGGGGGCTTTGAGCGATTTTGCGACTGTAGCTACCCAGGCCCCACCCTCCACGCTGCGTTGCGACCAGTCTAGTCAGCACTAGGCCCATCCCACCACCACGGCTGCTGTTGGCCTAGCCAGTAGCAGCAGTTTTCCATACAAAATTGTATGGAAATACACTCTGTCTGGTGCGTACTTTGATCTTTGCCCTCGGCCCAGTTGGCCGCCTGGGTGTGGCTTTATCCGTCTTTACCTATGTTTTCTTCTCTTCGAACACGCATGGTGGCCCTGTGCGTGGGTATTGTTGCGTTGGCCATGATCATTGTGGCTACGACCAACTTCATGATCGGTCGCAGCAGCAGTTTAGAAATGCTCCACAGCCAAGCCTCTGCTTTGGCTAAGGCCCATAGTGCAGCATTGGGCCAATGGGTACACGCTAAGCAGCGTGTGGTGGCATCGCTCAAAGACCATGTGACGGCAGAAAACCCGGTGCCTATGTTGCAGACGGCGGTCAAGGCAGCACAGTTTGACCAAGCGTACATGGGCTTTCCAGACAAACATTATGTGTTTTCGGAAAACCGCAAACGTGCTGCCGACTACGACCCTACCCAGCGGGCTTGGTACAAGGGGGCGGTGCAGGCCGCAGGGCCATCCATCACCCAACCCTTTATTGGTGCCAGTTCGGGCAAACTGATCATCACGTTTTCTGATCTGGTGGGCACTTCGGCACAGGTGCAGGCCGTGACGGCGGGTGATGTGATGCTCGATAGCGTGATTGCCGCCATTGCTGCCATCAAGCCCACGCCCCACAGCTTTGCCTTTTTGGTCAGTGGCAATGGCACCATCATTGCCCATCCCGACCACGCACTGACGCTCAAGCCCATCACGGCCATCCATCCGGCCTTGTCGTTGCAGGTGCTCAAGGATGCCAGCACCACGCAAGAGCGCATGATGGATTTTGGCGGTCGCGAAGGCATGGTGTATTCCGATGTGGTGCCCGGTTCCGATTGGCGCTTGGCGATTGTGATGGACCATGCCGAAGTGACCACGGGGTTAGACACCATGTTTCAGGCCTCGGTGGGCTCCACCTTGCTGATGGCCTTGGTCGCAGCGGTACTGCTTTATGTGGCGATCAGTCGGGCGTTGGCACGGTTGCAGGATTTGCGCCAAGCCATTACTACAGCAGGTGAAGGCGACTTTACTTGCCGTGTGGTGGCTTCTGGTACTGACGAGCTGAGTCAGATTGCACAGGCCTACAACCGTTTTGCCGATCACACGATGGATGTGCTGCACCACATGCGCGACACCAGCCGATCGGTAGAGATGGCTACGGCAGAAATTGCTTCAGGTAACCGGGATTTGTCTGAGCGCACCGAGCAGCAGGCCCATGCCCTGCGTGCCACGGTGGCCTCCGTAGAGAAGCTCACGGGCACTGTGCGCGCCAATGCCGACAACGCAGTGCAAGCCAACCGGCAGGCGCAGTCTGCCTCGCAGGTGGCGCGCAAGGGTGGCGAGGTGGTGTCTGGCGTGGTCACGATGATGGAGGAGATCAACCAATCCTCGCGCAAGATTGCCGATATCAATGGGGTGATTGATTCGATTGCGTTTCAGACCAATATCTTGGCTCTCAATGCGGCGGTGGAGGCCGCCCGTGCCGGGGAGCAGGGGCGTGGCTTTGCGGTGGTGGCTTCAGAGGTGCGCACTTTGGCCCAGCGTTCAGCTGCCGCTGCCCACGAGATCAGCGCCCTGATCAATATGTCGGTAGAGAAGGTACACAGCGGCAGCACCTTGGTGCAGCAGGCGGGGGCCACGATGCAAGAGATTGTCTCTAGCGTGCAGGAGGTGACGGGCATTATTGCTGAGATCAGTCAAGCCAGCGGTGAGCAAATTGGCGACATTGAGCAAATCAGCCAAGCCATCATCCAGATGGAAGACAACACCCAGCAAAACACGGCATTGGTAGAAGAGGCGGCCGCCGCCGCTGCCAGCTTGCAAGACCAAGCCACCAATTTGGCACAGATGGCCAGTGCGTTTGTGCTTGACAAGGCCGCCTGACGGGCACCGTTTGCCGCACTTCTCTAGGGGCGTTGTTCTGGCCGAGTGGGATGGGTGCGAACCATGTGACGTGCATGGCACAGGTCGGCCCAAGCGGCGGCTTTGTATTTGCCCAAACGCAGCAAATAGGGCGCATCGTAAGTGACGATGGCTGGGTGGCCTGCCACGCTGTGGGGTTGGGCCCGCAGTTGTCCTAGTGGTTCGGTGCGCCCTAGGGCCGCACGGGCTGCCAGCCGTCCCATGAGCAACACCATGACGGGCCGTATCTGGGCCAGTGCTTCATGCAGCAGAGCATCTGGGTGGGTGGGGCTGTCTGCTGGTGTGTTGGCAGCCAGCTCTACACCACAGAAAAATACCTGAGGGTGCCGGTGCAGTTGCAAGGCACGCAGCATGTGGTGCAGCAGCGTACCGGCATCACCGGCCAGTGGATCGGCATTTGCACGCCCCTCGGCCACAATCAGCCAAGCATCATGTCCCAGATCGGCAGGTGCGGGGGTGTTTGCGGCTGGGGTGGGGTACAGCAGCCGGGGGGGGTGCAGTACCAGTGTGGTGGTGGTGTTGGCGCTTTCAGCGGGCGTGTTGGTTGCTGGGGCGGTGGGCTGGTAGGCCGCCTTGGATGGTGGCGGTGTGGGGGTGGGATGCAGTATGGGCGCTGGCTGTGGCACGGCATTTGCCGTGGGTGGCGTCAACGCATCGGGGTGTGCAACGGCTGCCACTGTGTGTGGCAGTGGAGCGGCAGGCCACCAGACAGGCACACCCATTTCTTGCAGCATGGCGCGCTGGCGGCTATCCAAATGCAGGCTCATAGCAGCACACTCATGACGATGGCGTCTTCCCGGCTCCCATCGGCACCGGGGTAGTAACGCTTGCGCTCGCCCACGCGCCGAAAGCCATATTGTTCATAGACATGGCGCGCGCGCAGGTTGCTCACCCGCACTTCCAGCCACAACCATTGGGCATTTTGGCTGCGGGCCCACAGCGCCAGCGCATCCAGCAGTATGCGCGCCCAGCCTTGGCCCTGAAACTCGGGCGCTACAGTCAAATTGAGCAGATGGGCCTCATCAACCCCCGGCATGGCGACAAAATAGCCCAGCAGTTGAGTTCCGCCTTTGAGCAGTTGAATCTGGTAGCCGCTGGCCAGTGCATCGGTAAAGTTGCCCCGCGTCCACGGATGGGAGTAGGCACGTTGCTCCACGGCCATCAGGGTGTCCAGGTCATTGATACCCAAAGGCAGTAAGCAGACTTCGGGGGCACAGGTGGGGGGAAGGGGTTGCGCACTCATGGCTGTGTGCTGGTGTGGTGTGCGGCTTGTGGGGCGGCCCGTTCGGCCTCGCGTTCCGCAGTGGTTTTGGCTACCTTGTCACGCACATAGCGGGGCAGTGCTTGGCTGGCAGGCACGCCAGCACCGGCGGCCAGTAGGGCAGGGGCCAGACGCAGCAAGGCCGTTGCCGTGGGCCAAGCCACGGCATGGGCTGCTTGTGGTGCCAGACGTGGGCCATAGGCCGCCTGTGCGTTACCTGCCACGGTCCAGCCTGGGGGCACGGGCACTGCCTCGGGGGCACACAACCCAAAATCCTGCGGCATTTGCCAAGTGGCGTCTTGCCATTGGTAGTGGCCGTGGTAGACCTCGTTCATGCGGGCATCCAGCGTAGCCACAATCTGGGTGCAGCCATATTGCTGGCGTGCTTCTTCGGCCACAGCCATCAGGGTGTCCACGGGCAACACTGGCAGGCCGCGTCCCCCTCCAGCACCCAAGGCCAGCCCTTGGGCAATGGCACAGGCAGTGCGCAGGCCGGTGAACGAGCCGGGGCCACGTCCAAACACGATGGCATCGAGTTGTTCTAAGGTCAAGCCCGCTTCTTGGAGCAGGTGCTGGATGGCCGGAATCAGTGTGGCCGAGGACTGTGCCGCGCCGGGGCCACTGTGCTGCCACAGGGCTGGGCCATGCGCCACAGCAATGGAGAGGGTATCGGTGCTGGTGTCAAAGGCAAGCAGGTTCATGGGGCGACATTGTCATGCACGCTCTTGGCTGGTGGCTACAGGGGCTGCACGCACCCCCAGCACGCCAAAAAAGATGCCTGCCGTCACCAGCAGCAGCCCGGCCACCAGATTCCAGTGCATGGGCTCATCCAACACCACCACGGCCCCGATAGCCGACAGGCCCGGCACCAGCGCCGTGATCATGGTGGAGCGCACGGGGCCAAAATGTTGCACCATGTGTGTGAAGGTGATGCCCGAGATAGCCACCGAGCCTACCCCTTGGAACAGCATCTGAAAGGCGATTTCGCTCCAAGGCGCTTGCGCCAGTTGGCTGCCCAGCAGGCCCAAGCCCACCAGCAGTGCGTAGGCTGGCACATAAGTCACCAGCGCAAAGGCAGTAATGGCAATCGTGGCTTGTACGGCATCCACCCCGTGGCGTCTGGCCAGCACGCTATAGCAGGCCCAGCAGAACGAGGCGGCCATGAACAGCACATCGCCCCGCCAGATAGAGCCTCCTTGCAATGAGGCCAGCAAGCTGCTGCCACCCACCAGCAAGTCTCCTACCACGATCAGGGCCAACCCCGTGGCCCGCAGTGGCGTGATGTGTTCACGCAGTAAAAAAGCGGCCAGCAGCGTAGTCCACAGTGGCAAGCTGCCCGGCATCAGCACCGAGGCATGGGTGGCTGGGGCATAAAAGAAGCCCGAATAGGCCAGCAGGCAATAAATCACACCCCCAAAAATGCCCAATTGCATGGTCAGGTGCAGTGGCAGTGGCGAAAACCCCCACAGGCTCGATGGCACGGCAGCGCCACGAGCTGGGCTGGCACTGCGGCGTCGCACCAACCACCAGCCCCAAGGCAGCAGCACCATGCTGGCACCCAACACGCGCAGCCAAGCAATGTCTAATGGTGCCAGGCTGCGCTGCGCCGACGCGCGGGCAATCAGGATAAAGGCCGTCCAAATCGTTACGGTGACGAAAGCGGCCAGCAGGCCCACAGAGCGGGGAGAAAAACGCATCGCGGGATTATCAGCGGCAGGCTGTACCCGTGGTGGTGCAGGGGGATGAGGGGGTGCTGGCCCGATTGGGCATAGACTGGTAGCCATGCTGT
Organism: Giesbergeria giesbergeri; assembly: GCF_054779375.1. NCBI lineage: Bacteria > Pseudomonadati > Pseudomonadota > Betaproteobacteria > Burkholderiales > Comamonadaceae > Giesbergeria > Giesbergeria giesbergeri. The sequence goes on along the minus strand of NZ_BAAGYJ010000011.1, from coordinate 29,477 downwards.
GTTGTGCTTTTTGGTGTAGCGGTGCTGGTCGCCGGTTAGGTGTGGCCTTGATGGGGGCATGGGCGTTGACGGGCGTACAGGCGGCCCCGGCCACGCAGGCGCAGTGGCCTGCCCCTGTGCAGGCTGCGCTCGAGCGTGCCCAGTTGCCACGCGATGCGGTGTCTGTATGGGTGGCAGATGCCGCTGGAGGGGCACCGCGTTTGGCCCACCGTGCCCAAGTGCCCATGAATCCGGCTTCGGTCATGAAGCTGGTGACCACCTATGCTGGCCTAGAACTGCTTGGGCCAGCCTATGTGTGGCAGACCCCGGTGTATATCGATGGCCCGGTGCGCTCTGGTACTTTGCACGGTAATGTGTATGTGCGGGGGCAGGGCGACCCCAAAATGGTCATGGAGCGCCTGTGGCTGCTGCTGCGGCGCTTGCAGGGGCAAGGCATACGCCATATTGCAGGCGATATCGTGCTGGATCAATCGGCCTTTGTCTTGCCCACCCACGACCCCGCCGCATTCGATGGCGAGCCGCTGCGGCCTTACAACGCAGCGCCCGATGCACTGTTGCTCAACTTTAAGGCGGTGGTGTTGAATTTGGGGCCAGACCAGGCTGCTGGGGTGGCCAGAGTGCAAATGGACCCGCCCTTGGCAGGGGTGCAAGTGCCCGCCACAGTGCCGTTGGCCCCTGCGGGCACCGCCTGTGGCGATTGGCGTGCCAACTTGCGTGCCGATTGGAGCGATGCCCACCGTGTGGTGCTGCGCGGAGCCTACCCAGCGGCTTGTGGTGAGCGCAGTTGGGCCGTGGCTTATGCCGATCCGGCACGCTATGCCCAGCGGGCGGTAGAAGGCATGTGGCATGAATTGGGCGGCCAGCTCACTGGCACAGTGCGTTATGGCACAGTGCCGCGCCATTTGGAGCCTGCTTGGGTCGCTACATCCCCCCCTTTGGCCGAGGTGGTGCGTGATATCAACAAATACAGCAACAATGTGATGGCACAGCAGCTGTGGCTCACTTTGGGCTGGCAGCAGCATGGTGTTGGCACGCCAGAAAATGCGCGCGAGGCTGTGCGTCAGTGGTGGCGTGCTCGCTGGGGCGATGCCGATTTTCCGGCGATGGACAACGGCGCTGGCCTGAGCCGCCAAAACCGCATCACAGCCCAATCCTTGGCGCGTATGTTGCAGGCCGCTTGGGCCTCGCCGGTGATGCCCGAGCTGCTGGCGTCCTTGCCGGTCACTGGGGTAGATGGCACCCTGCGCCGTAGCCGTGCCAGTGCCCGCGCCCACCTGAAAACTGGCAGTTTGCGTGATGTGGCGGCCATTGCCGGTTATGTCCATGCTGCCGATGGGCGCCGTTACGTGCTGGTAGCAGTGGTCAACCACGCCCAAGCGGCAGCGGCCCGTCCGGTGTTTGATGCGCTGGTGGAATGGACGGCCCAAGCCCAGCGCCCAGACGCTGGTAGCCCTTGAGCACGCCACTACAGTACCATTTTTCCCGATGGGGTACCGTTGTGTGGGTGCCCTGTCCATTCAGGAGTCTTTTTCATGACACGACAGTTTTCTTTGGCCCGTTGGGCCGTTCCGGTGCTGACGGCTGCGGTGTTGGCGGCCTGTGGCGGTAGCGACGACGGTGCGGTGCGTTGGAGCGGCATGGTCAGTTTTGGTGACAGTCTGAGCGATGTCGGCTCATACCGTGTGGGCACCGTAGCGGCTTTGGGTGGAGGCAAATACACCATCAACGGAGCCTCGGGGCTGAACTGGACTGAGCATCTGGCCCAGCGCCTGTCTGTGGCCGTCCCCTGTGCTGCACAGACGGGGCTGTTGCCTAATATCCCTGGCTTGGTAGGGGCTGCCGTGACCAGCGTGCCTGGCTGCTACAACTATGCCCAAGGCAGTGCCCGTGTGAGCAGCCCCTTGGGGCCACATAGCGTGGCGTTGCAAGCGGCACCGTTTTATGCCAGTACGTTGGGCGTGACAGCCGTGCCGGTGCAAACCCAGATTGCCAACCATCTGTCGCGCACAGGCGGTGCTTTTGCGGGTACCGAGTTGGTCACAGTGATGGCTGGCGCCAACGATTTGTTTATGCACCTCAAGGCGGTGGCCGCAGCCCCCCAAGGGGGGCAGGCCGCAGTGGGAGCCGCTTTGGCTGCAGGTTGGGATGGGGCAGCCCAGACGGCAGTGCTCGCCGGTGGTAATGCTGCGGTCAGTGCCGCTGCTGCTGCCGCCGTGCAGGGCATGACCCAGGCCGGTGCCACCTTGGCAACGCTGGTGCGAGAGCAGATGCTGGCTAAGGGGGCGCAATATGTGCTGGTAGCCAATGTGCCCGATGTGGCTACCACCCCGCTGGCCTTGGCTTATGACGCCGCCACCCGCCAACTTATCACCACTATGGTGATGGCCTTTAATGCCCAATTGCAGGCGGGCCTGACAGGCACTGCGGTGGTGCAAGCCGATCTTTTTGCCCAGAGCCGGGCGCAGGTGGCCGACCCGCGCCGTTTTGGTTTGACCAACATCACCGATCCAGCCTGCAGCACCAATCCCACCCTCAATCCGCTGAACGGAACGGCGCTGGTCTGTACGGGCTACAGCACCGTGGCCACCAACACGGACGGCTACCTCTATGCCGACGATGTTCATCCATCGCCACGGGGTTACCGCCTGATGTCGGATTACATCATCGAGCGTTTAGAAGTAGCCGGTTGGCTGTGATGCGGCAGTTGGCAGACTACCAACGGGCGCGCAGCTTGTCGTAGGCATACAGGCCCAACTGGCGGTGGGCCGAGGGCGTGAGGTAGACCGCATCGGCAAACACATAGCGGTCGACTTCGGCATTGGCTACCAGAGTGGCCTCGGTACACAGGCTGGAGTTGATCTGGCCGGTGCCGATGCCAATGCCGTTGCCTGCATCCACGGAAGTGCAAACCGGTGTGGTGGCATTGTTGAACGAGAACGATGCTGGGCTGGAGGTGTAGAGGTTCACGTAGTAGGCCACGTCCACATACAACACATGCTGGCTTAGATCGTTCAATGCCACCAACAGACCTTGATTGAAATGGCTACTGGCTTGGCTGAGTAGGTCTTTTTGATCGATGGTCGTGGCCCAAGGGGTGCGGCCTAGGTCATAAGTGCCCGATACGGCCACATGGTTGGCACCAGCGGCGACCAAACGGCGCACCTGTGCTGCCAGGGTTTCGCCATGCTGGCGGGCTTGGGCTACAAACTGTTCGGCACTCAGGGTTCCGGCCCGTACGGCAGCCATGTCGACAATCAGGTCGCTGATGCCTCCATTGACCAACACAATATCGTTGGCCCCTAGGTTTTGGGCAGCCAAAAAGGTGTCGATCTGTTCCGTCAGGGTGCGCGTGCTGGTCTGACCTGCGGCGTCTGGGTGTTGTGTCAGGCGCGCATTGCCTTGGGCCAAATTGACCAAGCCACTGGGTGCGTGGCCTGCCTTCTGGTAGTAATCGAGCAATTGCAGCGTCCAGTTGTTGAGGCTGCCGTTGTTGACGGTGTAGCGGTGTTCACCCAATGCACTGTAGCCATCGCCAAAGGCGATCAGCCGTTCGGGGGCCAGTGCCGACTCGATATTGCTGGAGCCGCATGCGCTCAGCAGTGCAGTTGCCGCGCAGGCGACGGCCAGGGTGGTGCGGCGCATCCAGTTTGCTGCCATGGTGTGTTCTTTCCAGTGTAGATAGGGGCTGAGTGTAGCGATGCCGGACTCAGGCGGCAGCGCGTTGCAAACGGTCACGCACCCCTTCCCAGTCCGGGGTGTTGGGTGGCGTCTCGATCCAGATCAGGCGCGCGCCAGCATCATCCAGGCTGCGCAGGGTGGCAAACAATTGTTGGGCCGCAGCTTCGGGATGGTGGGGCATTTGGCGCAGCAGCACCCTGCTGGAGGCATTGCGCATGGGGGTGCGCGCATATACCGCCAGATGGGCTGCATCAGCACCCAGCACGTCCAACCCCGCTTGCAAGGCTGGGGCATCCATCAGCCGCACCTTGGCATGGGGGGCGTAATGGCTCACCAGCGTGCCAGAGGCGCGCGGCGTGTGTTCGGGCAAATCTTCTTTGGACAGTGGCTGCACACCACAGGCAGCGGCGATTTGCGCACGGGTGATGGCGCCAGGGCGCAGCAACACGGGCACGCCCCGTGTGCAATCGACAATGGTGGACTCAATGCCCACGGTGCAGGCACCACCATCGAGCACCAACAGTGCGGTGCCCAGTTCTTCTTGCACATGCTGTGCCGTGGTGGGGCTGACACGGCCAAAACGGTTGGCGCTCGGGGCTGCCAGCCCCCACACACCCTGCGCTGCACAAGCGTGCAGCACCGCTTGGGCTACTGGGTGCGCAGGGCAACGCAAGCCCACACTGTCTTGACCGCCAGTGGCAGCAGTTGCTGCACTGGGCAGGCGCGGCAAAATCAAGGTGAGGGGGCCGGGCCAAAAGGCATCCACCAGTGCTTGTGCAAACGCGGGCACTTCGCGGGCAAAATGGCTTATCCCGATGGCATCGGCCACATGGACAATCAACGGGTGATCTGCCGGGCGGCCCTTGGCAACAAAGATTTGGGCCACCGCCGCATCGTTGCTGGCATCGGCAGCCAAGCCATAAACGGTTTCAGTGGGCAGGCCCAGCAGAGCGCCATTGCGCAGAGTTTGGGCTGCGGTGGTGATGGAAGCGGGCAGTGTGCCATCCAGAATCATGGTGCTGGCGCTCAGAACGGTGCAATACCCAGCAACGCCGCCGCTTGCAGGGCGGTAGCACGGGCAGCATCTGGCGTAGGGGCAGTGATGTTGAGGTGGCCCATTTTGCGCCCATGTTTGGCCACCGTTTTGCCATACAGGTGCAGGTGCGTGCCGGGCAAGGCCAGCACTGCATCCCACGCGGGCGTTTGTGCGGTGTCGCTGTGCGCAAACCATAAATCGCCCAGCAAATTGAGCATCACGGCGGCGCTGTGCTGGCGTGGTTGCACCAGCGGCAGGCCCGCCAAGGTGCGCACTTGCAACTCAAATTGCGAAACATCACAGGCGTTTTGGCTGTAGTGGCCGCTGTTGTGGGGGCGCGGTGCAATCTCGTTCACAACCAAACTGCCATCGTCGAGCACAAAAAACTCGACGCACAACACGCCCACGTAATCCAGCCCTTGGGCTACCGATTGGGCGGCAGCCACCGCCTGTGCGGCCAAAGCCGCAGGCACATTGCCTTCGTACACCTCGGTCACAGCCAAAATGCCATCGCGGTGCAGGTTGCGTTGCACCGGCAGATGCACCACCGTGCCATCGGCACCACGCGCCACAATCACCGAGCACTCCAGCGCCAGCGGTAGCATTTTTTCTAGCACGCAAGGCACCTGCTCTAGGTGGTGCCAAGCAGCCGCCAGTTGTGCGGCGGTTTGCACGCGCTGCTGGCCTTTGCCGTCATAACCCAAGCGGGCTGTTTTGAGAATGCCGGGCAGCAAGCCCACATCCACGGCTGCCAGCTGTTCTGCGGTCTCAATCACGGCATAGGGGGCGCAAGGCACACCACAGCCGACAAAATGGGCCTTTTCTTGGGCACGGTCTTGGGCCACTGCCACAGCACGGGCCGTGGGAGCAACAAAGCATTGCCCCGCCAGCGCCGCCAGCGAGACAGCGGGCACATTCTCAAATTCGGTGGTGATGGCGTCACTGACATCGGCCAGCCGCGCCAAGCCTTCGGGGTCTTGGTAGCCGGTTTGGATATGTTGGTGGCTGACCAAGCCTGCTGGGCTAGAGGGGTCTTCATCGAGCACCGCCGTAAAGTAACCCATGGCCTGTGCTGCATGCACAAACATGCGCCCCAACTGACCACCACCAAGCACCCCCAGCGTCGCGCCGGGCAAAAGAGGGGCAGATAGTTGCTTCATGCCGATACGGGCGGTAAGGCCATGTTGCGGGCGACTTCGGTTTGGGCCGCACGGAAGGCTTCCAGTTGGGTGCGCAACGCGGGGTTGTCGGTGGCTAACAGCGCCACAGCAAACAGTGCCGCATTGGCGGCACCTGCTGTGCCAATGGCAAACGTGGCTACCGGGATGCCCTTGGGCATTTGCACAATGCTGTGCAATGAATCCACCCCTTGTAGATGTTTGCTGGCCACTGGCACGCCCAACACTGGCACTGTGGTTTTGGCGGCCAGCATGCCTGGCAGGTGGGCAGCGCCTCCGGCCCCGGCAATGATGGCCTTCAGGCCCCGGCCTGCGGCAGCTTCGGCATAGGCAAACATATCGTCGGGCATACGGTGGGCTGAAACCACACGCGCCTCATGGGCGATGCCGAATTGCTGGAGAATCTCCACTGCGTGCTGCATGGTCTCCCAGTCGCTGCTGGAGCCCATGACCACACCGATTTGTATGGGTGTCATAGTGTGTGGAGCGGTGCGCCATACTGGCCGCTGCCGCAGAATGTGAACCCGAGATTTTACTTTTTGCCGCCCCTGTCTGGGGAGGCCCGAGCCCTATGATCGACATCACCCTAGAAAATTTTGAAGCTGAAGTTCTCCAGGCTTCCATGCAGGCGCCCGTTCTGCTCGATATCTGGGCGACCTGGTGTGGCCCATGCAAGCAACTGGGCCCCGTGCTGGAGCAGCTAGAAACCGACTATGCCGGGCGCTTTGTGTTGGCCAAATTGGATGCTGACAAGGTGCCGCAGATTGCTGGGCAACTGTCGCAGATGTTTGGGGTGCGCAGCATTCCGTTCTGTGTCTTGTTTTACGAGGGCCAGCCTGTCGATGGCTTTGTGGGTGCCTTGCCTGCTGCGGAAGTGCGTGAATTCCTAGATCGCCACCTGTCCAACGCCAAGCCGGTGCAAGCCGAAGCGGTTGCTCCACAAACTCCTGCACCCGAGCAACCAGAGGGTGCCCAAGCAGCCCAAGACCGTTTGGCAGATGCCTTGGCAGCCGATCCCGGCAATAACGATTTGCGTTTCGATTACGTCAAAGGGCTGATCGGTTCTGGTCAACTCAACGAGGCTGCGGCTGCTTTGGCCCCTGCAATGGCACAAATTCCGGTAGAGCTGCGCTTTGAGGCACTGAACCAATGGCTCAATGCACTGGAGTTTGTCGCCAACGATCCACGGGGCCGTTGGTCGATGGCACAGTTTGATGAGCTGTTGACCGATAACCGGCGTGACTTTGCCACCCGCTTTGCCAAGAGCCGCCTGCTCATTGCCCAAGGCGAATGGCCGTTGGCTATGGATGAATTGCTCGAAATCATCCAACGCGACAAAAAATGGGATGACGAAGCGCCACGCAAAACCTATGTTGCCCTGTTGGAGTTGCTCACGCCCCCGCGCCCCAAGCCAAGCACCGATGCGTCAGGCAAGTCGGCAACCGGCATTGCGCTTGCGGGCAAGGCGGCCTTGCAAGAAGACCCTCAAGCCATGTTGGTGTCTACTTATCGTCGCAGACTCAGCATGGCGCTGAACTGAGCGTAGATTTAAAGGGTGCAGGCCACAGCGTGGGGTGTGGTCTCGATGGCCGTTTGACGGATGGCGGCCAGCAACGTGGCTGGAGGTTGTGCCCCCGACAATGCTTGGGCACGGTTGAACACAAAAAAGGGCACGCCGGGCACCTCCACCTGCTCTGGCAGTCCTTGGTTGTTGGCAATCCAGTCTTGCAACGCCCGTGTGTCCAGACTGAATTCGGTGGCAATGCTCAGTAGCGTGGGCCACTGGCCGATGTGCTCACCACGCTGGAAAAACGCAGAGAAAAGCCGCTCCATCAGTGCGTCCAGCTGGGCTGGGGCCAGATGTTGGGCGGCATAGGCCAGCAGTTGATGGCCTGGCGCAGTGTTGGGAATGCGGGTGATGCGCTCGAAGTGAATCTCCACACCGGCACGGGCTGCGGCCTCGCGCACTTGCGCTTGGCGCGTGTGTACCATGGCCGCGCTGCCCAAGCGGCGCAGGTAGAACGCAGGGTAGTCCCACCCCTCATCGGGCACCCCAGCAACCAATTGCACGGCATGCCATTGCACAGTCACTTGCAGGTCTGGTTCTTCAGCTTGCGCCTGTGCCAGAGCTTGGCGCAGGTGCTGTTTGCCGATCAAACACCACGGGCAGATGAGGTCAGAGTAGACATCGATATGCACTTGCCGGGGCATGGTGTGGCTCCTGCCTCAGGCCGTCAGTCGGGCCAGAGCTTCGCGGTATTTGGCCGCCGTTTTTTCAATCACGTCTTGGGGCAGACGGGGGGCTGGGGCTGTTTTGTTCCACGCTTGGCCATCTACTTGGGCCTGTTCCAGCCAATCGCGTACAAACTGCTTATCGTAGCTGGGTGGGTTTTGGCCTGCGGCCAGCGCAGCCTCATAGCCTTCCACAGGCCAGTAGCGGGAGCTGTCAGGCGTCAGCACCTCGTCCATCAGTACCAAGGTGCCATCGGAGGTCAGGCCAAATTCAAATTTGGTGTCGGCAATGATCATGCCTTTTTGCAGCGCCATCTCCGCAGCCTCTTGGTACAAACGGATGGCCGTGTCGCGGATTTGTGCCGCCAGCTTCTCTCCCACCATCTCTACCGTGCGTTCGTAGGTGATGTTTTCGTCATGGTCACCCATCTCGGCCTTGGCGGCAGGGGTGTAAATAGGCTGGGGCAGCTTGGCGGCATTGCTCAAGCCTGCTGGCAGTGGCACGCCACATACCGATTGTGATTCTTGGTATTCCTTCCAGCCACTGCCTGCCAGATAGCCGCGCACCACCGCCTCAATCAGCACGGGTTGCAGGCGCTGCACCAGCATGGAGCGGCCTTGCACTTGGGGCACTTCTTCGGGCGTGACAACAGACTCGGGGGCTTGGCCGGTCAGGTGGTTGGGGCAGATGTGGCCCAGTTTGTCAAACCAAAACAGTGCCATCTGCGTCAGCAGTTCACCCTTGCCAGGAATGGGCTCGCCCATGATGACGTCAAAGGCGGACAGACGGTCAGAGGCCACCATCAAGATGCGGTCATCGCCCACGGCGTAGTTGTCACGCACTTTGCCGCGTGCCAGCAAGGGCAACGAGGTCAATGCGGAGGTGTGCAGGGCAGAGGGGCTGGACTGGGTCATGGTGTCGGGGAGATGAAAAACAGGAAGTGCCTAGGATGGCGCGAGGCAGCCCGACGCAAGGCTGCTGGCTGCAAGAGCGATTTTAGGCCGCAGCAGCCCAAGGGTACGGTCACTGGGTTTTGCAGGAGAACCCAACATTGTCCGTGGTTTTGGAGGCAGTGGCGACAAGGGGTTTTCACCCCCTGATTCAGTGCGGTGTATGCGTTGCTTTTCTGTGGGCACGGGCGCATAGTCGGTCTACGTTGGAAGATTTTCACGGGCTGCATCCACAGTGTTTGGGCGGCCTTTCCCACAGCGAACGCAGGAGACAGTATGAATTTGACGATCAGCGGTCACCATCTGGACGTGACACCTTCGTTGCGGACTTATGTCAAGTCCAAGCTGGAGAGAATCACGCGCCATTTCGATCAGGTGGTGGGTGTCAAGGTGCTCTTGTCCGTGGAAAAACAAAAGGAGAAAGAAAAGCGCCAGCGGGCCGAGTGCAATATCCACGTCAAAGGCAATGATTTGTTTGCCGAGTCGTCACACGAAGACCTGTACGCTGCGGTAGATGATCTGGTCAACAAGCTCGATCGCCAAGTGGTGCGGCACAAAAACCGCCTGCAAGACCACCATTCTGATGCGCGGCGCCGCCCAGGCGCATGATGCTGGTGGGGCAGTCTCTGGCGGGGTTGCTTCCCCGCCCTTTCTTGGTCGCCCTAGAGTGGTTTTCGTGTGCTGCAGGACAAGTTGTAAATGCTTGTGTAAGCGGGTGCATAATCTGCGCCAAACCATGAACCGACTTTCCTCCATCCTGCCTGCCGCGCAAGTTCTTGTGGGCGTTGACGCCACCAGCAAAAAGCGCGCCTTTGAAGAAGCTGGGCTGTTGTTTGAAAGCCTGCACGGCCTCTCGCGTGCGCTGATCACCGACAGTCTGTTTGCCCGCGAGCGTCTGGGCTCTACTGGCCTGGGCCACGGTGTTGCCATTCCACATGGTCGTATCAAGGGACTCAAGTCCCCGATGGCGGCGGTGTTTCAGTTGGCACACCCTATTGGCTTTGATGCCCCCGATGAGCAGCCTGTGGGTTTGCTCATTTTCCTGTTGGTGCCCGAGGCAGCCACACAAAAGCACCTCGAAATCCTGTCGGAGATTGCCGAACTGCTCAGCGATGGCAGTTTGCGTGAGACCATCAAGTCCTGCACCGATGCGGTGGAGTTGCACGGTCTGATTGCACGCTGGCAATCCACCCAAGCCGCCTGACAAGTTCGGAGCTGTACCGTGAAACACAACGTGGTCAGCGCCGATGCCCTGTTTGAGGAGTTTCGCACGCTCCTCAAGTGGGAGTGGGTGGCTGGGCTGGGTGCCTCCGAGCGGCGCTTTGATGAGTTGGCCGTGCGTTCGGCCCGATCTGGCGCCGATTTGGTGGGCTATCTCAACTGCATACACCCCTATCGTGTGCAGATCTTGGGCGAGCGTGAAATTGCTTACCTGACCAACGCGACCACCGAAGACTGCAAGCGCCGTATTGCCCGCATCGTCACCTTGGAGCCGCCGGTGCTGATCTTGGCCGACGGCCAAGGCCCACCAGAGGGGCTGCTGCAAATGTGCGAGCGGGCGCAGATTCCGATGTTTGCCACCCACGAGTCGTCAGCCTTTGTGATTGACGTGTTGCGGGCCTATCTGTCCAAGCACTTTGCCGACCGCACCACGGTGCATGGCGTGTTTATGGATATTTTGGGGCTGGGGGTGCTGATCACTGGGGAGTCTGGCCTGGGCAAGAGCGAGTTGGGGCTGGAGTTGATCTCGCGCGGCAACGGCTTGGTGGCCGACGATGCTGTCGATCTTTACCGCATCAACCAAACCACCATCGAGGGGCGTTGCCCCGAACTACTGCAAAACCTACTGGAAGTGCGCGGCATTGGTCTGCTGGATATACGGGCCATTTTTGGCGAGACGGCAGTGCGCCGCAAGATGCGTCTGCGCCTGATCGTCCATTTGGTGCGCAAAGAGACTATGGAGCGCGACTACGAGCGCATGCCCTATGAGCCTTTGACGCAAGACGTGTTGGGCGTCCCCATTCTCAAGGTCATCATCCAGGTGGTGGCAGGGCGCAACATTGCGGTGCTGGTCGAGGCCGCAGTGCGCAACACCATTCTCAACCTGCGGGGCATCGACACTTACCAAGAATTTGTCGAACGCCACCGCCGGGCCATGGATCAAGGCCTTTAGCCTCTAGCGTCTCAACACTGGTCGCAGCGGTCGCACACAGCCCGCTGGGTTACGCACTGTGCGCATTCACCATACAGGGCCATGGCGTGGTCGTGTACCAGCCAGCCCTTGCTTTTGGCAATGGCCTGTTGGCGTTTTTCGATTTCGGCATCGTAAAACTCTTCCACCTTGCCACAATGGGTGCAAACAAAGTGATCGTGGTGCTGGCCCTGATCGAGTTCATAAACCGCCTTGCCGCTCTCAAAGTTGCTGCGCATCAGCAGACCAGCTTGTTCAAATTGCGTCAGCACCCGGTAGACCGTGGCCAGGCCTACATCGGAGCGTTCTTCCAGCAGCACCCGAAACACATCTTCGGCTGTCATGTGGCGTTGGGTACCCTTCTGAAAAATTTCCAAAATTTTCAGGCGGGGCAGGGTGGCTTTGAGTCCGGTACTCTTGAGTTCGTCGATATTTGTCATGACAAGGGCATGGGTGAAAAATTTTTCGGCTGCCAGGGGTGCCAGAAGCCTGTGGGCCAGCCGCTACAATGAATTGATCGATCATAGTCCTATGCTTTTGTCCATGCCCGTCCAAGTCCATTGCAGTGCCCGTCTGGGGCTTATCCTGTTGTGGGGCGCCAGTTTGGCCGCCTGCGGCAGTCTTGACGGAACCGGAGAGCGTCTGGCCAGCGTGGTCACGCCATACCGGGTTGATGTAGTGCAGGGCAATTTTGTCTCGCGCGAGCAGGTAGAGGCGTTGCAGCCCGGTATGGGCCGCCAGCAGGTGCGCGATATTTTGGGTACACCCCTGGTCACTAGCCTCTTTCATGCCGACCGTTGGGAGTATGTGTTTACCCTGCGTCGCCCTGGTGTAGAAGCACAAACCCGCAAACTCACAGTGTTTTTCAAGGAAGACACCCTATTGCGCTTTGAAGGGGACGAAATGCCCTCTGAGAGCGAATTTGTCGCTACCTTGGGCAACCGCAAAAAAGCCCCAGAGGTGCCGGTGCTGGAGGCCACGCCAGAACAGCTGGCCCGTTATCCTGCCCGCCCCAAGGCCGATACGGCAGTGCCAGCGGCCCCTGCCCGCACCAGCTATCCTCCGCTGGAGACACCCGAGCGTTGAAGCCATCGTTTTTTGGGTGCCATCGTGCTGTTGTTGCGGTGCTGGTGCCTGCTGTAGTTTTCTCCCGTAATTCAGGAATGGCATGACCACCTCCCTTTCCCCCCGTTCTGCCACCTTTCGCGTGGCTGTTGCCGGCGCCAGTGGCCGCATGGGCCGCATGTTGATCGAAGCTATCAGTGCCAGTGACGACTGCGTACTCACGGGCGCCCTCGACATTGCCGCTAGCCCCAGCGTTGGCTCCGATGCCACAGCCTTTTTAGGCCATGCCAGCGGTGTGCCCATCACTGCCGATATCTGTGCTGGGCTGCAAAATGCCGATGCACTGATCGACTTTACCCGCCCTGATGGCACACTGGCCCATTTGCGTATGTGCGCCGAGCTGGGTGTCAAAGCCGTGGTGGGCACCACAGGATTTACAGAAGAGCAAAAGGCCGAAATCGCTGCCCTGTCCCAGCGCACGGCCATCATGTTGGCACCCAATATGAGTGTGGGTGTTAATGTCACACTGAAATTGCTCGAAATGGCGGCCAAGGCACTGGCTACCGGATACGACATCGAGATCATTGAGGCCCACCACCGCCACAAGGTGGATGCCCCCTCCGGCACGGCCCTCAAGATGGGCGAAGTGGTTGCCAAGGCCATAGGCCGAGATTTGAAAGACTGTGCCGTTTATGCCCGCGAAGGCGTGACTGGCGAGCGCGATCCCTCCAGCATTGGTTTTGCCACCATTCGCGGTGGTGACATCGTGGGCGATCACACGGTGCTGTTTGCGGGTACTGGCGAACGCATCGAAATCACACACAAGTCCTCCAGCCGCACCACCTATGCCCAGGGCAGTTTGCGTGCGGTACGATTTTTGCAAGACCAGAAGGTTGGCCTGTTCGACATGTTCGACGTGCTGGGCCTGAACTGAGCACTCTTTGTTCATGGATGCGCTGCACTGGTTGCGTCAAGGCGACTTTGTTACTCAAGGCACGGCAGCCCTGTTGCTGTTGATGTCGGTGGCAAGTTGGGTGGTCATTGTCTGGAAAAGTTGGCTGATGCACCGCGCCCGTACCGATGTAGCGCGTGGCGTGGCCGCCTTTTGGTTGGCCCCCACTTGGCCGGTGGCCCGCCAACAAATTGCCACCCTAGACCGTGAAGGCTTGGTGTTGCCCTTGGTGGAGGCTGCCGATGCGTTGGCGCAACCCCCCGATGGCAGCATTACTTTGGCCCAAGCAGGTAGCGCCAGCCAACAGCTCACACGCGTGTTGCGCAATGCCCTGCACTTGGTGTTGGGCAAACTGCAATGGGGGCAAGTGCTGTTGGCCACCATTGGTTCCACCGCACCGTTTGTTGGTTTGTTAGGCACGGTCTGGGGTATTTACCATGCACTCACGGCCATTGCCAGTGCTGGACAAATCAGCATCGACAAAGTGGCTGGGCCAGTGGGCGAGGCGTTGGTCATGACCGCCGCAGGACTGGCCGTGGCCATTCCTGCAGTATTGGCCTACAACATCTTTGGCCGTCTGTTGGGGCGTATCGAGGCCGATTTGGAAGGCTTTGCCCGCGATTTGCGCGAACTGGTGGTGGATGCCTCTCCTGTCATTCCCGCCAAACCGTTGGCTAAACCAGCGTGGATACCGAAGTCGGCACCGTCGCCTGTTCCTCCTCCTGCACCTGACTCTGCCTGAGCTTACCCAAGGAGCGAACCATCATGGCCTTTGGCCGTCTCGAACGCCATAGCGCGCCTCAGCCGATCAGTGAAATCAACATGACGCCATTGATCGATGTCATGTTGGTGCTGGTGGTCATTTTCATTCTCACAGCCCCCTTATTGGCTCACAGCATCCGGCTGGAGTTGCCTCGCACGGAGGGTGCTGTGCCGGGCACAGCGCCTCAGTCCGTGATGGTGGTGCTGAACAAAGCCGGTCTGGTGTTTGTGGATGACCAACCCTTGGCCGCAGCAGCCTTGGCAGAGAAACTGCGCGCGGTGGCCGCCACGCAGCCCGATACCGAGGTGCAATTGCGCGCCGACGCCTCGGTGCCCTATGGCCGTGTGGTAGAGGTGATGGGCCAGGCCCATCAAGCCGGGCTCCGGCGCATCGGCTTTGTGGCCGAGCCTGCTGCACAGCCCTGAAATCGTAGGCGCTGCTATGCCAGCGCCTAAAATCCCTGCCAGCGCAGCGCCCAGCCGCTGCATCCGACCGCTTTTCCCGATTTTCCTCTCCATGCAAGACAAATACCAACACACCGAGGTTGAAAGCGCCGCGCAGGCCCATTGGGCTGCCCACGATGCTTATCGTGTTACGGAAGACCAGAGCAAGAAGAAGTTCTACGCTTGCTCTATGTTGCCCTACCCTAGCGGCAAACTGCACATGGGGCATGTGCGCAACTACACCATCAACGATATGCTGACGCGCCAGTTGCGCATGAGCGGCTACAACGTTTTGATGCCGATGGGTTGGGATGCTTTTGGCCTACCTGCTGAAAATGCCGCGCTGAAAAACGGTGTGCCACCAGCACAATGGACGTACGACAACATCGCCTACATGAAAAAGCAAATGCAGGCGATGGGCTTGGCCATCGATTGGAGCCGCGAGGTGGCTACCTGCGACCCCGACTATTACCAATGGAACCAGTGGCTGTTCCTGAAAATGCTGGAAAAAGGCATTGCCTACCGCAAAACCCAGGTGGTCAACTGGGATCCAGTGGATCAAACCGTGCTAGCCAATGAGCAGGTGATTGATGGCCGGGGCTGGCGCACTGGCGCTTTGGTAGAAAAGCGCGAAATTCCGGGCTACTACCTCAAAATTACCGACTACGCCCCAGAATTGCTGGACTTTGTGACGGGCGACAAACTACCCGGTTGGCCCGAGCGCGTCAAGCTGATGCAAGAAAACTGGATTGGCAAGTCTGAAGGGGTGCGCTTTGCCTTTCCGCACGACATTCTGGGTGAAGATGGCACGTTGATTGGCGATGGCAAACTCTATGTGTTTACCACCCGTGCCGACACCATTATGGGTGTCACGTTCTGTGCAGTGGCCCCTGAGCATCCGCTGGCCCTACATGCCGCACGTACCAACCACCATCTGGCCGAATTCATAGAGGAATGCAAAAAGGGTGGCACCACAGAGGCCGAACTGGCTACCCAAGAAAAGAAGGGCATGTCCACCGGACTGTTTGTCAACCACCCCATCACCGGAGAGCCGGTGGAGGTCTGGGTTGGCAACTACGTGCTGATGGGTTATGGCGATGGCGCAGTAATGGGTGTGCCAGCCCACGATGAGCGAGACTTTGCCTTCGCCCTGAAATACGGGCTGGAAATTTTGCAAGTGGTGCAGGTCGATGGCGAAGCCGATTTCGATTTCGAACGCTGGCAAGACTGGTATGCCGACAAGCAACGTGGTGTGACGGTCAACTCCGACAATTTCAGTGGATTGACCTACAAAGAGGCTGTGACTGCCGTAGCCCATGCACTCGAAAAACTGGGCTTGGGCGAGAAAAAAACCACTTGGCGTTTGCGCGACTGGGGCATCAGCCGTCAGCGTTACTGGGGTACCCCCATTCCCATCATCCACTGCCCAGAGCATGGCGCGGTGCCGGTGCCCGAAAAAGACCTGCCCGTGGTGCTACCGCAAGATTGCATCCCCGATGGTTCGGGCAACCCGCTGCACAAGCACGAAGGCTTCCATGCGGGTGTGACTTGCCCGGTCTGCGGCCAAGCTGCACGGCGTGAAACCGACACCATGGATACCTTTGTCGATAGCTCGTGGTATTTCATGCGCTATTGCGATTCCCAAAACAGCGAAAAAATGGTCGCTGAAGGTGCGGATTACTGGATGCCCATGGATCAGTACATCGGTGGCATTGAGCACGCCATCTTGCACCTGTTGTACGCCCGCTTTTGGACGAAGGTCATGCGTGATCTGGGCTTGGTCAAGGTCGATGAGCCGTTCACTAAGCTGCTCACCCAGGGGATGGTGCTCAACCATATCTATAGCCGTCGCACAGACAAGGGGGCCAAGGAGTATTTCTGGCCGCACGATGTGGAGCATGTGCTCGATGATGCGGGCAAAATCATGGGTGCCAAGCTGAAAAACGCTGTGGGTGATTTACCAGTGGGTACGCCGATTGACTACGAGGGCGTGGGCACCATGTCCAAGTCCAAGAACAATGGCATTGACCCACAAGAGTTGATCGAAAAATACGGTGCCGATACTGCACGCCTGTACACCATGTTCACCGCTCCACCTGAGGCTACGCTGGAGTGGAACGATGCCGCCGTGGAGGGGAGCTACCGCTTCTTGCGCCGGGTCTGGAACTTTGGCGTCAAACTCTCAACGCTAGATGCCGTGGCCGCCAACGCCAGTGTGGCCGGTGCTGCCAGCCTGAAAGACGTGGCCTTTGGCAAAGAAGCCAAGGCACTGCGCCTAGAGGTTCACAGCGTGCTCAAGCAGGTGGATTACGACTACCAGCGTATGCAGTACAACACCGTGGTCTCGGGCACTATGAAAATGCTCAACGCCTTGGAAGATTTCAAGGCGCTGGACTGCCCCGGTGCCCATGTTGCACTGATTGAAGGCTTTGGTATTTTGCTGCGCTGCCTCTATCCGGCTACGCCGCACATCAGCCATGCGCTCTGGACGCAATTGGGTTATGCCGCCCACTTGGGCGATTTGCTCGATGCCGCTTGGCCCCAGGTGGATGCACAGGCACTGGTGCAAGACGAGATTGAGCTGATGCTGCAAGTCAATGGCAAGCTGCGCGGCTCTATCTTTGTGCCTGCACAGGCCGACAAGGCACAGATTGAAGCCGTGGCACTGGCCCACGAGGCCTTTCTCAAGCAGGCCAATGGTGCTGCTGCCAAGAAGGTGATTGTGGTGCCAGGCCGTTTGGTTAACGTGGTGGTTTGAGGCATGGCACATCCTGCTCCTGCTGCTGAAGGCCGCTGGTCTCGGCGGGCTTGGCTGGCTCTGCTGCCCGCTTCGCTGGCGCTGTCGGCCTGTGGTTTTCGGCTGCGGGGTGTGCCGCAGTTTGCCTTTCAGTCCCTCTATATCGCGGCACCCACTACATCGCCATTGGCGCGCGAGTTGCAACGCACCTTGGATGGGTCAACCACCGCCTTGCAGGTGTGGCGCGAACCCGCCCGGTTGCCGCAAGCGCAGGTGGTGTTTGAGCTGCTGCAAGAACAGAACGAACGCAGCGTGGTGGGCCTGAACGCTTCGGGACAGGTGCGCGAGTTGCAATTGCGCTTGCGTATCAAGTTTCGCTTGCGCACGCAAAAGGGTGAGGAACTGCTGGAGCCGACCGAGTTGCTGCAAACCCGCGACATCAGCTACAGCGAAACTATTGCCTTGGCTAAAGAGGCCGAAGAGGCACTGCTGCAACGCAATATGCAGACCGATTTGGTGCAGCAACTGCTGCGCCGCTTGGCCGCAGTGCGTTTGCCGTAGTGCCCCCACTGTCTCATGCACATTGCCTTGACCCAACTGGCGGCCCATCTGCACAAAGGGCTGCGTCCGCTTTACACCTTGCATGGCGATGAGCCATTGCTCCAACAAGAAGCGGCCGACACTGTCCGGGCGGCAGCGCGGGCTCAGGGCTATACCGAGCGCAGCACCTTCACTGTAGCCGGTGCCCATTTCGATTGGAGTGCTGTGTTGGCCGCCGGTGGCAGTTTGAGCCTGTTTGCCGACAAGCAAATCATCGAAATCCGCATCCCCTCAGGCAAGCCAGGCAAAGAGGGCAGTGCCGCGCTGCAACAGTTGGCCGAGGCTGCTGTGGGCAACGAGGGTGCATTGACACTGGTTTTGTTGCCGCGTTTAGACAAAGCCACCAAAACGGGCGCTTGGTTTGCGGCACTAGAGAGCCACGGCGTTACGGTACAGATCGACCCAGTAGAGCGGGCTGCCTTGCCACAATGGATTGCCCAGCGGCTGGCAGCCCAAAGCCAGCAGGTGGTGGACGGAGAAGAGGGCCAACGCACCTTGGCCTTTTTTGCCGACAGGGTGGAGGGCAATTTGCTGGCAGCGCACCAAGAAATCCAGAAACTGGCCCTGCTTTATCCCCCAGGACAACTGCACTGGGAACAGGTGGAGGCAGCCGTGCTCAACGTGGCCCGCTACGATGTGTTCAAGCTGTCAGAAGCCGTGTTGTCTGGCCAATTGCTGCGTGTGCAGCGCATGTTAGACGGCCTTGAGGCCGAGGGTGAAGCTGCTGTGCTGGTGCATTGGGCGCTGGCCGAAGACATCCGCACCCTCAAGCGCGTCAAGGATGCTGTTACCGCAGGCCGCCCTTTGCCAATGGCATTGCGTGAACAACGTGTTTGGGGGGCTAAGGAGCGCCTGTTTGAGCGCATTGTGCCCCGCACCACCGATGCGGCGCTGGCCCGGTTGCTGCAATCAGCACACAAGGTCGATGGCATCGTCAAGGGCTTGTCGGTGCCCGATTGGCCGCAACAGCCGTGGCAGGCCTTGCAGCGCCTGGCCTTACAGTTGGGCAAGCTGGCGTTGGCAGCGCGTTGAAACGGGGCGAGGCTTTTTACCAAGGCCCATCAATGGTCGCTGGCATTCATGATGGGAATCGTGCCTGCCGTGCGTTGGCCCTTTGATGCCATCGAGTATTCGCGTTTTGTGAATGCAGTCCCCATCAGCGCAGAGAGCGCAGGGCCATTTTTCTCTATGCGCGTTTTGAACAAAAACTCAAAAAGCTCGTGGAACCAGACTTTACGGCCTATCTGGGTGTACCAACGCATGGCATGTCTGTAACGGGCCTCTGGATGAAAGAGCATTCTGTAAAGCACACGCGGCCTGGCTTGCATCAACACTTCAATGGTTTTGAACCACATAAAAACCCGCCACACGGGCACGTTCTCTGCTTCCAAGACTTGGTGTTTGTAATCCCATTTGGTGGTGTCTTTTTGTACTACCCGCCGATGCTCAACAGACTCATAAAACGGAGTCCACCGGTGTGGTGTGGCATAAAGTAGTTGTACCTGATCCGGGTCGTAAGAAAGCAGATGTCTGTAGGAGTGCCAATAATCAATATCACGCTCTTCATGAAAGCCCAGTACGTAAGTCGCCATCGAGATAATGCCGTGTTTACGCAATAATTGGATCGCCTCTCTGTCTTCGGACATGCTGGCCCCTTTGCGAATGTGGGCAAGGGTTGTCTCGTTGTATGTCTCAATACCCAAAAGAAATCGAACAACGCCAGCCTGTTTGTACAGGTGAAGAATATCCTTGTCTCTGACAATATCCCCTGCCCTGGTAGAGCCTACCAACAGCAAGGGAACATCTTCAGCAATCAAGGCTTCCAAAAAAGTTTTCCATGCCTTTCTGGAGCCAGTAGGGAGTTCATCTGCAAAATTGATCAACTCTACCCCTTCTTCCCGATACAGCCGTCCCAGCTCTTGGGCAAACTTTTGCGGGTCTCGATGGCGCCATTTGCTCCAGAAGCCCCGTTGCCCACAATAGCTGCAAAGATACGGACAGCCCCTTGAGAATTGCACGACCACTGCGCGCTTTCCTCCCCAGTAGGAGTAGTCCTTGTGGTCAATCAGTTCCCATCCAACACGAAATTGATCCAGCTGGTCTATCACCTTTGCGGGCGGTGTTGCTTGGGTGCGGCCGTTCTCACGAAAAACGATGCCAGCCACTTCAGATAAAGTTTGCCCCACCTCCAGCGCCCGTACCAGTTCTCGTGTGGTTTTCTCCCCTTCGCCTCTGACAATGATATCGATGGCTGGTGCTTCCAGCATGATTTCATCCCAGTGGTATGTAGGATGCACCCCACCATAAATAATAATCAATTGTGGCTGGTATTCTTTTATTTTTTGACAAATTTTCAAAACGGTGGAGTGAACGGAGCCAGACCCTGAGTGACCCAACATCAATACATCAGGGGCGTTGGTGAGTATGGTAGACACCATTTCTTCTATGGTCAATAATTCCCTATCTGCATCTACCAAACAAACCGTGTGACCATCATCGATTAAAGGGCCACCCACCGAGAGCAATCCTAAAGGTGGCAGATGCTCTCCAGGAATACGACTTCCTATCGCAGTATGGGGTGGATTCAATAATATGATTTTCATGTGCAATACACGGGCAGAGAGGGCTCACTAACAAGCCCACGGGGAGTAGAAGGCGTCTTCTATTGGAATGCCAGATTAACATCGATGCCCATCCAAAAACCACCTACATCCGAAACAGTCGTCACAAAAGTGCGTGAGGCACACCACCCTCGTGCAAAACAAGATCGCATCGAAAAGCCGAAGACCCTAAGCGACGGGAATAGCAAGGTGGGCCAGTTTGCCCGTTGCAGCATTTGCGCCACATCGGGTGCTTGCTGGCCCTGCCTGCTGTGTGTTTCCTCTGAGTTTCGGTTGCCTACAGCGGCGCTTCTGCCAGAATCTGTTTCCATGAACGCCCTTGATGTCACCGAAATCATGCAGACCCTCGGTTTGCAAGCCAAAACCGCTTCTGCCCTGATGGCCAAGGCTCCGGCAGCAGCCAAGAACAAGGCTTTGTTGGTCTTGGCCCGTCTGCTGCGTGAGCAAACGGATGCCTTGCAGACCGATAACAGCCGTGATCTGGAGCGCGCCCGCGCCGCAGGGCTGGCCGAGCCTATGGTAGATCGCCTCAAGCTCACCCCCAAGGTGTTAGAAACCTGCGCCCAAGGTTGTGAGCAATTGGCCGCTATGCCCGACGTGATTGGCGAAGTCCTGGGCATGAAGCAGCAGCCCAGCGGTATCCGTGTGGGTCAAATGCGGGTGCCTATTGGTGTTTTTGGCATGATTTACGAGAGCCGCCCCAACGTCACGATCGAGGCCGCCAGCCTCAGCATCAAAAGTGGCAATGCCTGCATTTTGCGCGGCGGCTCCGAGGCGATCGACTCCAACAAAGCCTTGGCCCGTTTGGTGGTGCAGGCGCTGCAAGAGGCAGGCCTGCCCGAACATGCCGTGCAACTGGTGCCCACCACCGACCGCGAGGCCGTAGGCCAACTCATCGCCATGCCACAGTTTGTCGATGTCATCATCCCACGCGGGGGCAAAGGCTTGATTGAGCGCATCAGCCGTGATGCCAAGGTGCCCGTCATCAAGCACTTGGATGGCAATTGCCACACCTATGTGGACGACAGTGCCGATTTAGTCATGGCCCTGCGCGTGGTCGATAACGCCAAAACGCAAAAATACAGCCCTTGCAATGCCACCGAGAGTCTGCTGGTCGCCCGCAGCATCGCGGCCCAGTTTCTGCCACAAATTGGAGCAGTGTTTGCCGCCAAGGGGGTAGAGATGCGCTGCTGCCCCGAAGCTTTGGCCCTGTTGCAGGGGGTCGCGGGTGCTACTTTGGTGCCTGCCACCGAGCAAGATTGGAGCGAAGAATATTTGGCACCCATCATCAGCATCAAGCTGGTGTCTGGGGTTGATGAGGCCATCGCCCACATCAACCAGTATTCCAGCCAGCACACCGAGGCCATCCTGACCACCAACCACATCCATGCCCAGCGTTTTCTGCGCGAAGTCGATTCCAGCAGTGTCATGGTCAATGCCAGCACCCGTTTTGCCGATGGCTTTGAATACGGTTTGGGCGCCGAAATCGGTATCAGCACCGACAAATTCCATGCCCGTGGCCCAGTAGGGATTGAGGGGCTGACTTCGCTCAAGTACATCGTGCTGGGCGAAGGCGAGGTGCGCAGCTGAACAAGCGATTGCGGTTGTGAAAATCATCATCTTGGGCGCGGGGCGCGTCGGTCAAAGCGTGGCCGATAGTTTGGTCTCTGAGCGCAATGACATCACCGTCATTGATACCAATGCCCAGCGTCTGCGCGAGTTGGAGGCCCGGTTTGACCTGCGCGGCGTTGTGGGCAGTGGTATCAATCCCAGCGTATTGGCAGAGGCCGGTGCCCAAGACACCGACTTGTTGATTGCTTGTGCCACCCAAGACGAAACCAATTTGGTCGCTTGCAAGGTGGCGCAACTGTTGTTCAATGTTCCCGCGCGTATTGCGCGGGTGCGCTCCTCCGGTTTTGACCCCGGCGGCATTTTGGCCGGGCCAGAGGGTTTTGCCGTCAATGTCATCTGTCCGGAAGCATCGCTGACCCGCTACATTGCCAAGTTGATTGAATACCCTGAGGCCATGCAGGTGCGCGAGTTTGCCGGGGGGCGGGCCTGTCTGGTCTCTACCCGTGCCATGCTAGGGGCACCTATGGTAGGGCAGACCATTGCGCAGGTGCGCGTAGCCACCCCCGATGTGGCTATGCGTTTGGTGGCTATTTACCGGCGCTTTCCTGAGGAGCCAGACCGCTTTGTTCCCTGTGGTGGCAACACCCGGATTGAGCCAGGCGATGAGGTGTTTGTGCTGGCAGCGCGTGAGCACATTTCCTTTGTCTTGGCCGCTTTGCACCGGCGTCCACACCAGCCAGCACGCCCAGTGCGCCGTGTCATGGTGGCTGGGGGCGGTGATGTGGGTCTGCGTCTGGCACAGGAATTGGGGAGTCAGCCTGGGCGGTTTCATGTCAAGTTGGTGGAGGGCCATCCTGAACGTTGTATTGCCCTGGCATCTACCTTGCCTGGCGATGTGTTGGTTTTGCAGGGCGATGCCACCGATGAAGACTTGCTCGAGGCCGAAAACATTGAGGAGGTCGATTTCTTTTTGGCCCTGACCGACGATGATGAGAACAACATCATGTCCAGCCTGCTGGCTAAGCGGTTGGGCGCACGTCGCGTACTGTCGTTGATTACCCGTCGCAGCTACGCTGACCTGATGCACGGCACCGAAATCGATATTGCCTTGTCCCCTGCCCAAGCCATGCTGGGGGAGCTACTGGCCCATGTGCGCCAAGGCGATGTGCAGGCGGTGCATAGCCTGCGCCGGGGCGTGGCCGAGGCACTAGAAATTGTGGCCCGTGGTGACCGCAAAAGCTCCAGAGTCGTGGGGCGCAAGGTCAGTGACCTGTCTTTGCCAGAAAACGTCCATATGGGCCTGATTGTGCGTGGTTTACACGGGCCAGAAGATGCACCACAACCCGCTGGATTGCCCCAAGTGGTGATTCCGCACAGCCATACTGTCATCGAAAGCAATGACCATGTGGTGTTTTTCTTGCCCAATAAACGGTTGGTGCGAGACGTGGAAAAACTTTTTCGTGTCAGTGCCACCTTTTTCTGATGGCATTGGCCACGGTCTGCTGCCATGACAGATGTGCTTGCCGTTCTGCGTGTGTTGGGCATGTTGCTGATGCTCTTTGCCTTGGCTATGGGGGTGCCACTGGCCGTGTCATGGTGGATGCAGGATGGCATCTGGCCGGTGTACCCGGTCTCCATGGCCTTTACCTTGTTGGTAGGGGGCACCCTGGTCGTAGCTTTGCGTCGTTACCAACGTGAATTGCAACCCCGCCACGGCGTCATGCTGGTCACGATGGTTTGGGTGTTGTTGCCTCTGTTTGCTACCTTGCCACTGCTGTTGGCCTATGACCAAATAGGCCGTTCTCTGAGTTTCACCCACGCTTATTTTGAGACGGTGTCTGGGCTGACTACCAGCGGTTCCACAGTCCTTCCCAGCCTCGACACCTTGCCAGTGTCTGTGAATGTTTGGCGCACCTTTCTGCAATGGCTGGGGGGCATGGGCATTCTGATTTTGGCCGTAGCCGTGTTACCTATGCTTGGGGTAGGCGGTGCGCAACTGTTCAAGGCCGAGGCGGCTGGCCCGATCAAAGACACCAAGCTTACCCCGCGCATGACGGAAACAGCCAAAGGGCTCTGGGGTGTTTACGCCTTGTTTTCGTTGGCTTGTGTTGTCGCCTATTGGTTGGTAGGCATGTCGCCTGTCGATGCGCTCATGCATATGTTTGCCACGGTCAGCTTAGGTGGCATGTCTTCCCACGATGCCAGTTTGGGTTATTTTCAATCGATGTGGCTGGAGTTGGTGGCACTGGTTTTTATGCTGTTGGCCAGCTGCAACTTCGCTCTGTATTTTGTTGCCCTGCGTAAAGGGCACTGGCGTGGCTTTTGGCGCGATCCAGAAATGCAAGCCACCTTGGTGGCACTGTTGGGTGGCGGTGTGCTGGTAGCGCTGTTGCTGTGGGCCAAAAATGTGTACGGCCCCTTAGATGCCTTGCGCCACGGTGTTTTTCATGTGGTTTCGGTGGCTACCACCACGGGCTTTGCCACGGTGGACTATCTGCACTGGCCCGTACTGGCCCCTGTTTTCATGCTCATGCTCTCCGGTGTAGCCACCAGTGCCGGCTCTACAGGGGGAGGCATCAAGATGGTGCGTATGCTCATTTTGGTAAAGCAGGCCCGGCGTGAAATGACCCGCTTAGTGCATCCCCATGCAGTGCAGCCGGTGCGTTTGGGGGGGGCGGTTGTTGAAAGTGGCGCCATTTTCTCCATCATGGCTTTCATGTTGGTTTATGGTGGCACTGTCATCGTCTTGAGCATGGTGCTATTGCTCACGGATCTCGACCCGATCACCGCCATCAGTGCGGCCATCGCCAGCGTCAACTGTGTAGGCCCTGGCATGGGGGGAGTTGGCCCTTCAGGCAACTACACCACCCTGACAGATTTTCAGCTCTGGGTTTGTACTTTGGGCATGTTGCTCGGGCGGTTGGAGATTCTCAGTTTTATGGCTTTGCTGACCCCCGCTTTCTGGCGTCGATAAGTCTGTCAGAAACCGCCGGTCAACTCCCTACAATGGTGCGCAACTGTCTTTCAAGGGCAACCTATGGTTCCGCACCTCATCACCGCCCTCACCGGGCCTATCAACGAACTCGAACAGCGCATTATTGATTCAATGCCTGCTACCGAGCGATGGTTTCGCCTGGAGTGGATGGAGCACACTCCACCTTTCTATACCTCGGTTGATATCCGCAACGCCGGATTCAAATTGGCGCCTGTAGATACCAATCTGTTTCCGGGGGGGTGGAATCACCTCACCCCCGAAATGCTCCCGCTGGCTGTGCAGGCTGCTATGGCAGTCATCGAGAAAATCTGTCCCGAAGCGCGCAACCTGCTCATCGTGCCTGAGAACCACACGCGCAACAGCTTTTATCTGAGCAATTTGGCACAGCTCCAGCGCATCTTCAATATGGCTGGGTTGCATGTTCGCATTGGCTCCATCAGTCCTGACGTCAAGAAACCCTTGGTGATGGACTTGCCCAATGGCGAGTCGATTACGCTGGAGCCATTGTTGCGTGAGCGCGGTCGTATTGGGTTAAAAAACTTCGATCCCTGCACCATCTTGCTCAACAATGACCTGTCGGCAGGCGTGCCCGGTATTTTGGAAGACCTGCATGCACAATATTTGCTGCCACCCCTGCATGCAGGTTGGAGTGTGCGTCGCAAGAGCAAGCACTTTCGCAGCTATGAAGAGGTCACCAAACGCTTTGGCAAGGTGCTTGGCATTGATCCTTGGCTGATCAACCCCTTGTTTGGCAAGTGCAGTGATGTGGATCTCACCAGCAGCACTGGCTTGGAGCAATTACAAACCCAGGTCGATACATTGCTGGGCAAAATTCGACGCAAGTACAAAGAGTACGGCATCAACGAAAAGCCCTTCGTTGTTGTCAAGGCAGACAACGGCACCCACGGTATGGGTGTGATGACGGTGCGCGACGCCAAAGAGCTGGCAGCACTGCAACCCCAGACACTGGCATCGATGGCGGTCAGCAAGGATGGGCAAACGGTTCATGATGCACTGATCCAAGAAGGTGTGCTCACCCAAGAGCGAGTCCATGAAGCTGTAGCGGAGCCAGTGGTCTATATGGTCGATCGCTACGTGGTCGGTGGTTTCTATCGCATCCATGCCGATCGTGGCAGCGATGAAAACCTCAATGCACCCGGCGCTGGTTTTGTCCCCTTGGCCTTTCACCACAGCACGCAACTACCCCAGCCCGGTGCGCGTCCTGGGGCCAGCGCCCCCAACCGCTTCTACATGTACGGTGTGGTCGCACGTTTGGCCATGCTGGCAGCCAGTTACGAACTCGAAGCCACTGATCCCAACGCTGAAGTCTACGATTAAGCCACTGGGGCCGTGGCGCCTTGGCAACAGGCGGGCGTTTTCTGCTGGCAAGTCACAACAGCCAGCGCACAATCCCAGTCTCCCGTTCAAGGGTGGCCTATGCCCGACAGGGTGCAACGCTCGGACTATTTCCTGTGCAAAACTCCAAATCTTCCCTTGGTGCGCTGATGCTGGGTGCTGTTGGTGTCGTCTATGGCGACATCGGTACCAGTGTCCTGTATTCAGTCAAAGAGGTCTTTGGCTCCGGTCATGTCCCCTTCACCCCCGACAACGTGCATGGCATCTTGTCCATCTTCTTCTGGACACTGACCGTCATCGTTTCATTGAAGTATGTTGCTCTGGTCTTGAGGGCCGACAACCACGGTGAAGGGGGGCTGGTGGCCATGTTGGCGCTGGCCTCCCAAACCGTCAAAGACCAGCCCCGCTTGCGCCATGTACTCTTGCTGGTGGGCATCTTTGGTACCTGCCTTTTCTATGGCGACGGCGTGATCACCCCAGCCATTACGGTGCTGGGTGCGATGGAGGGATTAGAAGTCATCTCTCCCACCTTCAAAAAAGCCGTGGTTCCTCTGACCTTGGTCATCCTGCTACTGCTGTTCATGGTGCAAAAGCGCGGCAGTGCCAGCATTGGGCGCTTCTTTGGCCCCATCATGGTGGCATGGTTCATTGTGATTGCGGCGTTGGGTATCCTTCACATCGTTGGTAATCCAGGTATTTTGTGGGCCATCAGTCCGCACTACGCAATAGGATTCATGTGGGCGCAGCCAGGCACCACATTCATTATTCTGGGGGCCGTAGTGTTGTGCGTCACTGGGGGCGAGGCCTTGTATGCCGACATGGGCCATTTTGGCCGACGTCCTATCCGTATGACTTGGTTCACCATCGTCATGCCAGCACTCACCCTCAATTACTTTGGACAGGGTGCGCTGCTTCTCAAAGAGCCTGAGGCCGTAAAAAACCCCTTCTTCATGATGGCCCCTGAATGGGCCTTGCTGCCCTTGGTGCTGCTGGCCACCATGGCTGCGGTGATTGCCTCACAAGCCTTGATTTCTGGTGCCTTCAGCGTCACCAAACAGGTCATTCAGCTGGGTTACCTGCCCCGTCTGCGCGTACTGCACACCAGTGTCCAAGAGGCCGGTCAAATTTACCTGCCCTTTGTCAATTGGGGGTTGTTTGTCCTCATCGTGTTGGCTGTAGGCATGTTCAAGTCCTCCAGTGCTTTGGCATCCGCCTATGGCATTGCCGTCACCACCGATATGCTCATCACCACCGTGTTGACTTTCTTTGTCATTCGCAACGCTTGGCATTTGCCCTTGTGGTTGTGTGTGGGAGCCACGGCTTTCTTCTTCGGTGTGGACTTTGCTTTCTGGGCTTCCAATCTGCTCAAACTATTTGATGGCGGCTGGTTCCCGCTGGTCATTGCTGGGGCCATTTTCATCGTCATGCAGACATGGAAAGAAGGTCGCCGCCTCTTGCACGAGGCCATGCAAAGTGATGCCATTGCGCTGTCAGATTTTCTGGCCGCAGTGTTTGTCAATCCTCCTGTGCGCGTGGCTGGCACAGCAGTTTTCCTGACTGCCGACCCCAATACCGTACCGAATGCCTTGCTGCACAACCTCAAGCACAACAAGGTGCTGCATGCGCAAAACCTGTTTGTTACTGTGCGCCATCACGAAGTGCCTTGGGTGGCCAATGAAGAGCGCGTGGAAATGTCCACCTTGGGCAACGACTGCTGGCAGGTTGTGATTCATTACGGCTTTATGGACAACCCCAATGTGCCACTCGCACTGGAACAGTTGGGCGCCTTGGGCTGCACCCTTGAGCCGATGGCGACCAGCTACTTCTTGTCGCGTGACACCGTCATCCCTACCTCTGGGGGGGGCATGGTGGCGTGGCGTGAAAAACTGTTTGCACAGATGCACCACAATGCCAGTGGTGCCGCCGACTTCTTGCATCTACCCAGCAATGCTGTGGTGGAATTGGGCTCCAAGATTGCTATTTGAGTACGCCATCCCATGAACATCCTGTTTGTTGCCGACCCGCTGGAGTCCTTTGTAACCTACAAAGACACCACCTTTGCCATCATGCGCGAGGCACAGCGCCGTGGTCATCAGATCGCGGCATGCCAGCCCCGACAGGTGCGTTGGTTGCGTGGCTCGCCAGTGCAGGCCCAAGTGCGTGACATCACGCTCACAGGCAGTTTGCAAGATTGGTTCCATGTGCAACAGGAACGCACGGTTGCTTTGGCCGATTTTGACGTGGTGCTAATGCGCAAGGATCCTCCCTTCGACAGCGAGTATTTCTATACCACGCATCTGTTAGAACAGGCTGAGCGTGACGGTGCCCGTGTATTCAACAAGCCCCAAGCCCTGCGCAACCATCCAGAAAAGCTGGCCATCTTGGAGTTTCCGCAATTGATCGGCCCAACGCTGGTCACACGCAACGCTGATGATGTGCGTCAGTTCCACACTGAACACCAAGACATCATCCTCAAGCCTTTGGATGGCATGGGTGGCATGGGCATCTTCCGTGTTGGGCCAGATGGTATGAATCTAGGCAGCATTATCGAAACCCTCAACCAAGAGGGTGCACAAACCCTGATGGTGCAAAAGTTTCTGCCCGCCATCGCACAAGGGGACAAGCGGGTACTGGTCATTGGCGGCAAGCCCGTGCCTTTCTGTTTGGCACGTATCCCCCAAGGAGGCGAAGTGCGTGGCAACTTAGCTGCTGGTGGCAAAGGAGTAGCCCAGCCACTGTCTGCCCGTGATTGGGAAATTGCCAATACCTTGGCACCTATTCTCTACAGCCGAGGACTATTGTTAGCTGGCATCGATGTCATTGGTGATTGCGTTACAGAGATCAACGTCACCAGCCCTACCTGTTTTCAAGAAATCCAACAGCAAACAGGCTGTGATGTGCCGGGGCTGTTTGTGGACGCACTAGAACAAGCTCTATCTCTTTAGCCGACCAAGACATGCTCCCTCGTTCTGAGGCTAAATTGGTGCTACAATGCGCCCCTTGCTGCCGATAAGGACCAGTTGTTCACACAACCAACCCATCAGCAACAACTTGAACTCCCCACGGTTTAAGCAGTAGTCGCAAAGATTTCTCAAGTTTTCTTGCCA
>NZ_BAAGYJ010000010.1:0-115293 GCF_054779375.1 Giesbergeria giesbergeri | reverse complement strand
CGTCGATGGCTTGCTTGCCCAAAATGATG
Organism: Giesbergeria giesbergeri; assembly: GCF_054779375.1. NCBI lineage: Bacteria > Pseudomonadati > Pseudomonadota > Betaproteobacteria > Burkholderiales > Comamonadaceae > Giesbergeria > Giesbergeria giesbergeri. The sequence continues at coordinate 115,264 of NZ_BAAGYJ010000010.1, read as the reverse complement.
AGGCCGGGTTGCTCTTTGTCCACCAGCGCCTTGAGCAGCTTGGCCACGGCCAGCGGTTGCAGTTCGGCCTCGGTTTCGACCAAGATGGCGCGGTCGGCGCCGATTGCCATGGCCGTGCGCAGGGTTTCCTGGCACTGGGCGGTGCCGCAGGAGACGGCGATCACCTCAGTGACCAAGCCTTTTTCTTTCAGGCGCACGGCCTCTTCGATGGCAATTTCGTCAAAGGGGTTCATGCTCATTTTGACGTTGGCAATGTCCACGCCGGTGCCATCGGATTTGACACGCACTTTCACGTTGTAGTCCACCACGCGCTTGACCGGTACGAGAATTTTCATGGTTGGGGGTTCTGTATTGATTAAAAATAAAAGTGCAAGCTCTGTTTAATCCAGCTTGGCACCGGAGAGCTTGACCACCCGCTCCCAGATGGGCGCATCTTTTTGAAAGGCGGTGGAAAACTGCTCGGGGGTATTGCCCACCGGAATAAACCCCATCGTCTGGATGCGCTGGCGGATCTCTGGCAGGGCAATGATGGCCCGCACTTCTGCCGTGACCTGTTGCAGCACATCAGTGGGTGTGCGTGCTGGGGCACTCATGCCAAGCCAACCACTGATCCGAAAAATTTCGTCTTTGATGCCTTGCTCAATCAAAGTCGGTGTTTGGGGCAATGCCGCCATGCGTTGTTCGCCAGTGACGGCCACGACCTTGACCCGGCCCGAGTCAATATGGGGCTTGGCCGCTTGCAAACTGGCAAAGGCCATGTCGATTTGGCCTCCGGCCAAGTCTTGCATCATGGGGGCTTCGCCTTTGTAGGGGGCATGGGTCATATCGGCCGCCAGGTTGTGGCTGATCCACGCACAAGCCAAATGGGAGTACGAACCACTGCCCCAGGAGCCATAGGACAGTGCGCCCTTGTTGCGCGTGATATGGTTCCACAGGTCGGTGGCGTTGTTCACTGGCAGCTTGGGATTGACCAACAAGGTGACGGGGGCCAGCGCAATTTGTGTCATCAGTGCCTGATCGCGCTGTGGGTGGTAGGGCAGCTTGGTATACAAAAACTGGTTGATCAACATGGTGGTGCCCAGCGAGATCAAGAAGGTGTAGCCATCAGGCGCAGACTTGAGGGCAAAGTCCGTCCCGGTCACGCCACTGCCTCCGGGGCGGTTGTCTACCAACACGGGCTGCCCCATCCGGGTGGCTAATTTTTCTCCGATAGAACGGGCCAAGATGTCGGTGGCCCCACCGGGGTTAAACGGCACAATCAGTTTGATCGGTTTGTTGGGGTAATCGGTTTTTGCCCAAACGGGAACGCCCAGCAGGCTACTGCCAGCCAAAGCGCCCGCTTGCAACCATTGGCGGCGGCGGATATTGAGATGTTCCATTTTTGTCTCCTTGGGATTTTTATTACAGGGGGCCGTGAGGGTGTCACCTGAAGGTGCAGGCGAGCAGAATCAGTGCGTTTGCGTTCAGCGCAGCATGGTGGTGAGCCGCTCGCTGATAAGTGCATGCGCTTGGGCCATGATGTCGTCGATCAGTTGCTGGACGGTGGGTATATCGTGGATGAGTCCGGCCACCATGCCGCAAGACCAAGCCCCCGCCTCCATCTCGCCTTGCTGCATGATGCGGGGATAGACCCCTGCTACTTCGGGCAAGATGTCTTCAAACCGCAGGCTGGCCCCCAAGGCACGTTCTTTGTCGAGCAGACGTTCCACGGCGGCGTTGTTCAACACCCGCTCGGTGTTGCGCAACGGACGCATCACCAAGCGGGTATCGAGCTCGGTGGCAGCCACAATGGCTTGCTTGACATTGGCATGCACCGGCGCCTCTTGGGTGGCAATAAAGCGGGTGCCCATGTTGATGCCCTCGGCCCCCAACGCCAGTGCCGCCACCAAAGAGCGGCCATCGGCCATGCCGCCAGAGGCAACAAACGGGATCTTCAGTGCCTGTGCCGCACGCGGCAACAAGATGAAGTTGGGCACATCGTCCTCACCGGGATGACCGCCACACTCAAAGCCGTCTACGCTGATCGCATCGCAACCAATAGCCTGCGCCTTCAGTGCATGGCGCACCGAGGTGCATTTGTGAATCACCTTGATGCCGGCCTCTTTCAGTGCTGGCAACCATTGCTGTGGGTTGTTGCCTGCCGTTTCCACCACCTTGACGCCGCCATCGATGATGGCACGCACATAGCCCGGATAGTCTGGCGGCTGCACCGAGGGCAAAAAAGTCAAGTTGACGCCAAAGGGCTTGTCGGTCATAGCGCGGCAGCGCGCAATTTCTTGGGTGAGCAACGCTGGGGTGCGTTGGGTCAGGCCCGTAATGATGCCCAGCCCGCCCGCATTGGACACCGCTGCTGCCAGCTCGGCCAAGCCCACATGGTGCATTCCGCCCTGGATGATGGGGTGTTGGATGCCCAAAAGTTCAGTGATGCGTGTTTTCATGGCGGGTTACTCCACGGCAATGTGTTGTGCATGGGCCGTTGGCGGCAAGGTCAATATGCCTTGGGCCTGCAATGTTTGTAATTGTTCTTCTGGTAGTTGCAGCAGTTGTTGCAGCACTTCGCGCGTGCCTTCACCCAGCGTGGGCGGCGCTTGGCGAATAGGCAGGCGCTCGCCATCGAGCCGATAGGGTGGTGCAAACACTGGGGTACTGCCCACCACCGGGTGTGGCATATCACGCAACAAGCCGCTGCGTCGGGTGCGCTCGCTGGTGAGGGCTTCGTGCAAACCCACCACCTTGCCGCAAGGAATACCCGCTACTGTCAGGCGCTCGAGCAGCACATCGCGCTGGCCGGTACGGATGATTTCTTTGAGCAAGGGCAGCAACTCACGCCGGTTTTGCGCCCGGTTGACATTGGTGGCAAAACGCGGGTCGTCCACAATGTCGGGGCGCAAAATCACTTGGCGGCAAAACTTGTCAAACTGGGCATTGGTGCCCACGGCGATGATGAGCGGCCCATCTGCTGCGTCGTACATGCCATAGGGCACGATGGAAGGATGGGCATTGCCGTAACGCTCCGGGTCGTGGCCCAACTCCAGGGCATCTAGCCCGTAGTAGCCTGTCACAGTGATGCCGCAGTCGTACAGCGCCATCTCAATCAAGCGGCCCTTGCCCGTGCGTTCGCGGCGAAACAAGGCCGCCAACACCGCTTGGGCTGCATACATGCCAGTCATTAAATCCACCACCGCCACGCCAAACTTCAACGGCGGTTGGCTGGCCTCGCCATTGAGGGCCATGAGCCCAGCTTCGGCCTGAATCACCAAGTCGTAGCCAGGGCGCTTGGCCTCGGGGCCGCTGCTGTCGTAGCCGCCCACCGCGCAATACACCAAGTCGGGCTTGATGGCCCGCAGTTGCTCATAGCCCAAGCCGAGCTTTTCGGCACCGCCAGACTTGAAGTTGTGGATCACGACATCGCACTGTGGCAACAGATCGTGGATGATTTTTAGCCCTTCAGGGCTTTGCAAATCCAGCGTGATCGACCGCTTGTTGCGGTTCATGCTGTTGTAGTAGGTGGTTTCGGTTTTGCCAATGCGCAAGCCCCAGTCGCGGGTGTCGTCGCCCCGCCCCGGATGCTCTACCTTGATGACCTCCGCGCCAAAATCGGCCAGCACCATACCGCACATTGGCCCGGCAAAGACGCGCGAAAGATCCAGCACGCGCACCCCGTCCAGAGGGAAATCCATATCGGTCATCACAGTTTGTCTCCTATAGCCTGCCAGCCCCTTGCTGGCGTAGGCGGGTGAAATCGGGTTGGCGTTTTTCTAGAAAGGCCTGAATGCCTTCGTGCGACTCTGCGGTCGCTTGCGAATGCACCATCGACTGCGCTTCCAAATCCAGTTGTTGCTCCAGGGTATTGCGTGGTGCTTGGCGGCACAGTTCTTTGATACGCCCCATCGCCCACTCTGGGCCAGAGGCTACTTGACGGGCCAATGCCAAAGCATCTTCCAAGGCACGACCGGGCGGAGCCAGCCGATTGACGGCCCCCAGTGCATGCAGGCGCTCACCACTGAGGCGCTCGCCCGTCAGGCACAACTCGGTCAGCACCTGGCGCGACACCAACTCGGCCAAAAAAGCGGTAGCCCCACCATCAGGGGTGAGGCCCACCTTCACATAAGCCACCGAGAACACCGCATCGCTGGCGGTCACCAGCATGTCGCACGCCAGCGCCAATGACAACCCCGCACCCGCCGCAGCCCCTTCCACCGCAGCAATCAGGGGCTTGGGGCAATCACGCATCGCTCGGATCAGGTCGTGTAACCCCTCAATTCGGGTGCGGCGCTCCTGGGCTGGCAGTTCGCGGCGCGTAGCCAACTGACGCAAATCTCCGCCAGAGCAAAAATGCCCGCCCTCGCCAGTCAAAACAATGGCGCCCACAGTGGTATCGGCTGCCGCTTGGCGCAGGGCCGCGATCATGGCCGTGTAAAAATCCACCGACAGTGCATTGCGGGCGGCCACATTGTTGTTAGACAGTACCCACACTGCCCCCTCACGGCGGCTCAACAGGGCTGGACTCATGGCAATGCTCCAGTTCAGAGCGACTGGCCCAAAGCCATAAAACGTGCCAAATGGTGGTCTTCATCGCCCAATTGGTGGTCGATCATCACCAACCGTTTGGCATAGTGGGACAGGGGCAACTCCCACGTCATGCCAATTCCACCATGCAGCTGGATGCTCTCTTGAGCCACCAGAGTGCCGATGCGGCCCAGCGTGTATTTAGCCGCCGACAGCGCCCGCTCACGCTGGATGCGATCATCCTCGTCAATGGCCGCTGCCGCATTGATCACAGCAGAACGTGCCTGCTCCACTTCAATGAGCACATCCGCCATGCGGTGTTGCAGCGCCTGAAAGCTACCAATGGGCTTGCCAAACTGCTTGCGGGTTTGCAGGTATTCGAGGGTGCTTTTTTTCGCCACATCCATGGCGCCCAAGGCTTCGGCACACAGGGCCAGAATGCCGTAGCCCACGGCCCGCTCCAGCAGAGCCATGCCCTGATTGGGCGCCCCTAACAGGGCGTCCGCCCCCACCTGCACGTTGCTCAGTGTGATTTCTGCGGCACGGCCCCCGTCCATACGGCCATACCCTCGGCACGCCAAACCCACAGCATTGCCGGGCACCAGAAACAGCGAGATACCCGCTTCGCTGTCGACTGCGCCCGAGGTGCGGGCCGACACCAGCAATAAGTCGGCCTGATCGCCAAACAACACCACTGCTTTTTGGCCTGTCAGCAACCAGCCCTTGTCATTGGCAATCGCTTGGGTGGTGACATAGGCCAGCTGGTAATGCGAACCAGGCTCATCGTGTGCCAATGCAGCCACTGTGCTGCCACCCATCAGGCTGGCAAGGTGTGCTTTTTGGGCCGCAGTACCTGCGGCCACCAGCGCCTGCCCCACCATCAGCGCCCCCAAAAAAGGCTCCACCACCAGCCCTTGCCCCAAAGCCTCAAACACCACAGCGATGTCAAAGCCTGCCCCGCCAAAGCCCCCATCGGCCTCGGGAAACAAAGCGCCAATGGCCCCCAACTCAGCAAATTGCTGCCACAGGGCTGGGCTATGGCCTGTCTCGCCATAGGCGACCGTGTTGCGGGTCTCAATACCGTATTGTTCGGTCACAAAACGGTGCAGGGTATCCGCCAGCATGCGGCGGTCTTCGGTGTGTTCAAAGTTCATCGCAACAGCCTCACAGTCCCAAAATCATCTTGGCGATGATGTTTTTCTGGATTTCATTGGAGCCGCCAAAAATCGACAGCTTGCGGTAGTTGAAATAATTGGCCGCTGCCGTGGCAGCTTCCTTGGGCCCCACGGGGGTGGCGCTGTCGTCTGTGTACTGAGCCTCCTCCACAAATGGCAGCGCATACGGCCCCATGGCACGGCGAATCAGCGACAGCAGTTCTTGGCGGATCTCGGTGCCCCGAATCTTTAGCATCGAGCTTTCGGCCCCTGGCACACCACCACCGGCCACAGCCGCAATCACGCGCAGGTTGGTGGTTTTCATGTTCTCCAGATCAATTTCCACCTTGGCCATGCGAGCGGCAAACTGTGGGTCTTGGGCCAAGGGTTTGCCGTTTTTATGCACTTTGGCAGCAATCACCTTCAGTTTTTCCAATGCTGCAACAGAAAACCCAACCCCGGCAATGCCAGTGCGCTCGTAGGTGAGCAGGTATTTGGCGTAAGTCCAGCCCTTGTTTTCTTCACCCACCAGGTTTTCTACCGGCACTTTCACATCGGTAAAAAACACTTCATTGACTTCGTGGTCGCCATCGAGCGTACGGATGGGGCGCAACTCCACGCCGGGTGTGTTCATGTCTACCAGCAAAAAGCTGATGCCTTCCTGTGCCCGTGCTTCCCGGTTGGTACGCACCAGACAAAAGATCATGTTGGCGTGCTGGCCCTGGGTCGTCCAGGTTTTCTGACCATTGACGATGTAATGCCCGCCTTGGCGCACGGCAGTGGTCTTGACCGAGGCCAAATCGGAACCAGCACCGGGCTCAGAATAGCCTTGGCACCACCAGTCCTCGCCACTGAGAATGCGCGGCAACCAGTAACTTTTCTGTGCTGCATTGCCAAACTTGATCAGCACGGGCCCCAGCATATTGACACCAAAGGGCACAATGCGCGGGCCACCAGCGAGTGCGCATTCGGTGTCAAAGATGAACTTCTGCACGGCCCCCCAGCCGGGGCCGCCGTACTGTACGGGCCAATGGTTGGCATACCAGCCCCGCGCATTGAGTATGGCGTGCCAATCGTCCTGATCTTGCTTGCTCAGGCGTTGGCCTGCCTTGACCTTGTGGGAGATGCGGGCGGGCAGTTTTTCTTGTAGGAAGGTTTGCACTTCGGTGCGAAAGGCTTCCTCGTCGGGGGTGAAATGCAGATCCATGTGGGGTTCCTCAGAAAATTTCGAACAGGCCAGCCGCACCCATGCCACCAGCGATGCACATCGTGACCACGGCATACTTGGCCTTGCGCCGACGCCCCTCCAACAACACATGGCCCACCAAGCGTGCGCCAGTCATGCCAAAAGGGTGACCGATGGAGATGGCACCACCATTGACGTTCAGGCGCTCATCGGGAATACCCAGCCGCTGCTGGCAGTAGATGGACTGCGAGGCAAATGCCTCGTTCAGCTCCCACAGGTCAATGTCGTCCACCTTCAGGCCGTGGCGCGCCAACAACTTGGGCACGGCAAACACGGGGCCAATGCCCATTTCATCGGGTTCACAACCAGCCATGGCCATCCCCCGAAAAGCACCCAGTGGTTGCAAACCCAAACGCTCGGCCTGTGTGGCCTCCATGAGCACGCAGGCGGCAGCACCATCAGACAGTTGCGAGGCATTGCCCGCCGTGATGAACTGCCCCGGCCCTTTGACCGGCTGGAGCTGTGCCAAGCTCTCATAGGTGGTGCCGGGGCGGTTGCAATTGTCGGCAGTGGCCGTCACTTCGCGCTGGCTGACGGCGCCGGTGGCCTTGTCGGTCACGGCCATCACGGTGGTGCAGGGCACAATCTCATCGGCAAAGCGGCCTGCCGCTTGGGCCTGTGCTGTTTTGCGTTGGCTCTCCAGCGAGAAACGGTCTTGGGCTTCACGGCTGATGCCGTAGCGGTGGGCCACCACATCGGCGGTGTCGATCATCGCCATATACAAATCCGGCTTGTGCTCGAGCACCCAAGGATCGATGCCCGTGTCCACACCAGTGCCCTCGCTGCGGCGCAAGCCCGAAATACTCTCCACCCCTCCGGCAATCATGGCCGGGGCACCGTCCACCATGATGTGGTGGGCGGCCATAGCAATGGCTTGCAAACCCGAGGCACAAAAGCGGCTGACCGTTGCTCCGGCAATGCTCAGGGGCAGCCCGGCGCGCAACACACTGGCACGTGCCACATTACGGCCCGTGCGTCCCTCAGGGTACCCACAGCCCAAAATGGCATCTTCAATGAGGGCAGGGTCTATACCCGAACGCTCTACTGCGGCCTTCACGGCATAAGCGGCCAAGGTGGTGCCGGGGGTAATATTGAACTCACCCCGGTGCGACTTGGCTAGGGGCGTACGGGCGGTAGAGACGATGACGGCTTCACGCATGGGATATCCTTTTCGTTTATTCGCGGTGGTTCAGGCTGTCAAAGTTGGCCCCTTGGGCCACCAAGGTTTCCAACAGTGCTGCGGGCTGCCAAAACCAAGCATCCTCTTGGGCAAACTCACGCAGATCGGCCAATACCTTGTCCAGCCCGACCATGTCGGCGTATTTCATGGGGCCACCACGAAAGCGCGGAAAGCCATAGCCCGACAAAAAGGTCACATCCACATCCAACGGGCGCAGGGCAATGCCCTCTTGCACCACCTTGGCGCCTTCGTTGACCATGGCAGCCATGTAGCGGCGGATGATTTCGTCCGCCGTGAATGGGCGTGGGGTTATGCCCTTTCTGGTCCGTTCGGCATCGACGATAGCCAGCACTTCAGGGTCGGGTACCCCCGTGCGCGCCCCCTGTGGGTACAGATAAAACCCCCGCCCGGTTTTTTGCCCAAACCAGCCGCGCTCACACAGGCGGTCACTGATTTCTACATAACGGGCGCGCGGATCACGGGTGGGGGCACGGCGCTTGCGGGCCGCCCAGCCAATATCCCCTCCGGCCAAATCCACCACCTGAAACAACCCCATGGGATAGCCAAAGGCCCGCAACGCCTCATCAATCTGGTAGGGGCTGGCACCATCTTCCATCAAGTAATCTGCGGCTTGCCGATACACCGCCATGATGCGGTTGCCAATAAAACCATCGCACACCCCAGCCCGCACAGGGGTTTTCTTCATCTTTTTAGCCAATGCAAAGGCGGTGGCTACTACGTCAGCCGCCACCTTGGCGGGCACCACAATCTCCAGCAGCTTCATGATGTTGGCCGGACTGAAAAAGTGCAACCCAACCACATCTTGCGGACGGCTGGTCACAGCGGCAATCGCATCAATATCAAGGTAAGAAGTGTTGGTAGCCAACACGGCACCGGGCTTACACACGCGATCCAACTCCTGGAACACGGTCTTTTTGACGTCAAGATCCTCAAACACGGCCTCAATCACCAGATCTACCTGCCCAATGTCGTCATACGAGGTGCTCGGGGTGTAACGTGCCATCACCGCGGCTTTGGCCTCTGCGCTCAGGCGGCCTTTGGCGATCAGGCCGTCATAGACCTTTTCCACATGGGCCTGACCACGGGCAATGGAGGGGGCATCGCGTTCAATCATGGTCACCTGCAACCCTGCATCCAGCGCCGCCACCGTGATGCCCGCCCCCATCGTGCCACCACCAATAATGGCAATGTGGGCCAAGGGGCGCGGGGTTGCTGCCTTGGCTTCTGGGATCTTGGCGGTTTCACGTTCCGCAAAAAAGGCGTGGATCAGGCCCGCACGCTGGGGGCTGTCTAGGCATTGCAGAAACAAGGCTCGCTCTTGCTTTAACCCCTCGTCAAAGGGCAAATCAATGGCCCCTTGAATGGCCTCCAGAATTTTCAGTGGAGAGAACAACCCCGGTGTCTTTTTGGCGGTGTGGGCCTTGAGCACATTCAGCGCCGCTTGGCTGGCAGCCTTGTTGATCAGCGCGCCTGCATCACGGGTACGGCGCACCGGGGCTTTTTGTGCCAACAGGGTCTGGGCATAAGCCAGCCCGGCAGCGCGCACATCGTGGCCCCCATCCAAATCATCGATCAGACCCACCGCCAAGGCTTCTTGGGCTCCCATGTGGCGACCACTGAGCATCAGCTCTGCTGCGGCCTGCACACCGATCAGGCGCGGCGTGCGTTGCGTGCCCCCCGCACCGGGCAACAGGCCCAAGTTCACTTCTGGCAGCCCCAATTTGGCGGCAGACAAACCCAGACGGTAGTGCGCAGCCAGCGCCACCTCCAACCCACCACCGAGGGTTGGGCCATGCAATGCGGCAATCACCAGCTTGGGGCTGGCTTCGATTCGGTTGCAAAGGTCGGGCAGTAGCGGGGGCTGTGGGGGTTGACCAAATTCACGGATGTCAGCCCCAGCAATAAAGGAGGTGCCTGCCCCCAATAGCAACACGGCCTGGACAGCAGCATCCTGTTCCGCCTGCTCTAGGGCAGCCCATAGCCCTTGGCGCACCGCCACGCCCAAGGCATTGACGGGTGGGTTGTCAATGGTCACCACCAGCACGCCACCTTCGCGGGCCGTGGTGACAACGCAAGCGGGAATGGCAGTGCCCATGCAGATGTCTCCTGTATTGATGTTCTGGAGAGTGATTGTTGATGCGCGAGCCAGTCTTGACAATCACAGCATCCATTGACAGACTGTCAAAAATTTTTTGACAAATAAAACCATGGACTTGGCCTCTCTGACCTTGCTGGTCGACATCATTGATGCGGGCAACTTGAGCCAAGCGGCACGCAAGCTCAAAATGACCCGGGCCAATGTCAGCTACCACCTGCACCAATTGGAAAAATCGGTGGGAGTGCAATTGGTGCGGCGCACTACCCGCCGTGTAGAGCCCACCGAGTTGGGCCTGCGGCTGTATGCACATGGCCGCAGCATTCACAATGAGCTGCTGGCCGCCCGCGAAACCATCACCACTTTAGGCCAGGGGCTGCAAGGGCGGGTGGGCTTGAGCGTGCCCAGCGGCTATGGGCAAATGGTGGTGTCTGACTGGTTGATTGACTTCAAACGCCTGTACCCCGGCATCGTGCTCGATGTGCTGTTTGAAAACCGGGTCGATGACCTGATCCGCGATGAAGTCGATATTGCCATTCGGGTTTTGCCAGAGCCGCCCGACGCATTAGTCGCCCGAGAACTGGGGCTGGTGCGTTATCTGGCTTGCGCCTCGCGGGGGTTTGCCCAGCAGCACGGCCTGCCAAGCACGCTTGAGCAATTGCGCACCATGCCGTTGATTACTTCGGCGGTGGTGGGGCGTCAGTTGCGCCTGCGCGCCTATCGTGGTGGCACCCGCGAAGAAGTGATGCTTGAGCCCACGCTCATCTCTGAGCATTTTCCATTTTTGCGCCAAGGCATTTTGGCCGGGCTGGGCATAGGGCTGGTGCCCGATTATGTGGTGCAAGACCAGATTGCTACCGGCGACGTGCTCACCATGCTGGACGACTACCGACTGAGCATTTTTGGCACCCGTATGTACCTGCTCACCATGCCCAATCGGCACCAGACGCGTGCCGTGCGTACCTGTATAGACTACCTGTTGGGCCGGGCCTTGCCGGCCCCTTCTCAGGCTGCTGGGCGAGCGTAGGTTGCCGTAAAGGTGGCCTTTTCTAGCGTGTGCGCATTGATCATAAAACCAGCCAATGCTGCAGAGGCATCGTCTGGAATGTCCAAACGCGGCACGCTCAATGCGTGAACGGTGAAGATATAGCGGTGTGGTGCATCGCCGGGCGGTGGGCACATGCCACCCCAAGCATAGGCACCATAGTCATTGCGTATCTGCCGGGCTGGAGCGGGCAGGTTGGCACCACCTTGGGCGCCAGCATGGGCTGCCAAAGTGGTTGTGCCCGCAGGCAAATCCACCACCAACCAGTGCCACCAGCCCGAGCCGGTGGGGGCATCGGGGTCATACACCGTGAGGGCAAAGCTTTGGGTGCCCACTGGGGCGCCGCTCCACTGCAACACCGGCGACTGGTTCTGGCCCGCACAGCCAAAGCCATCAAACTCGAACTGGGGTGGCACGCTGCCACCGCTGGGAATGTCGGGGCTGCTCAGGGTAAAGCGGGTCATGGGCTACTCCTTGAAAAAGTCTGAGATTCGGCAATTTAACGCACAATTGAGCCACCTTTTCAGCGGAATTTTTCTTATGTGTGGCATCGTTGGCGCCGTCTCCTCGCGCAATATCGTTCCTGTGTTGGTACAAGGGCTGCAACGGCTGGAATACCGGGGCTACGACTCCTGTGGCGTGGCCGTACACACGGCCAGCCTAGACGGTGCCACCAGCGGTGGTTTGCAGCGCGCCCGCAGCACGGCTCGGGTGGCCGAGTTGCTAGAGCAGGTGCAACAGGTGCCGGTGCAGGGCGCTACGGGAATTGCCCACACCCGTTGGGCTACCCACGGCGCTCCAGTAGAGAGCAATGCCCATCCCCATTTCAGCTATGGCCCCACCGCCGAGGCCCACCGCCAGCCCACAGCCTTGGGCCGAGTAGCCTTGGTACACAACGGCATCATTGAAAACCATGAGCCGCTGCGCGCCGCCTTGCAAGCACAGGGGTATGTGTTTGCCAGCCAAACCGACACCGAAGTCATTGCCCACCTGATCGACAGCCTGTATACCGGTGATTTGTTGGCTGCGGTGCAAGCCGCCGTGGCGCAGTTGCACGGCGCTTTTGCCATCGCCGTGCTGCACCACGACGAGCCGCACCGCGTTGTGGCAGCCCGTGCTGGCTCACCCTTGGTACTGGGTGTAGGACAAGAAGGACAAGAGCATTTTGTTGCCAGCGATGCAATGGCCTTGGCCGGAGTGACGGACCAGATCATCTATCTGCAAGAGGGAGATCTGGTCAATTTGCAACCAACCGGCTACAGCATTACCACCCGGGATGGACAGCCACTGACAACGGCAGAGCGCCCCGTGCGTACTGTCCATGCCCACAGTGGTGCCGCAGAGTTGGGGCCATACCGCCACTACATGCAAAAAGAAATTTTTGAGCAGCCCCGTGCCATTGCCGACACCCTGGACGGCATCACCCGCATCGTGCCAGCCCTGTTTGGCCCAGAGGCAGCGCAGGTGTTCCGTCAGATTGATTCGGTGTTGATTTTGGCCTGCGGCACCAGTTACTACAGCGGCTGCACGGCCAAATACTGGCTCGAATCTATCGCCCGCATTCCGACACAAGTGGAAGTAGCCAGCGAATACCGCTACCGAGACTCGGTGCCCAACCCGCGCCAACTCATCGTCACTATCAGCCAGTCCGGCGAAACCGCCGACACCTTGGCGGCCCTGCGCCATGCGCAAAGCCTAGGCCACCCACATACGCTCACCATCTGTAACGTGACCACCAGCGCAATGGTGCGGGAATGCGCGCTGGCCTACATCACCCGTGCTGGGGTAGAAATTGGTGTCGCCAGCACCAAAGCCTTCACCACCCAACTGGCTGGGCTGTTTTTGCTCACCTTGGTGCTGGCCCAAACCCAAGGCCGCCTCAGCGCCGAACAAGAGGCGGCGCATTTGCAAGCCATGCGCCACCTGCCGGTGGCCTTACAGGCGGTGCTGGCACTGGAGCCACAGCTCATTGGCTGGGCCGAAGACTTTGCCCGCATGGAAAATGCGCTGTTTTTGGGCCGAGGGCTGCACTACCCCATTGCCCTGGAGGGAGCACTCAAGCTCAAGGAGATCAGTTACATCCACGCCGAGGCCTACCCCGCCGGGGAGCTCAAACATGGCCCGCTGGCCTTGGTGACCAGCGCCATGCCGGTGGTCACAGTAGCCCCCAACGATGCGCTACTGGAAAAGCTCAAAAGCAACATGCAGGAGGTGCGCGCGCGCGGTGGGGTGCTGTATGTGCTGGCCGATGCCGATACCCGCATTGAGAGCAGCGAGGGTATCCATGTCATCCGCATGCCCGAGCATTACGGTGCGCTGTCTCCGCTCCTGCACGTCGTGCCGCTGCAACTACTGGCCTACCACACCGCCTGTGCCCGTGGCACCGATGTAGACAAGCCACGCAATCTGGCAAAAAGCGTGACGGTGGAGTGAGCAGACCCCAAGGGCAAAAGGATGGGTGATCATAGGCTGGCCGCTCTTGTCTCATCGCCTGGAGAAGCCCCCACAGGCGCAGCCACTTGCCCTGGATAGACGCCCTCTTGATACACCTCGTCAATCAGCGTGCGCAGCAGCAGCAAGTCGGGGGAACGGTCATGCAACCGGGTGCTCATGATGATGGGTGAGACGGCACTGGGCTCCATCAAGGGCCGGTAGAGCACATCCTCACGGCGCAGCTTCTGCACCCCTGATGGCACCACACACAGCCCCATTCCAGAGGCCACCAGCCCCAGCGCCGTCTGCATTTCATTGACTTCATGCACCGTGCCCGGCTCAATGCCCAAGTCGTGGCAAATGGACAACACCTGATCGGCATAGCTGGGCCGGGGTTGGCGCGGGTAAATCAGCAAGGGATAAGGCTTGATAGCGGTCAGACTCAGGGGGCTGCTGTCGCTGGCCAGCGGGTGTTCGCAGGGCATCGCCAACACCAACGGTTCTTTGCGCAGCACCTCACGTTTGACATTGGGGCTTTCCAGCCGAATGCGCCCAAAACCCACATCAATGCGCCCGGCATTGAGGTCTTCAATTTGCTGCACTGACGTGCGCTCCAACAACACCAGCTCGGTATGTGGTTGCGTGGCCCGAAACATGCGCACGATGTGCGGTAAGGCGCCATACATCGTGGAAGCCGCAAACCCCAACACCAACCGTTTATCGGTTTGGGCAATGCGCCGCGTCATGGCAATGGTCTCGTGGAACTGCTCCAACAGCCGCACTGCACGGGCATAAAAGAACCGCCCAGCCTCGGTCAAGTGCAGTGGTCTGGCCTCACGATCGATCAGGGGCTGACCAATCGCTTCTTCTAGCTGCTGTATCTGCCGACTGAGCGGCGGCTGCGAGATATGCAACCGCTCAGCCGCACGGGTAAAGCTGCGCTCTTCAGCCACAGCCACAAAGTATTTGAGGTGTCGTAAGTCCATGCGATACCTTTTAGGTATGAAGTCGGTTGAAAACAGTCTTTGCCCTGTTTATATCTTTATTCATAAGATATTTACTGCGCGCATTAACTTTGATCAAAAAAAGCAATAGTAAAGATCGTATCAGGGTAAACCCTGCACTGATCTGACCATGCGGCAGGAAGCCCCCAGACAAGCACAAAAGGAGACACGATGAGTACCCCTGCACCCAACGCCAGCGTGCAAGAGCGATTGGATCAAATGTTGGTGGAAGACCCCAGCCAGCATATCTACAAACTGCACCGCTCTGCATTTACCGATGCAGAATTGTTTGATTTGGAGATGAAGCACATCTTTGAGGGCAACTGGATTTATCTGGCCCACGAGAGCCAAATCCCCAACCCCAACGACTACTACACCACCTATATTGGTCGCCAGCCCATCATCATCACCCGCAACAAACAAGGTGAGTTGAATGCGGTGATCAACGCCTGCTCGCACCGTGGTGCCACACTGGCCCGCAGCAAAAAGGGCAACAAAGCCAATTTCACCTGCACATTTCACGGCTGGACATTCAATAACAGCGGCAAATTGCTCAAGGTAAAAGATTCGGCAGACGCGGGTTATCCCGAACATTTCAATAAAGAAGGTAGCCACGACCTGAAGAAAATCGCTCGCTTTGAAAGCTATCGCGGTTTTCTTTTTGGCAGCCTGAATGAAGATGTTAAACCCCTGACCGAGTTTTTGGGTGAATCCACCAAAATCATCGACATGATTGTCGACCAATCCGCCCAAGGTTTGGAAGTGCTGCGCGGCTCCTCCACCTATACCTTTGACGGCAACTGGAAACTGCAAGCCGAAAACGGTGCCGATGGCTACCACGTCACTTCGGTGCATTGGAACTACGCTGCCACCACCAACCACCGCAAGCAAGCAGCAGCCGGTGATGGCATCAAAGCCATGGATGCTGGCAACTGGGCCAAAAATGGCGGTGGCTTCTACTCATTTGAGCATGGTCACATGCTGCTGTGGACACGTTGGGCCAACCCGCAAGACCGCCCGGCCTACCAGTACCGCGATGACCTGATTGAGCGTTGCGGCGAGGCCCGCGCCGATTGGATGATCAGCCACTCGCGCAACCTGTGCCTGTACCCCAATGTCTATTTGATGGACCAGTTCAGCTCGCAAATTCGTGTGCTGCGCCCCATCTCGGTGGACAAAACCGAAGTGACCATCTACTGCATTGCCCCCAAGGGTGAATCGGCAGAAGCGCGTGCCCACCGTATCCGCCAGTACGAAGACTTCTTCAACGCCTCGGGCATGGCCACCCCCGACGACTTGGACGAGTTCCGCGCCTGCCAAGAAGGCTTTGCCGGTATCGACCTGGCTTGGAACGACATGACCCGTGGGGCCACCCACTGGGTGCATGGCCCCGATGAGGCCGCCAAAGAGATCGACCTGCAACCCAAGCTCAGCGGCATCAAAACCGAGGACGAAGGCTTGTACACCGAACAGCACCGCTACTGGCTCGAGGCCATGCAGCGGGCCGCAGCCGCCGAGAAAACCCAGAAATAAGCGCAGACGGAGCCATTGACATGACAATGACGACAGAACAAGTCCAAGCCTTTTTGTACCGCGAAGCCCGCCTGCTCGATGACCGCCAATGGGACGAATGGCTGGCCTGCTACAGCGAGAATGCCGAGTTCTGGATGCCCTCGTGGGACGATGACGGCGAGTTGACACGCGACCCACAAAGCGAAATCTCGCTCATTTACTACCCCAACCGCAGTGGTTTGGAAGACCGCATCTTCCGTATCCAAACCGAGCGTTCTTCGGCCAGCACCCCGCTGCCACGCACGCTGCACCAAACCAGCAATGTGGAAATCCTGTCGCAAGACGGCCAGCAACTCAAGGTGCGTTTTAACTGGCACACCCTGAGCTTTCGCAACCACACCACCGACAGCTACTTCGGCACTTCGGAGTACACCTTGGACGTGTCGGGCGCGCAGCCAGTGATTCAGCGCAAGTACGTTGTTCTGAAGAACGACTACATCAGCCACGTCATTGACGTCTACCACATTTGAGCCTTGGGCCGGGGCTTGGCCCCGGCCTGTCCAATACCATGAGCCACCATATTGCGCTTCAATTTGAAGATGGCGTGACCCGCTTCATTGAAGCCTCGCCCACCGAAACCGTTGCCGATGCCGCCTACCGCCAAGGCGTGAACATCCCCCTCGATTGCCGTGATGGTGCCTGTGGCACCTGCAAGTGCTTTGCCGAATCGGGTCAATACACCCAAGGCGAATACATTGAAGATGCCCTGACCGACGAAGAAGCGGCCCAAGGCTATGTGTTGAGCTGCCAAATGCGTGCCGCCAGCGATTGCGTACTGCGCATTCCGGCTTCGTCAGCAGCTTGCCGCACCCAGCAAGCACACTACGAGGCCCACATCCGCGAAGTGCGTGCGCTGTCGCCCAGCTGCATCAGCCTGACCATTGAGGGCGAAAGCCTGAAAAAACTGGCTTTCTTGCCGGGGCAGTACGTCAATTTGCAAGTGCCCGGCACCGAGCAGACACGCGCTTACTCGTTCAGCTCGTTGGTGCAAAACGGTGCGGTGTCGTTTTTGATTCGCAATGTGCCCGGTGGCTTGATGAGCAGCTACTTGAGCCAGCAAGCCCAACCTGGTGCGGCCATCAGCCTGACTGGCCCGCTTGGCAGCTTCTACCTGCGCGATATTCAACGTCCGTTGTTGCTGTTGGCCGGTGGTACGGGCTTGGCACCGTTCACGGCCATGCTAGAAAAAATTGCCGAGCAAGGGGGCAGCCCGCATCCCTTGCACCTGATTTATGGCGTGACCCACGATGCCGATTTGGTGGATGTGGACAAGCTGCAAGCCTTTGCCGCCCGCATCCCCCACTTCACTTTTGCTACCTGCGTGGCCAGTGCCGAAAGTGCCCATCCACAAAAAGGCTATGTGACGCAATACATCACGCCCGCGCAATTGCACGACGGCAATGTGGATGTCTATCTGTGTGGCCCACCGCCGATGGTGGAGGCGGTGAACCAGTTCATGCGCCAACAAGGCATTCAGCCCGCCAACTTCTATTACGAGAAGTTCTCCGCCAGTGCCTAAGCACCCCGTGCTTTTCTTTCTGACCAGGCCCGCACTGTGGGCCTTTTGGTGATGGAGTGTGTAATGAGCCTACGTTTTCAGGACAAAGTAGCGGTAGTGACGGGAGCTGCCCAAGGCATAGGCCGGGGTGTGGCCCTGCGCTTGGCAGCTGAAGGGGCTGCGCTGATGTTGGTAGACCGCTCTGAACTGGTCTATGAGCTGCGCGACGAGCTGGCCCACCGTTCCCCACAAACCAGCGTGCAGGTACTCACCGCCGACATGGAGCAAGCGCAGGACTGCCAACGCACCATGCAAACAGCCAAAGCGCATTTTGGCCGGATTGATGTGCTGGTGAACAACGTGGGCGGCACGATTTGGGCCAAGCCGTTTGAACACTACCAAGTGAGCGAAATTGAGGCCGAGGTGCGCCGCTCCTTGTTCCCCACGCTGTGGTGCTGCCATGCCGTGCTGCCTTATATGTTGGAGCAAGGCCAAGGGGCCATCGTCAATGTGTCGTCCATTGCCACGCGCAGCATCAACCGCGTGCCCTATGGCGCGGCTAAAGGCGGCGTGAACGCCCTGACGGCCTGCTTGGCCTTTGAAACCGCGCAACGGGGCGTGCGCGTCAATGCCATTGCCACGGGCGGCACCGAAGCCCCACCCCGGCGCATTCCGCGCAATGCGGCGGAGCAGACCGAGCAAGAAAAGATTTGGTACCAACAAATCATCGACCAAACCGTGCAGTCCAGCCTGATGAAACGCTACGGAACCATTGATGAACAAGTGGGTGCCATTTTGTTCTTGGCCTCGGACGAGGCAGCTTACATCACCGGAACCACCCTGCCAGTGGGGGGCGGCGACTTGGGCTAAGTCCACTGCATAGGTTTCGTTTGATACCGGGGCTGTGCGCCAAGGCTCCGGTTTTTTTCATGTGCATAAACTTTATAAAGAGAGACAAACATGCAAAAAGTTGATGTCCACAGCGTCGTCGACCATGCCAAATTCAATGGCTTTCACTGGATGGTGATGTGCCTGTGTGCTTTGGTACTGATTTTTGATGGCTACGACCTGTTCATCTTTGGCGCGGTGTTGCCTGCCATCATGAAAGAGTGGGGTTTGACGCCCTTGCAAGCGGGTGCTTTAGGCAGCTACGCCTTGTTTGGCATGATGGCTGGGGCCATGTTTTTTGGCCCTTTGGCCGACAAAATTGGCCGTAAAAAGGGCATTGCCATTTGCTTTGCGCTGTTTTCTTGCGCCACCATCGTCAACGGCTTTGCCCGCACCCCGACCGAGTTTGGCATTTTTCGTTTCTTGGCCGGGCTAGGCTGTGGTGGCCTGATGCCCAATGCCGTGGCACTGATGAACGAGTATGCGCCCAAGCGTCTGCGCAGCACGCTGGTAGCCATCATGTTCAGTGGCTACTCTTTGGGTGGCATGTTGGCCGCCGGGGTGGGCATTTATGTGCTGCCCGAGTTTGGCTGGCGCTCGATGTTCTTTGTGGCTGCCGTACCGCTGATTGCACTGCCCTTCATCATGTTGATGCTGCCCGAATCGTTGGGATTTTTGGTGCGCCAAGGCCGCCACGACGAAGCGCGCCAACTGCTGGGCCGGGTCGAACCCAGCCGCACTTTTAACACCCAAGATGAGTTGGTACTGGTAGGCGGTGGCAAGGGGGGTAGCGCCTCGGTGCTGGAGCTGTTCCGTGAAGGTCGTTTGCTGGGCACACTATGCCTGTGGCTGGCGTTTTTTTGCTGCCTGTTGATGGTGTATGCGCTGGGGTCTTGGTTGCCCAAGCTGATGGCCAATGCCGGTTACAGCCTGGGCTCTAGCCTGAGCTTTATGTTGGCGCTCAACTTCGGCGGCATGGCTGGCGCCATTTTGGGTGGCTGGCTGGGCGACCGCTTCAACTTGAGCAAAGTGATGGTGGGCTTCTTCTTGGCAGCAGCTGTGTCTATCAGCTTACTGGGCTTCAAGAGCTCTATGCCAGTGCTGTATCTGTTGATCTTTGTGGCCGGTGCTACCACGATTGGTACGCAAATCCTGTTGTACGCTGGCACGGCCCAATACTATGGCCTGTCCATCCGCTCTACCGGGCTGGGTTGGGCCTCGGGCATTGGCCGCAATGGTGCGATTGTTGGCCCCCTGTTGGGCGGTGCCTTAATGACAGCCCAATTGCCACTGCAACTCAACTTTATTGCCTTTGCCATTCCGGGGGCCATTGCGATGGTGGCAATGGTGGTGTTCAGTGTGCGTGAGAGCCGCCAGCCCCACGGCACACTGACTGCTGTGCCTGCCACAGCCAACTAACTGGCCCAGCCCAACGGCAGTTGGGCTTTGCATCCTTGCCCCCACCCGTTCAGCGGCTGGGGGTTTTTTCTTGGGTTCTTGCCGGTAGGTATGTCCGGCGACAGGACGGGTCAAGTGAGCTTACGTCAGGATTTTTCTCTCTCTGCTTTGACTGCCGGTTTGCTGGCGGTCATCATTTCTTATGCCGGGCCGCTGGTCATTTTTTTCCAAGCCGGGCAAAGCGCACAGGTGTCGCCTGAGATGATGTCCTCGTGGGTCTGGGCCATCTCGTTTGGCGCAGGCTTGTCGGGGCTGTTGCTGAGTTGGTGGCTCAAAGTGCCGGTGGTCACGGCGTGGTCGGCACCGGGCACAGCGTTGCTGGTGACGCTGTTTCCGGCCATCACGCTAGAGCAAGCGGTGGGGGCTTATTTGTTGTCGGGTCTGGTGATGTTGCTGATGGGCTTGTCGGGTTATTTTGACAAGCTCATCCAATCGATTCCCAAGGGCATTGCCAGCGGCATGATGGCGGGCATTTTGTTCCAGTTTGGGGTCGGGGCTTTTCAGGCCGCCAAAACAGCCCCAGTGCTGGCACTGTCCATGATTGGCATCTACTTGTTGTTTCGGCGCTTGCTACCGCGCTATTGTTTGGTGATTTTGCTGCTGGCGGGTTTGGGCCTGGCGGTGCTGCTGGAGGGGGTGAGCCTGTCGGGGGTACCGTGGGCTTTGGCACAACCCACCTTTATCACCCCAGAATGGACTTGGGAAGCCACCTTGAGTTTGGCCGTGCCCTTGGTGCTGGTGAGCGTGACCGGGCAGTATTTGCCCGGCATGGCTATTTTGCGTAGCGCGGGTTACAGTACGGCTGCGCGGCCCATCATCGTGTCTACCAGCATGGCCTCTTTGGTAGTGGCTTGTTTTGGTGGCATCAACATTGTGATTGCAGCCATTACGGCGGCCCTGTGTACCGGCAAAGATGCCCACGAGCAAGCCAATCAACGTTACATCGCCGGTATGGCGAATGGCCTTTTCT
Source organism: Giesbergeria giesbergeri (assembly GCF_054779375.1). NCBI lineage: Bacteria > Pseudomonadati > Pseudomonadota > Betaproteobacteria > Burkholderiales > Comamonadaceae > Giesbergeria > Giesbergeria giesbergeri. The sequence goes on along the minus strand of NZ_BAAGYJ010000010.1, from coordinate 94,191 downwards.
ACCTGATTGGGGGCAGTTTTGCCAGCAGCATCATTTGGCTGTTTGCTGCTTTGCCCCAAACCTTGATTGCCGTGCTGGCCGGTTTGGCGCTGATGGGAGCCATTGCTGGCAGTTTGGTCAATGCCATCAACGAGGTTGACCACCGCGAAGCCTCCATCATCACCTTTTTAGCCACCGCCTCAGGCATGACGCTATGGGGTTTGGGTTCGGCTTTTTGGGGGGTGTTGATTGGCGGCGTGGCCTACGTGCTCTTACACCAACCTTGGCAGCAAAAGCCTGCCCGTTAGGTGGGCAGGCGCATGGCGTACAAGCTGTGCAGCACAGCGCGCAACTTGGCTGGCTGCACAGGTTTGTGCAACAGCAGAAAACCGCTGGCACTGGCTTCGCGCAGGCGTTCAGGGGCAGTATCGCCGGTCAGAATGGCCGCTGGTATCGGCAAGCGCAGTGCCTGCCGCACAGCGGCAATGGCCTCACTGCCTGTATGGCCCGCTTGCAGCCGGTAGTCGGCCAGCACCATATCGGGCGCGTGGGCCTGCTGCTGTAGTAACGCCACGGCCTCTTGGGCGCTGGCGGCCGTCCAGACCATACAGCCCCAGCGGGCCAAAACATCTGTCATGGCCTGCCGGATAGCGGGCTCATCATCAATCACCAGCACCGTACACTGGAGCACGGGTGTATCTCCATCTGGCGCGGTGGCAAGCGGCAGTGGCAGGGCCGGCTGCACCATGGGCACACTGACCCAAAAGGCAGAGCCCCGGCCCACACAGGAGCGCAACGTGATCGGATGGTCCAGCACGCGGCACAAACCACGCACAATCGCCAGCCCCAGCCCCAAGCCCTTGCGCTGGTCTCGCTCGGGGTTGCTCAGTTGGTAAAACTCCCGGAAGATGGCCTGATGGTATTGGGCAGGAATGCCCGGCCCCGTGTCATAGACCACCAACGCGACCCGCCCCTGTTGCTGGCGGCAACCTACCAGCACACGGCCCCGCTCGGTATGGTGAATGGCATTGATGATCAGGTTGCGCAAAATACGCCCCAGCATCTGGGCATCGCTGTAGGTGTGCAATCGCGTGGTGGCAAAGTTGAGTCGAATGCCCTTGTCCTGCGCAATCGGCCACAGTTCTTGCTCTAGGGCATCAAACAAATCTTGTACCGCCAACACCTGCCGTTGCGGCTCAAACAGCCCAGCCTCCAGTTTAGAAATTTCTAACAGGGCATTGAGCAACTCTTCCAACGATTGGGCCGAAGTGCCCAGATACTCCACCACCTGTTGCGCCCGCACAGGGTCGCGCTCGTGGCGCAGTGCCTCCACAAACAGCCCCACCGCGTGCAATGGCTGGCGCAGATCGTGGCTCGCAGCGGCCAAAAATTTGGATTTCGCCAAATTGGCGTCTTCAGCCCGGCTGCGGGCCTCTTCGGCCACTTGTTTTTCGGCCATCAGTTGTTGCACCAGCTCCTGCTTCTCCAGTTGCAAGCGGATAGAGCGAATCAGCACTTTGGAGATCTGGCGTGCCCCCAACAAAATGTTGGCTAAATAGAGCACACAGATCAACCCCATGATGAAAAAGTCCCCGCCTTCCACCATGAAGCGACAGGCCATCGGCAACACCGTGGGAATCACCGAATACTGTGCGGGCGGCCAAGAAGCATAAGCCGGTATCGAACCTGCGGCCAGCCCGGCCAAAATCACCGTGAGAAAAATCAGCGCCAGCACCGACTGTGGAAAAAAGAAAAACCACCCGGCCAACCCCCAGATCAGCCCAGAACACAACGTGGCACTGGTGAGCACATAGCGCCAAGGAGCCTCGTCGCCCTCGGTATCTCGGTGCCGATAGGCCAACACCACAGCAGCCCGCACCAACGTAATCAAAAGCAGCGTTCCCCACCATCCCCAGAGCAAGGCATGGTCTGCAAGGTGGCGCAAACTCCAAGCCACTGCCGTAGCCAACAGCACGTTGGTGCTCAGCGTCGCGGGGGTATTGCGAAAGAGGACTTGGATCTGCTCTGCCAACACCTGTTGTGCCACCACAGGGCTGCTGGCCGGCTCAGTACGCATCAATACTCCATGCGGGCATTGACCACCGCAGTTGCGGGCTTGCCAGATGCACTCGCCCGTGGCAACACTGGGGCGGCATACAGGCGTAGCGATAGAGACATGGGACAAAAGGCATTCCACCACCGATTATCCGGGGATTGCTTAGGGTAGCTTGGCGCACCCACCCCAGACAGGCGGAGAAAATGGCTGCTTATTGCCACTTTTACAGTAACTCACCATTGCCACTGCCCACCATGTCTGAAGCTTCCAACCTCCGCCCCCTCTGGCTCAACCAACTGTTACAGGGCACCCATGCACTGGCCCCAGAGGCCACCTGCACCGAAACCCATATCTCTTGGGTCGTGCTGGCTGGCGGGCAGGCCGTCAAGTTCAAAAAGCCGCTCGATATGGGCTTTTTGAATTTCAGCACACTGGAGCTGCGCCGCCATGCCTGCCTAGAAGAGCTGCGCATCAATGCCCGCACAGCCCCCCAGTTGTACCAATCCGTGGTGGCTGTGCTGGGGCCACAAACCTCTCCTCGCTTGGTGCCATTGGCACAACTGAACGCACAAGAGCAAACCGAGGTGCTGGAGTACGGCGTGCAAATGCAGCGATTTGGTGCAGACCAGCTGCTGGCCCAGCAACTGGCAGCGGGCACCTTGCACACCAGCCACCTAAACGCCCTGGCCGAACAGGTTGCACAATTGCACCGCCAAGCCGCCGTGGCGCCAGCAGGCAGCCACTGGGGCAGCCCCATGCTCGTGCGCCAACAGTCCCAGGCCAATCTGGACGCCTTGGCCCGCCTACCACTGAACGAAGCCGACCGGGCTACTCTGGCCGCCCTGAGCGATTGGACGCAACAAGAAGGCGAGCGCCTGATGCCCCTGTTCAGCCAACGCCAAACCCAAGGCCATGTGCGTGAGGGCCACGGTGATCTGCACTTGGGCAATTTAGTGCTGTTGCATGAAACACCACAACTGTTTGATGCCATTGAGTTCAGCGAGGCGCTGCGCTGGATCGATACCATGGCCGATGGTGCTTTCTTGGTCATGGATCTGCACGCCCAAGGCCGCCCCGATCTGGCATGGCACTTCCTGAACGCCTGGCTAGAACAGTCGGGCGATTACGCAGGCTTGCCACTGTTGCCGTGGTATCTGGTCTATCGGGCCTTGGTGCGGGCGATGGTGGCAGGGTTTCGTCTGGGGCAAGTCCAAAGCGAGGCAGCCCAAGCCGAAGTTTGGCAAGAAGTGCGCCGTTACATGGCGCTGGCCGATCAGCTGCGCCAGCCGCGTGCGCGCTGGCTGTGGCTGGCCCACGGTGTCTCGTGGTCAGGCAAAAGCCGCCACAGTGCGCAACTGGTAGCCCAGCGCGGCATGGTGCGCCTGCGCGCCGATGCCGAACGCAAACGCCTGTTTGGGCTGGCGCCCACCGCCTCCAGTGCCGGTGCCACACCCCAAGGCATCTACACCCCCGACGCTACCCAGCGCACTTACGAACAATTGGCACTGCTGGCGGCACAAGTGTTGCAGGCCGGCTTTCCTGTGTTGGTAGATGCCACCTTTTTGGCACAACGCCATCGGGCACAACTGGTCGCAGTGGCCGCGCAGCAACAGGTGCCTTGTCGCATTTTGGCCTTTGATGCCCCGGCGGAGGTGCTGCGCGAGCGCGTACAACGGCGTCTGGCCAAAGGCGGCAACGCCTCTGAAGCCACCGTAGAAGTGCTGCAAGCCCAACTGGCTGCTCGTGAGCCCTTGGATGCCCAAGAACAGGCGCTGGCCGTGTGGGCTGACACCACCCAAACCTTGGACTGGAACGCCTTGTTGCCTGGTACTGACTGAGCCAGCGTTCAGCCAACCCCCAGCGTAGGAAACAGGTAGAGCAAGCCGCTGGTCATCACGACATAACGCAGCAGCTTGCCCACCGCCATATAGGCTACACAGGGCCAAAAGGGCAAGCGTAGCCAACCGGCCAATAGGCACAGCGGGTCACCCACTGCGGGCAGCCAACTGAGCAGGCAAGCCTTGGGGCCAAAGCGGCGCAGCCAGACACGGGCAATACGCTCGTGGCGTGAGCGGGGCTGGCGTTTGTCTGGTGCAGCGGCCTGCCCTGCGTGGTGGTGCTGGCGTGCCAAACGCCACGCCTTGTGCGCTCCCAAGCCCAACCACCAGTTCAAGGCTCCCCCCAGCGTGTTGCCCACTGTAGCCACCGCAATGGCCGGCCAAAACAGTGCTGGATTGAGCTTGATCAGGCCAAATACCACCGGCTCCGACCCCAATGGCATCAGGGTGGCCGAGATAAACGAAACCACAAAGACCGTGCTCAGCCCCAACTGTGGCAGCGCCAACAGTTCCAACAGGTGTTGCAGCCAGTTTTCCATGATGGGCGCGAGTGTAGTGGCGTGCAGTGCCCGCTTCTGCCCAAAATTTAAGCAGCTACAATTCTGCCTCCTTTTTCAGCAGATGCTGCCCGATTCTTCCTGCCATCCCCCCCATGCACATTGGCCCCATTCCTTTGGAAAACCGTCTGTTTGCTGCCCCGATGGCAGGCGTGACCGACCGGCCCTTTCGCCAACTCTGCCGGGCCTTGGGGGCAGGTTATGCGGTCAGTGAGATGGTCACATCGCGCAAAGACCTCTGGAACAGCCTGAAAACCTCGCGCCGGGCCAACCACGACGGTGAACCCGGCCCCATTGCAGTGCAAATTGCAGGCACCGATGCCGCCATGATGGCGGAGGCCGCCGTCTACAACATCGACCGTGGCGCGCAAATCATTGACATCAACATGGGCTGCCCCGCCAAAAAGGTGTGCAACAAATGGGCTGGCTCAGCATTGATGCAAAACGAAGCCCTGGCGGTAGAAATTGCGGCTGCCGTGGTGCAGGCCTGCCTGCCACACGGCGTGCCCGTGACGCTCAAGATGCGTACCGGTTGGTGCCAACAGCACAAAAATGCCGTGGCGTTGGCGCGCCAGTTGGAGGCCGTGGGCATCCAAATGCTGACGGTGCATGGCCGCACCCGCGAGCAAGGCTACAAGGGCGTGGCCGAATACGACACCATCGCAGCCGTTAAGCAGGCGGTGCGGGTGCCAGTGGTCGCCAACGGCGACATCGACAGCCCAGAAAAAGCCCGCGATGTGTTGGCGGCTACGGGTGCCGATGCACTGATGGTGGGCCGTGCCGCCCAAGGGCGGCCTTGGATCTTTCGCGAAATCGGCCATTTTTTAGCCACCGGCCAACACCTGCCCCCCCCCACCGTGGCCGAGGTGCGCCACCTTCTGCTGGAGCACCTGCAAGACCACTACCACCTCTATGGTGAACTGACAGGCGTGCGCAGCGCGCGCAAACACATTGCCTGGTATGTGCGTGGGCTGCCCGGTGGCGAGGCACTGCGCCAGCACATCAATACGGTGGACGACTGTGCCACGCAAGCGCAGGCCGTGGCCGATTATTTGGATGCCTTGGGCCAGCAGATGGAGCATCTGCCGGTGGCCTGTGCCTCTCTTTCCGAACCCGAAGAACTGCCTGCATGAGCAAACCTACCATTGAAGAATGCGTGCGCGACAGTCTGCAAGACTACTTTCGCGACCTCGACGGCGAAACCCCGGTCAATGTGTACGACATGGTGCTACACCTGGTCGAGAAACCCCTGTTAGAGGTCATCATGGCGCAAGCCGAACAAAACCAGTCGCGCGCTGCCCAATGGCTGGGCCTCAACCGCAACACCCTGCGCAAAAAGCTGGTAGAGCACCAACTGCTTTGAGCCCTCAGGCTCTGATTTTTTGATTTTTTATTCCCAACCCCTGACGCCCAAAAACCATGAGAGCACTCCTTTCCGTCTCCGACAAAACCGGCATTGTCGAATTTGCCCAAGCCCTGCACACTTTGGGTGTGCAACTGCTGTCCACGGGTGGCACAGCCAAACTGCTGGCCGATGCGGGCCTGCCTGTGACCGAAGTGGCCGAAGTCACCCAATTTCCAGAAATGCTCGATGGCCGCGTCAAAACCCTGCACCCCAAAGTGCATGGTGGCCTGCTGGCCCGCCGCGACTTGCCCGCCCACATGGCGGCACTGCAAGAGCATGGCATCGACACCATCGACCTGCTGGTGGTCAACCTCTACCCGTTTGAAGCCACAGTCGCCAAAATCGGCTGCACACTGGCCGATGCCATCGAGAACATCGACATTGGCGGCCCTGCCATGGTGCGCTCGGCTGCCAAAAACTGGCAAGACGTGGGGGTTGTGACCGATGCCAGCCAATACCCCGCCGTGATTGACGAGCTGCAAAAGCTGGGCAAGTTGTCTAATCAACTGCGTTTTGGCCTGTCGGTGGCCGCCTTTAACCGCATCAGCCAATACGATGGTGCCATCAGCAACTATCTGTCGAGTGTGCAGTTTGAAGAAGAAAAACTGAGCGAAGACTATGTGCCACAAATGGCGGTGTTCCCCGGCCAAGCCAATATGTACACCGTCAAGGTACAAGACCTGCGCTATGGCGAAAACAGCCACCAGCAAGCCGCTTGGTACCGCGATGTGAATCCCCCCGTCGGCTCCTTGGCCACTGGCGTGCAATTGCAAGGCAAAGAACTGAGCTACAACAACATTGCCGATGCCGATGCGGCTTGGGAATGCGTCAAGAGCTTTGACGAGCCTGCCTGTGTGATCGTCAAACACGCCAATCCCTGCGGCGTGGCCGTGGGCCAAGACCCGCTGGAGTGCTACACCAAAGCCTTCCAAACCGACCCCACCAGCGCCTTTGGCGGCATCATCGCCTTTAACCGCCCAGTCGATGGCGCTGCCGCCCAGGCCGTGTCTAAGCAGTTTGTCGAAGTGCTGATGGCCCCTGGCTTCACTGCCGAGGCGCTGGAAGTGTTCAAGAGCAAAGTCAATGTGCGCCTGATGCAAATTACCCTGCCCAACAACTATGGCAGCGTGCGCAACGCCATCGAAACCAAGCGTGTGGGTTCGGGCCTGCTGCTGCAAACGGGCGACAACCATGTGCTCACACTGGCCGACCTGAAAGTGGTCACCATCAAGCAACCCACCCCCAGTGAGCTGCAAGACCTGCTGTTTGCCTGGAAGGTGGCCCAATACGTCAAGAGCAATGCCATTGTTTTCTGCAAAAACGGTATGACGATGGGCGTAGGCGCAGGCCAAATGAGCCGCCTCGACTCGGCCCGCATTGCCAACATCAAGTCCCAAGCCGCCGATCTGTCGCTGGAAGGCACCGTGGTCGCCAGTGATGCCTTCTTCCCGTTCCGCGATGGTCTGGATGTGGTGGTGGAAGCCGGTGCTACCTGCATTGCCCAGCCCGGTGGCTCCATGCGTGACCAAGAGGTGATTGATGCTGCCAATGAGCACGGCGTAGCCATGGTCTTTACGGGCGTGCGCCACTTCCGCCACTGAGCGGACGGGCCATCGCTGCCCTACACTCGCACGCATGAGTTCACTGATTTTGGGAATCGAATCCTCGTGCGACGAAACCGGGGTGGCCTTGGTGCGCAGCACCCCCGGTGCGGCGGTGCCCACCTTGCTGGCCCATGCCCTGCACAGCCAGATCGACATGCACCAAGCCTATGGTGGCGTGGTGCCCGAACTGGCCAGCCGCGACCATATTCGCCGTGTGTTACCCCTGACCGATGCCGTACTGACCGAAGCTGGGCACCGGCTGGCCGGTATAGATGTGGTGGCCTACACGCGTGGCCCCGGCTTGGCCGGTGCGCTCTTGGTAGGGGCCGGTGTAGCCTGTGCGCTTGGTGCGGCACTGGGCAAACCCGTGCTGGGCGTCCACCACCTAGAAGGGCACCTGCTATCGCCCTTCTTGAGCGCCGACCCTCCAGAGTTTCCTTTTGTGGCACTGCTCGTGTCGGGTGGGCATACCCAATTGATGCGGGTAGATGGTGTGGGCCAATACACGCTGCTGGGCGAAACCATTGATGATGCTGCTGGCGAAGCCTTTGACAAGTCAGCCAAACTGCTAGGCTTGGGCTATCCTGGCGGGCCTGCGTTATCGCGTTTGGCAGAACAAGGCCAAGCCGATGCCTTCAAACTGCCACGTCCACTGCTGCACAGTGGCAACCTCGACTTTTCTTTTGCAGGCCTGAAAACCGCCGTACTGACCCAAGCCAAAAAACTGGGCCACGATCTGGAGGCCCGCAAGGCCGATCTGGCTGCCAGCACACAGGCCGCCATCGTCGATGTGTTGGTCAAAAAATCCCTCACGGCGCTAAAAGAGTCGGGGTTGCGCCGTCTGGTGGTGGCTGGGGGCGTTGGTGCCAACCGGTTGCTGCGTCAACAGCTCGATGCGGCTTGCTCCCGACTTAAAGTGCGCGTGCATTACCCCGAACTGCACCTGTGTACTGATAATGGCGCAATGATTGCTTTGGCTGGTGCCATGCGCTTGCAAGCCGGTCAACAGCAAGCCACCACCGTCTACGCTTTCGATGTACGGCCCCGCTGGCCTTTGGATGCGCTGCAGGAGACAGCCTGATGCCCGATCCCACCCCCATGCAGTTGGTGGGCACCATACTGTTTGCGCTGGCGGTACTGCACACCTTTTCCACCAAGTTCTTTGAGCACCTGGCACACACCCAGCCGCGCCATGCGGGCATCTGGCACCTGCTAGGCGAGGTGGAGGTGGTGTTTGGCTTTTGGGCCATGGTGCTGATGGTGTGTATGTTTGCCATGAACGGGCAGCACGAGGCCACACAATACCTAGATACGCGCAACTTTACCGAGCCGATGTTTGTTTTCGCCATCATGGTGATTGCTGGCACCCGGCCCATACTGCAATTTGCCGCCATGCTCGTGCAATGGGTGACACGGTTCATTCCACTGCACCATCGCATGGCGATGTATTTTGTGGTGCTAACGCTGGTGCCGATGCTCGGCTCTTTTATCACCGAACCGGCAGCCATGACGTTGGCTGCGCTGATGTTGCGCGACATGGTGTTTGCACGCAACGTATCGAGCAGGCTCAAATATGCCACGGTGGGCGTGCTATTTGTCAATATCTCTATTGGTGGCACCCTCACCCCATTTGCGGCACCGCCTGTGCTCATGGTTGCCAGTCAGTGGAACTGGGATTTGTGGTTCATGATCGGGCATCTGGGCTGGAAGGCTGCCGTGGCCGTGCTCGTCAATGCCGGTTGCGCCATGCTGTTGTTTGGCCGTGAACTGCGTGGCTTGGGCAAGTTAACGGCATCCACCACGCCTGAAGTGCCTTGGCAGGTGGTTCTGGTGCATCTGGCTTTTTTGGTGGGGGTGGTGGTGTTCTCACACCATCCTGCGGTGTTTATAGGGTTGTTGCTGTTTTTTCTGGGCTTTACCACCGCCTACCAGCGCCACCAAGACCCTTTGATCCTGCGTGAAGCCCTGCTGGTGGCCTTCTTTCTGGCCGGGCTAGTGGTGCTGGGTGGCTTGCAACAATGGTGGCTCCAGCCTGTGCTGATGGGGATGGATGCCACTACGGTCTTTTTTGGCGCCACCGCCTTGACCGCCATCACAGACAACGCAGCCCTTACCTACCTTGGCTCACTGGTAGAGGGTTTGAGCCAAGAGTTCAAGGTGGCGCTGGTAGCGGGGGCAGTGACTGGGGGCGGCCTCACCGTGATTGCCAATGCACCCAATCCAGCAGGGGCATCCATCCTGCGTGGCTACTTCGAGGACAACGCCATTCATCCTTTGGGGCTGCTGGTGGCAGCATTACCCCCCACACTGGTGGCGGTGCTGGCCTTTCGGGTGCTTTAATTGCCCCTCGCCTTTGCGTTGCCATAGGCGGGGCCGTGCTTTACCGCAAGTTCATCCGGGTATTGTGCAGCCGACAACATGGCACCGCACAATCAACGCTCTTGCAACGGCAGCCCGCACCTCCATGACCTTGTTTCCTCCTAGTTGCGTTTTCCGTCCTGTGGTGTGCTGGACAGGTGCAATGTTGCTGTCTGCCACATTGGCAGGCTGTGCCACCACCACAACGACATGGCCCACCGGCCTACCCGACTCCCCCCTGCCCACAGCCTGGGGCAACGCCGCCACAGCCACCACAGCCCCCCCCTCAACACCAACCTGGTGGTGGCAGCAGTTGGGCGACACCTCGCTCAACGCACTGATTGAGCAAGCTCTACAGGCCAACCCCAGTGTGCTGCAAGCCCAGGCTGCGCTGCAACAAGCCCGCGCCCAAGCGCAGGTGCAAGGCGCAGGCTTGGCACCCAGCGTGGATGCCAGTGCCTCTGCACAACGCAGCAAATCCAACGGCAACACCAACAACCGTTTTCAGGTGGGGCTGGATGCCAGTTGGGAATGGGATGTGTGGGGCCGACTGGAGGCTGGCCTGCAGGCCAGCCAAGCCGATGCCCGTGCCAGCCAAGCCAGCTTGGCCCAAACCCAAGTCACACTGGCTGCCGAGGTGGTACTCCACTACATCAATGTGCGCAGTTTGCAGGCCCGGCTGGGCATTGCCCAGCGCAACCTGGCAAGCCAGCGTGAAACCTGGCAACTGACCGACTGGCGTATGCAAGCGGGCCTAAGCACCTCACTGGTGCTGGAGCAAGCCCGGGCCAGCATGGAGCAAACCGCCGCACAAATTCCACAACTCCAGACCGACCTGGCCCAAACCCAGCACAGTCTGGCGGTACTAACAGGGCAGCACCCCACCGCACTCCACACACTGCTGGCCGATGTTCGCCCCGTGCCCCAACCTGCGGAGGATCTGGCACTGGCCCTGCCCGCCGAAACCCTGCGCCAACGCCCCGATGTACGGGTGGCTGAAGAGCGCATTCGCGCTGCTTTGGCCCGCGTGGAGCAGGCCGATGCCGCCCGTTACCCGAGTTTTCGCCTCGGTGGCTCCATTGGCCTGAGCGCGCTCAGCCTGGGCTCGCTGGGCAGCGGCGCTGCTGTTACCAACGCGCTCTTGGCCAGCATATCGGCACCCTTATTGGATGGAGGCGCAGCCCGTGCCCAAGTGCGCGTGCAAGCAGCCGCCTTAGAACAAGCGCGTAGGGCTTATCAAGCCACGGTACTCACCGCACTGCAAGAGGTAGAAGACGCGCTGGTAGCCCTGCGTGGCGACCGCGAACGTCTGCAACGCCTGCAAGCGGCTGCCGAGGCCGCACAAAACGCTGCCCTGCTGGCCCAGCAACGCTACGGCAGCGGCCTGATCGATTTTCAATCGGTGTTAGAGACCCAGCGCACCCTGCTCTCTACCCAAGACAGCGTAGCCAGCACCGAAGCCAGCGTAGCCGCTGACCACGTACGCCTATACAAAGCACTGGGCGGCGGCTGGACACCCTCCTGAGCGCCACAAAAGACCCTTGCCCTGCTTCTGTTGTTCTGCACTGCCCCTTTTTGCCTACCGCCATGACTGCCCCTAACGCCCACAGCACCGTGACACCCCCACCCCCCGCTGCGGCTGCCCCTGCCGTTTCTGCCACAGGCCTACAAGCCCTGCTGGGCGCCCGTGCCAGTCGCCGCTGGTGGCAACGTGCCCCACTGTGGCTGGGTTTAGCCGCTGTGGGGCTGGCTGCACTGGGCTACCCATACTGGCAGCAACGCCAACAGGCCCAAGCAGCACCCCGCTTTGTCACGGAAGAATTGCGCCGGGGCGACATCACCTTGAGTGTGGCTGCCAATGGCACTTTGCAGCCCACACGATCGGTCAACATTGGCAGCGAACTGTCGGGCACCGTGCGCCGGGTGCTGGTGGATGTGAACGATCAAGTGAAAAAAGGCCAGTTGCTGGTAGAGCTGGACACGGCCAAACTCTCAGCCCAAGTGCTGCGCTCTCGGGCCAATTTGGCCTCAGCCCACGCCCGTCTAGCCCAAGCCAGCGCCACCGTACAAGAGGCCCGCGCCAATCTGGCCCGCCTAGAGGAAGTGGCACGGCTGTCTGGGGGCAAAGTGCCCTCCGAGGCCGAACTCGACACCGGTCGGGCCAACCTTGCCCGTGCTCAAGCAGAAGAGACCAGCGCCCATGCCAGCGTTGAAGATGCCAAAGCAGCCCTGTCTACCGACGAGACCAACTTAGGCAAAGCATCTATCCGCTCGCCCATTGATGGCGTAGTGCTGTCACGCACCGTAGAACCGGGCAATGCGGTGGCAGCCTCGCTGCAAGCCGTCACCCTGATGACTGTGGCCGCAGACCTGACGCAGCTGGAATTGCAAGTCAATGTAGATGAAGCCGATGTGGGTGCAGTACGCGTGGGCCAAAAGGCCAGCTTTACCGTCAGCGCCTATCCTTCACGCAAATACCCCGCCAAGATCACCCGTGTGGCCTATGGCTCCACCAAAACCGACAACGTTGTCACCTACATCACTTGGCTGGATGTGGACAACCACGACCTGAGCTTGCGTCCGGGCATGACAGCCGCCGCCACCATCACCGCCACCGAACGCACCGAAGTGCTGCTGGTGCCCAATACCGCCCTGCGCTTCACCCCCCGCACCCCCGACAGCAACACCGACAAACCCGCAGGCAGTGGTGGTGGGCTGGTCTCGCAATTGATGCCGCGCCCCCCCCGCCCTCAGGGCCAGGGCGGCGGACGCAAGGCGGGTGAGGCTGGGGGCAATGCTGGACGGATGCGCCAGATCTGGATTCTGAAAAACGGCGTGCCCGAAGCCGTGCAAGTACGTGCGGGCATCAGCGATGGCCGCCTCACAGAAGTCAGTGCCGAGGGGCTGGAGCCGGGCATGGCCGTGATCACCGACCAGCGCAGCAGCAAGGCCGCGCCATGAATGACCACACCACCAGTACACCCCTGATCCGGCTGCGTGGCATCACCAAGGTCTATGGTGAAGGGACGCTGGCCTTTCAGGCTCTCAAAGGGGTAGATTTGGATATCGCCGAGGGCGATTTCGTTGCCATCATGGGGCCCAGTGGCTCGGGCAAATCCACCGCCATGAACACCCTAGGCTGCCTAGACCGGCCCAGCACTGGCGAGTACCTGTTCCGGGGCGAGCATGTAGAGGCTCTCAGCCGCGACCAACGTGCGCTGCTGCGACGGCGTTATTTTGGCTTTGTGTTTCAGGGCTTTAACTTGCTGGCCCGCACCTCGGCACAAGAAAACGTAGAGCTGCCGCTGCTTTACCGGGGAGAAAATGCCGCCACCCGCCACACGGCCGCACAGAAGGCGCTGGCCTCGGTGGGGCTGGCAGGCTGGGAACACCACACCCCCGCCGAACTCTCCGGTGGACAGCAGCAACGCGTGGCCATTGCCCGGGCCATCGTCACGCAACCTGCCGTGTTGTTGGCCGATGAGCCTACTGGCAACCTCGACACCCAACGCAGCCACGAAATCATGGAGCTGCTCTGGCAGCTCAACCACGAACAGGGCATTACGGTGCTGATGGTGACGCACGAGCCCGACATGGCCGCCTATGCCCGGCGCATCGTACATTTTGTCGATGGTCTGGTAGCCAGCGATACGCCCAATGCGCACCCCGCTGGACTGCGTGCCACGGAGGCTTGCTGATGCTGTTCAATACCTTGCTGCTGGCCTTGCGCTCTATCCGGCGCAACCTGATGCGCTCCTTTCTCACCATTCTGGGTATCGTCATTGGTGTCAGTGCCGTCATTACGATGGTGACGCTGGGCAATGGAGCCACGTTGGCAGTCCAGAACCAAATTGCTGGGTTGGGCACCAACTTGCTGCAAGTGCGCCCCGGCCAACGCATGGGGCCGGGTGGCAACTGGGGCGTGCCCTCGTTTAAAGATGTGGATGCCGATGCCATTGCACAGCAAATTGGCGGCATTCTGGCCGTGGCCCCCGAAGGGCGCACCAACACCACCGTGGTGGCCGGGGGGCGCAACTGGACAAGCAGCGTCATTGGCAGCACCAATGCTTGGCTGCAAACGGGCAACTGGAGCGTGCGCTGGGGCCGCGAGTTTTCTGAGGATGAACTGCGCGCCGGGGCGGCGGTGTGCTTGATTGGTGAAACCATTCGGCGCGAACTGTTCGGCACTGGTGATGCCGTGGGTGGGCAATTGCGCGTCAAGCAAATGTCATGCGAAATCATTGGCGTGCTAGCCGCCAAAGGCCAAGGTGCTTTTGGCAATGACCAAGACGAAGTGGTGCTGCTGCCCCTCAAAACGCTGCAACGGCGTGTGACGGGCAGCACGCGCGTGCAGACCCTGCTGGTATCGATGCAAGACGATAGCGACCCCGAGCGCGTCAAATCCAGCCTCACACAACTGCTGCGCGAACGGCGCAAGCTGGCCGCTGCCGACGAAAACAACTTCAACATCCTCGACACCCAGCAATTGGCCGAAACCATGTCGGGTACCACCAAGGTCATGACCATGCTACTCGGCGCAGTGGCCGCCGTCAGCCTGCTGGTGGGCGGCATTGGCATCATGAACATCATGTTGGTGAGCGTGACCGAACGTACCCGCGAAATCGGTCTGCGCCTAGCCATTGGTGCCCTAGAGCGCGAAGTGCTGCTGCAATTCCTCATCGAAGCCGTGGTGCTGTCCAGCCTGGGCGGCATCATCGGCATCGTGCTAGCTACAGGTGCTTCGCTGGTGTTGGCGGGGGTGATGGACGTGCCCTACGTGTTCAATCTGGGTGTGAATGTGCTGTCGTTTGTGTTCTCGGCAGGTATCGGGGTGATTTTTGGCTACTTCCCAGCCCGGCGGGCAGCACGGCTTGATCCGATTGATGCCCTGCGCCACGAATAGACACCGTATTGGCACAAAATCGCCCCTGCTGCGGCACTAACATCGCCGCCAGCTTCCCCTGCTGTGGTTGCCACCAAGCACCCACGCTCTCCAGACCACCAAGAAAGCCATTCTCATGCCCTCTCCGGTTTATGCTCCCTTGTCTTTGTCTGCGGGTGCCTTGCGCGGCACCATTGCATCTGCCCTGGCAGCTCTGACACTGGCGGCCCTGCCCACCGCCTCTTGGGCGCAAACCACCCCCACCCGACCCGTGGCCCCCGCCAGCACGGCCGCGCCTATCAAACTGGCACTGATCGAAAGCCTCTCTGGCCCCTTTGCCAACACTGGCGAGGCCGTGTTTCGCAATATCGTCTGGGCAACCGAGCGCGTCAATGCACGCGGCGGCGTGCAGCTGCCCGCCAACGCCGGAGGCCCGCGCCCACTGGCCATACAACGCTATGACAGCAAGGGCCAGAATGAAGAAGCCCTATCGGCCCTGCGCGCGGCGATTGACGATGGCGCTCGCGTGATTTTGCAAGGTAACTCCTCCGCCACGGCAGCCGCGCTGCTCGATGCCATCAACAAGCACAACAGCCGCGAGCCCGACAAGCGGGTGCTGTTTTTGAACTACTCTGCCGTCGATCCGGTACTGACCAACGAAAAATGCAGCTTCTGGCATTTTCGCTTTGATGCCCATGCCGATATGCGCATGGCGGCGCTGATGGACGTGGTGCGCGCCGACAGCGCCCTAAAAAGCGTCTACCTGATTGGTCAAGACTACAGCTTTGGTCAGGCCGTGCTGCGCGAAGCCAAGCGCCAACTGGCTGCCCAACGCCCAGAGGTTGCCATTGTGGGTGACGAACTGCACCCAATAGGCCGCGTCAAGGATTTTGCCCCCTACGCCGTCAAAATCAAATCCAGTGGCGCGCAAGCGGTCATCACTGGCAACTGGGGCAATGACCTGACCCTGCTGGTCAAGGCAGCACGCGAGGTGGGATTCAATGGCACGTTCTACACCTTCTATGGCAATGCACTAGGGGCACCAGCCGCTTTAGGCGATGCGGGTGTCGGCAAAGTGGTAGCCGTAGCCGATTGGCTGCCCAATGTGCCCGGTGCCGCCAGCGAAGGCTTCTACCAATCTTTTCGCCAGCGTTTCCCACAGCCACAAGATGACTATGTACACATGCGGATGCAGCTGATGGTCGAGACCTTGGCCCAATCCATCGAGCGCGCCGCCAGCACCGACACCGTAGCCGTGGCACGGCAAATGGAAAATGCCAGCGTGCAACTGGCAGGCCGCAGCGGTGCCATGCGTGCCGCTGACCACCAGTTCCAGCAGCCTCTGGTAGTGGGCCTGATGGAAAAACAAGGCCAGTCTGGCGTCAAGTTTGATGTTGAAGGTTCGGGTTATGGCTTTCGCGTGCTGCGCGACATACCCGCCAGCCAGACGCAGCAACCACACCGCTGCACCATGCAACGCCCCTGACGCTATTATTTTCTTACCAAGTGGTTTTTGATTTCTTATAGTGAAAAGATAAATTCTTGGGAGTAAAAAAAATTCCCATATCACGAAAATGTCATGCCACTATGAGAAAAACAATTCTAAGCCATTGATTTTTATTAGCAAATTCTTATGTCTTGTATAAGACATAAGAATTGCACAAGTCTTCTATAAGACTTAAAGTAAACCCCAATGGCCCAGCAATGTAAGCCAACCCCTTTTAACCCGATTCAATCAACCCTTGGAGTTCACTCATGTCCCAAAACCTGACCCGCGAACAGCAAATTGCCGCCCTGGAAAAAGACTGGGCCGAAAACCCCCGCTGGAAGGGTGTCAAGCGTGGCTACAGCGCCGCTGACGTGGTTCGCCTGCGCGGTAGCCTGCAACCAGAATACACATTGGCCCAACGCGGTGCCAAGGTGCTGTGGGACAAAGTGAACGGCGGTGCCAAGAAGGGCTACGTGAACGCTTTCGGCGCCATCACTGCTGGTCAAGCCATGCAACAAGCCAAGGCTGGTTTGGAAGCCGTGTACCTGTCGGGCTGGCAAGTCGCTGCCGATGGCAACACTTCCGAAACCATGTACCCCGACCAGTCGCTGTACGCTTACGACTCGGTGCCCACCATGGTGCGCCGCATCAACAACACCTTCAAGCGTGCTGACGAGATCCAATGGTCGCGTGGCATCAACCCCGGCGACGAAGGCTTTATCGACTACTTCCTGCCCATCGTGGCAGACGCTGAAGCCGGTTTCGGTGGCGTGCTCAATGCCTTCGAACTGATGAAGAACATGATTGCCTCCGGTGCCGCCGGTGTTCACTTTGAAGACCAACTGGCTGCTGCCAAGAAGTGCGGCCACATGGGTGGCAAGGTGCTGGTTCCTACCCGTGAAGCCTGCGAAAAGCTGATCTCGGCCCGTTTTGCCGCTGACGTGATGGGCGTGCCCACCCTGATTCTGGCCCGTACCGACGCAGAAGCCGCCAACCTGATCACCTCCGACTACGACGAAAACGACAAGCCCTTCCTGACTGGCGAGCGCACCCAAGAAGGCTTCTTCCGTGTCAAGAACGGTCTGGAGCAATCCATCAGCCGTGGCGTGGCTTACGCCCCCTACGCTGACTTGGTGTGGTGCGAAACTGGCGTGCCAGACATCGGCTTCGCCCGCGAATTTGCCCAAGCCGTGCTGGCTGCCAACCCTGGCAAGCTGCTGTCGTACAACTGCTCGCCTTCCTTCAACTGGAAGAAGAACCTCAACGACAGCCAAATCGCTTCCTTCCAAGAAGAACTGTCGGCACTGGGCTACAAGTACCAGTTCATCACCTTGGCTGGCATCCACGTCAACTGGTACAACACCTTCAAGTTTGCCAAGGCCTACGCTGGCGGCGAAGGCATGAAGCACTACGTTGAAATGGTGCAAGAGCCTGAATTCGCAGCCCGCGAACAAGGTTACACCTTCGTGTCGCACCAACAAGAAGTCGGCACTGGTTACTTCGACGACGTGACCACCGTGATCCAAGGCGGCTCTTCCTCCGTCAAGGCCCTGACTGGTTCTACCGAAGAAGAACAGTTCCACTGATCTGAGTCGTCTGCCCTGCTTGCCTACCAGCAGGGCGGAAGAGACAGCCACAGCAAGCCACCCCTTGGGGTGGCTTTTTTCTGCACAATGCAACCATGAATCGCTTGCAAACATCGAGTGTTGTTGGGGGGCTGCTCATGGGGGCTTGGGCCGCCGGGCTATCGCCAGCATGGGCAGCCACCCAGTTGGAATGCCAAGTCACCTACGCCGGCACCACAGAAACCATCATCGCCCAGCCCACCGACAACCCTTACACAGTCGCCGCAACGGACATTGCTGGGCGTTTTCGTTTCAAGCCGGTACTGGTAGCCCAAGCCAACCAACTGCGCTATGTGAGCATTTATGTCTATCAGCAAACTAGGCACCAGCCCACATTGATACAACAAGCCAAATACCTCCCCCCCTACCCGCTCCCTGGGCCTACGGGGCACATCGCCCTCACAGGTGAACAGCGCCTGTATGCCGGAACAATGGAGCGTGAACTAATGTACCAATGCACCTTGGCGGAGGCGAAGCCATGAAATGGGCACTGGCTTTGCTATTGGGCATAGCGTGCGGTCTGGCACGGGCAGAGACGCCTTCGTTTTCTTTGGTGTTTGCGGGCGATACCACCTTGGACGATGCAGCCGGGGCTTTGATTGCACGCGGGGGTGATCCACTGGCCCATGTCGCGCCACTGTTTGCCAAGGCCGACTTGCGTATTGCCAATTTGGAATGTGTGGTGGCCACCACCGGCGAGCCGGGGGATAAAAACTACACCTTCCGCGCCCACCCACGTGTATTGCCGGTATTGCGCCGCCACTTGGATGGGGTCACGTTGGCCAACAACCACTCGGGCGACTATGGCCGGGCAGCCTTTGCCGAAATGCTGGGCTTGCTCAAGGCGGCTGACTTGGCCCAAACAGGGGGTGGTCACAATTTAGGCCAAGCCCATACACCGTGGTTGGTAGAGCGTGCTGGTTTGCGCATAGCCCTGTTCAGCTACAACGAATTCATGCCGCGCAGTTTTGAGGCCGACCACGATGCTCCCGGCATTGCTTGGAGCGAAGACGAGCAGGTGGTGGCAGATATTGAGCGTGCACGCCAACAGCATCGGGCCGATCTGGTTTTAGTCTTCATGCACTGGGGCTGGGAAAACGAGTTGACGGCCAACCACCGGCAACGGCAACTGGCCCGTTTGCTGATGGATGCCGGGGCAGACGCCATCATTGGCGGGCACCCCCATGTGACCCAAGACGTGGAGTTGTACCAAGGCAAGCCTATCATCTACAGCGTGGGCAACTTTGTCATGAAAGAAACCGACAACGAACGCCAGCGCCAAGCATGGGTGTTGCGTATGACCTTCGATGCGCAAGGAGCCAGCGGATTTAGCACCCACCCGGTGCGACTCGATGCCAACGGCATTCCGCACCCGGATCACCCACACCCCAGCCCCTGCTGGCAGCGGGGCCAACACCAGCCGGGGTGGTGCATGACTCCCCAGCACTGAGCCTTTTCATCATAGGCAACGGCGGTGGATTTAACGCTGCGCCAGCAAGTTGGTCATCGCTTGGTCTTTTTCTTGCCACACACCATCAAGCCAGGTCTGCAACTGCGCCCGCTGTTTACCCCCGGCTTTGAGCAATTCGGGCGGAATAGGTCGCAACTGCACCTGCACCACCACATCGCCCAAACGGCCACACATGGCATCGACAAAGCTGGGCACCTTGTCTGGATAGACAATGGTGACGTCGATCAGACCATCCAACAGATCACCCAATGTGCCCAATGCCATCGTCACCGCCCCCGCTTTGGGCGCGAGCAGGTGCTGGTAGGGTGATTCTTGCTGTGTCTTTTTGGCTAACGTAAAGCGCGTACCCTCGGCAAAACTGGTCACGGTGGTGGGTACATGGCGAAACTTTTCGCAGGCCACCTTGGCATCGCGCAAGTCTTTGCGCGCCGTACCACCTCCACTGCCCCGGCGCATGAACGGAAAATCCAGTGCCCACCAAGCCAAATTCAAAATTGGCACATAGAGCAATTCACGCTTCAGAAAGAACTTCAGCATGGGCACACGCCGGTTGAGCACCCGTTGCAACACCAAGATATCCATCCAACTTTGGTGATTGCACACCAACAGATACCAGCCGTCTGCACGCAAACCCGGTGCCAACGCTACCTGCCAGTGGCTACGGTTAACGCTGCCGAGCCAAAAATTGTTTAAATCAATCCACAACGCTGGAATACGGTTCAAGATACGATCTGTCCAGCGGCGTACTGGCGCTAAGGGCACCAAGAGCTTGAGCAGGGCCAGTGGCACCATCAGGGCACAAAAGAGCAGGCTGTTGCACACCAGCACCAACGCGGCAAAACAGAACTTCAGGGCAGCAAGCATGGCAGAACAACACAGAAAAGGCACCACAGCCGCAAGCACCACAGCGGCACCTGCACAGCGGGGCATCAAAGAAGGTTAAGGCAGGCAGCCACCGTCACTCCGGCAGGCCTGCACCCACACTCAAAGGGTCTTGAACACTTCGCGGGCCACGGCGATGGTGTCGTCAATGTCTTGGGCTGTATGGGCCGCACTAACAAACCCGGCCTCGTAGAGTGCGGGGGCAATATAAACACCCCGATCCAACAAACCATGGAACAGCCGATTAAAGCGTGTGCCATCACTGCGCATGACTTGACCATAGTTGCTGGGCAACTCGGGCAGCAAGAAAAAGCCAAACATGCCGCCTTCACAATCGGCACTGAACGGTACGCCTTCGGCAGCGGCAGCAGCCGTCAGCCCATCGACCAAACGGCGCGTGGATGCAGACAAGGCATCAAAAAACCCTGGCTGACTAATGGCGTGCAGCGTGGCCAGCCCGCAAGCAGTAGCCACCGGGTTGCCCGACAAGGTGCCCGCTTGGTACACCGCACCCAATGGGGCCATCTGCTCCATCAGCGCCCGCTTGCCACCAAAGGCCGCCAGCGGCATGCCGCCACCAATCACCTTGCCCATCACCGTGAGATCGGGTTCAAAACCCGGAATGTCGCGGGCATACACGCTTTGCGCCCCGCCCAATGCCACCCGAAAGCCGTTCATGACCTCATCAAAGACCAGCAAAGCCCCATATTGCGTACACAACTCACGGCAACGGCGCATAAACGGCACGCTCGCACGGACAAAATTCATATTGCCCGCAATGGGCTCAATCATCACGCAAGCCAAATCGGCACCGTGCAGTGCAAAGGCTTCTTCCAGTTGGGTGATGTTGTTGTACTCCAACACCACCGTGTGCTGCACCACTTCAGGCGGGACACCGGCGCTGGTAGCACTGCCAAAGGTAGCCAACCCCGAACCGGCCTTGACCAGCAACGCATCGGCATGGCCGTGGTAGCAGCCTTCAAACTTGATGATTTTGCTGCGCCCAGTGGCACCACGGGCCAGCCGGATGGCACTCATGCCCGCCTCAGTGCCTGAGCTGACCAGCCGCACCATCTCCAGCGAAGGCACAAGGGCAATGATGGCCTCGGCCAGTTCAATCTCGCGCTCAGTGGGCGCACCGAAAGAAAACCCTTCTAGCACCGCCTTTTGTACGGCCTCCAGCACCGCTGGATGACCGTGGCCCAAAATCATCGGCCCCCAAGAGCCGATGTAATCGATAAATCGCTGGCCATTGGCATCCCACATATACGCCCCCTGGGCGCGTTCGATAAAGCGAGGGGTGCCACCCACGGCCTTGAAGGCACGCACAGGCGAGTTCACGCCCCCTGGGATCACGGCCTTGGCGCGTTCAAACAGGGGCAAATTGCAATCAGTGTTGTGTGTCATGGGAAGGAAAGACAAAGCCATCGACAGAGTGAGAATCGGTGCCGTCGCTATCGGCATCGGCGGGCGTTGTATCGTCGTCGGTCACCACCCAAAACAGCCGGTCGGGCACGACATGTCCCATGCCAGGACGAAAGCCATTTTCTAGGCACTGGTCTAGGTAACCCAGTGCCTCACCACAGGCTTCGCCCAAATCGCTGCCCGTGGCCAGCAAGGCGGCCAGTGCCGCCGACAGCGTATCGCCCGCACCAATAAAAGTGCCATCAAACAGCTCAAAGGAGCCACTACCCAGCACTACCTCGGGCGAGGCCAGCACGTTTTCTACCATTTGCTGGGGTTGTGGGATGCCAGTCACTAGCGTAAAGGGTGTCCCCATTTGGGCCGCAGCGGCCGCAATGTCGCGGGCGCTGGGGCTGTGCTCACCCTCCCAGTCAGGCAGCAACCAACGCCACAACGTACTGTGGTTGCCCACCAGCACCGAAGTCTGGGGCAGCAACAATTCCCGAAAGGCATCCAGATAACTGTCTATCAAGCTCTCCTGCCACCAAGACAGATCGGGCAAATAGCACACCAGTGGTACTTCAGCATAGTCGGCAGCCAGTGCCGCAATGGTGCCGATGTTCTCGGGGCTACCCACAAAACCAACCTTGATGAGGCGGATGGGCACATCCTCCAGCACGGCGCGGGCCTGCTCTAACACGGCCTCATCGTCCAGACTGAAGTGATCAAAAATGTTGCGCGTGTCGCGGGCATAAGCCCCCGTGAGCACCGCACAGGGATGGCAGCCTACCGAGGTCATGGTGCTGATGTCAGCCGCCAAACCACCGGCACCGCTGGGATCGCTGGCGTTAAACACCATGACGCAAACCGGATGCTGTGCCAAGGCCGAAGGATCGCTTTCAGGAGGGGGAGATGCTGTCATAGGCCCGTTTCACAAAGGGTGGCACGGAAACTGCAATCCGCAGGATGGACTAGATACAATCATTGCATTCTACGTGAATGCCCTTTAAGCTGTGCCCGCCCTCCAGTGGACGGGTGCGGGGGCTGTAGCCCTCATTACCACGGTGTTACAGCTTGGTTTATTTTTCCATCGGGAGCGGTGACAATTGACTACAACTGGTACAACTTTCAAAGTGCTCGTGGTGGATGACAGCAATACCATTCGGCGCAGTGCAGAGATATTTCTCAAGCAAGGTGGTCATGAGGTTTTACTGGCCGATGACGGTTTTGATGCCCTGGCCAAGGTCAATGATTACCAGCCGCAGCTGATTTTCTGCGATATTCTGATGCCCAAGCTCGATGGCTACCAGACGGTGGCTATCATCAAGCGCAATGCCCGTTTTGCCAACACGCCTGTAGTGATGTTGTCCTCGAAAGACGGTGTTTTTGACAAAGCACGCGGGCGCATGGTGGGCTGCCAAGAATATCTCACCAAACCCTTTACCAAAGACCAGCTGCTGCAAGCGGTGCAACAGTTTGGTAATTCCAATCAAGGAGCGATCTAATGCCCATCCAAAAAGTGCTGGTTGTCGATGATTCCAAAACTGAATTGATGTTCCTGTCAGATTTGTTGCACAAAAAAGGCATGCAGGTTCGCACGGCAGAAAATGCCGAAGAAGCCTTCCGGCGCCTGGCAGAGGAAAAACCCGACCTGATTTTGATGGATGTGGTCATGCCTGGCCAAAATGGCTTTCAGCTCACACGGGCGATCTCGCGCGACCCACAATATGCCGAAATCCCAATCATCATGTGTACCAGCAAGAACCAAGAAACCGACCGCGTCTGGGGGATGCGCCAAGGCGCCCGTGGCTACATTACCAAGCCAGTAGATGCCGCCGAGTTGCAGGCCAAAATCGACGCCCTGAACTGACCATACCGCGTCGCTTATGGCCAACAGAGAAGCCCTGCGCGATCTCCAGACCCGACTCGCCACCCGCTTACAGGCAGCCAAAAACGAGGAGCTTGCTGTCTCCTCTTGGTTGGCTGTGCAATCTGGTGGGCAGTTTTACCTGCTCCCACTGGGCCATGCCGGGGAAATCTTTCCTTGGTCTGCACCACAGATGGTGCCTTACACCCAGCCCTGGTTTTTGGGCGTTGCCAATCTGCGCGGCAGCCTTTTTGGCGTGGTCGACTTGGCCATCTTCCTCGGTGGCAACCCCGTACGCACCGAGCAGGCCCTGACCGAAACCAGCCTGTTGGCGTTCAATGCCGCACTGGAAGTCAATGCAGCACTGCTGGTAGACCGACTGGCTGGGCTGCGGGGTCTTGATGCCTTCGTGACCTCAGAGCCTCCACCAGACGATGCACCGGCTTTTTTGGGCAACCTCTACACCGATGCCCACGGCACTCGCTGGCAGGAGTTGAACCTGCAACAGTTATCGCAATACCCCACCTTTTTGAGCATCAGCGCTTGAGTCTTACTTGAAGGTTTGCCCCCATGTCCGTCGTCACCAAACTTGGCAGCATGTTCAGTCGCCCGCCTGCAAAACCTGATGTAGCTCTGGAGCAGGATTCACTGGCTGGGGCCTCACTCGACAGCAATCTGCGTGAAGTCTTTCCGGGCGAATCGCTCAACAGCGTCCAGGTAGACCACGATGGAGGGTTCGCCCCTGAGGCCGACCATGCCCATTCTGGCGAGCTCATCGAGCTACCGCTGTTGGGCAAGGCGGTCGCCGCCAGTCATCAACGCCGCTTGCTGATTTTGCTGGCCATTGGTGTGGTGGTGGTGGCCTTGATTGCAGGCTGGGTGCTACGCCAGGCAGACCGTGCAGCACAACAGCTGGCCGCTACGGGGCAGGCGCTGATGCAGTCGCAGCGGCTCGCCAAGTCGGTGTCGCAAGCCTTGGTGGGCAGTACGCAGGCTTTTCCGGATGTGCAAGAAAGTGCGGGCGTGCTGGCGCGCAACGTGCGCGCCCTCAATGAGGGCGATGGTGAATTGGGCGTCCAGTCTTTGGGTGAGCCATTCAAACCAGAGTTGGAAGCCATCGCGCCGCTGATTGAGCGGGCAGATCACAATGCTGCTGTGGTGATGGGCCAGCAAAAGATCCTGACCCAAGTGGGTGATGCGCTGCGTACCGTCAACCGCCAATCGTCCGATTTGCTGGAAATTGCCGAAACCATTGTGGCACTCAAAATTCAGCAAAATGCTTCGGCTGCAGAAGTGTTTGGCGCTGGACAGCTGGTGATGTTGACCCAGCGTATTGGTAAATCGGCCAACGAATTCCAGACCACCGAGGGCGTCAGCCCAGAAGCGGTGTTTCTGCTGGGCAAAGACTTGAACTCCTTCAAGGAAATTTCCCAAGGTCTTTTGGATGGCAGTGCTGAATTGCGCCTGCCTGCCTCTCGCGATGGTCAAACCCGCGAACATCTGCAATCGCTGATCAAGTTATATGAACAGACACGGGTGCAGGCCAGCGCCATTCTGGGTAACTTGCAAGGTTTGGTGTCGGCCCGTGAAGCCCAAACCGCCATCATTGGTGACAGTGAACCCCTGCGCCGTCAGTTGGAAGCCCTACAAACCAAACTCTCGGCCCAAACAGGCATGGGTATGGGCCAATTGGCTGCGCTGGTGCTGGCCGGTGTGTTCGTGCTGCTGTGCGGTGTGGGTATTTCACGGGTGCAACTGCTAGACAGCCGCAACCGCCAGTTGGCCGCTGAGCAACAAAACAAAAACGCCCAACGCCAAGAACAAGAAGCCAAGCGCATCAACGATGCCAACCAAGCTGCTACTTTGCGGCTCATGAACGAGCTGCAATCGGTGGCTGAAGGGGATTTGACGCAAGAAGCGACTGTGACCGAAGACATCACAGGCGCGATTGCCGACTCAGTGAACTACACGGTGGAAGAACTGCGCGTGCTGGTGGGCAGCGTACAAAACACGGCCACCCGTGTGGCCCAAACCACAGCCCAAGTCGATAGCACGTCCACCGAGCTGCTGGCCGCCTCCACCGAACAGCTGCGCGAAATCCGTGAAACAGGCCGCTCGGTACTGGAGATGGCCTCGCGCATTAACGAAGTGTCCACGCAAGCGCAAGAATCGGCCACGGTGGCGCGCCAATCGCTGCAAGCGGCTGACTCGGGTTTGCAGGCGGTACAAAACGCCATTGGCGGTATGAATGCCATCCGCGACCAGATTCAAGAAACTTCCAAGCGCATCAAACGACTGGGTGAATCATCCCAAGAGATTGGTGAAATCACTGAACTGATTTCTGACATTACCGAACAAACCAACGTGCTGGCCTTGAATGCTGCTATTCAGGCCGCGTCTGCTGGCGAAGCAGGCCGAGGCTTCTCGGTGGTGGCAGAAGAAGTGCAGCGTCTGGCGGAACGCTCCGCAGATGCGACGCGCCAGATCTCGGCGCTGGTGAAAGCCATTCAGACCGACACCCAAGATGCGGTGGCAGCTATGGAACGCTCCACCCAGGGTGTGGTGGAAGGGGCACGTTTGTCCGACAGCGCCGGTACTGCACTGTCTGAAATTGACCATGTGTCACGCCGTCTGGCCGAGCTGATTGAGCAAATTTCTTCAGCAACCTCCAGCGAAGCCACGCTGGCTAACGAGGTAGCCGAGAACATCCAGCACATCTTTGCCGTGACCGAGCAGACCGGTGAGGGCACGCGCACCACCGCCCAGCAGGTGCGTGAACTCTCGCACATGGCGGAAGAACTGCGCCAATCGGTTGCCCGGTTCAAGATCGCTTGAGCTCCAAGGCCAGCTGTTGAACATCCCCTGAACAACCCTATGGCTCTGTGTGGCCGGGAATGAATGCATGTCAATGATTGAGGCCAACCAAGCACCGGCCACAGAAGTGAGCCAAGGCGAACAAGATTTAGGGCCATTGGCCTGGGTGCTAGAAGAGCTACGCAAGTCTCTGGATGGTGCTGTCAAGGCTTTGCGCCGGTTTGTCCATGATGCCGAAGTAGCCCAAGAGTCTGATCTGGCGGCACTCGATGCCAGCTCGCTGCGCATGGCTCGCCAGCAATTGCACCAAGCCAGTGGCGCGCTGGAAATGATTGGCATGGCCCCACCAGCACTGCTGTTGCGCTCTATGGAAGCAGCTGTGCAACGCTATGTGCAGCGGCCCGAGTTGTGCAGCGATGAAGCGGCGGCCACCTTGGAACGCGCCAGCTTTGCGCTGAGCGAATACCTCGATACGGTGCTCACGGGCAAAGTGGTGTCAGCGGTGGCCCTGTTTCCCCAGTACCGTGATGTGCAAACGCTCGCGGGTGCCGAACGCTCTCACCCTGCTGATCTCTGGCCAGTAGAACGGCGCTTTCGTGAGCCAGCCACCGCCGTAGAGGCTGCGCCTATGGGCTATGGGCCAGAGGCACGCTCACGCCTTGACCAAGCCGTACTCAAAATAGTCAAAACCGGCAGCCCCGAGGCGGCACGCGATCTGCGCCATCTGTCCGTGGGGTTGGCTGCAGGAAGCACCGACAAATCGGTGCGTACCTTCTGGAAGATCTTGCGCTGGCTTCTTTGAGGCCTTTGCCTTGGGCCTGTTTGCGGCAGATGTGTATGCCAAGCGGGCTGCCTCGCGGGTGTTGATGCAATACGCCACACTGGCCAAGGGAGACACCAACCTCACCGACAGACTGGTGCAAGACCTGCTGTTCTTCTGCGCACAGGCCAAGCCCTCGCCAGCAGCCCAAACCCCTGCCTTGGAAGCGGTGCGCCAAACCTTTGCACTCCACCGTTTTGTCCCTGTCGATTACGAAACCCGGCGGTTTGGTCACTTTGATCCAGCAGTGTTGGCACAGGCACGCAAGCGCATTGCCACTGCCACTGAAACCTGGTCGGCACTGGCCGGTGGTGATCGCAACAAGCTCAAGCCTGCCGCAGACCAATTTAGTCTGGTCTGCGACTCGCTGCGCAAACTCCATCCCAAGAGCGAGCCTTTAGCCCAGGCACTTTCCAAGGTGGTGGAAGGCACCCTGCGTTCTGCCGAACCCCCTCCACCAGCTCTGGCTATGGAAGTAGCCACATCGGTGTTGTACCTGCAAGCCACCTTTGAGGAGCTCGACACTGCCGAAGAGCACATGGCGCAACGCGCACGGCGGCTGGCCGAACGGCTGGACAATGTGCGTGCGGGTGCCGAACCAGAGCCCCTTGAACACTGGATGGAAGAACTGTACCGCCGTGTCAGTGACCACCAAACGATGGGCAGTGTGGTCGATGAACTGCGCGTGACGCTGGGCGAGGCCGAGCGGGCTATGGATCAGTTCTTCCGCAAGCCCGAAGACACCAGCCCACTGACCGTAGTGCCCGGACAGTTGTCACAAATGCGTGGCGTGTTGTCAGTGCTGGGTCTAGACCAAGCATCTCTGGCGGTGGTGCGGATGCGCGACACCATCGAACGTCTGCTGCTCAAAGAGGTGCCCGACCCCACCGAGCGCAGCCAAATCTTTGAAAAGCTGGGCAACAGTCTGGGCGCCTTGGGCTTTCTGATCGATATGCTCAGCTACCAGCGCACCTTGGCGCGCAAGCTGTTTGTCTATGACGAAGAACTGGGCGAACTGCGCTCCCTGATGGGACGCACCCGCACCCGTGCCAACGACGACGACGACGAAGAAACCACACACAAAATCGAGGAACGCGCTCCGGTACCGCTGCCTGATGTGGTGCCCAGAACCCCCCCCGTTCTCCAAGCCGTGGCACCTGCACCCAGTGCCCCAGTGGCTGCCGTTACATCCCCCCCCACCCCGGTTGCTCCCCCTGCAACGGTCAACCCCACCCCACCCCCCGTATCTGCCCCCACAGCGGCTGCTGCGCCTATAGCAGCACCTGCCCCAGCCACAGTGATTGCTGTGCGCGCTCCAGTGGATATGGACGACGAGTTGCTGGACGTCTTCCTAGAAGAGGCCAAAGAAGTGGTGGGCAACGGTCTGGCCGCTATCACGGCGTTGGCAGACAACCCCGGAGACTTGAGCGAACAAACCACCCTGCGCCGGGCATTCCATACCCTCAAGGGCAGCTCACGCATGGTAGGGCTGAACGATTTCGGCGAAGCTGCCTGGTCCATGGAGCAACTGCTCAACGCTTGGCTGGCCGAGCAAAAGCCGGTACAAGCACCGCTATTGCAACTCTCAGGGGATGCGCTGCGCGCCTTTGATCGCTGGGCCAGTGATATTAGCCAAGGGCGCTTTGATGGTTGGCAAGCAGCACCGTTCTGTGCCTCTGCCGATGCGCTGCGACTGGAAAACAAAGTCATCCCCCTGACCCTCTCCACCAATAGCCCAGCGGATGCTGCGCCCGCATTGGTGACAGAGCCTACCGTAGACAGCACAGCGCCTGTCCCACCAGTACAGGCAGCCACCGCCACACCAGAACTGCCGACACTGACCCTGGAGGCATTACCGGAGGCTTGGCCAGAACTGTCGGTCACGATGCCACAAGCTACGGCTTCGGCCTCTGCAGGCCCGTTGGATTGGGCCACCACCGAGCCAGCACCGCTGACCACCGACCTAGCTGCCGCAGAACCAGCATCGGCAGCCTTGCCAGAGATCGTGGCCGAAGAGATCGATTTCTCGCAATTCGCTGCGGCCCTCGATGCCACAAACACAACACCGGCCACGTCTCACACCAGCGCAGTGAACCAAGCGGCAGCAGAGGCCCAAGCCCGTGCGGAAGCCGAGGCCTTGGCCCGCGCCGAAGAGGAACAAGCCCGCGCTGCCGCTCAGGCAGCGGCAGAAGCCCAAGCCCGTGCCGAGGCTGAAGCCTTGGCCCGCGCCGAAGAAGAGCAAGCGCGCGCTGCCGCTCAAGCAGCGGCAGAGGCCCAAGCCCGTGCGGAAGCCGAAGCCTTGGCCCGCGCCGAAGAAGAGCTAGCCCGTGCTGCCGCTCAAGCAGCGGCAGAGGCCCAAGCCCGTGCCGAAGCTGAAGCCTTGGCCCGCGCCGAAGAAGAGCAAGCGCGCGCTGCCGCTCAAGCAGCGGCAGAGGCCCAAGCCCGTGCGGAAGCTGAAGCCTTGGCCCGCGCCGAAGAGGAACAAGCCCGCGCTGCCGCTCAGGCAGCGGCAGAGGCCCAAGCCCGTGCGGAGGCCGAGGCCTTGGCCCGCGCCGAAGAAGAGCAAGCGCGCGCTGCCGCTCAGGCAGCGGCAGAAGCCCAAGCCCGTGCCGAGGCTGAAGCCTTGGCCCGCGCCGAAGAAGAGCAAGCGCGCGCTGCCGCTCAAGCGGCGGCGGAGGCCCAAGCCCGTGCCGAGGCCGAGGCCTTGGCCCGCGCCGAAGAAGAGCAAGCCCGTGCTGCCGCTCAAGCGGCGGCAGAAGCCCAAGCCCGTGCCTTGGCCCGCGCCAAGGAAGAACAAGCCCGCATTGAGGCGGAAGAACAAACCAAGCAGATTGGCTCGCTACGCATAGGCACAGCCCTATACAACGTCTATGTTGGCGAAGCACAAGAATGGGTGCGTCGCCTGACCAGAGGACTGCAAGATTGGGCCCAAGCGTTGGATGAGCCCATCTCTGATACCGCAGTGGCCTTGGCCCACTCACTGGCTGGCAGCTCGGCCACGGTTGGGTTCTCATCGTTGTCAGAAACAGCCCGGCTGCTCGAACATGCCATATCGCATGTACAACTGCAACACAAGGGCGAGCCTGAACAGGCCCAAGCATTCTTGGCGGCAGCGCAAGACATAGACCGCATGTTGCAACAATTCGCTGCCGGTGTGTTGGAAACGCCCAACCTGCAGGTACAAGAAGACTTGCGCCATATCCTAGAAACGGAAGTCATCAACACCCTGTCGCCCCCACTGGAGGATGCACTGGCCGCGCTGGCCGAATTGGAAGAACAAGAAGCCCGTGCCGCCGCAGAACAAGCACAGGCCGACGCGCGCGCCCGCAGCTTTGCCAATGACACCAGCGCCTTGACACAAGTGCCATTGCAGGACTTTGAACTGGAAGCAACACCAGCACCAGAGCTACAGACACCTGCACTGCACACCCCAGATGGCGATCAACAGGTCGATGATGCGATTGCCAACGCCATGGCGCTGGATACCGAGCACGACGATGATATTGATGTCCTCGACGTCATTGACCCTGACCTGTTCCCCATCTTTGAAGAAGAAGCACAAGAGTTGCTGCCACACTTGGGAGCATCTCTGCGGCAATGGTCGGCACGCCCTGGCAACATGGCCGCCCGCAGTGAGTTGCTCCGGGCCTTGCACACCCTCAAAGGCAGCTCCCGACTGGCAGGAGCCATGCGCTTGGGTGAGATGGCGCACCGTCTGGAGTCGGCCATCGAACAACTCGATGTAGAAACTGTCACCAGCGAAGAAATTGAGCCTATGCTGGCCCGGTTGGACAGTTTGCAGGCCAACTTTGAGGTATTGCGCGTCATCAGTGCCCAAGGGCCAGCCGAAGCGGTGGTTGTGCCAGCCCCTGAAATCACAACCAGTGCAGCCACACCACCAAGCACCACAACGCCCACAACCCCTGCCGCACAGCCACTGGCGGCACCAGCGCGCCTGCAAACGGTCAAAGCGGCTCCATTGCGGGCTGCGGCACAACAGTCGGTGCGTGTGCGGGCCCAGTTGCTAGATCGATTGGTCAATCAGGCGGGCGAAGTCATGATCAGCCGCTCGCGGCTGGAATCACGCATTGGTCAGATCAAAGGATCGTTGGCAGATCTCTCGGTCAACCTCGACAAACTGCGTCAGCAATTGCGTGACATTGAATTGCAGTCCGAATCGCAAATGCAATCTCGGTTGGCACAAACCAAAGAGATGGCAGCCGGGTTTGACCCCTTGGAGTTTGACCGCTTCACCCGTGTGCAGGAATTGACCCGGATGATGGCCGAATCGGTCAATGACGTGGCCACCGTGCAGCGCAATTTGCAACGCTCGATGGATGGCGCCGAAGACGAGCTGATTGCCCAAGGCCGCCAAGCACGCGAGCTGCAACGCGACCTGCTGCGCACGCGGATGATGGAGTTTGAGAGCATTGCCGAACGCCTGTATGCCGTTGTGCGCCAGGCGTCCAAAGAAATGGGCAAGCAGATCAAGCTCGACATTACTGGCGGCTCGATTGAAATGGACCGGGGGGTACTCGACCGTATGACCCCAGCGTTCGAGCACTTGCTGCGCAATTGTGTGGCCCACGGCATTGAACTGCCCGAACAGCGCCAAGCTGTAGGCAAACCGATGATCGGCACCATTGCCGTGCATTTACGCCACGAAGGCAACGACGTCTCGGTCGAGTTCCGCGACGATGGCGCAGGTCTGAACCTGCCACGCATCCTCGCCAAGGCCCAAGAGCAAGGGCTGGTGGCCCCCGGTGCCCAAATCACCGACAGCGAAGCCGCCAACCTGATTTTTATGCCCGGCTTCACCACAGCGGTCAGCCTGACCGGCATTGCTGGGCGTGGCATTGGCATGGACGTGGTGCGCTCCGAGATCAAAGCGTTGGGTGGCCGCATTGAAACCAGCACCGAAACGGGCAAAGGCACTGCCTTCCGCATGGTGCTGCCGCTGACGACTGCGGTGACGCAGGTGGTGATGCTGCGTGCGGGCAACCTGTCGTTTGGTGTGCCTGCCAACTTGGTCGAAGTCGTGCGCCGCACCACAACCACCGACCTAGAGCAGGCTTACCAGCATGGCCGCTTCGATGTTGCCGGGGAACAGGTGCCCTTCTTCTGGGCCGGTGGTTTGCTGCAAGCCTCTTTGCATAGCGAAGAAACCCACGGCAAAACCCGTCCAGTCGTGGTGTTCCGCAGCGCCTCACAACGGGTAGCCTTGCATGTGGACGAAGTGCTGGGCAACCAAGAAGTAGTGGTGAAAAACCTAGGGCCACAACTGGCCCGCTTGCCTGGCTTGGCCGGCATGTCCGTGCTGGCCTCGGGTGCCGTGGTACTGATTTACAACCCCGTGGCGCTGGTCACAGTGTATGGCGATCAGGTTCGTACCGCTTTGCAAGCCGTCTCTCCAGCCGTGCAAGCCGGTACTGCCGCAGCGCCAACCATCGCCAAGCCTGTGGCAATGGCTGCCACCCATCAAGTGCCACTGGTGCTGGTGGTGGACGACTCCATCACGGTGCGCCGCGTGACACAGCGCCTGTTGCAACGCGAGGGCTACCGCGTCGCTTTGGCTGCCGATGGCTTGCAAGCATTGGAGCGTTTGCAGGAGGAACGGCCCACGGTCGTGCTGTCCGATATCGAAATGCCGCGCATGGACGGTTTCGATTTGGCACGTAATATCCGCATGGACGAGAAGTTGCAAGACCTACCGATCATCATGATCACTTCACGCATTGCGCAAAAGCACCAAGAACACGCGATGGAACTGGGCGTGAACCACTATTTGGGCAAGCCCTACTCGGATGAAGAATTGCTGAGCCTGATCAAGCACTATGCCCAACTGGCAGCAGAGGCCCAAGTGGTGGTGAGTTGAACAACGTAGCTTTGGTGCTCTTGTCGCTGATCGCGGTTGGTGGACTGGTCTTGGTGGGGTTCACTTGGCTACTGCAAAGGGCTTTGCCTGCGTCATGGCCCCAAGCCAAACGCTGGAGTGTGGCTATGGTCACCACTCCATCGGTTTTTTTTCTGGTGATTTTGCTGTTGTCTGGCTCGGGCTTTTTACAAGAGCAATTGGGCCAGTGGCTGCTGCCTTAAAGGCAGCACAGGTTACCCAGCAGCCTTCACCACCGCATAACGCGCCAAAGTGCGCAACCGAGCAGCATCATGCTGCACCAAGGGCCATGGGTAGGTGTGCCCCAGCACCACACCGGCTTGTTCCAACTCTAAGGGGCGAGCCAACCAAGGGGCATGCAGAGCCGCAGTGGGCAAGTGGGCCAACTGGGGTATGTAGCGGCGAATGAACTTGCCATCAGGGTCAAACTTTTGGCTTTGACTGACCGGGTTGAAAATGCGAAAGTACGGCTGGGCATCACAACCGCTGGAGCTGGCCCATTGCCAGCCACCATTGTTGGCGGCCAAATCAAAATCGTTGAGCTGCTGGGCAAAGTAGCGTTCGCCCCAGCGCCAGTCCAGCCCTAAATCTTTGGTGAGAAAGCTAGCCACCACCATGCGCAGGCGGTTGTGCATGTAGCCCGTTTGGTTGAGCTGGTGCATGGCGGCATCCACCAGCGGATAGCCAGTGCGCCCTTGGCACCAAGCGGCAAACTGTGCTTGGGCCTGGGGGCCAGTTTCCCATTCAATCGCATCGTAGGCTGGCTTAAAGCTGCGTTGTACCACCTGTGGATAGTTGGCCAAAATCTGAAAGTAAAAATCGCGCCAAATCAGCTCATTCAACCAACTGGCCGCTCCTGCATTACCTTGGCTAGCCAGTGCATGGGCCGTACGGGCCAATTGCCGAATGGAAATGGTGCCAAAGCGCAAATGGGTGCTGAGGTAGCTTGGCCCTTTGAGGGCAGGAAAATCCCGCGCCGTAGCGTAGTGGTGGATGCGCTGCAAAAAATCGTCAAACAATTGTTGAGCACCACTGCTTCCTGTGGGCAGGCGGAGTTGGGCCAACCCTGCTGGCGCAAACCCCAGCTCGGCCAAACTAGGCACAGGCTGGCAATAAGACGCAGGCCGGGGCACCAAGGCTTGGGCATAAGGTTGCACCGGATGGTCGGCCAGCCGTGCCGCATCCACCCGGCGCAGCCACGCATTTTTGTACGGCGTAAACACGGTATAGGGTGTGCCGCCTTGGGTGAGCAACTCGGTGCGCTCAAAAATGCTGTGGTCTTGAAAGGTGTGCATAGCCCGACGTTGCAAGATCAGGGCGGTGCGTACTTCAGCATCACGGGCTAGAGCGGCGGGTTCATCATCGTGGTGGGTAAAGACAGCGTCGGCCTCTAGCGCCTGCGCCAATGCCGGAATCTCAGTGCGGGCGCTGCCGTGGCGCACGATCAGACCGCCCGCAGCCTGCCCGGACAAGGTACGCAACTGCTGATCTAACTCCCGCAGAGATGCCTGAATAAACTCCACCCGGCGGTCAGCACGGGGCAGGGTATCCAGAATATCGGTATCAAAGACAAAAACGCAATGCACCTGTGCACATTGGCACAAGGCGTGGTGCAGGGCAGGGTGGTCTTGCACGCGCAGATCGCGGCGGAACCAGACCAATCCAATAGAGTAAGGGGTAGGCATGTTCACCGTTAAAATCGGGGGTATATGTCCACCGATTTTGCGCCTACCAACCTGACGCACCATTTCCTGATTGCAATGCCCGGACTGGACGATCTGGCCTTTGGCCGCAGCGTGGTCTATCTGTGCGAACACAGCGATCGCGGCGCCTTGGGGCTGATCATCAACAAACCCACAGACCTCACCCTACAAGGGCTCTTTGACAAGATCGACTTGGGCTTGCAACGCAAAGACTTGGCAGATACCCCGGTGTTTCTGGGCGGGCCTGTACAGACCGACCGGGGTTTTGTGCTGCACGACCCCATGCGCCAAACGGCCCCTCCCAATGACGAGTCGGCCTATGCGTCCACCCTGCACATTGCCGCCGGGCCAGTGGATATGACCACCTCGCGCGATGTGCTGGAGGCGCTGTCCAACGGGGCCGGGCCACGCCGGGTGTTGGTGGCGCTGGGCTACTCTGCTTGGGCTGAAGGCCAACTCGAAACGGAGCTGGCCGAAAACAGCTGGCTCACCGTAGAGGCGGATTTGTCCATCATTTTTGACACCCCGGTAGAGCAGCGTTATGACCAAGCCCTGCGCCTATTGGGCATGCAAGCCTGGCAATTGGCACCGACTGCGGGGCACGCATGAACAACCCGGTAGTGCCCATACCGGCACAACTGCAAACCTTTTTGGCGTTGGATTTGGGTCTCAAGCGCACGGGGGTGGCTGTGGGCAACCGCTTGTTGGGCACCGCCACACCGCAAACCACTATCCGCGCCGAAGGCGATGCCCGCTTTACCCAAGTGGCGCAGCGCATTGCTGAATGGCAACCCGATGCGCTGGTGCTTGGGGTGCCCTACCATCCTGATGGAGCCAGCCACGACAACACCGCCCGCGCCCTCAAATTTGGCCGCCAGTTGCGCGGTCGATTTGGCCTGCCAGTGTTTGAAGTGGATGAACGCTACAGCACCACTGAGGCCCATAGCAGCGGTGCGCGCGATGCCGATGCGGCCTCAGCCTGCATCATCTTGGAACAATTTTTCCGGAGCCTTGCATGACCCATTCCCCTGCTGCGACCAATGAGGGCAGTTTGCTGCTGGATGCCGAAGCCCTGTACACCGAACTGCTGCGTGGTGTGCGCGCCCTGTCTGGCCCGCACACCCGCTTAGTGGGTATTGCCTCGGGTGGTGTCTGGCTGGCGCAACGCTTGCAAGCCGATTTGGGCTTGGATGGCCCGGTAGGAGTGCTGTCTTCGGCATTGCACCGCGATGATTTTGCCCAGCGCGGGCTAGCCACCAGTGCCCAAACGCAACTGGCTTTTGACGTCAATAAAGCCGACATTTTGCTGCTGGATGATGTGCTGCACACGGGCCGCACCGTGCGTGCCGTGCTCAATGAGCTGTACGACTATGGCCGCCCAGCGCGGGTGCGTTTGGCGGTGCTGGTCGAGCGCAGCGGGCGCGAACTGCCCATCCAAGCTGATTTTGCTGCGGCCAAGGTGGCCCTGCCCCCTACCCAGTCGCTGGCGCTGGCGCAAACCGACAGCGGCAGTTTCCATTTTCATGTTCAAGAGGTCTGAGCCGTGCTGCACAAGCGCCATCCCCAACTCAATCGCCACGGCGAACTGATGCATCTGCTCTCTATCGAGGGCTTGCCACGCGATATTCTCACGCACATCCTCGACACCGCTGCCAACTTTGTGTCAGTGAATGACCGCGAGGTCAAAAAAGTGCCGCTGTTGCGCGGCAAAAGCGTGTTCAACCTGTTTTTTGAGAACAGCACCCGCACCCGCACCACCTTTGAGATTGCCGCCAAGCGCCTGAGCGCCGATGTGTTCAACTTGGATATTGCCCGCAGCTCTACCGCCAAGGGTGAAACCCTGCTCGACACCATCGACAACCTGTCGGCGATGGCGGCCGATATTTTTGTGGTGCGCCACAGCGAATCCGGCGCGCCCTACCTGATTGCCCAGCATGTAGCCCCGCATGTGCATGTGGTCAACGCGGGTGATGGCCGCCACGCCCACCCCACGCAGGGCTTGCTGGACATGTACACCATCCGGCACTACAAAAAAGACTTCAGCAACCTCACGGTGGCCATCGTGGGCGATGTGCTGCACTCGCGTGTGGCCCGCTCCGACATCCACGCCCTGACCACCTTAGGTGCGGCAGAGGTGCGCGTGGTGGGGCCGCGCACCTTGGTGCCGGGCGATTTATCGCACATGGGCGTGCGCGTGTTCCACACGCTAGAAGAAGGCATTAAAGATGCCGATGTCATCATCACCTTGCGCCTGCAAAACGAGCGCATGAGCGGTGCGCTGTTGCCATCGAGCCAAGAGTATTTCAAGAGCTTTGGTCTGACCCCCGAGAAGCTGCGCTTGGCCAAACCCGATGCCATCGTCATGCACCCCGGCCCTATCAACCGAGGGGTAGAAATTGACTCAGCGGTAGTGGATGGGCCACAAAGCGTCATCTTGCCGCAAGTTACCTTTGGTATCGCAGTGCGTATGGCAGTGATGTCGATTGTGGCGGGCAACGACGCTTGAGGAAACAACCATGAAGATCCTGATTCAAAATGGCCGCGTCATCGACCCCGCCAGCGGCTTGGACAAACAGTGCGACATCGCCATTGCCGCTGGGCGCATCATTGGCGTGGGCAAAGTAGCCCCTGATTTTGCCCCGCACCGCGTCATCAACGCCAGCGGCTGCATTGTGCTGCCCGGTTTGGTCGACTTGGCCGCTCGCCTGCGCGAGCCCGGTCAAGAACACGCGGGCATGTTGGAATCTGAAATGGCTGCGGCGGTGGCCGGGGGCGTGACCAGCTTGGTGTGCCCACCCGACACCGACCCGGTGCTGGACGAGCCGGGCTTGGTCGCCATGCTCAAGTTCCGTGCCGAAAAACTGCACCAAGCACGCCTGTTCCCACAAGGTGCGCTCACACGCAATTTGGCTGGTGAAGTGCTCACCGAAATGGCCGAACTGACCGAAGCCGGTTGCATTGGTTTTGGTCAAGCCGAGGTGCCGCTGGCCAGCACCCAAGTGCTGCAACGGGCGTTGCAATATGCCGATACTTTTGGCTATACCGTTTGGCTGCGCCCCCAAGAGATGCACCTGGGCAAAGGCGTGGCCGCCAGTGGCCCACTGGCGACGCGCTTGGGGCTGTCGGGTATCCCGGTCGCGGCAGAAACCATTGCCTTGCACACCATTTTTGAATTGCTCAAAAGCACCGGAGCACGTGTGCATTTGTGCCGCATCAGCAGTGCGGCGGGGGTCGAGTTGGTGCGCCGTGCCAAGGCCGAGGGCTTGCGCGTGACTTGCGATGTCAGCATCAACTCGCTGCACCTGAGTGACCACGACATTGGCTTTTTTGACAGCCGCGCCCGCCTGTCGCCCCCCCTGCGCCAGCAGCGCGACCGCGATGCACTGCAAGCGGCGCTGCTCGATGGCACGATTGATGCGCTGGTGTCTGACCACAACCCCGTGGACGAAGATGCCAAAACCCTGCCCTTTGCCGAGGCCGAACCCGGCGCTACTGGGCTAGAGTTGCTGCTCAGTTTGGCGCTCAAGTGGTCACGCGACAGCGGCGCTCCCTTGGCGCGGGCACTGGCAGTAGTCACCAATGAGCCAGCCCGCGTGCTGGGCCATGCCTTGGGCACGCTGCAAGCCAGCGTAGGCCAGCTGGTAGAAGGCGGCGTGGGTGATGTGTGTGTTGTCGATCCAGAAGCCTACTGGTCAGTGCAGGGTACTGCTTTGCGCAGCCAAGGCAAACACACCCCCTTTGGGGGCTACGAACTGCCCGGACAGGTGCGCTATACGCTGGTGGGCGGTCAAGTGGCCTTTGAGCGCGGCTAACGCTGCTCAGGCCTCTCGCGCAAAAGTCACCACATGGTCGGCTTGGGCGCGAATGCCTATCCACTCGCCCAAAGCATGGTTGTGGTGGCTGGGCACATGGGCCAGCACGGTCTGGCCGCTTTCCAACCGCAGGGTGTAGAGAAATTCTGCACCCCGAAACGCCTTGCGCACAATTTGCGCCCTGGCCAAAGCGTGGTCATCGTGGACGATATCGTCGGCACGCAACAACACATCACACTGACCGTTGGGGTAGCTCGATGGCAAAGGACATTCGGTCAGATTGGCTAAATCGCCCAACGGCGTATGCACCACCACGCCGCTAGACTGTTGCTCTAGCGTGGCCGGAATAAACACCCCATGCCCAATAAAATCTGCCACGAAACGGGTGGCAGGACGATGGTACAGGGTGTAGGCATCATCCCATTGGTGCAGTTGCCCTTGGTGCATCACACCAATCACATCACCAATGGCAAAGGCTTCCAATTGGTCGTGGGTGACAAACAAGGCGGTGGCCCCTGCTTCCTTCAAAATGGCACGCACCTCATGGGCTAACCGCTCGCGCAGCTCTACATCGAGATTAGAAAACGGCTCATCCAACAACATGAGCTGTGGGCGCGGAGCCAAAGCACGGGCCAAAGCCACACGCTGCTGCTGTCCGCCCGATAGCTCATGCGGAAACCGCTGCTCGCTGCCTTCTAGGCCTACCAATTGCAGCACTTCTTTGACCCGTGCCTCCTGCTCCGTACGGGGCAACGTATGGATTCCAAAAGCTACATTGCGGCCCACATTGAGGTGGGGAAACAACGCATAGTCCTGAAACACCATGCCCATGCGGCGCTGCTCGGGTGGTAAGCTGCACGCAGGGCTGCCCACCAATTGGCGGTTGAGATGGATACTGCCCGCACTGACTGGCTCCAGCCCCGCCACTGCCCGCAGCAAGGTGGTTTTGCCACAGCCCGAAGGGCCAATCAGCACGCCAATATCGCCAGCGCGCAGGCCCAAGGTGACACCGCGCACCGCAGCCTGTGCTTGGGCGCCGTAGCGCACCTGAAGTTGGGAGAGGGCCAAAAACATGCTGTCGATTGTAGGCGGGCCAAATGCTTAAAATTCGCATTTGCATTGCTGCGCGGGCCTGTAGCTGCCGTCCGCTTCTCCACAGGATTCCACCTTGCACCGTTTTATTGCCTCCCTGCGTTCTTTTCCTTTGCTGGTGCTGGCAATCTGGCTAGCCTTGCCAGTGCTGGCCTTGTTGGCCGCTTGGTGGCCCTGGGCAGGGCAAGCCGGTGCCACAGCGACTGTGCTGCGCGAGATGGCCTCGACCGTATTGCCCGGTTATGTGGGCACCACCGCTTGGCTGGCCTTGTGGGTGGGTATCGGTGCAGCGGTGGTGGGCACAGCCACCGCTGCGGCTGTGACGCTGTTTGAGTTTCCGGGGCGGCGGCTGTGGGAGTGGCTGCTGCTGCTGCCCTTGGCCATGCCCGCTTACGTCACAGCCTACGCCTATACCGACTTCTTGCAATTTAGCGGCCCGTTACAAGTCTGGCTGCGCGAGACCTTGGCGCTAGAAGGCCGTTTGTTGCCAGAAGTGCGCAGCGTGTGGGGAGCTATCTGGGTCTTTATTTTTGCGCTCTACCCCTATGTGTATCTGCTGGCCCGCACTGCACTGAGCGAGCGGGCAGCACACCTGATGGAAGCAGCACGTCTGCTGGGTGCCCCGCTTTCCCGACGCATTGCCACCATTGCCCTGCCACTGGCTCGCCCAGCCGTGGCAGCCGGGGTGGCTCTGGTGCTGATGGAGACTTTGGCCGATTTTGGTGTGACCAGCTACTTTGGCATCCAAACCTTTACCACCGGCATCATCAAGGCATGGTTGTCGCTGGACAACCGTTTGGCAGCAGCCCAATTGGCCACCATGCTGCTGGCGATGGTGCTGCTGCTGTTGTGGCTGGAGCACCGCGCCCAACAGCGCATGCGCTTCACCACCAAAGGCGTTGGGCGGGCGGGTTCTGCCGAGGCCCAGCCCGTGGCCTTGCGCGGCGCAGCTTTGGTGCTGGCTTGGATGATTTGCGCCGTGCCAGTGTTCATGGGATTTTTTGCCCCTGTGGCTTTTATGCTGCGGCCTTTGGCGTCAGACTGGTCGGTGCTGCCGTGGGAACGATTTTTGGAATGGGCGTGGAACAGTGTGCGCTTGGGAGGCATCACAGCAGGGCTGGCCGTGGCCGTAGCACTGGCCTTGGCGTTTGCCGTGCGCCGCCGCCCTGATAGGCTCACACGCGGCGTGGTGCAACTGGCCAGTTTAGGCTATGCCGTGCCGGGTGCGGTGGTGGTGGTGGGCCTGTTATTGCCCGTAGGCTGGTTACAAGCCGCTTGGCCCCACCTGGGCTTGGGTGCCGTGCTCACCACCACGGCTGTGGGCATTGTGTGGGCTTATCTGGTGCGCTTTTGCGCAGTGGCCTTGCAGTCGGTGCAAAGTGGCTATGCGCGCATTCCACCCAGTCTGGATGACTCGGCACGAATGCTGGGGGCTGGCAGTCCACGGCTGCTGTTGCAAGTGCATTGGCCGCTGTTGCAACGCTCTACAGCCGCGGCAGCCTTACTGGTATTTGTCGATGTCATGAAAGAATTGCCTGCCACTATGGTGCTGCGCCCGTTTAACAGCGACACCTTGGCCGTGGTGGCCTACCAGTTGGCACGCGACGAGCGTCTGGGCGAGGCAGCCCTGCCCTCACTGGCGTTGGTGGCCGTAGGCTTGGTGCCAGTGATTTTGCTCAGTCGCACTTTGCGTGCACGAGAGGCTGTTGCTCCACCTTGCTAAACACAGGGGGGGTTGGGTCATCAGCGCCCGCGTTGCGTGGCAGGCGCAATGGCATCAGCACGCACCCCAGCACCGCGCACCTCAATGCGCACTTCATCCAACAGCGTGCCACGGGCATCGGTCAGGGTGATGCGGTGCCGCCCTGGCCACGGCATCCAATTCCAAGATGGGCCTTGGCCCAGCGGTTTATCGTTAAGGTGCCAGCGCAGTTGAGCGGCATTTTTGCCCGCAGCCGAGGCATTAAGGTGCAGGCGCTGGTGCTTCGGGGGAATATCTGGGTCTAAGGCCAAGATGGTGCCCGCTACCGGGTTGGTGATGCGAATCGCCTGGTCTGGTAGTGCCAGCGCACCAGCAGCGCCAGCACCGGTATCTACCGCAAACAACGCCTGCTGTGTACCTGCCACAAACCATTCTGACCGAGCAGCCTCTAATGGCGTGCTTGCAGCCCCGCCCGGCAGCAGGCCAAACTGCACAGGCACACGCACCACGCCCGCAGGAGGCATGGGGGCCAAGCTGGATTGACGCTGGTGCAAATAGCCCATGATGGCCGCCCAAATCGGTGCTGCGCCACTGCTGCCACTGACATCGTGCATGGCTACGCCGCTGGCGTTGCCCACCCAAACCCCCACGGTGTAGCGTGCCGACCAGCCCACTGCCCAGTTATCGCGCATATCCTTGCTGGTACCCGTTTTCACGGCGCTCCAAAACCGGGTAGCTAACACGCTATCTGTGCCAAAGGTGCGGGCGCGGGCATTGTTGTCCGACAAAATATCGCCAACAATAAACGCCGCCTTGGCATCCAACGCCTGCTGCCATGCAGGGGTCTGAGGTTGCCTGGGCAGTAAGGCAGAAGCCACCGGGCTAGAACGCCCACCATTGGCCAACGTACGAAAGGCATTGCTCAAGTGCAACAACGCCACTTCACTGCTGCCCAAGGCCAAGCTATAACCAAAATAGCCGCCACTTTCACGCAGTGGTAAGCCCACGGCCTGCAACTGCGCAAAAAATGCATCCGGCGACACCATCACCAGCGTACGCACGGCTGGCACGTTCAGCGAGGCAGCCAACGCCGTGCGCACCGACACCCAGCCTTTGAACTGGCGGTCGTAGTTTTGCGGGATATACAAGCCACTGGCGGTGGGGAGATGCGCAGGAGAGTCTTCAATCAGTGAGGCCGCTGTCAACCGCCGCTGGGCAATGGCCTGTGCATACAAAAATGGCTTGAGCGTAGAGCCCGGTTGACGCAGGGCCAGCACGCTATCCACCTCCGCCGCTTGGCTCAATGGGCCTGAAGATCCCACCCACGCCAGCGCCTGCCCGCTGGCGTTGTCCAACACTACCACAGCGCCATCCTCCACATTGCGACCTTGCAACTCGCGCAGGTGCTGGGTCAGGGTGTGCACAGCAAAGCGTTGCAAGGAGGCCCGCAGGGTCGTAGTGAGTTGGGCAGGCACTGGGCCCGTGCTGGCCGCTTGGGCCACAGCACGCCGGGCAAAGTGCGGCGCCACCCCCTCACTGGCAGCCCAACTGCGCCGTGACAGGCTGGCACTGGCAAGCAACTCCAACCCCAGGCAATCTTGCTCGGCTGCCGACTTGAGCGGTGTGTGGGCCTGCATAGCCCGCCAAACACCACAGGCACGCTGCCCCACCAACGCAGCTTTGGCGTTGGGCGCACGCACCAAGGCCGCTGCAATGGCAGCCTCACGCTCATCCAGCCCATGTGCGGCCTTGCCAAACAGGGTGCGACTCAGGGCGTCAATGCCCACCACTTCACCACGGAAGGGCACCAAATTGAGATAAGCCTCCAAGATTTGGTCTTTGCGCCAGCGCCGCTCCAGCACCTGGGCTGCCACGGTTTGACTGAGCTTTTCGGTCACGGTTCTGCGGCCTGCACCGGGCGGCCCCTCGGCATCGAGCAATCCTGCCAGTTGCATGGTGATGGTGCTAGCGCCCCTGGTGCGCCGATGCCAGAGATTGCCCCAAGCGGCCGCCGACACCGCTTGCCAGTCCACCCCACTGTGCTCATAAAAACGCCGGTCTTCTGACAGCACCAAAGCCGTACGCAAAGCAGGCGAAACATCCGCCAGCGCCAACCATTGGCCTCGACGGACTTGGTGGTCAGTACGCAGGCGTTGCAGCACCTCTCCTTCCCGCGAGAGCACCAAGGTTTCTGAGGGCCGAAACTGGCGCTGCACTTCATCAAAACTGGGCAGAGCGCAGGCCGCTCCAGAGCACAGGCCCGCCAACAGTAAGGCGGCCACACGGCCCACCACATGAGGGCTTAATGGGTGGAATAGGTGCAGCAGCTTGAGAATGAGAAAAATAGCAAACAAGATGGCGCGGCGTGAGGGATTCGAACCCCCG
The DNA here is from genome assembly GCF_054779375.1 of Giesbergeria giesbergeri. Lineage (NCBI taxonomy): Bacteria > Pseudomonadati > Pseudomonadota > Betaproteobacteria > Burkholderiales > Comamonadaceae > Giesbergeria > Giesbergeria giesbergeri. The sequence continues at coordinate 50,553 of NZ_BAAGYJ010000010.1, read as the reverse complement.
ACAGCCCGGGTAGAAGCCGGGTACTCTATCCAACTGAGTTAACGCCGCAGCAGGCGGGATTCTACGGCCTTGTAGCCCCAGTTGGATGGAGGTCACAAAATTGTTGCAGTGCAACAAAAAATGCTTGGAAAGTTGCCGGAAAACACCTAAAGTGGCAGCCATGATCTCGACCAAAGACTGGCTCAAGGCATCCTGGGACGCTGGCATTGATCTGCTGCGCCCAGTGAGTGACCGGGAAACCGGCGATGCAGCATGCCCCCCCCTACCCATCACCCGGCCTACCCTGGTAGTGCCTATACGCTCACTGGGCCCCACCTACAGAGAGCGCATTGCCACCCATCTGTTGGCGTTGGAGCCGGGCGACCGTTATTTGCGCTTTGGCTATCCTGCCAATGATGCACAAATCCACCGTTATGTAGCGCAGCTGGACTTTGAGCGCGATGAAATTTTTGGTGTCTACAACCGACGCCTAGAATTGATTGCAATGGCCCATCTGGCACTGGCCCAGCATCCAGAGCATGAACAGTGCGCCGAGTTTGGCGTCTCTGTGCTGCGCAAGGCGCGGGGACAAGGACTGGGCGCACGCCTATTTGAACGCGCCACCATCCACGCCCGCAATGCCGGGGTGCGTTTGGTTTTCATCCACGCCCTGTCAGAAAACACGGCCATGCTCAAAATCGTGCGCAATGCAGGGGCTGTCATTGAACAAGACGCCGGAGAGTCTGAGGCCTACCTCACTTTGCCACCTGCCAGCCTGGATTCGCGCATGACCGAACTGGTGGAACAACAATGGGCCGAGCTGGATTACCGGCTCAAACAGCAAGCACAACAGTTCCGGCACTTTCTGGCAGGGGTGCAAGAAATACGGCAAGGAGTACAAGCAGCACGCCACCAATCGGCGGAATAAACAGCACGGTGGGAGAAACACCCACCAAAAGATACCCGAGACGGCAGCCATCCGGTATCCTACCCACTCCTTCCACTACTGCACGTCCTGCATCCAAGGCTGTGTCTGATCCACACTCTGCGCGTTGGCCCGACAGGGAAGAAAAACGCACTTTCCTGCAAAAGCTGGTCGAGTTTATTCACCCTGGGCCAGACTCCAGGGCTGAGCTGCTGGAAGTCCTGACCGAAGCCGAGAGCAATGCGCTGATCGATGCCGAAGTGCGCCTGATGCTTGAGCGCGTCATTGGCCTGACCGATGTACGCGCAGGCGATGTGATGGTGCCAGCACCACGCATGGATATGCTTTCAGTCGATGCCTCGCTGGATGCACTGCTGCCCACCATCATCGGAGCCGGACACTCTCGTTTTCCGGTGTACCAAGGCGAACGCGAAAACATCGTTGGTATCCTGATTGCCAAAGACCTGCTCAAATTGCAGCACAGCCCACAACTGTCTGTGCGTGATCTACTGCGTCCGGCCATGTTTGTGCCCGAAAGCAAGGGGCTCAACGATCTCCTGCGTGAGTTTCGTGGCAATCGCAACCACATGGCCGTCGTCATCGATGAGTTTGGCCGGGTTGCTGGGCTCATCACCATTGAAGACGTGCTGGAACAAATTGTGGGCGAGATCGAAGACGAGTTCGATCTGCCCGAAGACCAGGGCGATATCCTCACCCTGCCCGACAAAACTCACCGCATCAGTGGCGACACCCCCATTGCACGGTTGACCGAAGCCCTAGGGGTGGCATTGTGCAGCACCGATACGGCCCTGAGTTTTGAGACCATCGGTGGCCTGATCGCCCACGAAATGGGCCATGCCCCTCGGCGCGGAGAGCAAATGCAGTTGTCAGGCCTGCAATTTTCTGTGCTGCACACCCGCGGTGGGGCTGTGCGCTGGTTGAAAGTCACTCCGGCAGCAACGCCACCCACTCTCCCGTGATAGCGCCAACGACAGCACGGACAGCAAACCCGTGGGTTCGGGGGGCATTGGCCCTGTGTGCAGGCGGGGCACAGGCGGCTTCGCTGGCTTGGCCAGGCAGTGGTCAACCTTTGTGGTGGTTGCAACTGGCATCCATCGCCGTATTGGCTTGGCTAGTGCGCCCGCCTGTGCCTTGGCGTCAGGCCGCACGGTACGGGGGCATTTTTGCAACCACATGGCTGGCAGGCACCTTTTGGTGGTTGTTTATTTCTATGCACACCTATGGCGGATTGGCAGCGCCATTGGCCGTGTTGGCCGTGCTGGCACTGGCCGGTTTTTTAGCCAGCTACTATGCTGGGGCACTGGCCCTGTTTGCCCAATTGGCACCACGCCAGCACCGAGGGCTGACAGCACTCGCCTTTGGCAGCGTCTGGCTTTTAGCAGAATTGGCCCGTGGCACTTGGTGGACAGGCTTTCCCTGGGGTGCTAGCGGTTATGCCCATGTAGACGGCCCACTGGCCGCGCTAGCGCGCACAGTAGGGGTGTATGGCATTGGCTTTGTGACGGCGGCAGTGGGCATGCTGATGGTGCAGACCCAACGCACCGACCTGCACCGCCTTCGTGCCTGGCTGCTCGGATTGGCTCTGCTCGGTGGGCTGGGCCTGCTGCATTGGCAACGCGATTGCGCCATCGATCTGTGTGCATCCACCTCAGCGCCACAGCCCCCCCCTATCACCTTGGCCCTCTTGCAAGGCAACATTCCCCAAGATGAAAAATTTCAGCCCGGCAGCGGCGTGCCATTGGCACTACGTTGGTATGCCCGCGCTCTGAAGAGTGCTCAGGCAGACCTGGTGATTGCCCCAGAAACGGCCATCCCCTTGCTGCCACAGCAATTGCTACCTGGCTATCTGGAGGGGCTAGAGCAACACTACCGCTCTGGGGCACAAGCAGCCTTGTTGGGCATCCCGCTGGGAGATATGCGCCAAGGCTATACCAACTCGGTGATTGGCTGGCAGCTTGGGCAACAGACCGCTTACCGCTACGATAAACACCATCTGGTGCCTTTTGGCGAATTTATCCCGCCACTGTTCAAGTGGTTTACCGAGATGATGAACATCCCATTGGGGGACTTCAACCGGGGCGCGTTGGCCCAACTGCCCATGCACTGGCGCGGGCAACGCATTGCCCCCAATATCTGCTACGAAGACTTGTTTGGCGAAGAACTGGCCGCCCGCTTTGCCCACCCCACCCAGGCACCCACAATTTTTGTCAACTTCAGCAACATTGCTTGGTTTGGTGACAGCCTAGCCATCGACCAACATTTACACATCAGTCGAATGCGGGCGCTAGAGTTTGAGCGTCCCATGGTGCGTGCAACCAACACCGGCGCCACCGCCGTCATTGACCACCGAGGCAAAGTCACATACCAAGTGCCACGCCTGACGCGCACCATACTGACCGCACAGGTGCAAGGGCGTGATGGCCCCCCCACGCCCTATGCCTTCTGGGCGGCACGTTGGGGCTTGTGGCCCCTGTGGGCAGGGGCTACTCTGGTACTGTTGCTGGCATGGCGCACACAACGGTCTGCCACAAGGCCCTCACTGGCGGGATAATGGAGGGTTGACACCGCCCGCAGGCGGACTACAAAGCAGAGAAACCGAAGCGGCATGGCCGCTGTTGTGGAGCACGATTGAACATGGCAGATTCCTTTTCCTATGAACAACTGATTGCCTCGGGCGAAGGACGGCTGTTCAGCCCCGACAGTGGCCGTCTGCCGCTGCCCCCTATGCTGATGTTCGACCGCATCACCCATATCGATGCCGATGGCGGCGCCCACGGACTGGGCCGCATCGTGGCCGAGTTGGACGTCAAACCCGATCTGTGGTTCTTTGCCTGCCACTTCCAAGGCGATCCGGTCATGCCCGGCTGCTTGGGGCTGGATGCGATGTGGCAATTGATTGGCTTTTACCTCACTTGGCTGCAACTGCCGGGCCGGGGTCGTGCCTTGGGTGCAGGTGAAGTCAAGTTCACCGGCGAAGTCGGGCCAGATGTCAAATTGGTCACCTACGAAATCGACATCAAGCGCGTGATCAAGCGCAAGCTGAATATGGCCATTGGCGATGCCCGTCTGTTGGCCGATGGCAAAGAAATTTATGTCGCCAACGACCTGCGCGTAGGGTTGTTCATGCGTGAGGGCGAGGGCAAGGAGACCGCAGCATGAGCAAAAAACGGGTAGTCATCACAGGCACGGGCATTGTCTCGTGCATTGGCAACGACCGGGCCACAGTCGTGCAATCCCTGCGCGAGAGCCGCTCTGGCATTCGCGCGATGCCCGCCTTTACCGAGTTGGGGCTGCGCACCCAAGTGGCAGGCATTCCGCACATCAACCTCGAAGAACGCATCGACCGTAAGCAATTGCGTTTTATGGGTGATGCAGCAGCCTACGCGCACATCTCTTTGCAAGACGCCATTGCCCAAGCGGGCCTCACACCCGCGCAAGTCTCGCACCCGCGCACCGGCTTGATTATGGGTTCGGGCGGTGGCTCTCCTGCCAACCAAATCGAAGCCGCCGATGTGCTGCGCAGCAAGGGCATCCGCCGCGTCGGGCCTTACCAGGTCACACGCTGCATGAGTTCTACCGTGTCGGCCTGCTTGTCGACCAATTTTGCCATCAAGGGCATCAACTACTCCATCACCTCGGCTTGCAGCACGTCGGCCCATTGCATTGGCGCAGCCGCGCAGCAAATTGCTTGGGGGATGCAGGATGTGATGTTTGCTGGTGGTGGCGAAGAACTGAGCTGGGGCATGGCCTTGCTGTTTGATGGCATGGGTGCCATGTCCAGCAAGTACAACGAAACCCCCGAGAAAGCCTCGCGCGCCTACGATGCCCACCGCGATGGCTTTGTCATCGCTGGAGGTGGCGGCGCGGTGGTGTTGGAAAGTCTAGACCATGCTTTGGCCCGTGGCGCGACCATTTTGGGCGAAGTGGTCGGTTTTGGTGCCACTTCGGATGGCGAAGACATGGTAGCCCCCTCGGGCGAGGGTGCCATTGCCTGTATGCGCCAAGCCATTGAGGGCTTGGATGGCCCGATTGATTACATCAACACCCACGGCACTTCCACCCCAGTGGGTGATGTGCCTGAACTGCGGGCCATCCGCGCTGTGTTTGGCGATGCCATTCCGCCGTTTTCGTCCACCAAGTCGCTCACCGGGCATTCGTTGGGCGCTACCGGGGTGCAAGAGGCCATTTACTGCCTGTTGATGCTGCAAGACGGCTTTATCGCTGGTTCTGCCAACGTCGAGACCTTGGAGCCTGCCGCCGAGGGTATGCCGCTGGTCACCGTCACGCGCAACGCACCCATCCGCACTGCTCTGTCCAACAGCTTTGGCTTTGGTGGCACCAACGCCAGTTTGGTGCTGCGCCGCTGGGAGCCATAAACCGCTCACTCAGCCTTTGCGGTCGCTCCTGTTATGGCCTGCCTGCGCACCACGGTGCAGGCAGGCTTTTTGCTTTTTGGCCACAAGCCCAGCCTCATGGGCTCGGGGTAAACGATAGGTTCATCAAAATTCAACCAATTTCTGATCTATGTGGGTACCAATTTCTCATAAGATGGTGTACCGCCCAACAGGCGGACAGGGGTCATCCGCCCAACCGGCGGGGCCTGAACCATCATCTGGAAAGCTTACTCATGCACATTTCCTCTCCCATCTCGCGCCGCTGGTTTGCTGGCGTCGTGCTGTCTGCCATGTCTGCCGTTGCAATGGCCCAAGCCGCCAAACCCCATGTGGTTGTGCTGGCTACCGGCGGCACTATTGCTGGTGCAGGCGCATCGGCAGCCAATAGCGCCACCTATGCAGCCGCCAAAGTCCCCGTAGACAAACTGCTGGCGGGCCTGCCTGAGTTGAGCAGCGTTGCCAAGGTCTCTGGTGAACAAGTGTTCCAGATTGCCTCCGAGAGCTTTACCAACGAGCATCTGCTCAAGCTGGGCCAACGTGTCTCTGCTCTGAGCAAGCAGGCCGATGTGGATGGCATCGTCATCACCCACGGCACTGATACGCTGGAAGAAACCGCCTACTTCCTGAACTTGGTAGTGCGCACCACCAAACCGATTGTGGTGGTGGGCTCCATGCGTCCCGGCACGGCTTTGTCGGCAGATGGCGCGCTCAACCTGTATGACGCCGTGAGCGTGGCTGCCAGCAAGGATGCCACAGGCAAGGGCGTGCTGGTCACGATGAACGACGAGATTCAGAGTGGCCGTGATGTGAGCAAGAGCATCAACATCAAGACCGAAGCCTTCAAGAGCCAATGGGGGCCGCTGGGCATGGTGGTAGAGGGCAAGAACTACTGGTTCCGCGCCCCGGTCAAGCGCCACACCATGACGTCTGAATTCAACATCGACGACATCAAAGCCCTGCCTGCGGTAGATATTGTCTTTGGCTACAGCAACATGAACACCACTGGCATTGAAGCTTATGGCAAAGCCGGCGTGAAGGCGCTGGTACACGCTGGCACCGGCAATGGCTCGGTGGCTGCACAAGCGGTGGACTCGCTCAAGGCTCTGCGCGCCCAAGGCGTACAAATTGTGCGCTCGGCCCGCGTGCCCGACGGCTTTGTGCTGCGCAATGCCGAGCAACCTGACGACAAATACGACTGGGTTGTTGCCCACGATTTGCGTCCCCAAAAAGCCCGCATCTTGGCGATGGTGGCCCTGACCAAAACCAATGACAGCAAAGAATTGCAACGTATCTTCTGGGAATACTGATCTTCCAAGATAGGATGTTGCGTCCCTTCCAAGCAGTTGTTTGGAAGGTGAGCAGGCCAAAGGGCAACACGCCCCGAATGTGCCATTTGACAAGGCCAGCACCCCCAAAGGGTGCTGGCCTTTGTTGCTGCAAGCCGCGCAATCTGCGCCCGTATCACCCGCCCCCTAAAATCATGGGCTGCACACACGCGGTGGCACCACCCTCGCGCGCCTTTTTACCCTTTCTTATTGCCCGGCCCTGGCCCCGCCAGCGGGCCTCTCAAAGCCATGTTGACCTTCCAGCAAATCATCTTGAAGTTGCAGTCCTACTGGGATGCCCAGGGCTGCGCACTCCTGCAACCCTACGACATGGAAGTGGGCGCTGGCACCTCGCACACCGCCACCTTTTTGCGCGCCGTTGGCCCCGAACCTTGGAAGGCAGCGTATGTGCAACCCAGCCGCCGCCCCAAAGATGGCCGCTATGGCAACAACCCCAACCGCCTGCAGCACTACTACCAGTACCAAGTAGTGCTCAAACCCGCACCCGCCAACATTTTGGAGCTGTATCTGGGCAGCCTAGAGGCGCTGGGCTTTGACCTCCAAAAGAACGACATCCGTTTTGTGGAAGACGATTGGGAAAACCCCACGCTGGGCGCTTGGGGCTTGGGCTGGGAAGTCTGGCTCAATGGCATGGAAGTGACGCAGTTCACCTACTTCCAGCAAGTGGGCGGCATAGACTGCAAACCCGCCACTGGCGAGATCACCTACGGCCTTGAGCGTCTGGCGATGTACCTGCAAGGCGTAGACAACGTCTACAACCTGCAATGGACAGACACCCTCAAATATGGTGATGTGTACCACCAAAACGAAGTCGAGCAGTCCACCTACAACTTTGAGCACTCCGACGCCGATTTTCTGTTTACCGCCTTCAATGCCCACGAAAAGCAGGCCCAATACCTGATGGAGCAGCAACTCGCCCTGCCCGCCTACGAGCAAGTGCTCAAGGCCGCACACAGCTTTAACCTGCTGGATGCACGCGGTGCCATCAGCGTGACCGAGCGCGCCGCCTACATTGGTCGCATCCGCAACTTGGCACGGGCCGTGGCGCAAAGCTACTACGAAAGCCGTGAACGCCTGGGCTTTCCGATGGCCCCGCGCGAGTGGGTCGCACAAATCCAGAAAAAATCCGCCTGAAGACGGGAGAACCCCAACATGACCACACAAAACCTGCTCGTCGAACTCTTTGTCGAAGAACTGCCCCCCAAAGCCCTGCAAAAGCTGGGCGATGCCTTTGCGGGCCTGTTGTTTGAGCAACTCCAAGCCCAAGGACTGACCTCTGCCGACACCGTGGTCACGCCCTATGCCTCGCCACGCCGCTTGGCTGCGCACATCAGCCACATTTGGCTCAAGGCCGAAGACAAGCCCGTGCAAGTCAAGCTGATGCCCGTGGCCGTGGGTCTGGATGCCCAAGGCCATGCCACCCCCGCCTTGCTGAAAAAACTGGCCGCCATCGGGGCCGACATTGACCCCACCGACCCCGCTGCCGTGGCAGCCAGCTTGCACCGCGCTCCCGATGGCAAAACCGAAGCCTTGTTCTATCACAGCCTTGTCACTGGGGCCACGTTGGACATCGGCCTGCAAAAAGCCTTGGATGAAGCCATTGCCAAGCTGCCTATTCCCAAAGTCATGACCTACCAATTGGAGCGCGACTGCGAGCTGCCTGGCTGGAGCAGCGTGCATTTTGTGCGCCCAGCCCACGGCTTGGTGGCACTGCATGGCAGCACCGTGGTGCCCGTCAAGGCGCTGGGCTTGCAGGCAGGTCACAGTACCCAAGGGCACCGTTTTGAAGCCACTGTGTCGCCCGTGGCAATTCCAGACGCCGACAGCTACGCCACCACCTTGGCGCGCGATGGCGCTGTGATTGCCAGCTTCACCGAGCGCCGCGCCAACATCGCCCGCCAACTGGCCGCAGCAGCCGAGCGCATCGGCAACGGCGTGCGCCCCATTGACGATGCCGCCTTGCTGGATGAAGTCACGGCGCTGGTGGAGCGCCCCAACGTGCTGGTATGCCAGTTTGAAGCAGAATTCCTCGACGTGCCGCAGGAATGCCTGATCCTCACAATGAAGGCAAACCAAAAATACTTCCCACTGCTGGATGCTGCGGGCAAGCTCACCAACCAGTTTTTGGTGGTCAGCAACATCAGCCCCGAAGACGCCAGCGCCGTGGTGGGTGGCAACGAGCGCGTGGTGCGGCCCCGTCTGGCCGATGCCAAATTCTTCTTTGACCAAGACCGCAAAAAGACGCTGGCCTCGCGCGTGGAATCTTTGGGCAAAGTGGTGTACCACAACAAACTCGGCACCCAAGGCGAGCGCGTGCAGCGCGTGCGCGCCATTGCCCATGCCATTGCCCAAGCTTTGGGCGATGCCGCCCTGCCCCAGTGGATAGACCAAGCCGCCTTGTTGGCTAAAACCGACCTGGTGACCGACATGGTGGGCGAGTTCCCCGAACTGCAAGGCATTATGGGCCGCTACTATGCCCTCAACGATGGCTTGAGCACCGACGTGGCCGATGCCATTGAAGACCACTACAAGCCCCGTTTTGCCGGCGATACCTTGCCACGCAACACCACCGGCGTGGTGGTGGCGCTGGCCGACAAGCTCGAAACCTTGGTCGGTATGTTTGGCATTGGCAACCTGCCCACCGGCGACCGCGACCCGTTCGCGCTGCGCCGCCATGCCTTGGGCGTGATTCGCATGTTGGTGGAAAAAGACCTGCCGTTAGACTTGGGCACACTGCTGGCCAGCGCCGTTCCGGCCTTTGGCGACAAAATCCAAGACGCCACCCCGGCTCTGGCCGACTTTATCTATGACCGTCTGGCAGGCTCCTTGCGCGAGCAAGGCTACCGCGCCCAAGAGGTGGAAGCCGTGCTGGCCCTGCGCCCGCAACGTCTGGCCGAAGTCGCCAAGCGCCTCGAGGCTGTGCGCGCCTTTGCCGCCCTGCCCGAAGCCCCCGCTTTGGCCGCTGCCAACAAGCGCGTAGGCAACATTTTGAAGAAGGCCGGCGAAGTCGATGCCCATGTCAACCCGGCACTATTGCAAGAGCAAGCAGAACAAGACTTGTTTGCTGCCTTGCAACGCTTTGTGCCCGAGGCCAATGCGCAATTTGATGCGGGCGACTACACCACCAGCCTACAGACGCTGGCCGTGCTGCGCGCACCTGTCGATGCCTTCTTTGATGATGTGATGGTCAATGCAGAAGAGCTGGATCTGCGCCTGAACCGCCAAGGTCTGCTCAAAACCCTGCACGAAGCCATGAACCGCGTGGCCGACTTGTCACGTTTGGCCGCTTGAGGGCAAAACAGGCATGGCATTGACGGCACAGCAACGCATAGCATGGTGGCTGTTTGCGCCCCCTGCACTGTTGGCCGGATTGCGCTGGCTGTTGCAATGGCAAGAAGGGCGCGGCCCAACCATCACCGCGCTACCACTGTCACCCTTTGCTGGGGCGCAGCCCTTGTCGGCCATGCTCTGGCAGTTGGCTGGGCCATTGTTGGCCTTGCTGGTGCTAACGCTCGGCCTGTGGCTGGTGCGGCGGCGCTGGGGCTGGCACACCGTGCAACGCATGCTGTTGGGGTTGTGGGTTGCCGTTTGTTTGGTGGGCTGTGCAGCCTTGCTGTGGCGGCCCTACAACCTACAAGGCTTGCAACCCTTGGCCCCGGTGCAAGCACAAGTCTTGGGCAGCCATGCCAAACTTCCCAATCTGCGCAGCACCGGTGGCACCGAGCTGGTATTGCGCATCGCCAACCTAGAGCCTTTGCAACAGGTGCTGATCGACGATCCACAGGCGGCCCAATGGCAACCTGGGCAAACCACATTACTGTTGCAATGGGCGCAGGGACGCCATAGAGGCTTGTTTATCACGGGTTGGCAGGTGCTTGCCCCCACAGCGCCAGCAGCTACCACACCTGCGGCTTTGCTCCCATAATCTGGCCCATGAAACTCGCCATTCTTGACCGTGACGGCACCATCAACGCCTTGGGCGAGGATGAGTTCATCACGTCCCCTGCTGACTGGAAACCCCTGCCCGGCGCTTTGGATGCCATTGCCCGACTCAACCATGCGGGCTGGCATGTGGTAGTGGCTGCCAATCAGCCAGGGCTGGGGCGTGGCCTGTTCGACATGGTCACGCTCAATGCAGTGCATGCGGCCATGCACAAACAACTGGCCGCTGTAGGAGGGCGCATTGACGCGGTGTTTTATTGCCCCCACGCCCCCGATGAAGGTTGTCATTGCCGCAAACCCGCTCCGGGCCTGCTAGAGCAGATTTGCGAGCGTTATGGTGTCGACCCAGACAAAGTGTGCATTATTGGCAGTTGCTTGTCACACATGCAGGCAGGTGCCGCTGTGCATGGCATTCTGCACTTGGTTTGCACCGGCCAAGCCGCCGGAGTAGACCCCAGCGCACCGCTGCCCCCCGAATGGCCCGCCGGTGTCCAAACCCATACCAGCATGGTGGCGCTGGTGGATCATTTGCTGGCTCCCCCCAAACCCCCAGCCACCACTGTGCTGTCTGCCAACTCCGTATAATCGGCCACTTCCGAGGAGCGTTGCAGCGCCCCCAGCACAGCGGGGCGTGAGGCTCGGAACCCACCCTAGCAACGACGCTCATCCACTTCCGGTGCGGTGAGCTTTTCTTTTCTGCAATTTCCGTGTCGGCCAGTGGTTTGTTCACCCCTGTTTGGAGCCGCCCATGAATGCACCTTCTTCCACCTTTGCCAACGCCGATTGCGCGATTGCCGACATCACCTTGGCCGCTTGGGGCCACAAAGAAATTCGCATTGCCGAGACCGAAATGCCCGGCCTGATGGCCATCCGCGAAGAATTTGCCGCCAGCCAGCCCCTCAAGGGCGCGCGCATCACCGGTAGCTTGCACATGACCATTCAAACGGCGGTGCTGATTCAAACGTTGGAAGCACTGGGCGCACAAGTGCGTTGGGCCTCGTGCAACATCTTCAGCACCCAAGACCACGCCGCCGCTGCCATTGCCGATGGTGGTACGCCCGTGTTTGCTGTCAAAGGTGAATCGCTCAAAGACTACTGGGACTACACCCACCGCATTTTTGAGTTTGGCGCAGCCGGCACCCCCGGCGAAGGCCCGAACATGATTTTGGACGATGGCGGCGATGCCACCATGCTGATGCACTTGGGCCAGCGCGCCGAGAAAGACCTGTCCGTTTTGGACAAGCCCACCAGCGAAGAAGAAACCATCCTGTTTGCCGCCATCCGCGCCAAACTGGCGGTAGATGCCACTTGGTACACCCGTAAGTCGGCTGACATCATCGGCGTGACCGAAGAAACCACCACCGGCGTCCACCGCCTGAACGAGATGTCGGCCAAGGGCACGCTGCTGTTCCGCGCCATCAACGTCAACGACTCCGTCACCAAGAGCAAGTTTGACAACCTCTACGGCTGCCGCGAATCCTTGGTGGACGGCATCAAACGCGCCACCGATGTGATGATTGCCGGCAAAGTCGCCTGTGTGGCCGGTTATGGCGATGTGGGCAAGGGCAGCGCCCAAGCCCTGCGCGCCCTGAGCGCCCAAGTCTGGGTGACCGAGATTGACCCCATCAACGCCCTGCAAGCCGCGATGGAAGGCTACAAAGTGGTCACGATGGAATACGCCGCCGATAAGGCCGACATCTTCGTCACCACCACCGGCAACCGCGATGTGATTCGCCACGAACACATGGTGGCGATGAAAGACCAAGCCATCGTCTGCAACATCGGCCACTTTGACAACGAAATCGATGTGGCCTCGATTGAGCAATACGAGTGGGAAGAAATCAAGCCGCAGGTAGACCACATCAAGTTCCCCGATGGCAAGAAAATCATCCTGCTGGCCAAGGGCCGTTTGGTCAATTTGGGCTGCGCCACCGGCCACCCCAGCTTTGTCATGAGCGCCTCGTTTGCCAACCAAACCATCGCCCAAATTGAGCTGTTCACCAAGCCCGAGCAATACCAAGCCGGTAAGGTCTATGTGTTGCCCAAGCATTTGGACGAAAAAGTGGCCCGCCTGCACCTGAAAAAAGTGGGTGCCATGCTCACCGAGCTGACCGATGCCCAAGCCGCCTATATTGGCGTACCGAAAAACGGCCCCTACAAGGCCGACAGCTACCGCTACTAAGCCAACCAGAGAGTGTGACCCGCTATGCGTGCAGATGTTTTTTTGGTAGAAAAAGGCCATGCCGCCACGCGCTCGCAAGCGCAGCGGCTGATTGCAGCCGGGGTGGAGTGGCGCTTGTCGTCCTTTGCGCCGTGGCAAAAAGTGGCCAAAAACGGCGATGAAATCCCAGTCATGGCCGAGTTGCGGTTACTCGATAGCGCCGAGGCCAAATACATCTCGCGCGGTGGTCTCAAACTCGAAGGGGCGCTGGCCGCCACGGGCTTTTCCGTGGCCGGGCTGCGCTGCTTGGATGTAGGCCAAAGCACCGGCGGCTTTACCGATTGCCTGCTGCAACAAGGCGCAGCCCAAGTGATTGGCGTGGACGTGGGCCACGGCCAGTTGCATGAGCGCCTGCGCCAAGATGCGCGGGTGGTCTGTGTGGAAGGGCTGAACGCCCGCCACCTGACCGCCGAGAGCCTGCAAGCGGCCTGCGAATTGGCGCTGTCTGAAGTGGTGGAAGAAGACCCCGAAGACAACGACACCCAGCCCGTGGCCCCGTACAGCTGGATGCGCAATGGCGGTGTGGTCGATGAAGCCTACGACGACAGCGATGATGCCAAAGAGCACGATATCGAAGCCTTCAAAGCCGAGCGGGCCGCCAAACAGCAAGCCCGTCAAGCGGGCACGCTGCCGGTGCAACACCGTCGCCGTGCTGGGCTAGAAGACGTCAACATCACGCCGGAGTTTGACTTCATCACGGGTGATTTGTCGTTTATCTCTTTAACCTTGGTGCTACCGGCCTTGGTGCCCTTGCTGGCTCCCGGTGGCACGCTGCTGATGTTGGTCAAACCGCAATTTGAACTGCAACCCGGCCAAGTGGGCAAGGGTGGCATTGTGCGCGATGCCAGCCTCTATCCGGTGGTGGAGCAGCGCCTCCGCGAGGCTTGCGCCAGTGCTGGGTTGCCAGTGCAAACGTGGCTAGATAGCCCGATTGCTGGCGGTGATGGCAACCGCGAATTCTTTATTTCTGCTCGGAGGGCGGCATGAGCGCATCCAAACCCCTTTCTTCTGCTGTTAGCGCATTGCCGCTGAGTGTGGAATTTTTCCCACCCAAAACTCCCGAGGGGGCTGAGAAGCTGCGTGCCGTGCGCCAGCAACTGTATGCACTGCGGCCCGAGTTCTGCTCCGTCACCTACGGCGCGGGCGGCTCGACACAAGACGGCACGCTGCAAACCGTACAGGCCATCTTAGACGAGGGCCAACAAGGCGCTTCGCATTTCACCTGTGTGGGCGCTTCGCGCGACTCGGTGCGCGAAAAGCTGGCCCTGTTCCAATCGATGGGACTGCGGCGCTTAGTGGCCTTGCGCGGCGATTTGCCCAGCGGCTACGGTGGTATGGGTGAATTTCGCTATGCCGCCGATCTGGTGGCTTTCATCCGCGCCGAAACCGGCGACCACTTCCACTTGGAGGTAGCAGCCTACCCCGAGATGCACCCACAAGCCAAATCCCCAGAAGCCGACTTGCAAGCCTATGTGGCCAAAGTCAAGGCCGGGGCCAATTCGGCAATCACACAATTCTTTTTCAATACCGATGCCTATTTCCGCTTTGTCGATGACGCACACCGGCTAGGCGCTGACATACCCGTGGTGCCAGGCATCATGCCCATCATCAACTCCAGCGGCATCTTGCGCTTTGCCGATAGCTGCGGGGCAGAGGTGCCACGTTGGATTCGCCTGCGCCTGCAATCCTATGGCGACGATACCGCCAGCATCAAAGCCTTTGGCTTGGATGTAGTCGCCCAATTGTGCGAACAACTGCGCCAAGGCGGGGCACCTGCTTTGCACTTTTACACCATGAACCAAAGCACAGCCACACTGGAAATTTGCCAGCGCCTCGGCCTAGCACAGTGATGTTTTTTTACCCAGCCAGCATGGTGCTTGACGCATGTCAAGCACCATCCGGGCGTAGCGTTTTCCAATCCAGCCTAGGGAATGTTCCCTGGTTTTTCCGGATTTCCTTCATGAAAAAAACTACCCTGGTCGCCGCCCTGCTGGGTACCGTGTTGTCGTCCTCCGCGTTTGCACAACCAATCACCGAAGGCTCCTGGATGGTGCGTGCCCGTGCTGTGCATCTGGACAGCAGCAACGGCGACTCGACACCTCTGGGCCTGTCCGTCAACAACAAGTGGCTGCCAGAAGTTGATTTCACTTACTTCTACACCAAAAATCTGGCTGTCGAGTTGATCCTGACCGTGCCACAAAAACACACCTTGTACTCCAATGGTGGTGCTATCGGCTCCTTCAAGCACCTGCCTCCCACCCTGACAGCACAGTACCACTTTACCGATCTGGGCAAGATCAAGCCCTATGTGGGCGCTGGTGTCAATTACACCCGCCTGTCGAGTGTGAACTTCGCGCCTACGGTGGCCGCCGCCCTCAACCCCTCGGTAGACAAGAACAGCTGGGGCTTGGCTATTCAAGCCGGTGTTGATATTCCACTGGGCAACAATCTGTACCTGAATTTGGACGTGAAAAAGGTGCAAATCCGTACCGATGTGTCCTCTTTTGGCAAGAATGTGGGTGAATTCAAGGTCGATCCCGTACTGTTCGGCATCGGTCTGGGCTGGCGCTTCTAAGCCCCCCACTGTTGGCCTGTCCATCCCGCCTTGTGCGGGATTTTTTCTGGGTATGGGGCACCTATCCACTGCGCTACCATCAGCGCCCCTGCTTTTTTGGAAAGGCCCTGGCGCATGTCCCTGTTGCCAACTATCCGATGGTGGCGGTGTCGCCCCGTGCAACTGCTGATCTATGCTTTACTGACGCTGGGAGCAGGCATCGCCAGCGCCAACGACTCCACCACGCCACCGCCGCCGGAGGAAGACTCCCCCAGCGCCACCACCACCCCACCGCCCCCGGCTCTAGGCCTCAAGGTGCCTGACGCTGGAGCATTGGTCGTGCCGGTGCAAAGCGATCTCATCGGCACCGACAGCACAGGCAAAACGGCACCAGAAGCTACCGGCTTGCCCCAAGTAGATTTGCAGTTTCCGCAGGAATATGGCTTGGCCTCTTGGTACGGCGCCAAACAGCATAAGAAACGCACCGCCAGTGGCGAATTATTCGACATGCACGATTTCACGGCGGCCCACCCCACCCTGCCCTTTGGCTCCAGGGTGTGTGTGCGCAGCGCCCTCACCGGGCGTGAGGTCGTCGTGCGCATCAATGACCGGGGGCCACATGGTGGCAAGCGTGTCATCGATATCAGCCGCGCGGCGGCTGAAGCCTTGGGCATGGTTCAGCTTGGCACCAAGCCTGTGACCCTGCATACCTTGCCCGACGACGATAGCACTTGTCCACCACCGGAGTCAGACTAAGCGGCCCACCTCTAGCTGCCCGACTCTAAGGTGTGGGCAGCATTGCGGTCTTGCCCCAACCACTGCACCATTTGCGGCAACGCCTCCTTCAACGTTTCTTTCAGCGTGTAGGGTGGGTTGATCAAAAACATACCACTGGCTGGCAAGCCTGGGCGTTTGCTCTGACCTTCTAGGGTTTCGGTGATTTTGCTGGACTTGACAGTGAGTGTGGCGTGCAGCCAACTCTTGCCCGCCTTCTGGGCCATCGTCTTGAGGCGCCGGGGCAAATCATGCGCTTCGGGGCGTGGAATGATCGGATACCAAATCGCATAGGTGCCCGTAGCAAAACGCTTGAGACCATCCTGCACCATATCGAGCACCTTGCCATAATCGGTCTTGATCTCGTAACTCGGATCGCACAACACCAGCGCACGCCGCGATGGTGGGGGCAAAAACTTCTTCACCCCTTCAAAACCGTCTTCGTGCAGCACAGCCACCTGGCGGCCTGCCTCCAGTTGGGCCACATTGCCCACCAAGGCACGCATGTCTGAGGGGTGCAACTCAAACAGTTTGAGTTTGTCGTGGCTGCGCAGCAGCCGCTGGATGATGAAAGGCGAACCCGGATAGATCTTGGTGCTGGCACCCGCGTTAAAAGAACGTACCAAATCGATATAGGACTGCAATGCCGGAGCCAATGGCACATGGGCCGCACCCGGCACCGTCAAGCGTTGGATACCATCGGCAGCCTCGGCGCTGGTTTTGGCGTAATCTCCATCAAGACGGTACAGGCCCGCACCCGCGTGGGTGTCCAGCACCATCAGGGCGGCCTCTTTTTCGGTCAGGTGTTGCAGGGCGGCAATCAGCACAGTGTGCTTGAGCACATCGGCATGGTTGCCTGCGTGGAAGGCATGGCGATAACTGAACATGGCCCTATGGTAACGATCACTGCGCTGGATCAGCATTTTTTCATCGTTATCATGGATGATGGCGCTTTTTTACGGCATCTGCGCTGATTGTTCTTGATGCCCTTTTCTTTTGCCCTCTGGTAGCCGCCACCATGTCCGAACCCTCCCCCAGCACCCCCGTATCCGCCATTTACCATGCGGATGCTTTGCCCCCGGGGACACGCTTGGGTGAGTTCGAGATTCTTGCGCTGCTGGGCGTGGGTGGTTTTGGCATGGTGTACCAAGCCTTCGACCACTCCCTGCACCGCTCTGTGGCGATCAAGGAATACATGCCTGCAGCGTTGGCAGGGCGTGCGCAAGATCTGTCTGTGGCAGTGCGGGCGCTGGCCGATGTGCCCGCCTTTGAAGCCGGGCTACGCTCCTTCATGGGAGAGGCGCGGATGCTGGCCCAATTTGACCACCCTTCATTGGTCAAGGTGTTTCGCTTCTGGGAGGCCCACCATACCGCCTACATGGTCATGCCGCTGTACAGCGGCATGACTTTCAAGCAAGCACGATTACAAATGCGTGCCCCCCCCTCCGAGGCTTGGCTGCGCCAAGTGCTGTGGTCGGTATTGGGCGCCCTGCGCACACTGCATGAGGGGCACACGCTGCACCGTGACATCTCGCCCGACAACATCTTCTTGCAAGATGCTGGCCCCCCAGTGCTGCTAGACCTTGGCGCAGCACGCCACGCCATCAACGACCGTGAGCGCAAGCACACCGCCGTACTCAAGGTCAACTACGCGCCCATTGAACAATATGCCAGCGGAGATGCCGACCTGCCGCAAGGCCCGTGGAGCGATCTGTACTCACTGGCCGCCGTGGTCTATGGGTGCCTGTGCAATGACATGCCCGAGCCATCCACCCTGCGGGCCATTCGTGACCGCATGGTGCCCTTTGCCCGTGTAGCCCGTACTGTGGGGCAACAGTTTGGTCAGGTCTACTCACCGGCCTTCGTCAATGGCATCACGCAAGCCTTGGCACTGCGCCCACAAGACAGGCCCCAAAGCATCGATGCCTTGCTGCAACTGCTGGAGATGACAACTGCCCCAGCCCCACTGGGTGCCTTTGACTTTCGGGCCGCTTTGGGAGACATTTGGGTGGAGCCCACCGACCAGCCCAACGCCGGCCCAATTCCAACGGTAGACCTGTCTTCACCCAAGGCCGTCAGCGCCGGCCCAATCCCCGCCCCCGCAACCTCCTCGCACAGCCGCCCAATGGCCGATGCTGGCGACACCATCTTGCTAGAGGACGTGCAGGACACCCTGCTCATGCATGGGCCAGACACCCTCATCCAAGAGATGCCCCCCGAACCTATCGGGCTGGAGTCGAGTTGGCCCGAGCGGGCCTCACGGCGCCCCCACACCACCAGCACACCAGCTGCGGCCCCTACCAAGGCTGGGCGCCGCTGGGTAATATGGGCGGCCGTGGCTGCGGTGGCGGTGGCAGTGACTGCCGGGATCGGAGCGTATGCAAGCCGCAGCCCAGCCAAGGCCACAGCCCCCGTCGAAGACATCATCACCGAGAAGGCAGACCCCGTTCCCACGCCCGCTCCAACCACCACGCCAGCGCCCCCGCCTGAACCAGCAGTCCCCACCGCCGAAGTGCTGCCAGAAGGCCCAGCGCCAGCCTTTGTTGAGAAAACCGACCCACGGGCACTGTCGCAAAACGCCCCGCCCAAACCGCCTCCCAACCGCAAGCCCACCAGCACAGCCACGGCCACTGCAACTACCACACCGGCCCCAGCCCCAACAGCCCCGGCGGCAGAAGCCCCTGTAACCCACGCCCCCAGCCCCCCCAAGCCTGCGCCAGCGTTGTGCGAAGACAGCGGTGTATTAACCCGCAGCATGTGCCTGCGCCGGGAGTGCCGCCAACCCGCTTTTGTCAATTTGCCCGCCTGTGTGGAGTTTCGCAAGCAGATGGAGCCGCTGGAAGTACGTTCATCCAATTAAGACTACCCGTCAAATAGCCTGCGCTATATAATCGCGGGCTTCGCAGCGTTTGCGCGACTCCGCGGCGAAGGGTAATCAGTGGTTCAACACCTGCTTTGCCTATACCACCTAAGAGGTTTCCTCCAGAGAAACACCGACCGTGGAAAAGAGTCCCCAGGACGCCAGCCCCTGTTCAGGCTGGTCAAACCCTCGAAAGAAACACAGCATGAAAACTTTCAGCGCCAAGCCCGCTGACGTGCAGCACGAGTGGTTTGTGATTGACGCCACCGATAAGGTGCTCGGACGGGTAGCCAGCGAAGTTGCCCTCCGTCTGCGCGGCAAACACAAAGCCATTTACACACCTCACATCGATACTGGTGACTTCATCGTCATCATCAACGCTGCCAAGCTCAAGGTCACCGGTACCAAGAACCTGGACAAGGTGTACTACCGCCACTCTGGCTACCCCGGCGGCATCACAGCCACCAACTTCCGTGACCTGCAAGCCAAGTTCCCTGGCCGCGCACTGGAGAAGGCTGTCAAGGGCATGTTGCCCAAGGGCCCACTGGGCTATGCCATGATCAAAAAGCTGAAGGTGTATGGCGGTGCCGAGCATCCGCACAGCGCCCAACAGCCCAAAGTGCTGGAAATCTAAGGAGCCGAGATGATTGGTGAATGGAACAACGGCACTGGCCGTCGCAAATCCAGCGTAGCCCGTGTATTCCTGAAAAAAGGCACTGGCAAAATCACGATCAACGGCAAGGACGTCCAAGCCTACTTCGGTCGCGAAACCTCCATCATGATTGCCAAGCAACCGCTGGTACTGACCAACCATGTCGAGACCTTCGACGTGCAAGTCAATGTCCACGGTGGTGGTGAATCCGGCCAAGCCGGTGCTACCCGCCACGGCATCACCCGCGCCCTGATCGACTACGATGCCACGCTCAAGCCCGCACTGAGCCAAGCTGGTTTCGTCACTCGTGACGCCCGTGAAGTCGAGCGTAAGAAGGTCGGTCTGCGTTCTGCACGCCGCGCCAAGCAGTTCTCCAAGCGTTAATCCGCTTTTTTGCCTGCTACCCAAGCCGCCCAAGGTTCGCCTAGGGCGGCTTTGTTGTTGGTGGGGTCTCAGTAATGACCCTAGGCAGATGGATGGCAAGTGCCGTCCGCCTGAATGGCCGACTGTTTTTAAGTAGTATTTGGGTGCGTTCCCAAAATCCCGGAGATTCCCCATGAGTGCTGTAGCCCAAGCCCCCCAAACCGAAGAAATGCCCGCACCCATCCTCTTTACCGACAGTGCCGCCGCCAAAGTAGCCGACCTGATCGCCGAAGAAGGCAACCCCGACCTCAAACTGCGTGTATTTGTGCAAGGTGGTGGCTGCTCGGGTTTTCAGTATGGTTTCACCTTTGATGAAATCGTCAATGACGACGACACCACTATGACCAAGAATGGCGTCTCGCTGCTGATTGATGCCATGAGCTACCAATATCTGGTGGGTGCCGAGATCGACTACAAAGAAGACTTGCAAGGCGCACAGTTCGTCATCAAAAACCCCAATGCCACCACCACTTGTGGCTGTGGCTCGAGTTTCTCCTGAGTAGGCACTCCAAAAGGAGTGCAATTTGCTACCTGCTGGATGAAAATGGGGACATCCTGAAAAAAGGCTTCATTTTTGCGATGATCTGCCGTTATAGCAATACGAGACGGCGATAAAGCCTTCTGTGGGGCCGCCGGTTTTTACCCATCATTGCTACGGGGCATCGCCATGCAAATTCCTCCCGTTGACCGATCACCATCGTGGCGCACGATCAGCTCTGATCTGTCTACCACCGGCGCGTCCGGGGCCGTGCCCGTGCGCCCCATCAACAATCCCAACCCAGTTGAATCGATGGATCGGCTCGGTGAGGGGGCCATCGTCAAAACACCCGACAAGCCCTCCGACACCGATGGGCCTAACCGCGACTGGACAACACCAGAAGAGAAAAAACTGGTGCAGGAGCTGCCTCCAGAACCGGAGCCAGAGCCCATTTACAAGCAGTTACTGGACTTTATCCAGTCCATGTGGCGAGCCAGTGGCACCGCCATCGAGATGGCCCAAGAGATCAACAAAATGACCTTGCAAGAGCGTATGGCCTTGCAAGCCAAGAACGATGCCGACCTGACCTACTCCGACCCCAAGGTCAAGCGCACTGGGGGGCTGTAGTGGCCCTGAGTGCCTGGGTCACGGCACGTTGGCAATCCCACTACTGACATGGCCTGCTGGTACATGGCGAGCCGCAGAGGTCACATGGCCGGTTTGGTCATCAAAGAAAAAATCCGGTTCAAACTCACGCAAAAATTCGCCCTTGGGCAGGCCGCCCAAAAACATGGCTTCATCTACGGCAATGTTCCAATCCATCAGGGTGCGGATGGCGCGTTCGTGCGCCGGGGCGCTGCGTGCTGTGACCAAGGCCGTGCGTAAGCGCATCCCACTGCTGCCGCTGGCCTGCTGCAAGCGGTGCAAGGCGGCCAGCAAGGGCTTGAATGGGCCTTCGGGCAAAGGCTGGGCCGCTTTGTCGCTCTCGTGGCGCTGAAAGGCATCGAGTCCTTGGGCTTGAAACACGCGCTCGGCCTCGTCTGAGAACAGCACGGCATCACCATCAAACGCAATACGCACTTCTTGCGGATGGGCGTTGCCTGCTTGGGCTGATTCAGTCAACACCCGTGCAGCAGGGTAGCCCAAGTGCAGCGCCTGGCGCACATCGGCCTCATTGGCAGACAAAAACAAATGTGCCCCCAAAGGCCGTAAATAACCGAAAGGCTCACGCCCTTGGGTAAAAACACCACGCTGCACACTGGGTAACCCGTGGGCTTGGCAAGAACGGAACACCCGCAAACCACTGACGGGATCATTGCGCGACAACAGCACCACCTCGACCCGTGCCTGCTCTGGTGTATTAAAAGCCAGCAGCTTGCGCACCAGCGAAAAAGCGACCCCTGGGGATGCGGCCACCTCTAGGCGCTCGCGCTGCAAGGCCCGGTAAGCGGCATCGTTATCACGGTCAAAAACCGTGTTTTCCTCCTCAAAATCAAACAAGGCCCGCGAAGAAATAGCGACCACCAACTGGTTTTGCAAAGAGGCACTCATGGCTTAGCAACAGTTATTTGACAAATTGGTTGAGTTGAATGATGGGCAATAGCACGGCCAGCACAATCAGCATCACCACCAGCCCCATCGTCACAATCAGCACAGGCTCCAAGATGGTGGCTAACTGCATGGAACGGCGCTGCACCTCGGCAGAGAGTTGCTGGGCTGCCCGTTGCAGCATTAGAGGCAACTGCCCCGTCTGCTCACCCAACCGGGCAAACATGGCTACCAACCCCGGAAAACGCTTTTTCTGGGCCAATGCCGACGCCAACGGCGCACCCTCACGCACCAGCACCAGCGCCTCCAGTGCATCGGCGCGCATAGCGCGGTTGTTCAGTGTCTCTGCCGCCGCCTGCAAAGCCTTCAAAATGGGAACTCCCGCACCAGCCAACATAGCCAAGGTGCTGGCAAAACGAGCGGCGTTATAACTGCGTGCCAAGCGCCCCAACAAAGGCAATTGCAACCAAGCCGCATCTACCTTTTGTCGGAATACCTCCCCCGCCAGCATCCAGCGCCAACCTACAGCCCCCAAAAGCAGCACCAGTAGCAATGCCCCACCGTACTGGCGCACTGCGCTACTCAAAGCCAACATGGCCACCGTGAGAAAGGGCAAAGCCCGTTTGGTGCCAGCAAACACGCTCGCTACCTGGGGCACAACATAGGTCACTAAAAACAGCACAATTACCAGGGCCAACAAGGTCACGATGGCGGGATAGAGTGCAGCCCCCATCAGCTTGGCGCGCAAGGCTTGGCGTTCTTCCAGATCATCGGCCAGACGTTCCAGCACCAGCCCTAGGCTGCCACTGGCTTCTCCCGCACCAATGACGGCACTGTAAATATCAGAAAACTCCTGTGGGTGCTGTTGTAAAGCGCGGGCAAAGCTAGCGCCTGCATTCACTTCGGCCCGTAAAGCAGCCAGCAAGTGGTGCTGGCGTTCGTCTTCGGCCTCATCGGCCAAAGCGGTGAGTGCCCGCTCCAACGGCAGACCAGACACCACCAATCCCGCCAATTGGCGCGTCCACACCGCCAAACCCGTGGCATCAAACACCGGACGGGTCAAAAGCCGCTGGCTCCATGATGGCGTACTGCCACCCACAGAGCCGACTTCCACCAGTGCCACGGCCAAGGGCACCAGAGCTTGGGCACGCAACTGGCTGCGTGCAGCCTTGGCCGTATCGGCCTCCAGCACACCAGTGCGGGTCTGGCCCTGGGCATCCAGGGCTTCAAAAGAAAAAGCGGGCATAGGCAGCAGTTGGGCGTTCAGGACACAGCGTCAAGCCGTGCATGGTAGCGGCTGACGCCCCCAACCTTATGACCAGACGCTGCCTTGCAGGCACATGCACGCCCGCCACACCCCACCAATCATGGGCGGGAACTGTGGCGAATACTCAAAAGCTTTCCCAGTCGTCCTCGGCTGCTTTGGTTTTACCAGGTGCTGGCTTCATCAATGCGGCGGGCTTACTGGCTTGGTGTGGCACCGCTGGTTTGGGGGCTGCAGCCACCCGAGGTGCCGCACCGGTGCGGGGCAATGGTGCTGCCACGGGTGCTGCCCGTAACGCAGCTTGGCGCGGAGCGGCATTTTGCGCGCTGAAGTCCAACTTGAACACACTCACCGCCTGCACCAAGTCTTGGGCCTGTGCCTTCAGGCTGGCAGTGGCTGCAGCCATTTGCTCGACCAACGCCGCATTTTGCTGTGTGGCATGGTCCATCAGTGTGACTGCCTCGCCCACCTGGGCTACACCGTTGGCCTGCTCACTGCTGGCAGCACTGATCTCGCCCACAATATCGGTCACATGCTTAATGGCACTGACCACTTCGTTCATGGTCTCACCCGCCTTGTCCACCAACACTGTGCCGTATTCGACCCGCTCCACACTGGCATTGATCAAGCTTTTGATTTCTTTGGCTGCATCTGCCGAACGGCCAGCCAAACTGCGCACCTCAGAGGCCACAACGGCAAAACCGCGTCCTTGCTCACCAGCACGGGCCGCTTCTACTGCGGCATTCAAGGCCAAAATATTGGTTTGAAAGGCAATACCATCAATCACACTGATGATGTCGGCAATCTTGCGGCTAGACTCATTGATATCTTTCATGGTCTCCACCACCTGCCCCACCACTTCGCCGCCCCTGACGGCTACATTTGAGGCATTCACAGCCAATTGATTGGCTTGGCGGGCGCTGTCGGCATTTTGTCGCACCGTAGAGCCTAATTCTTCCATAGAAGCAGCCGTCTGCTCCAGAGCACTGGCTTGGCTTTCAGTGCGGGTAGACAGATCGCTATTGCCTTGGGCAATTTCACTCGATGCGGTAGCAATGCCATCGGTGCCAGTGCGCACTGCACTGACAATTTTTACCAAGCTGTCATTCATGGCCTTCATGGCCGCCATCATTTGCCCAGTTTCATCATTGGATCTGACTTCTATTTTGCTGGTCAAATCACCTGCTGAAATGGTGTTGGCAAAGTTTCCGGCAAACTTCAACTGGTGAATCAAATTACGGGCAATGACAAAAATCATCCACCCCACCACAATACCAATCAGGCATGTCACTACCACAGACACCCAAATGGCAGAAGAAATCTCAGACCGTCCTTCTTGAGCCACCTCTTTAGATATAGTATCACTGAGCTTCATGTGCTCAACAAAAGAATCTCGCAATTTGATTTCGTTGGGCTGATTTTTAACGATCAGATCGCGCGCTTCATCAAATAAATTTCCACGCGACATCTCCAGAACACCCTGCACCCCTTTGTAGTAAACCTCTAATGCTGCCCGATGTTGATCCAACATTTTTCTATCGGCAGAACCAGAAGCAAACACTTCGTAACCCTTGAGAGACTCCTTCACATTCTCATAATCTGCCTTGATATATTTTTCAATATCAGATTTTGCATTATCATCTGCACTCAAAACATGCAATGATGTATGTGCTCGCAGTTGGCCAAATTCATCAATAGCTTTGGATAATACCAACACACTGGGAACCGTATTGAAATTACCTTTATTGGTAACTTCATAAACCTTGTTCATCTTCAGATGACCAATAAACCCGACCAACATCAGGCCGATCAAAGACAAACAAAGTGTCAAATACAAGCGTTTTGCGATGGACATCGTTGCAATGCTCCCAGTGCTGCAAATGGACATCGCGGGGCCAGCCCGCGATGTAATCAAGGTTTTTTCTACTGCTTACTTCATGAATTCGCTGGTGATCAGCTCATCAATCGCCTTGTTGCCCACGGCCTCTGAAGACACCAGCTTCTCTTGCACCAAAACAGGAAGCCCAGCCTTCAAGGATTTAATGTGGGTTGCACCGGGGGTGGGATTGGAAAAGTCGTTGCGCTTGAGCTGGGCCTTGGCCACTGGCAGGCTGATCTTGGCTTCTTCAGACATCAGCTTGGCTGTTTCTTCTGGATTGGCAATAACCCAAGTACGTGCCTTTTCATAAACCCGAATCACACGCTTGACGGTGTCTGGATACTTGCTCACAAACGACTCATTGGCATTCAAGAAACCAAAGCTAGAAAAATCAGGATTACGGTACAAGACCTTGGTTCCCGCTTCAATGGTAGAAGCTGCCTGATGGGGGTCTAATGCCATCCAAGCATCTACCTCCTTATTTTCAAGTGCTTTGCGTCCGAGCGAGTGCGCCAAATTGACAATCGTGACATCGGCTTTACTCATGCCATTCATATCCAATGTCCGAAGGAAGAAGTTATACGCATCTGTGCCAGGGGTGGCTGCAATCTTCTTGCCTTTCAAATCTTTGACACTGGTGATGGTCGAATCTTTCTCGATGGTAAGTGCCACCCAATCTGGCTTGGAAAACACATACACAGCCTTGAGCGGTGCTCCATTGCTGCGTGCCATCACAGCAGACAATCCGGCAGCCGAACCAAAATCAATGCTGCCTTTTTTCAGAAAATCAATCGCATTGCTGCTACTAGGACTGAACACCCACTTGACTGGAATATTGTCTTTTTTGAATTCTTCTTCCATCCAGCCCATCTTTCGCACTACCAAACTGGTAGGAGAATAGCTCGCATAGTCTACCCGAATTTCTTTGGGGTTTTCGGCAGACGCAGAAAATGGTATGACCGAGAAAACACCAGTAACAACCAAGCCTAGCACTTTTCCGTAAACTTTCATATTTTCCTCTTTTCTGGTTTGTACCGCACTAGATCTATGCGGATTGCTGAAACAGCAGGTTTGCATTCAAAAACAGCAGCCACAAAAAAACTTGGAACTAATTTCCTTTTTTGCTTCTCCAAGGTCTACCACAAGTAATGATTAAAAAATAGGCACCTGTGGTGCTCTGTAGCATAACGCAATTCCAGTATCAGAATGTCCTGATTCATCATTCATCTCATGCTGATTTCATTTAAGAAATTTCTGATTCAGAATTACAACCTCCATTCTTTGTGATAACACATGGTGTTTCTTGCAAAAATCATGTAGGCATTCTTGGGGAAAGCCATCAGAAAATTCATGGCTACCACTCCAATAGATAAAACGATTTATTCTTATTTATATTTAATTTATCACTCCAAAAAAAATCAGGCTCCATTGGAGCCTGATTGGGAATGTGTGCAGACTATTACTGTCTGATTTGGGCTGCAGCAATGTCCAGTGACCGCAGACGCAATGCTGGGTCAAACACATCACAGACCAACATGAACTCATCGGCCTGCGTTGTCTGCCACAGTGCATCAAATCCAGCCCGAACCGCCTCAGGGCCACCAATGACAGCCGCTGCCAAGAAGTCAGCAATACCAGCCTGTTCTTGAGCACTGATCTGGGCACCAAAGTTCTCTACTGGGGGCTGCAAACGCCCGCGCCGTCCGGTCAGAATGCCCAGCACACGTTGATAGGTGCTACTGGCCAGATAAGCCGCTTCCTGATCCGTAGGGGCGGCAATGACTGGCACACCAACCACCACATAGGGCTTATCTAATGCAGCTGATGGCCGAAACAATCGCCGGTACAGCTCAATTGCCTGAAGCAACATACGCGGGGCAAAATGGGAAGCAAACGCATAGGGCAAGCCCATCTGCGCTGCCAGCTGTGCCGAAAACAGGCTAGATCCCAGTAGCCAGAGGGGCACTTGGGTACCCGCTCCAGGCATAGCCACAATACGCTGGCCGGGTTGCACCGGCCCCAAAAGGCGCTGCACTTCGGCCACGTCGCGTGGAAAATCCTCTTCCATTTCAACACGGTCGCGGCGCAAAGCCCGCATGGTAGGGCCATCTGTGCCGGGGGCACGGCCCAGCCCCAGATCAATGCGACCGGGGTACAGCTCGGCTAAGGTGCCAAAAGCCTCAGCCACCACCAGTGGAGCATGGTTAGGCAGCATGATGCCACCGGAGCCCACACGGATGGAGGTGGTCTGTCCTGCAATATGGCCCACCAGCACCGCAGTGGCCGAGCTGGCAATGCCAGGCATGTTGTGGTGTTCAGCCACCCAATAACGTCGGAATCCGAGTGCCTCGACATGCTGGGCAGTACGCGAGGCAATATCCAAAGCTTGGGCCACGGTGCCGCCTTCACGGACGGCCACCAGATCCAGCATGGACAGGGCAGGGCGATGAAAAGTAGTCATGGTGCCATTGTGGCGCTTGTGCGCAGACACCATACAAGCCACTGGCCTAGTTACTGCCCCGCAGATGTGGGCTTTTGCGCATTCACAGGATTGGCAGCGGCCGCACTGGGCGTGGCCTGTGCAGCCGATGGTGACGCGCTTTGGGCGGCCTTGAGCAGCATGGCCGACAGGTCGGCACGGATTTTTTCTGCTTGGGATTGCAAGGGGGTGGGGTTGGTACTTTCAGTCATTGCGCGAATCTACCACCAATGGCAGGCCAAGCACAGACATCTGTGGCCTGTAAGCTCGTGGCCAGCAATGCGGGCAGCTCCTGCACCAGTTGTGGCTTGTGGGCCACGGGCACCCCTGCCAACGCAAAAGCATACCGGGCTTGCTCTACAGCATCCAGCCCTGTCAGCACAATCAACTGACTGCCTGCAAACTGTGGGTGCGAACGCCAGCGGCTGATCAATGTGCTGCCGTCAATGCTGGGCAACACAATATCGACCAAGAGCACTTGGGGCTGCAATTGCCCTGCCATGACCAAGCCCACAATGCCATCGTCTGCCACATACAGTTCCACTTGGGGAAAATGGTGGTGGAGCAACTGCCGAACCAGATTTTGGATATGGACGGAATCCTCGATCAGCAACACCTTGGGCCTACCAACGCCCTTGCAGGCTACCGAGGAGAGGTGATCTGAAGCGACTGCCGCCACCGAAGGCGGCTGCACTGCCGAGCGCACCACCGTCAGTGGCGTCCCCAGCGGGTTGGGTGCCTGACGCTGGGCCAGCCACCGTTGCACCGAAGCCCGCGCAATGCGCCGATGCCCACCCGGTGTTTTCCAGGCCTCAAGTTCGCCCCGGTCGACCATCAACTGCACAGAACGCACAGCCAACCCCAGCGCCTGCGCTACATCGCGGGTACTGCAACTTTCGGGCAATAAAGAAACTTGCTCTATGCGGGCCATTAGAAAATTCTATCATTTCTAAATCTATTTTTTGATAGATATGATAAAATTACCAGTGTACCGTGTCTCTACTTTCCAAAAAACTGCATCATGGGCAAGCGCATATTGATTGTCGAAGACCATGCCGATATTCGCCGGCTGATCCGCATGACCCTGGAATTCGAAGACCATGAGATCCATGAGGCAGCCAATGCAGATGAAGGCTTGGCCCAGGTGCGTCTTGTCCGTCCTGATTTGCTGCTACTGGATGTCATGATGCCGGGCAGCATGGATGGTTTGGATCTGTGTCGTTTGGTCAAGTCAGACCCAACACTGGGCCAGCCCAGCGTCATTCTGCTCACAGCGCGTGGACAAAGCCAAGACGTGGAGGTAGGCATGGGGGCTGGAGCCAATGCCTATTTGCTCAAACCCTTTAGTCCACTCAAACTGATAGAGACCATCAACAGCTTAGAAGACTGATGTCCATGTCCCAAGCCGTGCGCACGCCGGAGGCAACACAATTCGATGCGGCAGCCGCTGACCAAATGGAGAAAATCATCTCTGATTTGGGGCGCATGTACCACGAACGCAACGAAGCCCTTCAGGAGGTGGCCCGCGCCCACCACGAGGCGCTGTTTCGGCTGGCGATGGCAGCAGAATACAAAGATGACGACACGGGTGTACATATCGTGCGTATCGGGTTTCTGGCCGAGGCACTGGCCCTGTATCTAGGGCAGTCGGTGTCGTATGCCACGCTGCTGCGCAAGGCGGCACCGATGCACGACATCGGCAAAATCGGCATTCCAGACAACGTGCTCAAAAAACCCGGCCCGCTCAACCATACTGAGCGTGAGGTGATGAACCAGCACCCCGCCATCGGCGCCGATATTTTGGGTAAGTCGCGTATCGCCCTGTTCCAGATGGCCTCCGAAATCGCCTTGGCCCACCATGAACGCTGGGATGGTCGGGGCTATCCTTCAGGGTTGGTCGGTGAGAGCATCCCCCTGTCTGGACGCATCGTCACAGTGGTGGACTTTTATGACGCCCTGACGATGGACAGGGTGTACCGCAATGCCTTCAGCAATGAGAAGGCGCTGGAAATGCTGCTGTCGGAGCGGGGACGGGCTTTCGATCCAGCCGTGGTGGACTGCTTTATGGAGCACAGCGACGCGCTGTGGGCATTGCGCCAGCGCGTCACTCTGCATCGCATGACTTTTGCCGATTTGGTCACCGACAACCCCTTGGGACGCTAAGCATCCAACTCGCTCTTGCACCTGTTTGGGTGACTCCGATATTTTCAATTTCTGTTCTGTTCATTGGCCCGGCACCAACAGGCCATTGACTTCTTCTGCGGCCTCCCCATGAAAGCTTCCGCGCCCTCTGCCCATGTTGCCAGTCGGCACCGCACGCCCCGCCATGCAGTGATGGTCTACGGCTTCAGCCTGTTTGTGTTGGTTGTAGTGTGGACTACTGTGGTCACGGTGCTGTACTGGCAGTGGCAGGCTACACAAGAGACCGAACTGCGCCAAAACATCAACATGGCCCGCGCCATCAAGGAACATACTTTGCGGGTCTTAGAGACGATGGATCAGGCCGTGCTACGCCTGCAAACCCTGGCGGCCGAGCACAAGCCACAGCCACAGGACTACCTGCGCACGGCCAACGAGACCGGCTTGGTGCCCGACATCATGACGCAATTGTCATTTGTCGATGCAGAAGGGTACTTTCAGGGCAGCAACCTGGATCCCGACGGCAAACGCAGTGGCAAGATCTCACTCAAGGATCGCGAACATATTCGGGTACACCTGCAACCGCGTGAAGCCGATCCAACCTCACGCGAGCTATGGGATGGCCTGTTCATCAGCAAACCTTTGCAAGGCCGTGTGTCTGGGCAATGGACCATCCAGCTCTCGCGCAAAGTAACCGGGCTGGATGGGCATACCGTGGGGGTGGTAGTGGCTTCGCTCAATCCCGTACATCTGTCCAATGTTTACAGCAATGTGCAACTGAGCCCAGGGGCGGGTTTGATGCTGGCGGGGCTGGACGAGATCATCCGGGTGCGGGTGATTGATGGCATGAGCTCTGGCGTGGGTGAGCGCACCCCTGCCGCGCTGGCAACTGCCATTCTGGAAAATCTGGATGGCACCATCATTGGCACTGGCAACGATGGCGTCGAGCGCATCGTGGGCTACAGCCGGGTCGGCAATTACCCACTCACCGTCATCAGCGGCACCACAGTAGAGGAAGCTTTTAGCCGCTGGCGGGCCAATCGCAATGTGCTGCTGGTAATGTCCACCTTGGCCAGCCTGTGTGTGGTGGCTTTTTTGGCACTTTTTCGCAGCAGCGTTCGTGAACTGGCACAAAGCCATGAGGCATTGGTACACAGCGAGGCCATAGCCCAACAGGCCAGCCAAGCCAAAAGCGAATTTTTGGCCGCCATGTCCCATGAGCTGCGCACCCCCCTGACCAGCATCAAGGGATTCTCAGAACTGATTGCCCTGCGCAGCAAAGACACAGCCATTATTGAGCAAGCCGGTCTGATCAGCCATGCCGCCACCCACCTCAATAGCCTACTGACCGAAATTTTGGATCTGGCCCGGATTGAAGCCAATGCCATGCCCACCCACCCTGTGCCCGTGGTGCTGCACGATGTCCTGCATGAAGTAACTGCCCTGTTTGAAATCAGTGCCTTAGCCAAGGCATTGCATCTGCATTGCTCTGTGGCCCCTGGAGTGCCCGAGCGCATGGTGACCGACCCGCTCAAGCTCAAGCAAATTTTGAACAATCTGCTGTCTAACGCCGTCAAATTTACGGAGCAAGGGCATATCGACTTGCATGTCGAACTCGATAGCACCGGACAATCTTTGCTGCTGCATGTGCGCGATACCGGCCCAGGCATTGCCCCCGAACTGCACGAACGCATTTTTGAGCGTTTTCGCCAAGGCAATGCCCGCACCAGTTATGAGCATGGGGGCACTGGGCTAGGCCTAGGGTTGTCACGCGGACTGGCACAACTGCTCGGTGGCACTTTGACACTGCAATCCACCACTGGGGCGGGTGCCTGCTTCACGCTGTCGCTGCCGCTGGTGCTTCCAGAGGCGCTGCCCACCACGGTCGCAGCCACCACCAGCGCCTGATCAACGCAGGCGTGCTAGGGCTGCACTGGCCGTCTCGGCAATGCGTGTCAGAAAATCGGTGCCCATCGTGGCCTCAAAGCGGTGTGGGTCCTCTGAGGCCAGCACCAACAGGCCAAAGGCCGGGGTGGCGTGCTCCATCGGGCCATCGCGCAGCGGCAACAGCGCCAGCGATTGCACCATGTCGCCATCACGCAACCAGCCCACCGGCTCAAAGCCCAAATTGGGGCCGCAAAAAGGCATGGTCAGGGAGGAGGCAAAGGCGCGCACGTCGTGGCTGGCACCCATGGCAAACGGTGCATTGGCGTAGGCCTGAGAGACGCCCCAGATACGCATGGCAGCTTGGGGTACCTCAAACTGGCGCCGAATGCCTTGCACTACCATCTCAGGCAAAGAGGGCGGATGCGTGACGCGTTGCAGGTCACAGGCCCACTGGTGCAGGCGCTGGTCAATCGACATGTTTTGCTGGCCGTTGTGCACCATGTCCAGAATGCGCTGCTCCAGATCGGCAATTTTGGCGCGCAGGCGCTCGGCTTGGCGCTCTTGCAAACTGACGGCCCGATGCCCATGCGGGCTGATGATCTGCACGTTGGTCAGCAACTCGGCATGGCGCTCAAAAAACCCCGGCGTCTCCATGAGGTAATCGGCAATGTCCTCTTCGGTGATCGGGGCCATAAAAGGGGTGGGGTCGTGGGCAGTCATAGGGTGTCAAAGGGTATCGGGTAGTTCGATCTGACCTTGAAAAACGAAGGTGGCCGGGCCGGTCATCAACACCGCATCAGTAGGCTGACCGCCCCAGGCAATGCTCAAGCGCCCACCGTGGGTATCTACATCCACCCGTGCATCTAGCAAACCCAGGCGGATGCCAGCCACCACCGCAGCGCAGGCGCCGGTGCCACAAGCCAGCGTCTCGCCTGCACCACGCTCATACACGCGCAGGCGAATGTGGTCGCGGGCCACCACTTGCATGTAGCCCGCATTGACCCGCTGCGGAAAGCGCGGGTGGTGCTCAATCAACGGGCCGGTGGTGGCGACGGGGGCCGCATCCACATCGGCCACAATCTGTACGGCATGGGGATTGCCCATCGACACCACACTCACCATCACTGTAGGGCCCCCGTTGCCCAGCTCCAACGGCCAGTGCTGTCCTTGGCCTTGCTGTTGGGGTTGTAGACCACTGGCCTCAAAAGGCACACGGGCGGGCTCTAGCACCGGGCAGCCCATATCCACCGTCACACGGCCATCGGGCGTCAGCTGGGGGGCAATCACGCCAGAGCGGGTTTGTACGCGGATAGTGTCCTTGTCTGTCAACCCGCAGTCACGCACATAGCGGGCAAAACAGCGCGCACCGTTGCCACATTGTTCTACCTCACCCCCATCAGCGTTGTGGATCACATACTCAAAATCGATGCCCGGCCCCGGCGAGGGACGCACCGTGAGAATTTGATCAGCACCCACGCCAAAGTGGCGGTCACCCAGCAGGCGGTAGTGCGCTGGCGTCAGGCCCAGACGGCCTTGGGTTTCGTCGAGCACGACAAAGTCGTTGCCCGCACCTTGCATCTTGGTAAAGCGGATCTGCATAGGGGGCCATTATCGTTGCAGGCTTGGCCTGACTGTGATGTGCTTCAGTGCAGTTGCAACACATCCACCCTAGGCACCACACCCAACCTTGCCGGTAGCCCGATAGTACCGACCCCCGTGGTAACAAAGAGTGTCCCAGCCGGCGTGCTATAGCGGCCCGCATACCAGCCGTAGGCACTGATGCCTGGCAACACGCGGTGTTGCGTGATCCACGGCAGGGTGATCTGCCCACCGTGGGTATGGCCGCTGAGTACCAATGTGGCAGCATCTGTGGGCAATAAGGCGGCGGTATCAGGCTGGTGCGCTAGCACCAGCCGAGGCCGGTTGGGGGGTGCTGATGGCAACAAACGGGCAATATCGGTGCGCGGGTCAGCCCCCCACAAATCGCCTAAGCCCACAATCTCCCAACCCTTGAAAGAAATCGCTTGGCCCTCCAGCAGCTGCACACCGTGGGTTTGCAAGGCGGTGCGCAACACGGAGGTCAGTGGTGGGCCCGGAGACTCGGTATCGTGGTTGCCCAATACCGCCCACACCGGATGGCGCAACTGGGCCAATGGAGCCAAAGCAGTTTGCAAATCCAATGGTGGGTCATAAGTCCAGTCTCCTGCCACCACCACTGCATCAACTGCTTGGGCATTGAGCACTTCCACCAACCGCTCCAACTGCCAACCACGCACAAACAACCCCAGATGCAGATCAGCCACCAGCGCCAGCCGCAAAGGTGGGCTGCCTGCGGGCAAGGCCAGCGGGTGCGTGCGCACCACCAATAAGCGTGGCTCGACCAAGGCGCCCCAAGCTGCTACTGCCAGCACCACCAGCCCCAGCCCATGCTGCCCACGCCGCCCTGCCGACCGATGCAGCCCTATCAGCATCCCCAGCAACCAAGGCAACAAAGCCCACGATGCCCAGAAAATCCACAACTTAAACCAGACCACCACCACTCGCCCAGGCTCAGTCCAACGCCCCTGCAAATCCCACCCTGCCAACAGAGCCGCCAGCAAACACCACCATGCCCCCAGACGGTAAGCAGCCCCAAGCACAGAGCCACTGCGGGCAGATATGAACAAGGAAACTAGCAACTCGACTTCCTCCGCGCCCTAAAGGGCAGAGACTCCCTCTACAGACGTGCGATGCCCCGCACGGACGCTGGATTGGCTCAGGATATTTTTGACTGCATTCTTATCCCGATGGTGCCCACAGCCACAGTCCACACAACCCCCGTGCTTTACTCCAAGGTTTGCGATACCTTTCGGCCTCGAATCGTGCCATGCACTGCGATGCGTACAGTCTTGCGACGACAACGCTTGATTTGGCGTTGCCCACAGCGATGCCATCGTCTTAGTCAAAGCAGGTGCCATCTTTGATTTTGCTTTTGGGCAGGGAGCGCGCACCTAAGACACGGAGGCGGTCGCCAGCCAAAAATTTGACGCAACAGCGGCAAACCTTGGTGCTCATGGGGGCAACGCTTTGTGTCCGCATTGTCTCAGCATTTTCAACCCCTAGTGCGGCCTCTTGGCTACAGGCCTTTCCTCGCCGGCATCCATACCAATCTTGGAGCATTGGATGACCAGAGAGCCGCGAAAAACAAACCAACAGACATCGCATAGCAACACCACCTTGCCCATAATGCAGGCCATGATCCGCCCCAGTCAGCTCCTCCATCCACCCCACACCCCCGCCCCCATCCGCGATGCAGCCACCGTGTTGCTGTTGCGCGACAGTCCCGAGGGCTTGCAGGTGCTCATGACCCGCCGCTCAGACCACGCCAGCTTTGCACCAGGGGCTTATGTCTTTCCTGGTGGCGGCATTGATGCGTTGGATGCGCAATCCCATGCCGCAGCTGCTAGACGCCCTACACAAAACGATCTGCACCTGACCCAGGCCATCGCGGCCATCCGCGAAAGTTTTGAAGAACTGGGCATCTTGCTGGCCCGCCATGCCGATGGCCGCATGGCGGATGACCAAGACATTGCCCGCCTCCACCGCCATGCCCCCTTTGCCGCCCAATGTGCAGCACAAGGACTGACATTGGCCGCCGACACGGTGTATGTGCTGGCGCATTGGACTGGCGCGCGTGAACTGAGCAAACGCTTTGCCGTGCCTTTCTTGGTGGCCCGTATGCCCGAAGGCCAGACACCCATTGCCGATGAACAAGAGCAATTTGAGCCGGTCTGGGTCTCGCCCCAACAGGCGCTCGAACGCCATGCTGCAGGGCAGTTCTTCATGATCTTTCCTACCATCCGCACCTTAGAGCGATTGGCCCGTTTTGCCAACGCAGATGCTGTGCTGGCTGCTGTGGCCCACGAGCAAGCACTGTGGGTCTGCTGCCCACGCGGCGGCCTACTGGCTGGCAAAGAAGTGCACTACATGGAGGACGAGCCCCCCTTTGGCGAGCTGGCTTTGGTGTGCCCTGATGGTCAAGTGCTGCACCCGCTGGACTGGCAAAGTGCCACCCCCGTACCGCTGCTGCGCAATGTGCAGCGCCTCACGGCCCCCAACCCCGGCTTTATGACTGGCCCCGGCACCAACAGCTACCTGGTGGGCGACCCCAGCACCGGCTATATCGCCATCGACCCCGGCCCCGCCGACCATGCGCATCTCGATAAGCTCTGGCGTGCCGCTGGGGGAGACATTCGCGCCATTGTCTGCACCCACTCACATCCTGACCACTCGCCTGGTGCCGCCCCCTTGCAAGCCCTTTGCACCCAGGCCGGGCGGGCCGCGCCACCAATTCTGGGTTTGCCCTCTGCACCCACCGCCCGCGCCGCCAGTGCCTTTACCCCCGATGCTGTGTTGCAACACGGCCAACAACTCACACTGACGGGGCCCACAGGTGAAGTGCGCCACACGCTGCAAGCCGTACACACTCCCGGCCATGCCGCCAACCACCTGTGTTTGCTACAAGAAGAAGATGGCCTGCTGTTCTCTGGAGATCACATTCTCAATGGCAGCACCACCGTCATCGACCCACCCGATGGCAACATGGCCGACTATCTAGACTCGCTCGATCGGCTCGATGCCCTGTGCCTGCAATACGAGGTGGAGTTCATCCTGCCTGCCCACGGCTATGTATTGCACAACGCACGCGGTGCTATAGCCCAACTTCGAGCCCATCGGCTGGCCCGCGAGGCCAAAGTGCTGGCTGCCATGCAGGCACTGCCTGATGGCACAGTGCAAGACTGGGTGGCCCATGCCTATGCCGATGTACCTCCACGGTTGTGGCCGGTGGCCCAACGCTCATTGTTGGCCCATGTCGAACGCATTCGAAGTATGGAGCCGGGCAATGACTGAAAACATCCCCACGGGGCTGGTACGCCTATCCAAGCGTTTGGCACAGCAATTGGGCTGCTCACGCAGTACCGCCGAGCAATATATCGAAGGAGGCTGGGTGAGCATCGATGGCCGCATCGTAGAACTCCCCGGTGCCCGCGTGGCTGCGCAGCAAACCGTCACACTGGCCCCTGATGCCAGCCTGCTGGAGTTGGCTCCCGTTACGCTGCTGTTGCACAAACCACCAGGCTTTGAAGCAGGCCTAGGACAAGAAGCAGGAGCCAGCGCCCACGGCAGCCGTAGCCAAGGTGCGCCTTCGGCCATCACGCTACTGAATGCCGCCTCGCACCTGCCTGAAGATGCATCGGGCACGCGCGTGCTCTTGCGCCATTTCAAGCAATTGCAGTGCTTTACGCCCCTGCCGACGCCCGCCAGTGGTTTGGTGGTGTATACCCAAGACCCACGCATTGCACGCAAACTGGCCGAAGACATCGAGACCCTAGAACAAGAATGTGTGGTGGAAGTGGCAGGCCAAATGGCCGACGGCGGACTGCAAAAGCTCTGCCACGGCCTGAGCTTCAATGGCCGCCCGCTCCCCCCAATCAAAGTGAGTTGGCAAAACGAAACCCGGCTGCGCTTTGCACTCAAAGGCATCCGCCCCGGACAAATTCCGGCCATGTGCGAAGCGGTAGGTTTGCGCGTGCTGGCCATTCGGCGCATCCGTCTCGGACGTGTCCCACTGGCCAAAGTGCCCGAAGGCCAATGGCGCTACCTGCAATCCTGGGAAAAATTCTGAAAAACCTCTCCTCTGAGGGGCTATGGAGGAGGCACTGGACTGGTGCCTCCGATAATGCGCCGCATGGTCATGTTTGCAGAAGGCATTCTCAAGCTCCACTGGAATCAATCGGTGCCTGTGGATGTGGCACACATTGCCCAGAACATGGGCATAGTGCTAGCCCACAGCCCTAGCCCAACGGCGGCCTGTGCCCACCTACAAATCAGCCTACAAAACCAACCTTTGGTCACGCTGGGGCAGCACCACCACCATGAACGACAACGCTACGCCTTGGCCCAGGCGCTAGGGCATGTGGCATTGCACCACCTGCGTCCCGGCTTAGAGCGCAGCATAGAGGTGTCTGATGATTTTTCTATGGATATGCAAACCCGCACCGAGCGTGCAGCCCACCAGTTTGCCCTGCGCCTGCTCATTCCCGAATCCGTACTACGCTTCTGTGTCCAAGACCTGGCCATGAGCGACTTACTAGAGTTGGCCCATGTCTTTGACGTACCTGCAGCACTCATGGGCTGGCGCCTGATGGATTGGCCCCTACCCGCCCCCAGCCCCCCTTCCGCTTCGGCCCCATAAGCCACTCGCACCCCAACCGCGCAGATGCCTCTATCTCCTCTTTGAAAGCACAGTCCACGCACCATGCCACACCATGCCGTACTGCGCTGCAGTGTTGGATGCATGTTTTTGCTCCTGTGCCTGCTACTGGGTGGCATCTCCTGCACCGCACAAGCCTCGCCGCTACCAGTGCAGCGCGAAATGTTTGTCGACCACCACGGTCAGATGTCTTTTGAGCAGGTACAACAACAGGCATTTGCACCGGCACCAGAATTTTTGTCACGGGGATACACCAAAAGCGCACTCTGGCTGCGGGTCACAGTACCGCCCAGCACCGAGCCTCGGCTGGTGGTCTCGGTGCGGCCCTCCCATATCGATCAGTTACACCTCTATCGGCCCGCTGCCCCTTCCGCCCCAACCGACGCCCCCTGGGAAATTCGCCAAGGTGGTGATCTGCTGGCTTACCAACAACGCGAACGCCCCGACCTGACCTACAGCTTCTGGCTATACCCGGCTGCACCACAACAAGCCACCGTGTTTTACGTTCGGCTGCAAAGCAACACCGTACAGGCACTGAATGTACAAGTCCGTACCGAAGCCGATGCCCAACACTTTGAAAGCTTGCAATACCTGTTGGTGGGCGCCTACATCTGCCTGCTACTGGTGCTGGCCTGGATAGCCCTGATGCGGGCACTCATTAGCAAAGACGGCGCTTGGCTAATCAATGGCCTGCTGCAACTGGCTGGTATCGTGCTCACGCTGGCCTTTACGGGTTCTTTGGCCCGATACATCCTGCCCGCACAGCCCTATTGGGTAGACCGCGCCTCCATGCTGGCCGCCTGCGTACACCTGACCTTGGCTTCCCTGATGTATGCCAAGATCAATGCCATTTTTGATGGCAACAGGCTGATCTTTTGGTTGCGTACAGCCGTGGTATTGATACTGTGCTGGGAGGTATGGCAAATTTTTTGGGGTGATCCGCGGCTGGCAATGAAGCTCAACACCAATGCCGTGCTGTTTTATACCCTCATCGGTCTGGCAGATCTGCTGCTGTTCAATATCAACGATCGGCCATTGCGCTGGACTATCCGTGTGTTCTACGGCCTACAAATCAGCTACCTCATTTACCTGTTGTTGCCCATGCTGGGTGTCGGTCAATCAGGCGCGCTGCATGTGCTGCCCAGCACCCTGTTGGTCAACCTGTTTGCTGCTGTGATGCTGCATCTGGTGCTCATGCGCCGAGATGTTCTACAACAACGGGAATACGCCCTGCTGCACGGCCAAATACAGGAGACCCAACGCCGTTTTCAATGGGAACAACAAAAGCTCCAAGAATCGGCCACCTTCATCAACATGCTGTTGCATGAGCTCAAAAGCCCTCTGGCCAGCATCCGCCTGTCGGCCTTGACGCTACAACGCAAACTGGAAGATACCTTTGGTCGGCAACGGCTCGTCCGCATCCAGCAAGCAATTGACAGCATGGATGCTGTGCTCGAACGCTGCCGACAAGTAGACCGGCTCGAACAAGGTCATACCAGCGAACACCCAGAAACACTGGACTTGGTTGCACTGCTGCACGACTACCAGCGCCAGCATAAAAATGCCCATCGGTTGGTGCTGCAACTGCCAAGCAACTTGCCTGTGCAGGCAGACAGCCTGAACGTCAAAACAATGTTCAGCAACCTGCTCGACAATGCCTTGGCCTACTCACCACCAGACAGTCTGGTAGAAGTCCAACTGCTCAGTTCAAAAACACCGCCACGCTGGCATCTGGTGGTGCGCAACCTGCCTGGGCGCGCTGGTTATCCTGATGCCCAGCAGATCTTCCAAAAGTATTACCGTGCCAATGCAGCCCACCACGCCACCGGTTCAGGCTTAGGTCTGTACTTGGTACAACAAATCGCCCAACGCGGTGGTGGGCAGGTTCAGTACCGGCAAGATGGCATGTGGATCACATTCACGCTGGAGTATCCCCGTTGTTAAACGCTCACCCTGTCCATGCCCATGCTGACCACCCTTTGTCTATTGTGGTGGTAGAAGACAATGAATTGCTGCAAGAAGAATTGCTGGCATTTCTAGAACGACCCGGATGGCAATTGCGGGGCGTAGACTCGGGCGAACAACTCGACGCCGCACTGAACGAGGAACCCGCCGATATCCTGATTCTTGATCTGAACCTGCCTGAAGAAGACGGATTGAGTATCGCTCAACGAATGCGTGCCGCAATGCCCCACATTGGCATCGTCATGTTGACAGCACGCAAACTGTCCCAAGACAAAATCTCAGGCTATGAATCGGGTGCCGATGTCTATCTGACCAAACCCGCCAACATCAACGAATTGGAGGCTGTGATTGCCAGCCTGGCACGCCGGGTACAACGCTCCCCCCAAATCGAACTGGTGCTTGACCTGGGCCACCAGCAGTTGATACGGTCTGAGCAACAAAGTTTGTCACTCAGCATGACAGAAATCCAGCTGTTGCGAGAATTGGCGCTGGCCCCCCAACGGCGCATGGACACCGACATGCTGCTCCAGCGCATCAACCAACAAAGCAACAGCCACCTGAACCGTGAAAACCTCGCCGTGCTCATCAGCCGATTGCGCAGCAAAATGACCCAAATGCTGAACCTATCCCACAGCATCAAGGCCATCCGGGGGTTTGGCTACCAGCTCAACTCCAGAATCGTGGTGCGAGCCCCTTGATCAGGCCAATGCCCGCTGGATAATGATTTTCTGCACATCGCTGGTGCCTTCGTAGATTTGGCAGACACGCACATCCCGGTAAATGCGCTCCACCGGAAAATCATTGACCACGCCATAACCGCCCAGTGTTTGGATAGCAGCACTGCACACCCGTTCGGCCATCTCACTGGCAAAGAGTTTGGCCATCGCTGCCTCTTTCAGGCAAGGACGACCGGCATCGCGCAAACTGGCCGCATGCCAAATCAGCTGGCGTGCCGCCTCTAATTGCGTAGCGCAATCAGCCAAACGAAAACCCACTGCCTGATGATTAAAAATGGCGGTGCCAAAGCTCTCGCGTTGCTTGGCATACTGCACTGCCAGCTCCAAGGCACTACGCGCCATGCCTACGCTTTGTGCGGCAATGCCAATACGCCCACCTTCCAAAGCAGAAAGGGCGATTTTGTAACCCTCGCCTTCCGCGCCAATCAGGTTGTCGG
Source organism: Giesbergeria giesbergeri (assembly GCF_054779375.1). Taxonomy (NCBI): domain Bacteria; kingdom Pseudomonadati; phylum Pseudomonadota; class Betaproteobacteria; order Burkholderiales; family Comamonadaceae; genus Giesbergeria; species Giesbergeria giesbergeri. The sequence continues at coordinate 9,396 of NZ_BAAGYJ010000010.1, read as the reverse complement.
CTGGAATACGGCATTGGTCAAAATTGATCTGTGCCGTATCGCTGCTGTGCTGGCCCAGTTTGTCCTCTAGGCGTGCCACCACATAGCCAGGGGTGCTGGTGGGCACGATAAAGGCGCTCATGCCTTTTTTGCCAGCCGCCTTATCGGTCACGGCAATCACGATGGCCACTTGGCCGTTTTGACCGCTGGTAATGAACTGCTTCACACCGTTGATGACATAGCCATCACCCTCACGGGTCGCCGTAGTGCGCAACGCCGAAGCATCAGAGCCTACATGGGGCTCCGTCAGGCAAAACGCGCCCAGCATCTCGCCACGGGCCAAGGGTGTGAGCCACTGGCGCTGCTGTTGGGCATTGCCATAACGCATCAAGATGGCATTGACTGGGCAATTGGTCACGCTGATGGCAGTGCTGGTGCCGCCATCGCCCGCCGCAATCTCTTCCAACACCAGCGCCAGCGTGACATAGTCGAGGTTGGCTCCGCCGAGTTCTTCGGGCACGCAAATGCCGTAGGCTCCCAGTGCTGCCAGCCCTTGGTGCGCTTCTTTAGGAAAGTGGTGCTCCTTGTCCCAGCGGGCAGCATGGGGCCAGAGCTCGCGCTGTGCAAAATCGCGCACAGCATCACGAATCATCTCCTGATCTTGGGTCAGCAGCATGGGGGTCTCCTGAGCCTAGAACTTACAGCAGCTCAATGGCAACCGCTGTGGCTTCCCCGCCACCAATGCACAAGGCAGCCACGCCTTTTGTCAGGCCACGGGCTTGCAGTGCATAAATCAACGTCACTATGATGCGCGCACCACTGGCCCCAATAGGGTGGCCCAAAGCACAAGCGCCACCGTTCACATTCACTTTGTCATGCGGCAGGTTCAGATCGTGCATCAACGCCATAGGAACCACGGCAAAGGCTTCGTTGATCTCCCACAAATCCACATCGGCAGCACTCCACCCTGCTTTGGCTAGCACCTTTTGTGTGGCCCCAAGGGGGGCCGTGGCAAACCATTCTGGCTCTTGGGCGTGGGTGGCATGGGCCACGATACGCGCCAGCGGCTTGGCACCGAGTTGTTGGGCTGTAGAGGCGCGCGCCAACACCAATGCAGCCGCACCGTCGTTAATGCTCGAACTGGAAGCGGCCGTGATGGTGCCGTCTTTTTTGAAGGCAGGCTTGAGTTGGGGAATTTTGTCGAGCTTGATTTTGCCCGGGCCTTCGTCTTTGGAGACGACAACCTCACCTGCGCGTGTTTGCAGGGTGACAGGGGCAATCTCGGCCGCAAAAGCGCCCGAGGCAATGGCGGCTTGGGCGCGTTGCACACTGGCAGTAGCAAAAGCATCTTGCTGCGCTTTGCTAAAGCTGTATTTGGCGGCACAGTCTTCGCCAAACGTACCCATCGAGCGGCCCGGCTGGTAGGCATCTTCGAGGCCATCGAGCATCATGTGGTCAAAAATGCGGTCGTGGCCGATGCGATAACCGCCCCGGCCTTTTTGCAGCAGGTAGGGGGCGTTGGTCATGCTTTCCATGCCACCGGCCACCATCACATCGTGTGTGCCGGCCAACAACATATCGTGGGCAAACATGGCCGCCTTCATGCCCGAGCCGCACATTTTGGACAGCGTGACCGCTCCAGCTTCTTTGGGTAATCCGCCCTTGAAGGCGGCTTGGCGTGCCGGGGCTTGGCCTTGGCCTGCCATCAGGCAATTGCCAAACAACACTTCGCCCACGGCAGAGGGGGCCACGCCGGCACGGGCTACGGCGGCGGCAATAGCAACACCACCCAAATCATGGGCAGCAATGCCAGAAAAATCACCCTGAAAAGAGCCCATCGGGGTGCGGGCTGCGCCCAAAATAACAATGGATTCGGTAGTTGGGGATGTCATAGTGTTGTCTCCTGTAGTTTGGTTTTGTATTTTTGGGCGTATTTAGCAACGGCCTTCGGCCACCCCTGCTATGGCGGCACGGTAGAGGCTCTCAAACCCCTCGTTGCTGCTGACAGACATGTGCAGGTTGTTGATCAGCCCATCTTTCAGGCCATAGCACCAGCCGTGCAGCGTCACTTGCTGGCCGCGTGCCCAAGCATCTTGCAGCACCGTGGTTTGGGCAATATTGACCACCTGCTCAATGGCATTGAGTTCGCACAAAGCATCATGGCGGGACTCGGGGGCCATGCGGGCCAGCAAATCACGGTGGCGGTCACGCACGTCCTTGACGTGGCGAATCCAGTTATCGGCCAAGCCAACGCGAATATCTTCTAAAGCCGCCAGCACGCCACCGCAACCGTAGTGACCCACCACCATCAGGTGTTCCACCTTGAGTTGATCCACTGCGTATTGGATGGTAGACAGGCAATTGAGATCGGTGGGCACCACCACATTAGCCACATTACGGTGCACAAACACTTCACCCGGCTCCAAGCCAGTGATTTGATTGGCAGGCACCCGGCTGTCAGAGCAGCCCACCCACATATAGCGCGGCTTTTGCTGCGCCATCAGGTTGGTAAAGAAGCCCGGCCGATCCCGCTCCATCTGCGCTGCCCAAGCACGGTTGTTGTCAAACAGTTGGCTAATGGAGGGGTTATGCATCACGGGACTCCTTCAAAGTAGAAAATTAACAGGTCTCGGCAAACAGCTCTCGGCCAATCAGCATGCGGCGGATTTCGCTGGTGCCAGCGCCAATCTCATAGAGCTTGGCATCACGCCACAAACGGCCCAAGGGATACTCATTGATGTAGCCATTGCCACCAAAGATCTGAATGCCATCGCCCGCCATTTTCGTGGCTTGTTCAGCACACCACAAAATCACGCTGGCACAGTCCTTACGCACTTGGCGGACATGGTCAGTGCCCAACATGTCCAGATTCTTAGCCACGGTATAAGCAAACGAGCGCCCCGCTTGCAGCACGGTGTACATGTCAGCCACCTTGCCTTGGATAAGCTGAAACTCGCCAATACTCTGACCAAACTGCTTACGGTCATGGATGTAAGGCACCACGTTGTCCATCACAGCCTGCATGATGCCCAGCGGGCCACCGGTGAGCACAGCACGCTCGTAATCCAAGCCGCTCATCAGCACCTTGGCCCCGCCATTGACGTTGCCCAAAATGTTCTGCGCGGGCACCTCCACGTTTTCAAACACCAGCTCGCCCGTGTGGCTACCGCGCATCCCCAGTTTGTCCAGCTTTTGCGCAATACTGAAGCCCTTCATGCCCTTTTCGATCAAAAAGGCCGTGACGCCACGCGCCCCCAACTCTGGCTCGGTCTTGGCATAAACCACCAACGTATCCGCATCGGGGCCATTGGTGATCCACATCTTGTTGCCATTGAGCAGGTAGTAGCCCCCCTTGTCTTCGGCCTTCAACTTCATGCTGATAACGTCAGAGCCTGCACCCGGTTCACTCATCGCCAAGGCACCAACATGCTCACCGCTGATCAGCTTGGGCAGGTACTTTTGCCGTTGTTCGGCATTGCCATTGCGGTTGATTTGGTTCACACACAGGTTCGAGTGTGCGCCATAGCTCAAGCCCACCGAAGCACTGGCACGAGAAATTTCTTCCATCGCCACCATGTGGGCCAGATAGCCCATGTCAGCACCACCGTACTCCTCAGACACCGTGATACCCAGCACGCCCAAGTCGCCCATCTTGCGCCACAAATCCATTGGGAACTGATCGCTATGGTCGATTTCGGCAGCACGGGGAGCGATTTCGGCTTGGGCAAAGTCGCGCACAGCATCGCGCAGGGCATCAATGTCTTCGCCCAGTTGAAAGTTGAGGCCGGGCAAGTTGGCGGGAAGGCTCATCGCAATGTCTCCTGATGTGTAGGTATGAAAGGAAGAAAAGATGCTCGAAACGATTCAGTAGCGCACATCTGGACGGCCTGTGACCGCCATCAAGGTGCAATGCATGGTGGCTACCAACTTCTCTTGGCCATCCGCCAAGGCATACGCCCGACCCTCAGCCACAGTGATAGTGCGGCCCGGCTTGAGCACCCGGCCTTCCATGCGAAAGCGTTTGCCCAGCGCCGGAGCCAGCAAATTGATCTTGAACTCAATGGTCAGCACCTCGGCATCGGCAGCCATGAGAGTGAAGGCGGCGTAGCCACAAGCAGAATCTAGTGCGGTAGACACCATGCCTGCATGCAAAAAGCCATGTTGCTGGGTTAATGCCGCTGCCCAATCCAGCCCGATATCCACAGCACCGGGCGCCACATGCTCCAACCGCGCACCCAAAGTATGCATCGCCTGCTGACGGGCAAAGCTGTCACTCACCCGCTGGAGATATTGAGGATCACGTGGCTCAAAAACAGCTTCTGCCATGCCAGCTCCTGAATTACGTTTACGTAAACGTCAATTATGGCTGATTTTTGTCCATCTTCGCTAGCAGCGCACGGGCTTCTTTTTCGTGCTCCTTGATTTCGTCAAGGTTCGCTTGCAAATCGGCCATCTGCTCTTCCAGCTGGCAACGATGCCCCGCCAGCACACTGAGAAACTTGCGCAATTGCACGCCAGTGTCGCGGGGGCTGTCATACAGATCAATAATTTCTTTCGCCTCGGACAGCGACAGTCCCAAACGCTTGGCCCGCAGCGTCAACTTCAGACGGGTACGATCACGGTTACTGTAGAGACGATTACGACCGCCAGGGCCAGTGCGCTCCGGTTGGAGCAGACCCATGTCCTCATAGAAGCGCATCGCACGGGTCGTGAGGTCAAACTCTTTGGCAAGGTCGCTGATAGTGTAAGTAGTGGCCATGGTAATGTGTCTGAAAGACCGGACGTGCGGGGATAGGCAGCCCTCGGCCATGCAATAGGCATCGCGCAGGCGTGGGTGGTGTGCGCGCTTTGATGCCAATGTTACAAGGCATCGTCAGTATCAGTAACTGCGCCCCGCCTTAAACATCGCGTGTTGGCGACGTTGCAAAGTCGTAGAGGCGCCCAGTCGGGCCATGGCGGCACCGGCATGAGCATGGGTAATGGCCAACCCCAAGGCATCGGCAGCATCGGTGCCTGGCAAACCAGGTAGCTCCAACAAACGGCGCACCATCTCCTGCACTTGAGACTTGGCTGCACGACCGTGCCCCACAACGGCTTTCTTCATCTGCAGTGCGGTGTATTCAGCCACCGGCAAATCACAAGCCACCAATGCCGTAATACAGGCACCGCGCGCCTGTCCCAGCAAAAGCGTCGACTGTGGATTGACGTTGACAAACACAATTTCTACCGCGGCGGCATCTGGCTGGTAACGCGCCACCACCTCGCCAATCCCGTCGAACAACACCTTGAGCCGCCCCGGCAAATTCCCCAGTGCTAAACCTGTCGTGCGAATAGTGCCACTGGCCACATAACTAGCAGCCTGCCCCTGCACATCAATGACCCCGAAACCGGTGGTTTGCAAGCCAGGATCAATGCCCAGAATGCGCATGACCTGCTGCCAAGGAAGGCGCCACCAACAGCGCGCGCAACTCAGCCAATACCTGCGCTCCCGGAGGACGCACACCACGCCAAATGGCAAAAGCTTCTGCGGCCTGCTCTACCAACATTCCCAAGCCATCACGGGCCTGGGCACCGTGGGTGCTCGCCCAATCCAAAAAACCTTGGGCCGCAGGGCCATACATCATGTCATAAGCCAGCGCCCCAGAACGCAACACGGTTGCTGCTACTGGCACGGCATCACCCACCAAACTACTGGCACTGGCATTGATCACCAAATCAAAATCAGCCTCTAACGCCAGTGGGCTTGTAGCAAGTAATTCGGTATGGTTGGCTACAGCCAACGCCGCATGGGCGGCCACCAGCGTCTGGGCACGCGACAACGTTCGATTAGCCACCACAACACAGCGCGGCTTGGCCGCCAACAATGGCCCCAATGCACCTGCTGCGGCACCACCCGCACCAATCAACAACACATCGCGCCCGGCCAAATCGAAACCCGCGTTCTGCGTCAAATCTGCCACCAAACCCAAGCCATCGGTATTGTCAGCGACGATGGCTCCTGCGCTAAAAGTCAGCGTATTGGCCGCTCCAGCCAACAGCACACGCTCGCTGCAATGGCTAGCCAGACCTGCCGCCTCTAACTTGAATGGCACTGTCACATTGCAACCACAGCCCCCCGTAGCCGCAAAATCGTGAACGGCCTGGGCAAAACCTGTCAATGACACCAAACGGCGCTCATAACGCAGCGCCTCTCCTGTCAACTCAGCAAAACGGGCATGTATCCAAGGTGAACGGCTATGCTCTACCGGATTGCCCATCACACAATAAAGATCAGCATTACCACTCATTGCACATGGGTCTCCAACGTCTGATCACGCGTAAACTTGAAGCGTGACACCACAGCAATCTGATCGGCCTGACTACGCATAGCCTGACCAAAAGGCTCAAAAGGCCCAGCGGCTCGAGCAATCGCCTCGGCACGACGATCGAGCAAGGAATTGCCAGAACTCTGCACCACCTCTGTCTCCAGCACACGACCATCATGATTCACGGTCACAATCATGGTCAACTCACCATAGATTTTTTGCCCATTCCTCTCCGGAAAGTTAGCCGTCCCTTTATCCTCTACCTTGCGGCGCATCGTATCGTAGTAAACGGCATAAACTTCATTGCGCGTGGCAGGACTGATGTAACGCTTCTTGGGTCGGGCATTCTCATCATTGATGCGCTTTTCAATCTCAGCCAACAGCTTCAACAACTGACGGCGTTTTTCTTCCTGCTCTTCAGGCGCACGGCCAGCAACCACATTTTGTGGATCAGAGGGTGGCAAGGCCGCCAGCTGTTGGCGCAACTGTGCCAACAGCCGCATCTGCTGTACCTGTAAAGCATCTAACTGGCGTTGTGCCTCTTCGTAGTCATCACCTACCTTGGTCAAAGCCGAATAAGGCAACGGACTGCTAGCCCGCCCTTGGGCAGCCTCTCCCCCCCCTGCCAAGGCATGTTGAGCAATCGCCTGCGCTTGGTCAGGACGCTCATCTGAACGGGCATTGACCAGAATCACCTCCAGAGGCGTATCCTGAAATACCCGATGAAAAGCTTCAGGGTGAACAAAACGCACTGTCAACAGCCCTGCATGCAGGGCAACCAACATTGTCAGTGCCCACTGCAACGTGTTGAAGGAAGAAAAAAAGGCTGGTGATTTCACGGAGGCAGATTATCCGACGCTGGGCGCCATCGGCACACTGTTTTCTGCGTCTGCATCACTCAGATCTACAGCAATCGCAATCGGCCCTGCAGTAGCGGCATCCTCTTCGTCCTCACCTTCTGCAGCCATTGCAGAAGAATCCACAGGGTTGTCTAAACGCTCCAACACCGTGCCATGCACATCCAATGCCATTTCATCAATGGCACCCAACTTGACACGCAAACGAGCGCCGCGTGGCAAATTCTGTGCCCCCAAAACAGCAAAGACCAATGGCAAGGTATCGGCACGGACTAAACAATCGCCACCAGGCACATCCTTGATGACGGTGGCTTCGAGCTCGGTGATTGCATTTTGCTGCAAATATTTGAGCGTCCAAAAACGCTCCATACTGGCCTGATAACTGTTGTAGGCACCATAAGTAGCATCAAAACTGCTAATGATAGAAAACAACTCGGCACTTTTGGGTTTGAAAGGTGCGGCCAGTGCAGCCATGTTGCCGTGGCGCACACAGGCAATAATCTGCCATTGATTGACCAAATCGACATAACGGCGCAACGGCGATGTAGCCCAAGCATAGCTCTTCACACCAATACCTGCATGGGGCAATGCCTTCGTGCCCATACGCACCTTGACCCCTGGTGCCATGCTAGCCTGACTGCGGTAGATACCAGGCACCCCCAACTCTGCCAACCAAGCACCCCAAGTACTGTTAGCCACAATCGCCGCCTCCGCCACGATCAGATCCAGGGGTGCGCCACGCTGACGGGTCGTGATCTGTACGGTCTCAGAACCATCAGGCTCAGCGCCGTCGTTGCCCTGCAAACGGAAGTTGTAATCGGGTCGATTAAAATTTTCCGGCTTACCGCGTACCACTTCCCGTTGGGCTTTGAGCTGCTTGGCCAATCGGTACAAAAATGCCAATTGCTCGCGCAAACAAAGCAATGCTTCTGGCGTCTCTGGAACCTGCACAGATGGATCGGTCAACCACCCTTCCGTCACAATATGGTCGAGTCGATCGTGGCGTAAATTGACCGCCACCGGCACACGCTCCAGCTTCGTTTCCGTCCCAATGATTTCAAGGCTCTCCTCATTGATCGTGACGTACAAAGAGACTGCCGGGTTGGCACGCCCCTCATCCAAGGTATAGATCTGCACCACTGCATCGGGCAACATAGTGATCTTGTACCCTGGCATATACACCGTAGACAAGCGATTGCGCCCCAACTGGTCTAGTGACGATCCCGGCACCATCGCCAAACCGGGCGCAGCAATATGAATACCCAACACCACCGTTCCTGTCCCTAACCCCTGAACCGACAACGCATCATCAATTTCGGTGGTATGCGAATCGTCAATGGAATAGGCCTGTACCGGAGCCAGCGGCAAATCTTCTGGTGGTTGGGGTGCCTCTAGGGTGGGGAAACCTGTACCCTTAGGAAAGTTATCAAACAAGAACCGCTGCCAATGGAATTGGTATGCAGAATCTATGGCTCCCGCTTGCTGTAACAACACCAGAGGAGCGGTATGGGTAGACCGGCTGGCCTCCACTACGGCCTTGTACTCTGGCGCATTCTTGTCAGGCTTGAACAGGATTTTGTACAACTGATCACGAATTGGTTGTGGACAATCCCCTTGCCCCAAAGCCTGTGCCCAATCAGCCACCTGCTGCAAAATGGCTTTTTTCTTTTCAATGGCCGCCAAAGCCTGTTGCAAAACATCTGCCGACGCCTTTTTGAAACGTCCTTTGCCCGCCCGCCGAAAATAGTGCGGAGACTCATGCATACAGAACAAGGCACCCGCCTGCTGAGCCAATGTAGCCTGCTCAGAAAAATAGTCGCGCGCTAAATCGGCAAAACCAAACTCCTCTTCAGGGGCAAACTCCCATGCCAAATCCAGTTCGATACTGGAAGCCACGGCCTGTGCTTGAAGCATCAGCTCTGTGGGAGAGGGCTTATCAAACTTCAGCAGAATGTGGGTAGCCTTGACTTTGACCCGTTTGCCAGACTCAAGCTCCACTTGAGCCGAAGTATCAGTTTCAGAGAGGATACGACCGGCCAAGAATTTGCCGGAATCTTCAAACAATGCATGCATGGTCATATTCTCCCATGCACTCACCGAAAAGATGCGATTTATTAGAGCAGGCGCAAAAAAAGCGAACCCCCTCTGACCGTAGAGATCAGAGGGGGTAGCTTGAATAATGAGCCTGACGATGACCTACTTTCACACGGGAACCCGCACTATCATCGGCGCGAAGTCGTTTCACTGTCCTGTTC
>NZ_BAAGYJ010000009.1:0-125061 GCF_054779375.1 Giesbergeria giesbergeri | reverse complement strand
TGGCTTGGACTTGCACCTTCACCACCACATTCAAGTACCAGCGCCCGCGTGTATCTTGGCTGAAGCTGCCAGCGCGCAACTCGTAGTCCGCCAGACCGTAGCTGTCCCAGAGGCTCAATTTCTGACCCGCAAAAGCGATTTGCCCTGCCTTGTATTGCACAGCACGCGCTTTGAACGGAATCCAGCCCAGACTGTATTTGCTGCTCTGGGGGTTGGAGACGCGCCAGCGCAGTTTGGCTTTTTTGAATTGCTTGCGTACTTTGGCGTAGTCCTCACACACCTGTTGCACGGTGGGCGAACCAATCTGCACACAGTCGCACTTGCTGAACCCATTGGTCAGCTTTTGCAGGTCGTAACCAGTCAGAAACTGGTGGCGCTCGCGGATGGCGCGGTGGCTGGTTTCGTTGCAAAAATTCCAGACCTGATTGACCTCACGCGCCATCAACGCGAGCACTTTGGCGTGCTTGTCTTTGATGCGCAGACGCAGGGTTTTGGTGCAGTCCATGATGTAGATTATGGATTGCTAATCCCTATTAGCACGCCTACGGCGTGCGCGCTCTCAACCCCGGACTGAACTCCGGGGCTTCCCGCGCACCGGGTGAAAACCACGATTTCCGACAAATTTAGTCAACTCAATTTTATTGACTAAACAATAATTGCCTAGTCAATAAAATGCAGGCATGTCCATGATTCCCCCACCCACCCCAGGCAACTTTTATTCACCAGAGCACTATGAGCCAGGTCAGAGCGTGGGCTATTGGATGCGCAAGGTGGTGGAATCCATTCGTGTGCAAGCCGATGCACGGCTGGCTGTGCATGGAGTTACTGCAGTGCAGTGGGTGCCGCTTTTTCTATTGCTCCAATCTGGGCGCAGCACGGTGGCCGCTTTGTCGCGCCAGATTGAGATTGATCCGGGCGCTATCACCCGTGCACTCGATCGGCTAGAAGCCAAGGGATTGGTACAGCGCCAGCGTTGTAGCCAAGATCGCCGCGTCGTGCATGTGGTGTTGACGGAAGCGGGGCGCAAAGTGGCAGAACAGGTGCCCGCTGTGCTGGCCGAGGTGCTCAACGGTCATCTGTGCGACTTCAGCCTAGAGGAGTGGGAGCAATTGCAGCATCTGTTGCAACGCATGTTGCTCAATGGTAGCCGCTGGTGCCAACCCTCTGGGGCTGAGACTCCAGACCTCTAAACCATTCTTGCTAGTGCTTTATGCCAATTTCTGGTTTTTTTCCCCGCCCTGCACGAATGGTTTGGGTGTTGGTGGCATGTGCGACTGCCGGTTGCTCTACCCCCGGCCCTGAACACCTGCCTTTGGCCACCACCACGGCCGCCATGTTGGGTCTGGGTGTTGCGCAAACGGCGGAGGTTTCTGCACAGTGGTGGCGGGGGCTAGGCGATGGGCAACTGAACCACCTGATGGCACTGGCCCTGCAAGGGCATCCCAGTCTGGCAGCAGCCCGCGCCCGGCTGGCCCGCGCGCAGGCGCTGGCCGATAGCAGCCGTAGCGCAGATGGCCTGCATGCCAGCCTAGGCGTTGATGCCACCCGCCAACGCTACAGTGCCCACGGTTTGGTGCCCGCACCCATCGCCGGAAACACTTGGAACAGTGCCAACCTGCAAGCCAACTTGGGCTGGTCACCCGACTTTTTCGACCGCAATGCCACTGAGCTGGCTGCGGCCTTGGGGCAGGCACGGGCGGCCCAGGCCGATGCCGCAGTGGCTGCTCAGGCACTGGCTGCCCAGTTGGGGCGCAGTTATATTGCCTTGGCCCGGTGGTTGGCCCAGCAAACGGTGGCGGAGCAAACCCTGGCGCAACGCCAGAGCTTGCTGCATTTGACCCAGCAACGGGTGGCTGCGGGGCTCGATAGCCAACTGGAGGTCACGCAAGCACAGGCCGCCCTGACCGAAGCGCAAACGCAACAAGAGGCATTGCAAGAGCAGATCACTTTGGCGCGGCGTCAGATTGCGGTGTTGTGTGCCCAAGCCCCCGATGCCCAATCCACGCTCACCCCCAGTCTTGAGCAATTGGTGCTGGAGCCTGTGCCCGCTATTTTGGGGGCGGATTTGTTGGGTCGCCGTGCCGATGTGGTGGCGGCTCGCTGGCGCGTTGAAGCGGCCCTGCAAGGCGTCACAAGGGCACGCGCCGATTTTTATCCTGATATCCATTTGGGTGCCTTTGTGGGGCTGAATGCCTTGGGCGTGGGTCATCTGTTATCGGCTGGGGCACGCCAGATCGGGGTGACACCCGCTTTGCGGCTGCCGCTGTTTGATGGAGAGCGCCTGCGTGCCCAACTGGGCAGCCGTCAGGCGGAGCTAGACAGTGCCATTGCACAGTACAACGGCGCTGTCTTGGAGACCGTGAAACAGGCGGGCGATGCTGTGGCGTCAGTGCAATCGTTGGCTCGTCAGCACACCCTGCAAGCCCAAGCCAGTGCCGAGGCCGAGGCCAGCTACCGTTTGGCAGAACAGCGCCACCGTGCCGGTTTGTCCAATGCCTTGGCCCTCTTGCACAGCCAAAGCCCACTGCTGGTGCAGCGGCGTCTGGCGCTAGACGTGCGCGCACGGCAACTGGACACCCAGGTGGTGCTGATGCAGGCCTTGGGTGGTGGCTGGCACGACGATACCGCTACCTTGACCACAGCAGTCCGCTGACGGCTGCGCATCTTTGGTCTCCTCTTCGTATCTGAAAGTTCTACGCCCATGAGCACCCTGACCTCTACCGAGATGAAAACCGCACGCCGTCGTGGTTTGGCCCTGATTGCTGCTGCCACGTTGGTGGGAGGTGCGGGCTGGGCGAGCTGGCAATGGTGGCACGCCGGGCACTTCCAAAGCACTGACAATGCCTATGTGGCAGGCCATGTGGTGCAGATCACGCCGCAGGCGGCTGGCACAGTGGTGTCCATTGGTGTGGAAGACACCGAGTTTGTCCGCGCCGGGCAAGTGCTGGTGCAGCTGGATGCGGCAGATGCCCGCATTGCACTAGAGCAGGCACAGGCACAATTGGCCCAGACGGTGCGTGAAGTGCGCACGCTGTTCGCCAGTCATGGCGCACTCAAAGCACAGATTCGCCTGCGTGAGGCCGATTTGGCCCGCGCCCAAGCCGAGGCTGCCCGGCTGCAAGACGATGTCAATCGCCGAGCGCCCCTGCTCGCTACCGGCGCAGTAGCACAAGAAGAACTCCAGCATGCCAAGGCCCAGTGGACATCGGCCCAAAGTGCAGTGGCGGCAGCCCAATCGGCCTTGCTGACGGCCAAAGAGCAATTGCTGGCCAGCCAGACACAGACCGATGGCACCACACCACAAGCGCACCCCAGTGTGCAGCAGGCAGTAGCCCGCGTCCGTGAGGCCCATCTGGCGTTGGAGCGCACACAGTTGCGCGCCCCGGTAGATGGGCATATCGCCAAACGCGCGGTGCAACTGGGTCAACGCGTGGCTGCCGGTGCCCCCTTAATGACCGTGGTGGCGCTGGACAAGCTCTGGGTTGATGCCAACTTCAAGGAAAGCCAGTTGCAGAGCCTGCGCATGGGCCAGCCTGCCGAGTTGACTGCCGATGTGTATGGCACCAAAGTGGTGTACCACGGCACGGTGGCTGGGCTGGGCGCTGGAACGGGGGCCGCTTTTGCTTTGCTGCCTGCACAAAATGCCACGGGCAACTGGATCAAGGTGGTGCAACGGGTGCCTGTGCGTATTGCGCTGGATGCCAAAGAGGTGGCAGCCCATCCGTTGCGCGTGGGGCTGTCGATGGAGGCGGTGGTAGACGTGCGCCAGCAAGAGGGCAAATCGTTGGCCGATACGCCGCGCACCGCACCAGCCCAGAGCACCCCAGTGTTTGACACCCCCCAACACACCGCTGATGCTCAGGTGCAAGCCATCATTGCCACCCACTTGGGCCATCCGCCGATGCCGAACGCCAGCCCCGCCCGTGCGGTGCAATAAATGTAGGCCATTGCGATGAGTGTGACTGCACCCCCCCCAGCCCAAGTTCCTTTGCAGGGCAGCACCCTGCTGTTGGGTACCTTGGCACTGTCGTTGGCAACGTTCATGAACGTGCTGGACTCTTCCATCGCCAATGTGTCAATTCCGGCCATTGCCGGTGATTTGGGTGTCAGTCCTAGCCAGGGCACCTGGGTGATCACCAGTTTTGGCGTAGCCAACGCCATTTCCGTGCCGCTCACGGGCTGGTTGACACAGCGTTTTGGGGCAGTGCGTTTGTTCACTTGGAGCGTATTGCTGTTTGTACTGACTTCCTGGCTGTGCGGCTTTGCCTCGTCGCTGGAAATGTTGGTGCTGTTTCGGGTGTTGCAGGGGCTGGTGGCTGGGCCCATGATTCCACTGTCGCAAACGCTGTTGCTGTCCAGCTATCCGCGTGCCAAGGCTGGCACGGCGCTGGCGCTGTGGGGGGTGACTACGCTGGTGGCTCCGGTAGTGGGGCCACTGCTGGGGGGCTGGATTACGGATAACGTTTCTTGGCCGTGGATTTTTTATATCAATGTGCCCATCGGCTTGCTGGCAGCAGTTATCACTTGGGGCATTTATCGCCATCGTGAAACCCCCCGTCGCAAGCTCCCCATCGATACCGTGGGCCTGTCGTTGTTGGTGCTGTGGGTGGGTGCTTTGCAACTGATGCTGGACAAGGGCAAGGAGTTGGATTGGTTTGCCTCTGGTGAGATTGTCCTCATGGCTGTGGTGGCAGTGGTCGCTTTTGCGGTGTTCATCGTCTGGGAGTTGACCGATGCACACCCAGTAGTGGATTTGCGGCTGTTTGCCCGGCGCAACTTCGCCTTTGGTGCGTTGGCATTGTCGGTGGCTTATGCGCTGTTTTTTGGCAATGTGGTGTTGTTGCCGCTGTGGTTACAGCAGTGGATGGGCTATACCGCCACTTCAGCCGGGATGGCATTGGCACCTGTGGGGGTGTTTGCCATCTTGCTGACGCCACTGTCTGGGCGCAAAGTGGCCGTGTGGGATCCCCGCCGCATGGCAACGGCTGCTTTTATGGTGTTTGCATTGGTGCTGTGGATGCGTTCGCAATTCACGGTAGAGACCGATATGCGCCATATCCTGATCCCCACATTGATCCAGGGTGGTGCAATGGCCTTCTTTTTCATTCCATTGACCACATTGACGTTGGCTGGATTGACCCCAGACCGTATTCCCGCCGCAGCGGGCCTGAGCAATTTTGTGCGCATCACGGCGGGAGCCATGGGCACCTCGATTGCCACCACCTTGTGGGACAACCGTGCCGCCATGCACCATGCCCACCTGACGGAAGGGCTGGTGCAAGGCCAAGGGGTGTTTGCCAGTACGCTCGATGCCTTAATGGCCTCGGGCCTGAGCAACACACAGGCATTGGCGCAGATCAATCGCCTGATCGACCAGCAAGCCTACACCCGTGCGGCCAATGACGTTTTTCTCGGCTCGGCTGGGATGTTTTTGGTACTGATCAGCCTAGTGTGGTTGACGCAGCGCCCACCACGCATGGGCGCTGCTGGGGCTGCGGATGCCAGCGGTGCCCATTGAGCGCATAGCGGCACCATACACCGTTATGGGGGTAGCAGCCAGTGCTGGCGCTCCTTGGCAATTTCACGCAGAAAGCCCCACACGGCCTGCATTCGGGCCAAATGCTTGGACTCGGCGGGCATACTCATCCAAAAGGTGCGGGTAAAGCGGGCTTCTTCGGGCAGTACGCGCATCAGGAGTGGGTCGCGGTCGGCCAGAAAGGCCGGTAGCACTGCCAGCCCTGCCCCAGCGCGCACAGCCTCGTGTTGTGCGGTGATGCTGGTGCTGCGAAAGGCAAAGCGTTCAGGCTGGTGTAGGGCATCCAAAAACTGCAGTTCTTTGGTAAAAAGCAGGTCATCCACATAGCTGACAAAAGCGTGGTGGCGCAAATCTTCACGCTGTGTCACCAAGGGGCGGCGGGCCAGATATTCACGTTGACCATACAGATGCAGCACATAGTCGGCCAGTTTGCTCACAATGACCGGCCCGCGCCGAGGGCGCTCCAGCGAGATCACAATATCTGCCTCGCGCCGCGACAGATGCACCATGCGTGGCAGGGCCAACAAATCGATGGACAGTTGTGGATGGCGTTGTGTTAACCGGGCCAGTTGTGGCGCCAGAATCAAGGTGCCAAACCCCTCAGTGGCGCCCACACGCACCAACCCCGCCGGGCCGCTGCCCGCCGCAGGCACAACACGCTCCACCCCCATGACCGCAGACTCCATCGCCTCTACCGCAGGTAGCAATTGGCGCCCCAGTTCGGTGAGTCGGTGGCCCCCGGCCTCGCGGGCAAACAGGGCGGCCCCCATTTGCTTTTCTAGTGCCTGAATGTGTCGCGCCACAGTGGTGTGGTCTACACCCAAATGCCGCGCCGCACTGACCAGGGTGCCCGCACGGGCCAATTGCAAAAAGTAGCGCAGGTGATTCCAGTCCATCGTGTTACAGGCAGGCAAGGGATGTGCATTTTTGCAGATCAATTGCGCAAAATTGCCTATTGTTTGAATAAAACCGCACAGATAGGATGCAGTGGCTCGGGCATATAGCCCCATTTCCAGGAGACAACACTGATGACTGCACCTTCCGTCAAACTGCTGATCAACGGCCAATTCGTCGAATCCCAGACCACCCAATGGCGCGATGTCGTCAATCCCGCTACCCAACAAGTGCTTGCCCGCGTGCCCTTTGCCACGCCCGCAGAAATTGACGCTGCCGTCGCTGCTGCCAAAGAAGCCTTCAAAACTTGGAAGAAGACCCCCATCGGCACCCGCGCCCGTATCTTCCTCAAGCTGCAACAGCTCATCCGCGAAAACATGGGTGAACTGGCCGCCCTGCTGACGGCAGAACAAGGCAAAACCCTGCCCGATGCCGAAGGCGATGTGTTCCGTGGCCTCGAAGTGGTAGAGCACGCCGCCAGCATTGGCAACTTGCAATTGGGTGAGCTGGCCAATAACGTGGCCAGTGGTGTGGATACCTACACCCTCTTGCAACCGCTGGGCGTGTGCGCTGGCATCACCCCCTTCAACTTCCCAGCCATGATTCCGCTGTGGATGTTCCCGATGGCGATTGCCACTGGCAACACCTTCGTGCTCAAGCCCTCCGAGCAAGACCCACTGGTGACCATGCGCTTGGTCGAGCTGGCGCTGGAAGCCGGTATTCCTGCCGGTGTGCTCAACGTGATTCACGGTGGCGAAGATGCCGTGAATGCCATTTGCGACCACAAAGACATCAAGGCGGTGTCGTTTGTGGGCTCCACCAAAGTGGGCACCCACGTCTATAACCGCGCCACGCTGGCAGGCAAGCGTGCCCAGTGCATGATGGGTGCCAAGAACCACGCCATCGTGCTGCCCGATGCCAACAAAGAACAAACCCTGAACGCCATTGCCGGGGCATCGTTTGGTGCCGCTGGTCAACGCTGCATGGCCCTGCCAGTGGTGATTATGGTGGGCGAGGCCCAACAATGGGTGCCCGACTTGGTCGCCAAGGCGCAAACCCTCAAGGTCAGTGCGGGCACGGAAAAAGGCACCGATGTAGGCCCAGTCATTTCGCGTGGTGCATTGACCCGCATTGAAGGCCTGATTGAGCGCGGCGTGGCCGATGGCGCAACGCTCGAACTCGATGGCCGCAAGCCCACAGTGCCCGGTTATGAAGATGGCAACTTTGTCGGCCCGACCATTTTCTCGGGCGTGCAGCCCGGCATGGCAATTTACGACCAAGAGATTTTTGGCCCCGTGCTCAGCTTGGTGGCTGCCAAAGACTTGGACGAAGCCATCGAATTCATCAACGCCAACCCCAATGGCAACGGCACAGCCATCTTTACCCAGTCGGGTGCAGCGGCGCGCAAGTTCCAAGAAGAAATCGATGTGGGCCAAGTGGGCATCAACGTGCCCGTGCCTGTGCCGGTGCCGCTGTTCTCGTTCACGGGCTCGCGCGCTTCTAAGTTGGGCGATTTGGGCCCCTATGGCAAGCAAGTCATCCTGTTCTACACCCAGACCAAGACCGTCACGGCCCGCTGGTTTGACGACAGCACGGCGGGTCAAGGTGTTAACACCACCATCAGCCTGAAGTAATAAGCCACGAGGCTGTGGGCCGGGGTGGCACTGGCGCTGCCCCGGCCCACAGCCTTGCAGAACCCTGCTGGAGACTGTTGTCTATGGATTTTGAGCTGACCGAAGATCAACGGGCTTTCGCGCAAACCGCACGCGATTTTGCCCAAGCCGAATTGGCCCCCCATGCCGCCCATTGGGATGCCGAGGGCATTTTCCCGCGTGAGGCCATCGCCAAGGCGGGCGAGTTGGGTTTCTGCGGCCTCTATGCCCCCGAGAATGCGGGTGGTCTGGCTTTGCCCCGGCTCGATGCCACGATGGTGTTTGAAGAACTGGCCGCGGTAGACCCCTCTACCACCGCCTTTATCACCATCCACAACATGGCAACTTGGATGTTGGGCACTTGGGCCACCGATGCCGTGCGCACCACTTGGGGCGAGGCACTGACCACCGGCCAAAAGTTAGCCAGCTACTGCCTGACCGAACCCGGTGCCGGTTCTGATGCCGGTTCCATCAAGACCCGCGCCCAACGCACCGATGCTGGTTATGTGATTAACGGTGCCAAAGCCTTTATCTCGGGTGCTGGCAGCACCGATATGTTGGTGCTGATGGCCCGCACCGGCAGCACCGAAGACGGCGCTAAAGGCATTTCTGCCTTTGCCGTGCCAGCCGATACCCCCGGCATCAGCTACGGCAAAAAAGAAGAAAAAATGGGCTGGAACAGCCAACCCACGCGCACCATCAGCTTTGATAACGTTTGCATCCCCCACGACCACCTGCTCGGCCAAGAGGGCGAGGGCTTCAAAATTGCCATGAAAGGCTTGGACGGTGGCCGCATCAACATTGCCACCTGCTCCGTGGGCGCGGCCCAAGGCGCATTGACGCAGGCACAGGCCTATATGCAGGAGCGCAAACAGTTTGGCAAACCGCTGGCCAGCTTCCAAGCCCTGCAATTCAAGCTGGCCGATATGGCGACCGAGCTGGTAGCCGCCCGGCAAATGGTGCGGCTGGCCGCCAGCAAACTCGATGCTGCGGCTCCCGATGCCAGCACCTATTGCGCGATGGCCAAGCGTTTTGCCACGGATGCCGGTTTTACCGTTTGCAACGAGGCACTGCAACTGCATGGTGGCTATGGCTATATCCGCGAATATCCGCTAGAGCGTCTGCTGCGTGATGCCCGCGTACACCAAATTTTGGAAGGCACCAACGAAATCATGCGCGTCATTATTGGCCGCCGCATGTTGGATGCCGATGCCCCCGACGCTATCCGCTGACATCACCTCACCCCCATAAAACACACTGGAGACATCTTCATGAATATCGCATTTATCGGTTTGGGCAATATGGGCGGCCCTATGGCCCTGAACCTGCACAAAGCCGGCCATACCGTCAAAGCATTTGACCTGTCCACCGCCGCTTGTGACAAGCTGGCTGCCGAAGGCATCACCATTGCTGCCGATACCGCCGCTGCGGTGCAGGGCGCCGAAGTGGTGATCAGCATGTTGCCCGCCAGCGCCCATGTCGAAGGGCTGTTCTTGGGCACAGGCACGCAAGCTGGTATCTTGCCCCTGTTGCCTGCGGGCGCTTTGGTGATTGATTGCTCCACCATTGCTGCGGCCAGTGCGCGCAAAGTGGCCGAAGCCGCACAAGCCCAAGGCGTGCAATTTATCGATGCCCCGGTGTCTGGCGGTACGGGTGGTGCCATTGCGGGCACCCTCACCTTTATGGTGGGTGGCGAGGCTGCTGTGCTGGAGCGTGCCCGGCCCTTGTTGGAAAAGATGGGGGCGAATATTTTCCATGCAGGTGCTGTGGGGGCAGGCCAAACCGCCAAAATCTGCAACAACATGCTGCTGGGTATTTTGATGATTGGCACTTCCGAGGCCATTGCTTTGGGCGTAGCCAATGGCCTAGACCCCAAGGTACTGAGCGAGATCATGCGCCGCAGCTCGGGCGGCAACTGGGCTTTAGAAAAATACAACCCCTGCCCCGGCGTGCATGAGAATGCCCCTGCCAGCAAAGGCTATGCCGGTGGTTTTGGCACCGATTTGATGCTGAAAGATTTGGGCCTATCGCAAGAAAATGCCACTGCCGTGAAGGCGTCCACGCCCTTGGGTGGATTGGCCCGCAATCTCTACGCCATGCACAGCATTGCTGGGCAGGGTGGGCTAGATTTCTCCAGCATCATTCAGATGGTGGGTAAACGCTGATCTGCACAGATAGACCCCTGGCTGCATCCAAGCCGACCTTAAAGGTCGGCTTTTTTTTTACTTCAACACACCTTACTATTCGTAAAAATCTATCCATTCGCACCGATCGATAAGCAAAGATGTCACAAAAAGACACAACCTGAATGGGTCTGCTCTTGGTGTTCGAGTGCTTTTCCTATCCCTTGCCATGCTCACTATTCCACGACGGAAAATACTGAAACAGTTGCTGGCAGGGTGGGGCGGCTGGGAGTTGTGTGTCGCCCATGCTGAAGACTGGCCCACCAAACCCGTCAAGATCGTGGTGCCTTTTCCGCCAGGGGGGTATGCCGACGTTTATGCCCGCCTCTTGGCCGAGCACATGGAGGTTGCGTGGGGCCAGCCTGTCACCGTCCATAATCGTCCAGGCAATGGTGGTGTGGTGGGCGCTGGGGCCGTGGCACAGGCCGTGGGCGATCACCAAACCCTCTTGATGGGCACGGTCGGCACCCATGCTATCAACGCATCATTGTTTGCCCGTCTGCCATACCACCCTGTGACGGATTTTTCTGCGATCAGTTTGGTGGTTCAGGCCGAAGGTGTGCTGGTGGTGCCAGCCGCCTCACCCGCCAGAACCGTACAGGAACTGATTGGATTGGCACGGACACACAACAATTTCAGTTTTGCTTCCGCGGGGCCGGGAACAACCAGCCATTTGGCGGGAGAACTGTTCAGGCATAAAAATAGGCTCAATCTCATCCATGTGCCTTACAAAGGTAACAGTCCGGCCCTGATAGATCTGATTGGCGGACAAACATCCATGATGTTTGCCACCCTGCAAACCGTGATGCCACATTTGCAGTCGGGGCGGTTACGGGCCTTGGCCGTACTAGGGGCACTGAGCACCACCCCACCGCCGTTGGTCAGAGGGTTGCCATCGCTGGCAAAGTCCCCTTGGATGGGCAAGGCGCTGGAGAACTGGGCGGGTCTTTTTGGGCCTGCTGGCATGTCTGCGGCGGTGGTGCAGAAGATCCATGCGCAAGTGCAGCGCATTTTGCAATTGCCGGTGGTACAAGCACGTATGCACGCGGAAGGCATGCACTTTGTGCCCATGAGCAGCCATGAATTTTCCCAGTTCGTGCTACAAGAGATTCTTGCATGGCGGGAGACTGTCCAGGCTTCTGGGGCCGTGATAGAGGGGTAAATCCTTGCTGGGGTGGCCGATGGAGTCAAGGGTTGTCGGGCAGCTCGTGCAAGGAAAAAGGCGATGCGCGCTGCAGCCCGATTTCGCCACAATCGTGCTCCATCAGTCTCTCTATGATGGTTTTGATGCAGTGGGCCACTTGGCGCGTTGCTTCGGTATAGGGGCGTTGGCTGGCAGAGGCCAGCATCAGACGGGTATGGATTTCTGGATTGCGCAGTGGAAACGCCACGAGGCGTTCAGTTTGTAGCTCTTCTCTGACGGCCGATGGCCCGAGCACGGTATGCGCCAAACCCGCAGCAATGATGTCTTTGGTAATGCGCAGGCTGTCTACTTCATACGCCACATTTAACCGAAAACCCTGTTGTTGTGCGGTTTGCTCCAGTGTCCGACGCAATCCATGTTGGCGACTAGACAGCAGCAACGGGACACGGGCCAATTGTTCAAAGTCGATTTCTGTGTGTGCTTGGTGTTCACACGGTGCTGCATGGGGGGCGCAGATCAGTGCCAGCCGGATATCGGCCAACGGTTCCAGCCGTATATGGTGAGAGCGGCGTGCGTGGTGCAGCACTGCCAAGTCAAGCCGAGCATCTTGCAGCCATTCATGGATATGGCCGCTGTAGCCCTCCACCACATTGAGGCGTATGCCCGGAAATTGCTGGCGCACCATGTGAAACAACGCTTGCCCTAGAAAACTCACTGTGGTGGGGGGCATACCCACCGCGACTTCGCCTGCCACCTGTTCACGGCTGGCACGCATGTCTGCGGCCACTTGGCGCAACTGGCTGAGCAGTGGCTGTACGCGGGCAATGAATTTCTCTCCGTCGGGGGTCAGGGCCACCCCGCGCCCGTGGCGGTACAGCAACCGCACTGCACATTCTTCTTCTAGTTTTTGCACCTGCCGCCCTAGGGATGGCTGGGTAATACCCAATACAGCCGCTGCCCGCGAAAAGCTGCCTAACTCGGCCACTTGCAATAGGTATTCGATGCGTTTGAGATTCATGGTGCTGGTGCAGTGTAGTGCTGGATTTTGCACAGTTACTCTGAAATAGCTCCCAGTCTTGTGCCTCTAACGCATAGCTGATAGAGCAAGTAGGGGCATCTCAAAGATGGCGCAGACCGTAATCTCATTACCCCATTGCCCTTTGGGAACTTGCCTTATGACCGCGCTGATTTCTCCCATTTTTGATAGACCCACCATCCGCCAAAACATTGTCTTTATTGAAGACAACCTTACCGATTGGCAAAAACTGGTGCCATCACTGGCATCAGAAGCCCATGTTGTGGTGCTTGACAGCCAAAAAGACGGGTTGCAGCAGATGGCGGAGTATTTAGCCGGGTTGCCACAAGGCAGTGTCGATGCTATTCATTTGTTGAGTCATGGCAGTGCTGGTCAAGTGCAACTGGGCTATACCACTTTGGGGACGCACAACCTACAGGGGTATGCAGCAGAGCTAGCCATGATTGGCCGTGCCTTGAGCGCAGAGGGCGACTGGCTGCTGTACGGTTGCGATGTGGGGGCCGCAGAGGCAGGCGCCTCTTTGCTAGCTCAGCTGCACCGCATGACCCAAGCCGACATAGCCGCATCCACCAACCTCACAGGCCATGCCGCACAGGGAGGCGACTGGGTGTTGGAAACACGTGTTGGTGAGGTGAGCGCCGCTGGATTGGTATTGCCTGACTATATGAATGCACTGGCCGTCACCGTGAGTAATAACTTTGCTACAGGATTGAATTCTCCTGTGGATTTAACCACGGATAGTCAGAATAATTTGTATGTGGTTTCTTACGACAATAATCAAATATATAAAATAAATTCTGTGGGCGGTGCTATTTCTGGTGGTGCTGCCGGGGCAGGGTTTTTTAGTGTCTCTGTAGTAAATATCGTATCCGTAGCGATTGATTCTTTGGGCAATTTATATGCTGGGACGGGAAATAGAAATCATTCTGTCATTAAATACCCGGCCAGTGGCGGTGTGCCTGGCAATTCGGATGGGGTGGATGTTGCCACTGGTTTTAATCTGATTGCTGATCTTTTGGTAGCATCAGATGGGTATTTGTATATTGCAGATTCTGGTGACGGCAAGGTTTATAAGATGCCCAACGTGGGTGGCCCTTTTACGCCAGTCAACGCATTGGAATTTGCCGTGGTTCCAGGAGCGCAGCAAATCTACATTGATGCCAATAACAATCTGTATGCAACCAGTGCAGATAGTAAAAAAGTTATTAAATTCTCAGCGTCAAATGGGCAAGTGTCTCTTAGCAGCCCGAGTGACTTTATCACTGGCTTGTCTTATCCACAAAACATTACCAGCGATGGGGTTCATTTTTATGTGGGTGATGAAGGGACGTTGTATAAATTTGGTCTTTCTGGTGGCGTGGCCGCCCCGGCCAATATTGAGCACACCTTTTCTGGGGCATCCATTACCGAGGTGATGTGGGCTGGAGCGGGGTCTAATACACTGTATGTGACGTTGGATAACAGCACCATCAGCAAGATTGCGCTCTCTGCATTCAATACTGCACCGACCATTACTTCTGATGCCGTTGGCGCGGTGGATGAAAATGCCGATATCAGCACGGTGGTGTATACCGCCACTGCCTTTGACGCAGAAAGTAACGCCATCACCTATTCGCTGTCTGGCACAGATGCCAGTTTGTTCTCTATCGGCAGCACCACGGGTGTGTTGCGTCTGCTGGCATCGGCCAATTACGAAGCCAAGAGCAGCTACAGCATTGATATCGTGGCCAGCGATGGCATCGCCAGTTCCACTAAACCAGTGACTATCCATGTCAATGATTTAAATGATGCCCCGGTGTATTCCAGCGGTAGTACGGGCAGTGTTGCCGAAAATGCCGCCACCACTACGGTGGTGTACACAGCCGTCGCTACCGATCCGGATGGGGACACCATCACCTATACCCTTTTGGGTACCGATGCTGCCTTGTTCAGTATCAATGGCAGCACTGGCGCAGTAACGCTCAACGCCTCGGCCAACTACGAAGCCAAAAGTAGCTACAGCATTAGTGTGTTGGCACAGGATGGTGTGACCACCACGCCGAAAGCAGTCACCATCAATGTGACCAACATCAACGAAAAGCCAGTGCTGACGGCCCCGGCCTCGCAAAGTGTCAATCAGGGCGTGGCAACGGCTCTCACGGGGATCAGCGTGGCAGACCCGGATGCTGGTGCCAATATGATCACCATGTCGCTGTCGGTACCGGCGGGCACATTCACCAGCATGGGCAGTGGCGGTGTGACCGTGCTGGGCAACGGCACCAGCGCCATCACACTGAACGGCACACAAACCAATATCAACGCCTTCATGGCGGCCAGCAAGGTGCAATACACCACGGCTGTTGGTGCCACTGGTACTGTGACATTGAGCATTGGCTCTAATGATGGCGGCAATACGGGCGTTGGTGGTACACAGACCGACAGTAAGACCGAAACCTTGAATATTGCGGTAGCCAATGCTGCACCAATTGTCACCAGTGGTACCAGCGGCAGTGTGGCTGAAAATGCTGCCACCAGCACGGTGGTGTATGCCGCTACCGCCAGTGATCCCGATGGTGATGCGCTCACCTACTCGCTCACGGGCACCGATGCTGCCTTGTTCACTATTGATGCCGCTGGCGCTGTGCGCCTGATCAGTGCAGCCGACTTTGAGGCCAAGCCCAGCTACAGCGTGGTTGTCAATGCCAAGGATGCCACCAATGCGGCGGCCACCCAATCGGTCACTATTCAGGTCACTGATGTTGATGAAGCACCACACTTTGCCAGCGGTGCCACTGGCACCGTGGCAGAGAATGCCGCCACCAGCACGGTCATTTACAACGCAGTGGCCAGTGATCCGGAAAGTGGCACAGTGAGCTATTCATTGGCTGGAGCCGATGCCAGCGCATTCACGATCCACAGCAGCACCGGCGCACTGACGTTGAACACGTCAGCCAATTACGAAACCAAGAGCAGCTACAGCCTGACCGTGATTGCTGCGGATGCTGCCGCCCATACCACGGAACAAGAGCTCACTGTCAATGTGAGCAACCTGAACGAAAAACCGGTCATTACCGCACCGGCTTCACAAAACATTCTCCAGGCCAGCGCCACCGTCCTTACGGGCATCAGCGTGGCCGACCCGGATGCCAGCGCCAGCCTGATCACCCTCTCGCTGTCGGCAGCCGCAGGGAGCTTTAGCGCCACCACCGGCGGGGGGGTAACGGTCACTGGCAGTGGCACCAACGCCATGACCCTGAGCGGTGCCCAAAGCAGCTTGAATGCCTTTATGGCAGGCAGCGGTGTCAGCTACACCAGTGCTGTGGGGGCCACTGGCACCGTCACACTCAACATTGCCAGCGACGATGGCGGCCATAGCGGTGCAGGCGGCACACAAACTGACAGCCAAACAGAAACCCTGAACATTAGTCTGGGCCCCAGCACCACAGTGAGCACGGTGGTCTTCTCTGCGGACACAGGAGTCAGTGGCACTGATTTGGTGACCAACACCGCCGCCCAAACCATCACCGGTACCCTGAGTGCTATCACCGTAGCCGGTGAGACGGTGGAGGTCTCTTTGGACAATGGTGTCACTTGGTTGGTGGCCACCAACACCATCGGCCAAAACAACTGGAGTTTAGGGGCGCAGACCCTCGCGGCCAGCAACACCCTGCAAGCACGGGTTTCCAATGCTTCTGGAACTGGTACGGCCTTGGCACGGCCCTATGTTTTGGATCAGGCGGTTCCAACCACCACGATTGCTACCAAAACTCTCTTGGCCGATACCGGAGCCAGCAGTATCGACTTTATTACCTATACCGATGAACAGACCGTTAGCGGCACGCTGAATACAGCCACTGTGACCGGAGAAATCGTGCAGGTTTCTCTAGATAATGGTGCCACTTGGACTACAGCTACCAATACCATTGGCTCTAGCAGTTGGACGCTGGCGGGGCAGACACTGATTGCCAGTAACACCCTGAAGATACGCGTGGCCGATACAGCAGGTAATACGGGTACTGAGAGTAGCCAAGCCTATGTATTGGATACCGTAGCGCCCAGTCTTCATGCGGCAGGTAGTACCCCTGCGGACAATGCAGCCAGTGCAGGTATTGGTAGCGATATTACGCTGCGTTTCACAGAAGCCTTGCATTCCAGCTCAGATACCAGCAAAGTCTATTTGAAGGATATCGTGAACCACACTCTCATTGCGGCCACGGTACATATCAATGGCAGTGGTGAGATGATTATCCAACCCAACACCCCATTGGGTTATGGTGTAGCTTATTACGTGAATTGGGATGCTGGTGCCCTGCAAGATACTGCGGGTAATGCAGCGGTTGGGGTTAACGACACCAATACTTACAACTTCACTACCGCTAGTGCGCCCGCACCAGCACCAGCACCAGCACCAACTCCCGATCCTGCACCCACCCCAGCTCCAGCTCCAGTTCCTGTACCCACACCCACTCCTGCACCTGCACCTGCACCTGCACCTGCACCCAATATCGAGACGGTGGACGGCACCACCGTTCACACACAAATCACGACCCAGACCGACAGCAGCGGCCAAATCCTCACCACCACTACCCAAACCATTTCCCCTGTCAGCAACTCCCGCCCCGAAGATGCCAACACCCCCCACGGCGCACTGGCCGATATCCCCTTGGCGAAAGACAGCACTGGACAACCTTTGTTGCAGGTGAGCTTGCCCGTCGGTGTGGGCCTGACCTCCGAAAGCATCGACGCCAGCCGTTTGACTCTGCGCGAAAAGCTCATTCAGGCCAGTCAGCCCCGTATCGATCTGCCGGCTGACTTTCAAGATGTGTTGGCCCAAGGCATTGACCAGTATGTTCCCGGTGTTGCCGACCCAGATCAAATCACGGTGCGTACCATCACCCTGGGCACTACCAGCACCACGGCACCTGCCGAGGCCATCCTCATTCGTGGCACCACGGGCACTGGTGAAGACGACAGCCACAACCCGCAGCGCGGCGAGGCACTGGTGATTGATTGTCGCCAGTTGCCCCCCGGCACCATGCTGGATTTGAGCTTGGTCGAGTTTGCCATCGTCATTGGCCCCACCCACGCCTTTGGTGGCACTGGGCGCAACTATGTGATTGGCGATGGTAGTGCCCAATTTCTGGTGCTCGGTGCGGATGATGATGTGCTGCGTGGCGGCGATGGTGACGACACCATTGGCTCCCAAGGCGGTGACGACCAGCTCTTTGGGGATGGGGGCAACGACTGGGTGGTGGGCGGTATCGGCAACGATACCTTGCAAGGCGGTCTGGGCAACGACCTGCTTCAAGGCGGGGCCAGTGATGCAGGACACTGGCGTTTTGCGCTGACCCCAGCAGGATGGCTGCATGTGGCCTTCACGCCCCAACACAGCCCACTGGCCAATAGCACTGGGGGCAGCGTGACAGATGCTTGGAGCAATGATCATGGCAGTGGTTTGATCACCGATCCGCGCTTTGCCTGGATCTATGACGACTACCCCGTGGCCCAAGACGCTGCCCTGCTGGTGCATGCACTGGTGGGGCAACTCCCTACCTTAACCGCTATGGGGGCTTTGGCGGGAGGCGATTACAACAGCACTGACCTGGGGGCTATGGCCCATGCTTACTGGTTACAAACCCATGCTGCGCTGGCGGCCTCGTCTATGCAGGTGCAGGTGGCTGCCGTTTTGGAGCAGGTGTGGGGCGCGGGCCAAGCGACTACAGAACTGACCGCCCTGGGCGTGGACTATCTGAACGCCGGTGGGAGCTGGTCTGCTATCTGGCTGGCCTTGGCCCAACATCCGCAACACAGCCACGGTTTGCGTGATGCCCAGGGCTATCTTTCGCTGATTGACCAGCATCTGAGCGAGACGGGTTGGTCGGTAGAAGCGGGCAACAACACCCTGTTGGGTGGGGGCGGTCACGATGTGTTGGTGAGCGGTCATGGTAGCGATACGCTCGATGGTGGCGAAGGGACAGATATGGCGGTGTATTGGGGTGCCTTGCTCGATTATGAAATCGCCCCGATACCCCATGCCAACACCGGGGGTGGGCATGATGCACTGATGCGGCACAAAGCCAGTGGTGCGGTGGATGTGTTGCGGGCGATAGAAATGCTGCAAGTGGGCGGTGTGGTGTACCAGATGCCAGAAGATCCGGCCCAATCGACCAGCCCACTGTATGTGGAACTGGCCGACCATCTGTTGTTGGTGGGACAGGCCACGGAGGGTGGGCTGGCTTGGAACCAGAATTGGCTTTGGTAAACCGCCCTTTGCTGCTCCAGATGTTGCACCAAAGCATCTGGCGTGGTGGTTACAACCCCTCGGCCAATGTGTCAGCCCAGTCGTAGAGTGCCCCCAAAATGGCTTCGGCCCGTTCGTCCGCAGTTTCAGACAGTTGGTCGATTTCTTGGTGCAACTGTTCTAGGGTACGTGCGCCGCCCTGCCCATCGAGCAGGCAGGCACTGCGGTGGGCCAGCCAGCGTTCTTGTTCCATATCGTCTAGCGATTCATAAAAATTCCGCGCCCGGTAGCGGAACAGGATTTCATCCAGCCGGGGGTCATCAAAGTGGCCGTGTACCCGTGCCAGCGCATCACCGTGGGCCCGGCGCAAATCGTTCAGGCGGTAGCGGTCGTTAGGGCCTACAAAACCAGCATACAAGGCTTGCTCTACATCCAGCGCAGGTTCTGGCGCACGGGCAAACACTGTGGGCCAGATCGCGCTCATGTCGGGCAGATCACGGGCCACGGCGGCGTGTTGTAGGGCTTGGTCGATGTCGATGCCCCAACGTTGGGCCAGTGCGGGAGTGAGGGTTTTTAAGTTGCTCACCACCATGGGTGACTTGTTCAAATGGATAGTCTTGATGGGCAGGCGGCAGACGCCCTCGGGCAAATCGGCACTGCGGGTAAACAGGCGCAGGCGCAGGGTTTCTGCATCTATGTTGGCCAGTTCGCTGGGGTTGTGGGCCAAGTCCCAGACGATGACTTCATTTTTGTTGGTGGGGTGCTGGGCTAAAGGCCAAACTACGGCCAAGCAGCCTTGTTCTGCCGGAAACATGCCCGACACATGCAAAAAAGGCCGTGCCGTTTGTGTCGTCACCGGCCAATGCAGCTCTGCTGCCACGCGGTCTTTTTTGTGCAATGCAAAGCAAAAATCGAACAAACGTGGGTTGTGCTGGCGCACCAACCGGGCCAGTGCAATGGTGGCACGTACATCCGACAAAGCATCGTGTGCCTGTGCATGGGCCAGACCATTGGCCCGGCTCAAGTCTTCAAGCTTGAAGCTGGGGCTGCCATCGGCCTTGGTGGGCCAGACGATACCTTCTGGGCGCAGTGCATAGGCCATGCGCACCACGTCCAGCAAGTCCCAGCGGCCACATTGGTTTTGCCATTCACGGGCATAAGGGTCAATCAGGTTGCGCCAGAACAGAAAGCGCGTGAACTCGTCGTCAAAACGGATGGTGTTGTAGCCCACGCCCACGGTGCCGGGGCGGGCCATTTCTGCCTCAATACGTGCGGCAAACTCGCGCTCGGGCACGCCCCACTGCCCCGCCTGTTGTGGCGTGATACCGGTGATGAGGCACGATTGCGGATCGGGCAGGTAGTCGTTGGACGGCTGACAGTACAGCATCAGTGGCGCATCGATCTCATTCAACTGGGCATCGGTGCGGATGGCGGCAAACTGCGCGGGCCGATCACGCCGGGGGTCTGCGCCAAAGGTTTCGTAATCGTGCCAAAGAAAAGTGTGGTTGGACATGGCGCAGTGCCCCAAAGGCAAGGAAGGAGGGTAAGAAACTTTAACGGAAACAGGCCGCTACAGCTTTAGCTGTGGATGTGGACAATGTCGCCGGTGGAGCGGCTTTGCAGCCGGGCATACAGCCCCCCGCGGGCCAGCAGTTCGGCATGGGTGCCTTGCTCCACAATGCTTCCGTGCTCCATCACCACGACACGGTCAGCGTGTTCAATGGTGGAGAGCCGGTGCGCAATCACCAGCGTAGTGCGGCCTTGCATCAGGCGTTGCAGGGCTTCCTGTACCAGCCGCTCCGATTCGGTGTCTAGTGCCGACGTGGCCTCATCCAGAATCAGGATCGGTGCATTTTTGTACAAGGCACGGGCAATGGCCAACCGCTGGCGTTGTCCACCCGAGAGCTGGGTGGCATTGTGGCCTACGGGTGTGTGCATTCCTTGGGGTAGGGCGGCCACATGGGCCGCCAAGTTGGCGGCCTCCAGACAAGCCTGCACACGCGCCTCATCTACCACAGTGCCCAAGGCCACATTGGCGGCAATGGTGTCATTGAACATCACCACATCTTGGCTTACCAGTGCAAACTGAGCGCGCAGCGCCTGGAGTTGCCAGTCTGCCAGTGTGTGTCCATCCAACAAAATGTCGCCGGTGGTGGGAGTCAGAAAGCGCGGCAGCAAATGCACCAAGGTACTTTTGCCAGCACCAGATGGCCCAACCAGCGCCACCACCTCACCGGGCTTGATCACCAGATTGACCTCGGCCAGCGCCGGTGCTTGATCGGTGCCAAAACGTACACCCACTGCCCGCAATTCCAACGTGCCCAGTGCATGGGTGGGGGCGTAGCTGCCACCCTTTTCTGCAGGAGCCTCCCCCAACAAGGCCAGCCCACGCTCTAGGGCAGCCAGCCCACGGGTGATGGGGCTGCTCACATCGGCCAGACGGCGCAGCGGTGTGATCAGCATCAGCATGGCCGTGATGAACGAGATAAAACCACCCACGGTTAAATCGTTTTGTGCCAGCCCCAACGTGCGGCTTTGCCATAGCGCCGTGCAAATCACGGTGGACAAGGCTGCAGCCGCCATCAGTTGTGTCAGCGGCGTCATGGCCGAGGCAGAAATGGTGGATTTGATGGCCAGTTGGCGCAGCTCTTGCCCCAGTGCAGCAAAGCGTTGCGCTTGGCTGGCTTGGGCGCCATGCAGGCGTACCATGCGATGTGCCAGCACATTCTCTTCGACCACATAGGCCAAGGCGTCGGTGGCTTGTTGGCTGCTTTTGGTCAGCCGGTACAGGCGGCGCGAAAGGGTTTTCATGACCCAGGCCACGCCGGGGGCCACCACGGCCACAATCAGGGTCAGTTGCCAGTTCAGGTAGAGCAAATAAGCCAACAGCGCCAACAGGGTAAAGCCATCGCGCGAGATGCCCAGTGCCGCCTGCACCAGCAGTGTGGAGCCAGTTTGCACTTCATACACAATGGTATTGGCCAGGCTGCTGGCCGATTGCCGGGAGAATAAACCCATTTCGGCGGCCAGCAAGCGGTCAAATAGGGTGCGGCGCAGGGCCAACATGCCCTCA
This sequence comes from Giesbergeria giesbergeri, assembly GCF_054779375.1. Taxonomy (NCBI): domain Bacteria; kingdom Pseudomonadati; phylum Pseudomonadota; class Betaproteobacteria; order Burkholderiales; family Comamonadaceae; genus Giesbergeria; species Giesbergeria giesbergeri. The sequence continues at coordinate 103,323 of NZ_BAAGYJ010000009.1, read as the reverse complement.
TTGGCAATGCGGGCCAGCGCATACTGCGCGGCAAACAGCGCCAGTCCGCGCACCAAAAACAGCCCCATGATGGCTACAGGCACTTTCCACAACGCCAGCGTGCCTTGGGTAAAACCTTGGTCTAACAGTGGTTTGAGCAAGGCGGCCAAAAGGGGTTCGGTCAAGGCACCGGCCAACGTGCCGATGATGGCCAAGCCCCAGGCGAGTCGTTGACCGCCAAAATACACGGCCAGTCGTGCCAAACGGGTGCTCAGGCGCGCATGGGCGACGTCAGAGGAGGGCTCAGAGCCGACTGGCGTTGTAGAGTGATCAGTGGTTTGCATGTGGCGCGGATTCTACGGTTGCCACTGTCCTTGCCTTGGTGCTTGCACACATGGTTTTTGCGCCTTGGTAACATCGCCGCTTCTGTTCGGCCATTGCCCGACTCCTGTCCGCTTATGACCCACCACCCGATCTTCCCCACCTCCTCTGTTGCGGCTCTGCCGCGCCTGTCCCGTCGCCATGCCCTGACTGCTGCGCTGGCTTCTTCGGCCCTGCCGGCGCTGGCCCAGTTCCGGGTCGAAGTCTCTGGCGTGGGTCTGACCCAATTGCCGGTGGCTATTGCCCCTTTCCGTGGCGAAAACCAATCGCCACAAAAAATTGCCGCCATCGTGCAGGCCGACCTCGAACGCAGCGGCCAGTTCCGTGGTGTGGATGCCAGTGGCACCTCCATGGATGAGAGCATGCGCCCTGATTTGGGCCAGTGGCGGCAAAAATCTGCCGAGGCACTGGCCGCTGGCAGCATCACTCGGTTGGCCGATGGCCGTTTTGAAGTGCGGTTTCGTCTATGGGACGTAGTGCGCGGTCAGGATATGGGCGGCCAAAGTTATGCCGTAGTCACGGCAGATCTGCGGTTGGCAGCCCATCGGGTGGCCGACTTTATCTATGAAAAACTCACCGGCCAGCCGGGCATTTTTTCTACCCGTCTGGCCTATGTGACCAAGGCGGGGCCACGCTACAGCCTTTGGGTGGCCGATGCAGACGGAGAAAACGCCCAAGCCGCACTGTCGAGCCCAGAGCCTATTATTTCTCCGGCTTGGTCGCCTTCGGGAATGCAACTGGCGTATGTGTCGTTTGAGTCGCGCAAGCCAGTGGTTTATGTGCACGACATTGCAACTGGCCGCAGGCGCCTGATTGCCAATTTCAGAGGGTCTAATAGTGCTCCGGCTTGGTCTCCTGATGGCCGCACTTTGGCCGTTACCCTGAGCCGCGATGGCAATTCGCAGCTTTATGCCATTGATGCCAACGGCGGCGAGCCGCGCCGTCTGATGCAAAGTGCTGGCATTGATACCGAGCCGGTCTACTCTTCCGATGGCCGCAGCATTTATTTTGTCAGTGACCGGGGGGGCGCACCACAGATCTACCGTGTAGCCGCCTCTGGGGGCAGTGCTGACCGTGTCACCTTCACGGGCAGCTACAACATTTCGCCCAGCGTCAGCCCCGATGGCCGTTGGCTGGCCTATATCTCGCGTGTGGGCGGAGCGTTCAAACTGCATGTGATGGAGCTTTCTAGCGGCAATGCCACAGCCATCACCGATACCAGTGCCGATGAAAACCCCAGTTTTGCCCCCAACAGCCGCTTGATTGTTTATGCGACCCAGCAGCAAGGCCGCGAAGCCCTGATGACGACGACCCTCGATGGGAAAATCAAAGCCCGTTTGGCCGGTCAGGGCGGCGATATTCGCGAGCCTGACTGGGGGCCATTCCAAAAGCAGTGATTTTTCGTAGTTTCTTTATTATTTTTCAAGTTGTAGGAGTTTTTCATGATCAAGCGTTTTTCCTTGGCGGTAGCGGCTGCCATATTGGTAGCCGGTTGCAGTTCTGGTGTCAACCTGGATGGCAAAGCACCCGTGGAGGATGCATCGGCCATCGCCATCCCAACGCAAAATGGCACGCTCAATGGCGCACAGTCGGGCAATGCGGGCATCAGCGGTGTGGCTGGCGTCAATCTGTCTCAATCTGGTGCTAACCAAGCTGGCCCCGCTGGCATCAGCCGTGTGGTCTATTTTGACTACGATAGCTATGCCATCGAGCCCGATTTCCAGTCTTTGATTGATGCCCACGCCAGCTTTATCAAGTCTGGTCAAGGCCGTACCGTGATGATTGAAGGCCACACAGACGAGCGCGGTGGGCGTGAATACAACCTTGCCTTGGGCCAAAAACGTGCCGAAGCCGTGCGCCGCGCTCTGGGGCTGCTGGGTGTGCCCGACACCCAAATGGAAGCGGTGAGCTTTGGTAAGGAAAAGCCCGCTGCGATGGGCCACAACGAAGATGCCCACGCGCAAAACCGCCGCGCTGAACTCTCTTACCGCTGATGCCAAGGTTTACTACTACGTTGCCCCGCCGTTTTGCGGCGGCCTCGCTGCCCGCCTTGGTGTTGGTGCTGTCGGGCGCTTGCCTGCCTGCGGCGCAAGCGGCCTTGTTTGAAGACGATGAAGCCCGGCGGGCCATTTTGGAGCTGCGCCAGCGCGTCGATAGCTTGCAGCAAGCCAATCAGCGCACGACAGAAGATGTGCGTCGCACGGGTGATGATGGCTCTCAGGTGCGCCGCAGTTTGCTGGAGTTGCAAAACCAGATTGACGCTTTGCGCACCGAGACAGCCAAATTGCGTGGTCAAAACGAGCAGTTGCTGCGTGAAGTGGCCGAGCTGCAACGCCAGCAGCGTGATATTGCTGTGGGCGTGGATGAGCGCCTGCGCCAGTTCGAACCGATCAAAGTATCGGTCGATGGTCAGGAGTTCATGGCCGATCCGGCAGAGAAAACAGCTTTTGAGGCTGCGCTGGCCGGGTTTCGCAGTGGCAAGTTTGCCGATGCGCAAACGGCCTTTGCCGGTTTCTTGAAGCAATACCCCCGCAGTGGCTATGCGGCATCGGCTCGCTTCTGGTTGGGCAATGCCCAGTACGCCACGCGCAACTACAAAGAAGCCATCACCCACTTCAAGGCATTGCTGGCCGCAGCGCCTAACCATGCCCGCGCTCCAGAGGCCGCCTTGTCAATTGCCAACTGCCAAATGGAGCTGAAAGAAACCCGTGGTGCCCGCAAGACGCTAGAAGACTTGCTGGTGGCCTATCCCAAATCGGAAGCCGCCAGCACCGCCAAAGAGCGGCTGGCGCAGATGAAGTGATGTTGCCAGCACCGGAGATGCAAGCCGATGCCGAGCGCCAAGCCCTCCAGCAGCGCCGTTTTGGTGGGCTGGAGCGGCTCTATGGTCGTGCTGGGGCTGCGCAGATACGTGCAGCCCATGTGGCTGTGGTGGGCATTGGCGGGGTTGGCTCTTGGGCTGCCGAGGCGTTGGCACGCAGTGGCGTTGGGCGGCTCACGCTGATCGACCTTGACCATGTAGCGGAGTCCAATCTCAACCGGCAGATTCATGCTTTGGATAGCACGGTGGGCCAAGCCAAGGTGCAGGCCATGCGTGAGCGTATTGCCCATATCAACCCCGACAGCTTGGTGCATTGCATTGAGGACTTTGTCGAGCCGGGCAACTGGCCTGCCATCTTGCCACCGGGCGTGGACGCAGTCATAGATGCCTGTGATCAAATTCAGGCCAAAACAGCAATGGCTGCTTGGGCGCGGCAGCAGCGTCAGTGCTTTATCAGTGTGGGCGCGGCAGGCGGCAAGCGCCATGCCCACAAGGTGGATATTGACGACTTGGCCCATACGACCCACGACCCGTTGCTGGCACAGTTGCGCTATCGGTTGCGTAAGCAGCACGGGGCACCCCGCGAGGGCAAAAGAATCGGTGTCCCCTGCGTGTTCAGTCGAGAAGCCGTGGCACCCCCCGATGCTTCTTGTGCTGTCGAGGGGGATGGCAGCCTCAACTGCCACGGCTATGGCTCTGTGGTGGCCGTGACGGCTACCTTTGGTCAGTGTGCTGCCGGTTGGGTGTTGGAGCAACTGGCCCAGTAGGGCGGCTGCGGTGTTCAGTAGGTGATGGTTTCCACGCCTTGGGCTGTGCCCAATAGGCAGACCGATGCTTTCTGGTGGGCAAAAATGCCCACCGTGACCACGCCGGGCCATTGGTTGATGTTGGATTCCCAGCCCAATGGATCGGTGATATGCAGGCCACGCACATCCAAAATGTGCTGGCCGTTGTCGGTCACCAGTGGTTGGCCATCCTTCAGGCGCAGGGTGGCCTCACCACCCAGTGCGGCAAAGCGGTGGGCAATTTGCTGGGCCGCCATCGGAATCACTTCCACGGGCAGTGGAAACTGCCCTAATGTGGGCACGCGTTTAGAGGCATCGGCAATGCAGACAAAACGCTGTGCCAGTGCGGCAACAATTTTTTCGCGGGTCAATGCGGCACCGCCACCCTTGATCATGTAACCGTGGCCGTCGATCTCGTCGGCACCATCCACATACACCGACAACTGCTCCACCTCATTAGCGTCTAGTACCGGAATGCCAATAGCGCGCAGCCGTTCGGTGCTGGCTACCGAGCTGGACACGGCGGCACGCACTTGGTCTTTGATGGTGGCCAATGCGTCAATAAATTTGTTGACCGTAGAGCCCGTGCCCACGCCCACAATGTCGCCAGGGGTGACATAGCGCAGGGCTGCTTGGCCTACTAGAGCTTTGAGTTCGTCTTGGGTGGGGGAGGAGAGAGTCGTCATGGGAGAAAATCTAGGGATTAACCCTTCATTATCCCCATGTCCCTGATTCCCTACGCCCTTACCCGCCCGTTCCTGTTTGGCATGGATGCCGAAGCTGCCCACGACTTGACGATGGACATGCTGACCCGTGGTCAAGGCACCCCCCTGCAATGGGCTTGGTGCCATGACACGGTGAACGATCCTATTGAGTTGGCTGGTCTGACCTTTCCCAATCGGGTGGGTATGGCCGCCGGATTGGACAAAAACGCCCGCTGTATTGATGCCCTGGGGGCTATGGGCTTTGGGTTTGTAGAGGTGGGCACTGTGACACCCAAACCCCAGCCCGGCAACCCCAAGCCCCGTATGTTTCGCCTGCCCAAGGCCCATGCACTCATCAACCGCTTGGGTTTTAACAACGATGGTCTGGATGCCTTTGTCCGCAATGTGCAACAAGCAAAGTTTCGCCAGCAAAAGCGCCGCCATCCCATGTTGTTGGGGCTGAATATTGGCAAGAACGCGACCACGCCTATTGAGGAGGCCACCCGCGACTACCTCACTTGCTTGGATGGCGTTTACCCCCATGCCGATTATGTGACGGTCAACATCAGCTCGCCCAACACGCAAAATCTGCGCAGCCTGCAAAGCGATGAGGCCTTGGACGCCTTGTTGGGGGCGATTGCCGATCGACGTGAGGTATTGGCCCGCCAGCCCGGCCCCGGCGGTCAGGCACGGCGCGTACCAATCTTTGTCAAGATTGCGCCGGATCTGGACGAGTCTCAGGTATCGGTGATTGCTGCTACCTTGCAGCGCCACGGCATGGATGGTGTGATTGCCACCAACACCACCATCCGCCGTGAGGCGGTGCAGGGCTTGCCTCATGCCCAAGAAACGGGCGGCTTGAGTGGTGCGCCAGTGCTCGAGGCCAGCAACCGGGTGATTGCACAACTGCGTGCTGCCTTGGGCAAGCAGTTTCCGATCATTGGCGTGGGTGGCATCATGAGCGCCGAAGATGCAGTCAGCAAAATTCGCGCGGGCGCCGATGTGGTGCAAATTTATACAGGGCTGATTTATGCCGGGCCGGGGCTGCCCAGCAGCGCCGCCCGTGCGATCAAGGCGATGCGCTAAAACCATCCGGGGGGCATAAGCCCCCCGGATGGTTAGGCTGTTTAGCCGCGCAGCCGAAGCAACAGGGGTAGCAACACCCCCGCCCAACGAGCCAGCCGTTGGGGGCCAGCGGCCCAGGCCAGGCCCGCGCAGGCGGCCACGGCCAACGGATGCTGCCGTACAAACCACGCCAGACGCCCTGTCAATGCAGAAGACAGCAGGGCAGCCCCGACATGGCCTTGACCGCTACTACTGGCTTGGCGCTGTTGGGCCCGCCAAGCCACCAAACGCTGGCGCTGAGCGTGCATTCGATCCAACAAACGCTGTTGTTCTGGTGTGGGCGTGGTGGGAGAGAGAGACATAGGGTTGTGCAGCATTGCATTCAGAGTTGGTCTTTGACCACCTGCCAGTCTTTGTGCAACTCTTGGCGTGTCAGGGCAAAAGCATGGCCTGCGCGCCGGACGCTCGACACCAGCGCCACCACAGTGCCAATCCAAGCCAAGCACCACAGGCCTGCCAGCACCCACGCCACCAAGCCGCGCTGTGGGGTGTCCCAAAAATGCACCAACACCGCCAATGACAGCACCAGCAATGCCACCACTGTAATGGCGGTGACGACAATTGCCAGCACCAGCACTTGGCGCAGACGTTGCCTTTGTTCCAACCATTCCAGCCGTGCCAGCGACAGACGGTCTTCGGCGGCTATGGCACCTTCTGCCAGCAGAACACGCCAGCGCGCCACCCAAGCATCCAACCCCAGTAAAGCAATCCAGTTCATAGAGGGCACTGGCTCCGTCTGGGGGGGGCTGCGATGGGCACGGTTTGCAAAGCCAACAAGGGTTTAGCGGCGCGAGAGCAGAAAGCCCACCACAGCACCAACGGCCAGTGCAGCGCCAGCAACGCGCCAAGGCTCGTCGTGGGCATAACGGTCAGCGGCGCGGGCAGCATCTTTGGCTTGACGGGCGGCCTCTTGTGCGGCGTGCACTGCTGCGTCGCGGACGTTGTGCATGCCATCGTCCAGACGCTGGCGCAAGATTTTGATTTCTGGCACGTTGTCGAGGTCTTTGCTCGAGATCAGGCCACGCAGATCAGCAACCAGTTTTTCCAGTTCGGTTTGGGTGCTAGAGATGGTTTCAGAGACGGAATGGTTCATATCAGCCTTTCTAGAGAGGTAAGACGCTCACCACCCTGCAATAACAACACAATGGCGATGATTGTTGCCATCTTAGCGAAGTGCAGCCACCGACAAAGTGGCCGCAACCGGTCAGGAGGGTTTTTCTGGGTTTTTCCTGATGGCAACCGGCATCAGACCAAATAATGCAAGCGCCATGCCCGCATCAGGGCCGGTGCCTTTTTGTTTTTCTTTTCAGCAAAGTTTTGTATGCAGATTGATCTTTCCGGAAAAACCGCCCTCATCACTGGTGCCAGCGCCGGTATTGGTCTGGCCATTGCCCGTGGGTTGGCACAGGCGGGTGCCAGTGTCACCCTCTGTGCTCGCGATGCCCAACGCTTGGCGGCCGCTGTAGCCGCCTTGCAGGCCGAGGGGTTGCAAGCCCAAGGCGTTGTTGCCGATTTGGCTACGGCCACAGGTTGCCAAGCGTTGGTCGCTGCCGTACCTGGCGTTGACATCCTGATCAACAACTTGGGCATCTATGGCACGCAAGACTTTTTTGCCTTGACCGATGAGGACTGGGAAAACTTCTTCCAGACCAACGTGATGAGTGGTCTGCGTTTGTCACGCCACTACGCTCAGGGCATGAAGGCGCATGGCTGGGGGCGCATCCAATTTATCTCTAGCGAGTCGGCTATCAACATCCCTGCAGACATGGTGCACTACGGGGTCAGCAAGTCGGCGTTGCAGGGGCTGTCGCGCGGACTGGCCAAGGTCTTGGCGGGCACGGGTGTAACGGTCAATACCATTTTGCCTGGCCCTACCCGCACTGAGGGCGTGCAAGCCTTTTTTGCCAACTTGGCACAGGAGCAGGGTATTTCGGTGCCCGAGATGGAAGTGCGGTTCTTTCGCGAAAACCGCCCTTCGAGCCTGATTGGCCGTTTTGCCACCCCAGAAGAAGTGGCCCATTTGTGTGTGTATGTGGCTTCGCCCCAAGCCAGCGCCACCACTGGGGCTGCGCTACGCGTTGAAGGCGGGATTGTGGAGAGCATCATCTGACACAACGCTGTCGTTTTCTTTTGCACCAGCCAGTCCCATCGGACTGGCTTTTTTGTGCCCGCGTGTGCAGATTAAATTTCTTTAAGGTAAACTAATTACGTTTAGTAAAACAACCATCAGGAGACATCGATGAACGCCGCTTTGCCCCCCGCAGCCCCCATCCAACAACTGCACCACTACGCCTACAAATCGCGTGATGCCGAAGAAACCCGCCATTTCTACGAAGACATCCTGGGGCTGCCGCTGTACCACATCATCCAGAGTGACTATGTGCCGTCCACGGGCGAATACTGCCCCTACACGCACTTCTTTTTCCGGCTGCAAGATGGCTCGTTCATCGCGTTCTTTGACATTGGCGACGATGTCAAGCCCGAGCCTTCGCCCAATACCCCACTGTGGATTAACCACGTTGCTTTCCGTGTCAACACGGTGCAAGAGTTGGAAAACACCAAGGCCCGACTGGAAGCGCATGGTGTGGAGGTGTTGGGTGTGACCGATCACCACATCTTTAAGAGCATTTATTTCTTTGATCCCAACGGCATCCGTTTGGAACTGGCCGCCCAAGTGGCCGATGCCGATCAGATGGAAAAAGACAGCCAAGTGGCCCATGAGCGCCTGAATGCCTGGACGGCGCGCAAAGAACAATGGCGCAAAGAACGTGCCGAAGGCAAGGTCAACACCCTGCTCAAGCCCGACACCAACGACCGCCCAGAGTTCGTGCCCAAGTCGGCATAAAGCAGCCCACACGCTAGTTCAAGGCAGGCCGGTAGAATCAGTTTCCATTCCGTCACCTGTCAACCCGACGGCATCCCTGGTGGATGCCGTTGTCATTTCTGAGATTCCCGATGAGCGACACCCTCTCCCAACCCGGCCTTGCCAGTCTGTCCAAATCGTTTGAACCCGCCGCGCTGGAAGCCCAGTGGGGCCCCGAGTGGGAAGCACGCGGCTACGGTGCTGCCGGTGTGCGTGGTAGCGGCCAAGCCGATGCCAGCCAACCGGCCTTCTCTATCCAGTTGCCCCCCCCCAATGTCACTGGCACGCTGCACATGGGCCATGCGTTTAACCAGACCATCATGGACAGCCTGACGCGCTACCACCGTATGAAGGGCTACAACACGGCTTGGATTCCGGGCACTGACCATGCGGGCATTGCCACGCAAATCGTGGTGGAGCGCCAACTGCAAGAGCAAGGCATCAGCCGCCATGATATGGGGGCTACGCCGCCCGAGGCACGCAAAAACTTTGTCTCTAAAGTCTGGGAGTGGAAAGAAAAAAGCGGCAACACCATCACCACCCAAATGCGCCGTATGGGCGACAGCGTGGATTGGAGCCGCGAATACTTCACGATGGACGACAAACTGTCCAAGGTCGTCAGCGAAACTTTTGTGCGTCTGTACCAACAGGGCTTGATTTACCGGGGCAAACGCTTGGTCAATTGGGACCCTAAGTTGCAATCGGCCGTCTCGGACTTGGAAGTGGAGAACGAAGAGAAAGACGGCTCGCTCTGGTACATCGTCTACCCGCTCACCGATGGCTCTGGCAGCCTCACGGTAGCCACCACCCGCCCCGAAACCATGCTGGGCGACGTGGCCGTGATGGTGCATCCGGACGATGAACGTTACCAAGGCTTTATTGGCAAAACCGTCACGCTGCCACTGGTGGGCCGTGAGATTCCGGTGATTGCCGATGACTACGTGGACAAAGACTTTGGTACGGGCGTGGTCAAGGTCACACCGGCCCACGACGAGAACGACTACGCTGTAGGCCGCCGCCACCGCTTGAGCGCACTGATTATTTTTGACTTGCAAGCGCGCACCTTGTCTGCCGAGCGCATTGCCGACATCCATACGCAAATCTGGAGCTACGGCCTGAGCGAAGCGGAAGAAGAACGCGCTGCCCCCGCTGCCCATGCCGCCTTTCTGCACGAATTGAGCCAACTGCCTACCGCCGAAGCCGTGGCCCGTTTGGTGCCTGTGGCTTATCAAGGCTTAGACCGCTATGTGGCGCGCAAAAAAATCGTGGCTGATTTGCAAGAGACTGGCGCACTGGTGGATTCGAAAAAGCACAAGCTGATGGCCCCGATCTGCACCCGCACCGGCGAGATGATTGAAAAAATGCTCACCGACCAGTGGTTTGTGGCCATGAACAAGGTGGGTGAGGGCGATGCCACCGGCAAGAGCATTGCCCAAAAAGCCATTGAAGCCGTCGATTCCGGGGCCGTGAAGTTTGTGCCCGAAAACTGGATCAACACCTACCACCAGTGGATGAACAACATCCAAGACTGGTGCATTAGCCGCCAACTGTGGTGGGGCCATCAAATCCCAGCTTGGTACGACGAAGAAGGCCATGTGTATGTGGCGCGCAACGAAGCCGAGGCCCAAGCCCAAGCGCCAGGCAAAACCCTGCGCCGCGACGAAGACGTGCTGGATACTTGGTATTCCTCCGCCTTGGTGCCGTTTAGCACCATGGGCTGGCCGGAGCAAACCGCAGCGGCCAACGACGACTTTAACCTCTACCTGCCTAGCAGCGTGCTGGTCACGGGCTATGACATCATTTTCTTCTGGGTAGCCCGGATGATCATGATGACCACGCACTTCACCGGGCGTGTGCCATTCAAGCATGTGTATATCCACGGCTTGGTGCGCGATGCCCAAGGCAAGAAGATGAGCAAGTCCGAGGGCAATGTGCTGGACCCAGTGGACTTGATCGACGGCATTGCCTTAGAGCCGCTGCTGGACAAGCGCACCACCGGCCTGCGCAAGCCCGAAACCGCACCGCGTGTGCGCAAAGACACGCAAAAAGAGTTTCCAGACGGCATCCCGGCCTATGGCGCGGATGCGCTGCGCTTTACCTTTGCGGCCCTTGCCAGCTTGGGCCGCAGCATCAACTTTGACAGCAAACGCTGCGAAGGCTATCGCAACTTCTGCAACAAACTCTGGAACGCCAGCCGCTTTGTGCTGATGAACTGCGAAGGCTACGATTGCGGCACCACCGCCAATGCCGTGCTGGAGCGCAGCGCCGCCGACCGTTGGATTCAAGCCCAACTGCAAACAGTGGCTGCTGAAGTGGCCAAAGGCTTTGCCGAATACCGCCTCGACAACGTTGCCAACACCATTTACGACTTTGTTTGGAACGAGTTCTGCGACTGGTATCTGGAAATCGCCAAGGTGCAAATCCAGCAGGGCAACGAAGCGCAACAACGCGCCACCCGCCATACCCTGATCCGCACGCTCGAAGCCATCTTGCGTTTGGCACACCCTGTGATTCCCTTCATCACCGAAGCCCTGTGGCAAACCGTGGCACCGGTGGCTGGCTTGGCTGGCGCTTCGGTCAGCATTGCCCACTACCCCGAGGCCCACACCGAAGCCATCGACACCGCTGCCGTGGCCGAAATGGCCCGCCTCAAGGCGCTGGTAGATACTTGCCGCACCCTGCGCGGCGAGATGAATGTCTCGCCCGCCACCCGTCTGCCCCTGCTGGTGGTGGGGGATGCCAGCTTTGTGCGTGGCGTGGCCCCCGTGCTGCAAGCGTTGGCTAAACTGAGCGAGGTCAAGGTGTTTGACGATGAGGCCGCTTGGCAAGCCGCTGCACAAACGGCTCCTGTGGCCGTGGTGGGTGAAGCCCGCTTGGCCTTGTTTGTCGAGATTGATGTCGTGGCAGAAAAGGCCCGTTTAGGCAAAGAAGCGGCCCGCCTGCAAGGCGAAATTGCCAAGGCCCAAGGCAAACTTGGCAACGAGGCTTTTGTGGCCAAAGCACCCCCAGCGGTGATTGAGCAAGAGCAAAAGCGGGTGGCCGACTTTACGGCCACGCTGGGTCGTATTCAGGAGCAACTGTCCCGCTTGGGTTAAACAACGATGAGCCTGCACCTCCAGACCCCCATCCGCAAAGCCGTGTTTCCGGTGGCTGGGTTGGGCACCCGCTTTTTGCCCGCCACCAAGGCATCACCCAAAGAGATGCTGCCGGTGGTAGACAAACCGCTGATCCAGTACGCGGTGGAAGAGGCCTATGCCGCTGGCGTGCGGCACATGATCTTTGTGACGGGGCGTGGCAAACGGGCTATCGAAGACCATTTCGATACCGCCTACGAGCTGGAAAATGAACTGGAGCAGGCGGGCAAGCAGGAGCTGCTGGCGCTGGTGCGCTCCATTCAGCCCCCTGACATGGACTGTGCCTTTGTGCGCCAGCCGCGTGCTCTGGGCTTGGGCCATGCCGTGCTGTGTGCAGAACCGCTGGTGGGGCAAGAGCCTTTTGCGGTGCTGCTGGCCGATGACTTGATGACGGCTCCCGCCGAAGGGCTGCCCGTATTGGCGCAAATGGCGCACACCTTTGCCGAGCAGGGGCGCTCGCTGTTGGCAGTGCAAGAAGTGCCGCTAGAGCAGGTCAATCGTTATGGCATTGTGGCCGGGCCGCCAGCAGGTGGCCCCTCACCGCTGTTGCGCATTGAGCGCATTGTCGAAAAGCCCAGCCCAGCAAATGCGCCCTCGCGCATGGGGGTGGCGGGGCGCTATATCTTGACCCCTGCCATTTTTGCTCATATCCGTCAACAAACGCAGGGTGCCGGGGGCGAAATTCAGCTCACTGATGCGATTGCCCGCCTGATGCAGCACGAGGCCGTCTATGCCTACCAATATGCCGGCAAACGCTACGACTGCGGTAGTAAAGAGGGTTTTTTGCAAGCCACTGTAGAGTTGGCCTTGCGCCATCCACAGGTGGGCACCTCCTTCCGCGAATACCTGAAGGGTTTGGCGCTGTAATCCTGCGCCACTTGCTGCGGGCGATTGTGGTGTCATGCCACAATCGCCCGCTTTTTTGCTTTGCTGCGCATGACCTCTCATCTTCCTGGTACGTTGGGTATCGATTTTGGCACGTCCAACTCTGCCGTGGCTTGGGCCGATGGCCAAGGCACGGCCCGACTGCTCTGTCTGGAAGGCCAGGCTACCACCCTGCCCACAGCCCTGTTTTTCAACAGCGAAAACCACAGCACCCATTTTGGCCGCGACGCCATGACCCACTATCTGGCGCATACCGAAGGGCGCTTGATGCGTTCGCTCAAAAGCCTGTTGGGCAGCCCGTTGCTACAGGAGAAAACCGCCATCCACCATGAGATGGTGAGTTTTCAAGACATCATCGAGCGATTTTTGTTGGAGCTGGTGCAGCGCGCTCGTGTGCAATTGGGTGGGTTGCCAACGCGGCTGGTGTTGGGGCGCCCCGTCCATTTTGTAGATGACAATCCCGAACGAGATCAGTTGGCGCAAGCATCGCTGTTGCAAGCGGCGGCCCGATGTGGGTTTGCCGAAGTGGGGTTTCAGTTGGAGCCTATTGCCGCCGCGCTGGACTATGAGCGCCGCTTGGCACAAGAAAGCACAGTGCTTGTGGTGGACATTGGTGGTGGCACCTCCGATTTCACTGTGGTGCGCCTAGGGCCGCAGCGCATTGCCCAAACGGATCGCAGCGCCGACATTCTGGCAACCACCGGCGTGCATATTGGAGGCACTGACTACGACCACAAACTGCACCTAGAGCAGGTCATGCCATTGCTGGGTTATCGCCATATTGGCCCCAAAGGCCGCGAGGTGCCCAGCCGGGTGTTTTTTGACTTGGCTACTTGGCACATGATCCATTGGCTGTCGTCGCCCAAGGCAGTGCGTGAAGCCCAAGCCCTGCGCGAAGATTTTCGTGATGAGCGCCTGCACCAGCGCCTGATGGTCGTGCTGCGTGAGCAACTGGGGCACCGTCTGATGAATGCGATGGAGCAGGCCAAAATTGCCTGCTCCATCCACGAGCAGCCACAAACATTGGATTTGTCAGAAGTAGAGGCTGCACTGATTGCCACGTTGGCCCCAGAGCAGGTGGCGCACCATCTCTCTGCCCTGCTGCAGCGTGTGGTGCAGTGTGCGCAAGAATGTGTGCGCCAAGCAGGACTACAACCGGCCCAACTGGGGGCCATTTACCTCACGGGGGGCTCGTCGGCTTTGCGGGCGTTTCAACAGGTGCTGGCACAAGGCTTTCCTGGGGTGCCTTTGGTTGAGGGAGATCTTTTTGGTGGTGTGGCCTCTGGGTTGGCTTACGGGCCATTGGCAAGGGCATCCGCATAATGGCGGCTTCGATTGCCTGTATGCCCCACTTGTGACTGCCCATCCTGAACTGCATCTTCACCACACCCGCTTAACGGCACCTATGCGCAGTGTTTTGCAGCGCATGCACCGTGCTGGCGGTGCCCCCCTACACACCCTGACGCCCCTGCAAGCCCGCATCGCTTATGAAACGGGGGCTGGGGTGCTAGAAGTGCCCAAAGCCACCCTGGCACGGGTGGAAGATTTCACCATTCCTGCCCGCGATGGTTATGCACTGCCTGCCCGACTCTATGCCCCAAGTGCAGCAGGCCCAGCCCCCGGACTGCTGTTGTACCTGCATGGCGGCGGTTTTACCATTGGCAGCATTGCCACCCACGACACTCTGTGCCGCGAGCTGGCTCGGCTGGCCGATAGCATGGTGGTGTCGTTAGACTACCGTCTGGCCCCCGAGCACCGCTTTCCTACCGCGACCCATGATGCGTGGGATGCCTTGCAATGGCTGGCGCTGCACGCCACCACATTGGGTGCGGACGCTTCTCGGCTGGCCGTTGGCGGTGACAGTGCCGGGGGCACACTGGCTGCGGTCAATGCTATTTTGGCGCGTGATGCTGGTCTGCCATTGGCCCTTCAGTTGCTGTTTTACCCCGGCTGTGCTGCCCACCAAGATACTCCATCGCACGCTACCTATGCGCGTGGCTTGGTCTTGGAGGAGCCTGCCATCAGTTGGTTTTTTGGCAACTATGTGCAGACGCGGCAAGAGCGTGAAGATTGGCGCTTTGCTCCGCTGTTGGCCCCCGATGTGGAAGGGGTGGCCCCCGCTTGGATGGGACTGGCCGAATGCGATCCCTTGGTGGATGAGGGCGTGGACTACGCCGACAAGCTGCGGTTGGCCGGGGTAGCGGTGGATTTGGAGATCTATCGTGGCGTCACCCATGAATTTATCAAAATGGGCCGTGCAATTGCCGAGGCCCGCACCGCCCACGCCGATGCAGCCCGTGCATTGCGCCAAGCCTTTTCCCTGGAGTGATGCCATGCAACGCACGGATTTTCGTTGTTTGCACCGTTTGCGTGTGCGTTGGGCTGAGGTTGACAGCCAGAAAATTGTTTCTAGCCCACACTACCTGATCTATGTTCAGGCCGCAATGATGGATTACTGGCGGGCCTTGGCCCTGCCTTATGAATCTGGCATGGCGCTGTTGGGGGGTGAACTGGTCATGAAGAAAGTCACGCTCGAATACCACGCTTCGGCACGGTTAGACGATGTGTTGGATGTGGCTTTGCGCTGCGTGCGCGTGGGCACTTCTTCTGTGCAACTGGAGGCGGGTATTTTTCAGGGTGAACAGTTGCTGGTCTCGGCAGAAATCGTCACCGTGTTTGTGAACTTGACAACGCACAGCAGTTGCCCCGTGCCCAGTGGTTTGCGCACTCTGTTGGAGAGCTTTGAGGCGGGCCACCACATGGCCGAAGTGCGCACGGGAGACTGGCAACAGTTGGGCCATGATGCCTTGGCCTTGCGTACCGCCGTTTTTGTGCAAGAGCAAGGAATTGCTCCAGAGTTGGAACTCGATACCCACGACACGCACTGCGTCCATGCGGTGTTGTACAACCGTCTGGGGCAAGCCATTGCCACCGGGCGCTTGTTGCCTGCCCAAGACGGCATGGGCCGCATCGGCCGCATGGCAGTGCATCGGGCACTGCGTGGTGCCCATTGGGGCCATACGTTACTTCAAACCTTGCTGGAGGCTGCCCGCAGTCGTGGCGACACTTGTATTGAGCTGCATGCCCAATGCACCGCCATCCCTTTCTATGCCCGCGCTGGTTTTGTCACCCGTGGGGCACCTTACGAAGAAGCCGGTATCACCCACATCACAATGGAACGCTCCTTGCACGGCCCCGCCTTGGGTGTGGGCGATATCACGGCCATTGTGTAAAAAGGCCCGTTGTCTGACAGTGCAGACAACGGGCCTGGACGTTTCGTCAAACGCGAAGGTTTAACGGGCCGCAGCTTCCTCGGGCTCTGCCGGTTCAGATTTGGCCGTCCGCTCCTTTTTGAGAAGGGGTTGGATGTCGAGCTTGACCTCTGCTGTCTCTGTACCCTTCTCGTCTTTGTGCTGTTCTACATCCACCGTCAGACGGCCCCCCTCGGTCAGGCGGCCAAACAGCAGTTCATCGGCCAGAGCGCGGCGGATGGTGTCTTGGATCAGGCGCTGCATGGGGCGAGCGCCCATCAACGGATCAAAGCCCTTCTTGGCCAGATGCTTGCGCAGGGCATCGGTAAAGGTGACTTCCACCTTCTTCTCGGCCAGTTGGGTTTCGAGTTGCAACAGAAACTTGTCTACCACCCGCAAGATGATTTGCTCATCCAGCGCCTTGAAGCTCACGATGGCGTCCAGACGGTTGCGGAACTCTGGCGTGAACAGGCGCTTGATGTCAGCCATTTCATCACCGGCCTCGCGCTGGGTGGTAAAGCCGATAGTGGCTTTGTTCATGGTTTCGGCCCCCGCATTGGTGGTCATGATGATGATGACATTGCGGAAGTCGGCTTTGCGCCCGTTGTTGTCGGTCAGGGAGCCGTGATCCATGACTTGCAGCAGCACATTGAAGATGTCGGGGTGTGCCTTTTCAATCTCATCGAGCAGCAGCACAGAGTGTGGCTTTTTGCTGATGGCTTCGGTCAACAGACCACCTTGGTCAAAACCGACATAGCCGGGGGGCGCACCAATCAGGCGGCTGACCGCATGGCGCTCCATGTATTCCGACATATCAAAGCGAATCAGCTCAATGCCCAGAATGTAGGCAAGCTGGCGCGCGGCCTCGGTTTTGCCCACACCGGTGGGGCCACTGAACAAGAACGAGCCAATCGGTTTATCGGGCTTGCCCAAGCCCGAGCGGGCCATTTTGACGCTGGAGGCCAGCACCTCCAATGCCTTATCCTGACCAAACACCACGCTTTTGAGGTCACGCTCCAGCACTTGCAGCTTACCCCGGTCGTCGTTGGAGACATTGGCCGGCGGAATGCGCGCAATCTTGGCCACAATCTCCTCAATCTCGGCCTTGCCAATGGTTTTTTTGCGCTTGCTGGCGACCAAAATGCGCTGAGCGGCCCCAGCCTCGTCGATCACATCAATGGCCTTGTCGGGCAGGTGGCGGTCGCTGATGTATTTGGCCGACAGCTCCGCAGCCGCTTGCAGGGCTGCTGCTGCATACTTGACACTGTGGTGCTCTTCAAAGCGCGACTTCAGTCCCTTGAGAATGTCTACTGTCTCGGCCACGCTGGGTTCGACCACGTCTACCTTCTGGAAGCGCCGCGACAGAGCGGCATCTTTCTCAAAAATACCCCGGTATTCAGTGAAGGTGGTGGCTCCAATGCACTTGAGTACCCCCGAACTGAGCGCCGGTTTGAGCAGGTTAGACGCATCCATCGTGCCGCCCGAGGCGGCACCAGCACCGATCAGCGTGTGAATCTCATCAATAAACAGCACTGCGTGCGGCTTGTCTTTCAGTGCCTTGAGCACGCCTTTGAGGCGCTGCTCAAAGTCTCCCCGGTACTTGGTGCCTGCCAACAAGGCACCCATGTCCAGCGAATAGACGGTGGCTTCGGCCAAAATCTCTGGCACATCTTGTTGTGTGATGCGCCAAGCCAAGCCCTCGGCAATGGCGGTTTTGCCCACACCAGCCTCACCGACCAGCAGGGGGTTGTTTTTGCGGCGGCGGCACAGGATCTGGATGGTGCGCTCTACCTCAAAATGGCGGCCAATCAGTGGGTCAATCTTGCCGTCTTTGGCCAGTTGATTGAGGTTTTGCGTGTACAGCTCCAGCGGCGAAGCCTTTTCGCTTTTTTCAGTGGGGGCTGCGTCTTCCCCTTCGGGGCTGCCGCTGCCTTCCGCACCTTTGGCTGGCTCGGGCGGTTCGCTCTTTTTGATGCCGTGGGCGATGAAATTGACCACATCCAACCGGGTTACGCCTTGCTGGTGCAGGTAGTAGACCGCATGTGAGTCTTTTTCACCAAAGATGGCCACCAGCACATTGGCGCCGTTGACTTCTTTTTTGCCGTTGCCCGTGGACTGTACGTGCATGATGGCGCGCTGAATGACGCGCTGAAAACCCAGCGTAGGCTGGGTGTCGACCTCGTCGGTACCTGCCACCTGCGGTGTGTTGTCTTTAATGAAGTGGGACAGCGCGGTGCGCAGATCGTCCATATTGGCCGAGCAGGCCCGCAACACCTCAGCGGCGCTAGGGTTATCGAGCAGTGCGAGCAACAGGTGCTCCACGGTAATGAATTCGTGGCGTTGCTGGCGGGCCTCTACAAAGGCCATGTGCAAGCTGACTTCCAGTTCCTGGGCAATCATGTGAACTCCTTTGTGCTTGCGGGTAAAGTGGACTGTATTTCGGGACGGTGCTGGTTTATTCAACCGGCTCGCTAAGACATTGCAGGGGATGGCCTGCTTGCTGGGCCGCATCCATCACTTGCTCCACTTTGGTGGCTGCAATGTCGCGTGAATAGATACCGCACACCCCTTTGCCGTCCAGATGTATCTGGAGCATGATTTGGGTGGCCATTTCGCGGTCTTTGCCAAAAAACTCTTGTAACACCACGATGACAAATTCCATCGGTGTGTAGTCGTCGTTGAGCATGACGACGCGATACATCTGCGGTGGTTGGGTTTTTTGCGGCACACGCTCCAGCACAACGGCATCGCCGTCGTCCGACGCGGGCCGCTGCACAGCAGGCGCACGGGCAGGGGTGGGGGGGTGTGTTGCCATGAAATTCATTCTAACGATGCGCGCGCATTGGCGCTGAATAAGGGAATCTGAGCATATTGGCCGGGTTTTTCAAGGCCAGAGGCTACATCCTAGGCAACTATTCGTAAACGATGGTGGCTTGCCCCTGTTCTGCCTGTTGTGCCCAAGCAGCTAAGGCTTCATCACTGGGGTAAGTGCGGTAAGCATCGCCCAATTGCAATTCTGCGCTGGTTTGGCCCCAAGGTGTGGCACAACGAATCTCCAGACGCACCCGCAAGCCGTGCTCTAGCACTTCTCCCTGTGGGGTATTTTCTGGGCGGCAGGGGTATTCACGCAGCAAGCGGGCCACATCGGGGACGCTCTCGCCCACCGCCACATGCAGGTATCGGCCAAAGCGGGTGCGGGCTGTGGCCAGATCATGCACCTGTTGCACGATAAATCGGGCTTCAAAGCCGTTGCGTCCCGGCTGCAAGCGGCCCGAGACAATCACCAGCTCGTCGTCTTGCAGCAGCTCACGGTAGGTGTTGAGCACCGCTTCGCTGGCTGAGGCCTCGATCTGGGCTGAAGTGTCGTCCAGCACCAAAATCCCTTGCTTGCCGCGCATACCATTGACGACCCGAAAGCCGCCCACAATACCGGCAATGGTTTGCGTGTCACGGGTGTCACGCAGATCGGCAATGCGGGTGCGGACAAAACGGCGCACTTCTGGGGCCACTTCGTCAAACAAATGACCAGACAAGTAAAAGCCCAATGCTGGCTTTTCGTAGGTCAGGCGCTCTTTCACGCCCCAAGGGGCGACATCGACCAACGCTGGCTCTTGGGTGCTGGAGCCGTGGGCATCGGCATCCATATCGAACAAGCCGCTTTGGTTGGCATTGGCCAACGTGGCGGTGGCAAACTCAAACGCGCGGTCAATAGAGGCCGACAACGCCGCACGGTTGGGTTCGATGGCATCGAAGGCACCTGCCTTGATGAGGGCGTCTACGGTGCGCTTGTTGATCTTGCTGCGCTCTACGCGCAGGCAGAAGTCAAACAAGCTGCTGAAGGGGCCAGACCGGTCTCCTTGTGGGCCTTCGCCCCGACCTTCGCGGGCAGCAATGATCGCCTCAATGGCTGCTTTGCCGGTGCCTTTGACGGCACCCAAACCGTAGCGGATAGCGGTGTCAGAGATCGGCTCAAAGCGGTAAGCGCCTCGATTGACATCGGGGGGCTCAAAAGAGATGCCAAAATTCTTTTGCGCGTCGTCCAACAACACCTTGAGTTTGTCGGTGTCGTCCATTTCGATGGTCATGTTGGCGCAAAAGAACTCTGCCGTGAAATGCACCTTGAGCCAGCCGGTATGGTAAGCCAGCAAAGAGTAGGCGGCAGCGTGCGATTTGTTGAAGCCGTAGCCCGCAAACTTCTCCATCAAGTCAAAAATCTCATCGGCCTTTTCTTGGCTGATGTCATTTTTGGCTGCCCCGGCTCGAAAGATGGCCCGGTGCTCAGCCATCTCTTCGGCCTTCTTTTTGCCCATAGCCCGGCGCAGCAAGTCTGCGCCGCCCAGCGAGTAGCCGCCCAGAATTTGCGCGGTCTGCATCACCTGTTCTTGGTAAACCATGATGCCGTAGGTTTCGGACAGCATCTCGGCCACCAGTGGGTGTGGGTACTCTACCGGCTCTTTGCCATGCTTGCGGTTGACAAAGCTCGGAATCAAGTCCATTGGGCCTGGGCGGTACAACGCGTTCAGGGCGATCAGGTCTTCTAGGCGGGTGGGGCGGGCTTCCTTGAGCATCCCCTGCATTCCTCGGCTTTCAAACTGGAACACGGCCTCGGTCAGACCGTCGGAAAACAGGGCATAGGTCTCTTTGTCGTTGAGCGCAATATCTTCAAAGGCAAAATGGGCCTGGTCAGGGTGGCGCTGCACGATGAACTCGCGTGCCAGCTCCAAAATGGTGAGCGTGGCCAAGCCCAAGAAGTCGAATTTCACCAACCCGATGGCTTCTACATCGTCTTTGTCGTACTGACTGACTGCCGAATCACTGCCTGGCTGTTGGTAAAGCGGGCAAAAGTCGGTCAGTTTGCCCGGTGCAATCAAGACCCCTCCTGCGTGCATACCAATGTTGCGTGTGAGGCCTTCGAGCTTTTGCGCCAATGCCAACAGGGTTTTGACCTCGTCTTCTTTGGCTAACCGTTCGGCCAGCACGGGCTCGGCTTCAATGGCCCCAGCAATAGTGATGTGTTGGCCGGGCTTGTTGGGAATCAATTTGCTGATGCCATCGCAAAAGGTGTAGCTCATGTCTAGCACCCGCCCCACATCGCGGATAGCGGCGCGGGCGGCCATCGTGCCAAAGGTGGCAATTTGGCTCACGGCATCTTTGCCGTATTTTTCTTTCACGTAGTCAATCACCCGGTCGCGGTTGGACTGGCAAAAGTCAATATCAAAGTCGGGCATGGACACCCGGTCTGGATTCAAGAAACGCTCGAACAGCAGCTTGTATTCCAGCGGGTCAAGGTCGGTAATTTTGAGCGCGTAGGCTACCAGCGAGCCTGCCCCCGACCCCCGGCCAGGCCCCACTGGGCAGCCGTGGGTTTTGGCCCACTGGATAAAGTCGCCCACAATCAGAAAATAGCCCGGAAACCCCATCTTTAAGATGGTGTTGAGCTCAAACTCCAGTCGTTCTAAATAACGTGGACGTTGCGCTTCGCGCACTGCGGGGTTGGGATAGAGATGCTGCAAACGTTGTTCCAGCCCCTCGTGCGAGACATGGCGGAAATAATCATCCACCGACAGCACTTGTCCATTGACCGGTGGAATCGGAAAATTAGGCAACTGCGGTTTGCCCAACACCAACGTCAGGTTGCAGCGCCGGGCAATCTCTACCGTATTGGCCAGCGCCGAGGGCACATCGGCAAACAGTGCTTGCATCTGTGCAGACGACTTGAAATATTGCTCGCGCGTAAAACGGCGCACGCGGCGTTGGTTGCCCAGAATCTCGCCTTCGGCAATACACACGCGGGCCTCATGGGCTTCGTAATCGTCTTCGGTTGCAAACTGCACCGGATGGGTGGCCACCACTGGCAAGGCCAATTGCGCAGCCAACTGCACAGTGGCGGCTACATGGCTTTCTTCATCGGGGCGGCCTGCGCGTTGGATTTCGATGTAGCAGCGTTCAGGAAACAGGGTTGCCAGACGTTGTGCAATGGCTATGGCCCCTACACTGTCGCCCCGCACCAAGGCTTGCCCTACAGGGCCAGCTTGCGCACCAGTGAGCACCATCAGCCCTTGGTGCAGTTCTTCTAACCATTGCCAAGTGCATACTGCTTGGGATTTGATCTGATTGCGTGTCCAAGCACGGGCCAGCAATTCTGATAAGTTCAGATAGCCTTGCATGTTCTGCACCAGCAGTACGATGCGGGCACAGGGGTCTGCCGCAGCCTCGCCTTCGAGCAAAATCTCTGCGCCCAAGACAGGTTTAACGCCCTTGCCCCGTGCTTGTTTGTAGAACTTAACGCCCCCAAACAGGTTGTTGAAATCCGTGATCGCCAGCGCAGGCTGACCATCGGCGGCGGCGGCTTGAACCACCTCATCGATACGGTTGGTGCCGTCAATGACGGAAAACTCGGTGTGCAGGCGCAAATGAACAAACATGGGCACCATTGTAGAAAGACCAAGCAGGTCTCTGGCCGCCGGTACAATCGCAGCCCGGCCCTGATCTGCCGTGTGCGCCACGGTGGGTGGTGCTCCAGTTCATGCCTCCTCTTGCCAGAAAGCTGTTTGCCATGCCGCGTGTGTCTCTCGCGATCCTTCCCGCCCTGCTGGCCGCCAGTGCCTTGCTGGCCGGTTGCTCCAGCACCACTGAAGACAAAACAGCGGGTTGGAGTACCGAACGCCTTTATGCCGAGGCCCGCGAGGAAGTCAGCAGCGGTGCTTATGACAAGGCCGTGCCCCTGCTCGAGAAACTGGAAGGCCGTGCCGCAGGCACTCCATTGGCCCAGCAGGCCCAGCTCGACAAAGCCCATGCCCAATACAAGGGGGGCGATAAAGCACAGGCGCTGGCTACGTTAGACCGCTTTTTGAAGCTGCACCCGGCCAGCCCTGCCGTAGATTACGCCCTCTACCTCAAAGGACTCGTTAATTTCAATGACGATCTGGGCCTGTTTTCTTGGGTAGCCAATCAGGATTTGTCGGAGCGTGACCAAAAGGCGGCCAAAGACTCCTTTGAAGCCTTTCGTGAGTTGAGC
The DNA here is from genome assembly GCF_054779375.1 of Giesbergeria giesbergeri. Lineage (NCBI taxonomy): Bacteria > Pseudomonadati > Pseudomonadota > Betaproteobacteria > Burkholderiales > Comamonadaceae > Giesbergeria > Giesbergeria giesbergeri. The sequence continues at coordinate 80,377 of NZ_BAAGYJ010000009.1, read as the reverse complement.
ACGCGTTTTCCGGAGTCTCGCTATGCCCAAGACGCCCGCCAACGCATGACCTATATCGTCAATGCACTGGCCCAATACGAGGTGCATGTGGCGCGGTATTATTTTCAGCGTGGTGCCTACGTTGCGGCCATCAACCGGGCGCAGATCGCGCTGTCTGATTACCAAGGGGTGCCTGCCCAAGAAGAGGCACTCTATATCCTCATCCAGTCTTATGATGCCTTGGGCATGGCGCAATTGCGCGATGATGCTCGCCGGGTGTTGGATGCCAGCTACCCACAAAGCAACTATCTGAAGCATGGCATCCAGCAGCGTTCTTCCTCATGGTGGAAGCCTTGGTGAGCACCAGCGGCCTGTCCTCTTTTCGGTTTGGACATGTCTAAAGCATTTCGCATTACTGCATCCACCGGCATTCACAAAGGTGATCGTAGTTACCAGCAAGATCAGGTAGCTCTGCTGACGCATCCGCGTTACAACGGTTGCTTGTTGGGGGTATTGGCCGATGGCATGGGCGGGCGCAGTGGTGGCCGCAAAGCCTCGGATCAGGTGATGATGACGGCCCGCCAGCTGTTTGAACGCTATTCTCCCGACTACGACGATGGCCCCATCATGCTCAAAACCATGGTGGAAGAAGCGCATATTGTGATTCGCCTCACGGCTATTTCTTCTGAGGAAGAGCCCCACAGCACCATTGCCGCTTTTCTGATCAATCCTCGGGGGGATTGTTATTGGGTGCATGCGGGCGATTCTCGTATCTACCATTTTCGTGATGGTCAGATGGTGCATCGCACCATGGATCACTCTTATGTGCAGGCCTTGGTCGATCGTGGTGACTTGACGGAAGATGAAGCACAGGTGCATCCTCAGTCCAATATTTTGCTGGGTTGCCTGGGCACCGATGCCGATCCACCCATAGGCACGCACAGCATCCACCAGTTACGCCCCGGCGATGTGCTGATGGCTTGTAGCGATGGTGTTTGGCACTATTTTTCAGCCACCGAAATGGCGACAGTCGTGGAGTCCCTGACGCCGCGTGAAGCTACCGAGTTTTTGATTGAAAAAGCACGGATGCGTGGACGGGGCGGTGGCGACAATCTGTCGCTGGTGATCGTCAAGATTGAGGCGTTGGAGGTCGAGAAGAAGCCCTTGCGTTTGGGGATGCGGCCTGCACCTTAAAGCAGTGTGCTGAAAAACCAATTATTTGGGTGTGGGTAACGGTGCTGCTACAGGCAGCCCCCTTTGCGCACGCTCGGCCTGGGCTTGTTGTACACGTTGCTTGTGTTCTTGCGCAGCAGCCTGTTTTTCCCGTTGCTGTTGCTGCGCTTGTGCGGCCCGCAGTGCGGCTTCGTGTTGACGTGACTGGCGCTCGGCGCGGATGACGGCTAAGGGGGGAGTGGCTCTGCGGTTCTCTGGATGTGCCCGAGGGCGCTGTGCAGCCGTGGGCAACCGTGCCTCACCTGTAGGGCCATGTTCCCGCTGACGCATTTCGATACTTTGCAGGCGTTGCTCAGCCCGTTCACGCCGCTCCAGCAAGTCCAGTTGGTTCTGGCGTGTACGCAAAGTATCCTTGGCTTGGCGGCTCTTGCGCCGTTCGGCCCGCAAGCAATCTTCCACCGCAAAACGCCGCTGACAGGCAGCCTCAGCCGCCTTTAACGCAGCATCAAGCTGGGCACGTTCTTGGCGCAAGGTGGTGCGCTCATCGGTGGTTGGGGCCACAGTGGGGCTGGTCGTGGCCATCGATGGTGCTTGCTGGGCCATGCCATAGGCTGGGAGCAGCACCAGACAAGCCGCCAAGCTCAGGCGACGCAAGCCATGCAAGAGTGAGCGCATGCACATCAGGTCAATCCGGTATCGACCACCCGGCGCTCTAGTGCCAGGAACTCTTTGGACTGCATTTCATTGAGCCGAGACACCGTGCGCGGAAACTCGTGCGCCAGCGGCCCATCGGTATAGAGTTGCTCTGGTGGCACGGCAGCAGAAATCACCAACTTGACGCGGCGGTCGTACAGCACGTCCACCAACCACGTAAAGCGCCGTGCTGGCGAGGCCATGCTCACAGGCAGGTGTGGCACGTTGGACAGCAACACCGTATGAAACTGGTTGGCAAGCTCCAGATAATCGTTTTGTGAGCGTGGGCCACCGCACAACTCCCGAAAATCAAACCACACCACGCCACCCGCTTTGCGTCGGGCGCGCAACTCGCGTGCCTCAATGTGCAGCACAGGGTCTTCGTCGTGAATTTCTGCCAATTGGTTGAAAGTTTGCGTCATCTCCGCATCGGCTTGCTCCCCCAAGGGGCAGTGGTAGAGCTTGGCATTTTCCAGCGTGCGGCGGCGGTAGTCGGTGCCGTTGTCCACATTGATGACTTCCATGCGCTGGTTGAGCAGCGCAATGGCGGGCAAAATTCGATCACGATGCAGCCCGTTGGGATACAACCCGTCTGGCTCAAAATTGGAAGTGGTAACAAAACCCACGCCATTATCAAACAGCGCCACCAAAAGGCGGTGCAAAATCATGGCGTCGGTAATATCGGCCACATGGAACTCATCAAAGCAGATAAGTTTGTAACGCTTGGCTATGCGCGCTCCCAGCACATCCAACGGGTTTTGTGTGCCTTGCAATACCGCTAGTTCGCGGTGTACCTCGCGCATAAACTCATGAAAATGCAGGCGCACTTTGCGTTTGAGTGGTACGGCATTAAAAAAGCAATCCATCAGAAAGCTCTTGCCGCGCCCCACGCCACCGTACATGTAAACCCCCTGAGGAATGTCTGGACGGTTGATGAGTTTTTTGAGCGCATTAGAGCGGCGTGACTTATACACCGCCCACGCTTGGGCACAGCGATCTAAAGCCTGCACGGCACGCAGCTGGGCCGGATCACTCTGAAAGCCCTTGGCTACCAGTTCGGCCTCATAAGCCTGAAGAACGGAAACAGACAAACCAGCCTCCTTGCTCTCAAAAAAGAAAATCTCTGGCACCCACCAAGCAGGTGCCAGAGTTACAAAATGACCGAACTAACTGGGCAGGAAGGCTCAGAAGTTCAGTGTGCGCTTGTCCACGGCCAAGGCAGCTTCTTTGGTGGCTTCACTCAAAGAGGGGTGGGCATGGCAAATGCGGGCAATATCTTCGGCGCTGGCCTTGAATTCCATGGCGACCACCGCTTCGGAGATCAATTCGGAAGCCATAGGGCCCACGATATGAACACCCAAGATTTCGTCAGTGGTGGCGTCTGCCAAGAACTTGACCATGCCGGTGGTGTCACCCAAGGCACGGGCGCGGCCATTGGCCAAGAATGGGAAGGTGCCCGCCTTGTATTTCACGCCATCGGCCTTGAGCTGCTGCTCGGTACGGCCTACCCAGGCAATTTCGGGGCTGGTGTAGATCACCCAAGGAATGGTGCCGAAGTTGACATGCCCGTGCTGGCCCGCGATGCGCTCGGCCACGGCCACACCTTCTTCTTCGGCTTTGTGCGCCAGCATGGGGCCACGCACCACATCACCCACAGCCCAGACGCCGGGCAGATTGGTCTTGCAGTCGCCATCGACCACAATCGCACCGCGCTCGTCCAATTGCAGGCCCACCGCTTCGGCATTCAGGCCATTGGTGTTGGGCACACGACCAATCGATACGATCAGCTTGTCCACTTCCAGCGCCACTTCTTCGCCTTTGGCGTTGGTATAGGGCACGGTAACGCCCTTCTTGCCGGTTTTGATCTCGCCAACCTTGACGCCCAGCTCAATTTTCAGGCCTTGCTTGTCAAAAGCTTTCTTGGCTTCTTTGGCGATTTGTTCATCCACAGCGGCCAAGAAAGTGGGCAGACCTTCGAGAATAGTCACTTCTGCACCCAGACGGCGCCAGACGGAACCCATTTCCAGGCCAATCACACCCGAACCGATCAGGGCCAGCTTTTTCGGCACGGCACCGATACGCAGGGCGCCATCGTTGGACAGGATGTTTTCTTCGTCAAAGGGCAGGCCGGGCAAGGCACGGGCGTTGGAGCCGGTAGCCACAATGATTTGCTTGCCCACCAAGGTTTCGGGCTTGTCGCCGCCCACTTGGATTTCGTAACCGCCTTCGACGGCCTTGGCAAAAGAGCCACGACCGTGGAAGAAGCTGACCTTGTTCTTCTTGAACAGGTACAAGATGCCATCGTTGTTTTGCTTGACCACGTTGTCTTTGCGGGCCACCATTTTGGCCACGTCGATCTTCACATCCTTGGCGGTGATGCCGTGCTCAGCAAAGTGGTGGTTGGCGTGCTCAAAGTGTTCGGACGATTGCAGCAGTGCCTTGGATGGAATGCAACCTACGTTGGTGCAGGTGCCGCCGGGGGCTGGGCCACCCTTTTCGTTTTTCCATTCGTCGATACAAGCGACGTTAAAGCCCAGTTGGGCAGCACGGATGGCAGCAATATAACCACCGGGGCCCGCACCAATCACCACCACATCAAATGCTTTGCTCATAAAAATCTTTCTTTATCGGTTCAAAAAAACCCACCGATGGGCACCAGCACAGGCTGGGCCACATGGGTGGGTTGGTGGGTCAGGGCTTAGATGTCAAACAGCAGGCGCGAAGGGTCTTCCAGCGCCTCCTTCATGGCCACCAGACCCAGCACAGCCTCACGACCATCAATGATGCGGTGGTCGTAGGACATAGCCAGGTAGTTCATGGGACGAATCACGATTTGGCCGTTTTCGACCACAGCGCGATCCTTGGTAGCGTGAACACCCAAAATGGCCGATTGGGGTGGGTTGATGATGGGGGTAGACAGCATCGAACCGAAAGTGCCACCGTTGGAGATGGAGAAGGTACCACCGGTCATTTCTTCAATGCCCAGCTTGCCTTCAGCAGCCTTCTTGCCAAATTCGGCGATTTTCTTTTCGATTTCGGCAAAGCTCATTTGGTCGGCATTGCGCAAAATGGGCACCACCAAACCACGGGGCGAGCCGACAGCGATACCGATGTCGAAGTAACCGTGGTAGACGATGTCGTTGCCATCGACCGAGGCATTCAGCACGGGAAATTTCTTCAGTGCATGAACAGCCGCCTTGACGAAGAAGCTCATGAAGCCAATCTTGACGCCGTGTTCTTTGGTAAAGGCATCTTGGAACTTCTTGCGCATGTCCATCACTGGGGCCATGTTCACTTCGTTGAACGTGGTCAGAATGGCATTGGTCGACTGCGATTGCAACAGACGCTCGGCCACACGGGCGCGCAGGCGGCTCATGGGCACGCGCTGCTCGGGGCGGTCACCCAGATCTTGCTTGGACGAAGGGGCCGACACTTGGGGCAGTGCCTTGGTAGGTACGCCAGTGGGGATCACGGCGGCAGTGGATTGCACGCCACCAGCCACAGCGGCCAGCACATCACCTTTGGTGACACGGCCATCCTTGCCAGTGCCTGTGACAGCAGAGACAGACAGGTTGTTGTCGGCCAACAGCTTGGCTGCGGCGGGCATGGCCACGTCGCCCTTGTTGGCGGCAGCGGCAGCAGGGGCTGCTGCTGGAGCCGCAGCTGCGGGGGCCGCAGCAGGAGCGGCAGCACCAGCTTTGCCTTCGGTGTCGATCTTGGCGATCAGTTGCTCAGCGGTGACGGTAGCGCCGTCACCTTGGATGATTTCGGCCAGCACGCCAGCGGCAGGGGCGGGCACTTCCAGCACGACCTTGTCGGTCTCGATTTCGATCAGGATTTCATCGGCGGCTACGGCTTCACCGGCTTTTTTCTTCCAAGTCAGCATGGTGGCTTCGGCCACGGATTCGGACAGCTGTGGAACTTTGACTTCTACGATTGCCATTTCAATTCTTTCAAATACAGGGTTTTGTTCTGGAGGTGGGGCTTGGCCTTACTTGGGCAGGACAAAACCCTTGAGCTTGGCAAACGCGCCTTCGACCAGCGCCTTTTGCTGTTCTTGGTGCAGGTGCGAGTAGCCCACAGCAGGCGAAGCCGAAGCGGCACGACCGGAGTAGCCCAGCTTTTGACCTTCCCACATGTTTTCGTGGATGTTGTGCTGGATGAAGAACCAAGCCCCTTGGTTTTGTGGCTCGTCCTGGCACCACACGATGTCGGTGGCGTTGACAAACTTCTTCAGTTCGGCAGCAAAAGCCTTGTGTGGGAACGGATAGAGCTGTTCGACGCGGATGATGGCCACATCGGTCGCTTCCTTCTCGACACGCTTCTTCACCAAGTCGTAATACACCTTGCCAGAGCAGGCAATGACGCGCTTGACCTTGTCTGCCTTCTTGAGGATGGCTTCGTCTTGCTCGCCAATCACGGTTTGGAAGCTGCCCGAGGTGAACTCGCTCAGTGGCGATGTAGCATCCTTGTTGCGCAGCAGCGACTTGGGCGTGAAGATAACCAGCGGCTTGCGCAGGTCGCGCACCATTTGGCGACGCAGCACATGGAAGATCTGGCTGGCTGTGGTGGGCTGCACCAGCTGCATATTGGTGTCAGCGGCCAATTGCAGGAAACGCTCCACACGGGCCGAGCTGTGCTCTGGGCCTTGGCCTTCGTAGCCGTGCGGCAGCATCAAGGTCAGGCCATTGGCACGACCCCACTTCACTTCACCCGAGGCAATGAACTGGTCAATCACCACTTGGGCACCGTTGGCGAAGTCGCCAAACTGGCCTTCCCAGATCACCAGCGAGCTAGGATCGGAGCCAGCGTAGCCGTATTCAAAGCCCATCACTGCCTCTTCCGACAGGATAGAGTCGATGACGACGAAGGGGGCTTGGTTTTCGGCCACGTTTTGCAGGGGCACATAGGTGCCGGTATCCCACTTTTCGCGGTTTTGGTCGTGAATGACGGCGTGGCGGTGCGTGAAGGTGCCACGGCCGCAATCTTCGCCCGACAAGCGCACGGGGTAGCCGCTGGCCACCAGCGAGGCAAAGGCCATGTGTTCGCCCATGCCCCAGTCCACATTGATCTCGCCCCGACCCATCGCTGCGCGGTCGTCATAGACCTTCTTGACTAACGGGTGTGGTGTGACGGTGGCAGGCAGGGTGGTGAGCTTTTCGGACAGGCGTTTCCACTCGGTCAGTGGGATGCCGGTTTCGCCAGCATCTGTCCACTTTTTGCCAACGAATGGCGACCAGTCAATGGCGTACTTGCTCTTGAAGTTGGTCAGCACGGGATCTACTGTGTGCTTGCCCGCATCCATTGCAGCGCGGTAAGCCTTGACCATATCGTCGCCCAGCGAGTCGCCCAAACCTTGTGCCGCCAGTTTGTCGGCATACAGCTTGCGTGTACCAGGGTGCTGACTGATCTTTTTGTACATCAGTGGCTGGGTGAGCGCAGGGGTGTCTTGCTCGTTGTGGCCCAGTTTGCGGAAGCAGATGATGTCCACCACGATGTCTTTGCGGAACTCCATGCGGAATTCGAGCGCCAACTGCATGGCCAAAACCACGGCTTCTGGATCATCGCCATTGACGTGCAGCACGGGCGACTCAATCATCTTGACGATGTCGGTGCAATACAGCGTCGAGCGCATGTCGCGGGGGTCGGAGGTGGTGAACCCGATCTGGTTGTTGATGATCAGGTGTACCGTGCCACCCGTGCTGTAGCCACGGGTTTCAGACAGAGCCAAGGTTTCTTGGTTGACGCCTTGACCACCAAAGGCCGCATCACCGTGTACCAGCACTGGCAGCACTTGGCTGCCTTTGGGGTCGCCACGGCGGTCCATACGGGCGCGCACCGAGCCTTCCACCACAGGGTTGACGATCTCAAGGTGTGATGGGTTGAAGGCCAGCGACAAATGCACTGGGCCGCCCGCTGTGGCGACATCAGAGCTGAAGCCTTGGTGGTACTTGACGTCACCGGCAGGTAGGTCTTCGGGGGCGGTGTGGTCGAATTCGGCAAACAGATCCTTGGGCATTTTGCCCAAGGTATTGACCAGCACGTTCAGGCGGCCACGGTGTGCCATGCCAATGACGATTTCTTGTACGCCCTTGGCACCAGCTTGTTGGATCAGTTCATCCATCGCTGCAATGAAGCTCTCGCCCCCTTCGAGCGAGAAACGCTTTTGACCCACGTACTTGGTGTGCAGATAACGCTCTAGGCCTTCGGCTGCTGTCAGACGGTCGAGGATGTGCTTCTTTTTGTCTGCATTGAACTGGGGTTTGCTGCGGATGCTTTCGAGTTTTTGCTGCCACCAACGTTTTTGGTTTTGGTCGGTGGTGTGCATGAACTCGGCACCAATGGTGCCGCAGTAGGTTTGGCGCAGCGCATTGATCAACTCGCGCAGCGGCATAGAGTCTTTGCCGAAGAACGTGTTGCTGGTGTTGAACACGGTTTCTTGGTCGGCATCACTGAAACCGTAGAACGATGGCTCCAGTTCGGGGATGGCGGGACGCTCGGTGCGCTTGAGGGGATCAAGGTCTGCCCAACGCTGGCCGACATTGCGGTAAGCGGCGATGAGCTGTTGCACGGCGGTGCGCTTGCGACCCATTTCGGCATCTGCGCTGGCCAACACCACCTTGGTACCACCTTGCTTTGCACGCTCGGCAAAGGCATTGATGACAGGCAGGTGCGGAACGTCTTTGGCGTTGGTGCCATCTACAGCGGGTACATGCTGCAGTGCATCGAAATAGTCGCGCCAAGTGTCAGGCACGCTGCCTGGGTTGGCGAGATAGTTCTCATACATCTCTTCAACATAAGGCGCATTGCCGCCGAAGAGATAGGTGTTGCCTTGGTAGGCTTGATAGACTGATGTCTGATCGCTCATATTTTCCGCTGACCTCAGCTTTCCTTTGGAAAGCATTAGCTGGTTTAAGAAACCTTCCGCGACACGGCTGAACCGATTGGCGGATGCGACTGTGGCTGGGAAGGGCCTGTTCACCCGAGATTGTGCCACCGAAAATCCATCTCTGCGTGCTAGGAGTTTCCCTTGTCGCTTACATTGGGTCTGTTAATTGACCCCTTGCACCCGCCATGAATTCCCCTTCGTCACCGAACAAAGCCTTTTTGTTGCTGCTGATTTGTGTCTCGCTGGCTTTCTTGGCCATTCTGTGGCCTTTTTACGATGCCATTTTCTGGGGTGTGGTGCTGGCTATTTTGTTTGCGCCATTGCACCGGCGTTTGTTGCAGCGTTTGCCCATGCATCCCAACCTGGCGGCCTTGATCATGGTGGGCTTGTGTCTGATGGTGGTGATTTTGCCCATGACATTGCTGGGTCTGTCGCTCGTGCAGGAAGCCACGCACATTTATGAACGGTTGCGCTCTGGGCAACTCAATCTGGGACTGTATTTTCAGCAAATCATTGCAGCCTTGCCCGCATGGGCGGTGGAGTTGCTGGCTCGGCTGGAGTTGACCAGCATGGAGGCGGTACAACACAAGCTGTCTTCGGTGGCGGTGCAGGCCAGTCAATTTGTGGCGACCAGGGCACTCAACATTGGGCAGAACACATTTCAGTTCTTGGTCAGTTTGGGCATCATGCTCTATTTGCTGTTTTTTCTGTTGCGCGATGGTGCTGCGTTGGTTGCCCGTTTGCGCGATGCGGTGCCGCTTGATGAGGCGCACAAGAACCATCTTGGGGCCAAATTCACGACAGTCATCCGTGCTACGGTCAAAGGCAATGTGTTGGTCGCCGCTTCCCAAGGGATGTTGGGGGGCTTTATTTTTGCTGTGTTGGGTATTCAGGGCGCTTTGCTCTGGGGGGTATTGATGGCCTTCTTGTCTTTGCTGCCTGCGGTAGGGGCGGGGCTGATTTGGGGGCCGGTGGCTATTTATTTCTTAGCCACTGGGGCGGTAGGGCAGGCACTTATCCTCACCGGGTTTGGTGTGGGCGTGATTGGGCTGGTAGATAACCTGCTGCGCCCGATTTTGGTGGGCAAAGACACCAAGATGCCCGACTATGTAGTGCTGATTTCTACTTTGGGCGGCATGGCCTTGTTGGGTCTCAATGGCTTTGTGATTGGCCCCGTGATTGCTGCACTGTTCATGGCTACTTGGGATATTTTTGCGGTGGAAAAAAGCCGCCCACCCCAATAACCAAGGCGTTGTTCACTCAGGCGCTGTAGCCTGTGCTTCATGGGGCGTGGTGGCGGGCGGCAGGTGTGGCTCCAGTTGCCCAATCGGCATAGGCTTGCTGAACAGATAACCTTGGTAAGCAGAGCAGCCTTGTGCACGCAAAAAGGCTTGTTGTTCTCTGGTTTCTACGCCTTCAGCGATCACTTCGAGCCGCAAAGCGCGGCCCATCGCAATGATGGTCTGCACAATCACGGCGTCATCGCTGTCGGTCGTGATGTCGCGTACAAAGGATTGTTCTATCTTGAGCTGATCCAGTGGCAAACGCTTGAGGTATTGCAAGGATGAATAGCCCGTGCCAAAGTCGTCCATAGAGAAACGCACCCCCAATGCCCGCAGGGTCAGCATTTTGGAGATGGTTGCTTCAACGTTTTCCAACACCAGGCTTTCGGTGAGTTCGAGCTTTAGGCTTTGTGCTGGTGCGCCCGTGCTGGCCAGCACGGCCCGCACCTGTTCAACAAAATCACGCTGGCGAAATTGTCGGGCGCTGACGTTGACGGCAATACTCAGGTGCGCGCGTTCGGGTTGGCTGGCCCATTGACTGAGCTGTCGGCAGGCAGTCTCTAGCACCCAATGGCCGATGGGAAGGATGAGATCAGACTCTTCAGCCAGCGGAATGAATTGTGCTGGTGAGACCATGCCTTTGTCGGGATGAATCCAGCGTACCAAGGCTTCGACACCCTGCACGCGATCTTGCTCATCTACCTGCAATTGGTAAAACAAGCAAAGTTGCTGTTGCTCGACTGCCAGACGCAAATCGGTTTCTAGGCTCACCTTGGCCTCAAGGTGGGCTTGGATTTGCGGGTCATAGAAGCGATAGGTATTGCGCCCTTCGTTCTTGGCCCGGTACATGGCTGCCTCGGCTTGCTTGAGCAGGGCGTCAAGGCTTTGGCGTTCGGCATCAAACAAGGTGATACCAATGCTGGCGGTGATGAAGTAGGTTTGTCCTTCCAGCAAGATGGGCTGTGCCAAGCTCTGGGCGCATTCCACCACGATCTGTTCTACCTCGCTGGCGGCTTGTTGGGGCAGTGGGTTCAAGGCGGCCAGCACAAAACCAAATTTGTCACCACTCAGACGTGCCACAGTGTCATTGGCACGCACGGTCTGTGCCAAACGCTGGGCCACTTGCTGCAGTAGTTGATCGCCAATGCTGTGACCACGGGCATCGTTGATGCGTTTGAACCCGTCAAGATCCAGGAGCATCACTGCACCACGCTGATCGCTGCGTGCGCAGCCATCCAGTGCTAGTTTGAGCCGCTCCATGAGCATGCGTCGGTTGGGCAGTTGGCTCAGGGTGTCGTAAAAAGCCAGTTGGTGTGCCGTGGCTTCTGCTTGGCGTTGGCGCTCAATGGCATTGCGAAATGCCAGTACCGCCCCAGCCAAGCGGCCCAACTCACCTTGGCCCTGTTTGTGCAGAGCCTCCACGCGCGGTAGCGGAATTTCTGTGTTTTGGTTGCCAGCCAGGGTGTGCAGTGCATCGGCAAGATCCAGCATGGACTGGCTGGCCCGCCGTGCCAGCCAGTAAGCGATGCCCAGCAGCATGAGCAAGGCGGCTATACCAAGCGCCAATACCTGCTTGGCCTGTCTGATAAAGGTCTGCGCTTGCATGGCATTGCGCTCTTGTGACCGCTGCGCCAGCAAGACGCCAATGCTGCTGGCAAAGATGGAAAAATCACGGAAGTGTTGGCGCCCTTGTTCCATGAAGTCACGCGCCACAGAGGGGTCTACGGCCAAGGCGTCGGTAGACATGATGATAAAGCGCCGATACGACTCAAATTCCTGTTTCAGCCCTTTGGCACTGCCGTGGTTGGCATCCACCACCAGTGCAGAGCTGGTGAGTTGCTCTATGTGCTGGCCCAGAGTGTCGAGGTCATTGACGATGGCACTGTGCATGCGGTAGAGCTGTAACTCGTTCAGCGTACCGTTTTGCGCACCATTGAGTGCCGTAGCTACTCTTTTTTGAATCAGGCCGATGTCGCGTGCAAACCCAGCCGCATCTGCCATGACTTGCAGATCGTTGTGTTGCGCGGTATTGGCAATCTCAAATTGCTGGCGCATGCTGGTCAAGGAGCCGTAAAGCACCAACAGTGCTACCAGCCCTATCAACACCATTGGCCCCAGCAAAAAAAGCTGTAGTCGGCGGCCTGTGTTCATGGCGTTTCCAGTTGTGAGAGCAATTGAGGCCAGTGGCTTGGTTCAATACTGGCAATGTATTCAAAACCGGGGTGTGCGCTACCACCCAGGGGCCGAAAAAGTATCAGGGTGGCTTCGGGGGGCAGGTAGTCCATCAGCTCGGCAATGTTGGGGCCGTGGGCCACCACCACACGATTGTGACCGGCGGTGGATACCTTGCGCGACAGCCAGTGTCGAGTGCGGGCCACAGCAGGTTTTTTTTCCGCCTCTGGCATGGTGGCGGTGTAGCGCAGTTCGGGGTCTATCTGTACCGATGCACCAAAGACACGGCGGGCACTTTCCACGGCTCGGCAAAACGGGCTGCTGATGAGCTCGTTGTAAGGCAGGCGCAATCGGCTGATAAAACCCTTGATCTGGTCGAGTTGGGTGCGTCCTGCATCGGTGAGTGGACGTTGGCTCTGACAGTCATCCAGCTTGACGGGGATTTGATCAGGAATGCGCGCATCGGTAGCGCCGTGGCGCATGTACAGCACCAGACCCCCACGGCGCAACAGTTGCACATGGCTTTTATTGGCCGGTATTACTCGGAAATGGGCAGGAGGCGGGATGGGCACATCGGCAGCGACAGCCCCACCGCTGGTCAGTAACAGGGCAGTCAAGACCCCGAACCAAATCCTGCACCGAGGGCTGGATAGGTGTCTTGTGCTCGTGTTGTCCATGAATGTTCCTTGTACTGGCGCCTGTGGGGTCTGTTGCAGTGCAAAGTGTACCGAAGGCAGGGGGGCATTGAGGCAATGCCTTCTTCAGGGTGGGCGCAGGGCGCTATCGATGGCAAATGTCCTGCAACTTGCAGGGGTTCAGGTTCAATGCGTGGCCTGCTTCGGTACACTGCGGCGAGCCCCGGCACTGTGGTGTACCGGTTCGGTTTTCTGGCCAACTTGTTTTCAAGGAGTAAGCACAATGGGTCTGTTTGATATGTTCAAGAGCGATTCGGGCGACAAAATGACGCCCCACCTGGCTTTTGCCACCAGCCTGATCTACATGATGTCTGCTGATGGTGAGATTGACCACGAAGAAATCGGTCATTTGTTGTCGGTGCTGGGCGGTGCCGATCAGGGCAATGGCACTGTGGGTGTGGGTGCGCAAAATCAGGCACTGCTCGATAGCGCGGTCAAGTACCGCCGCAAGAATTCGGTCGATACCTTCTTGCAAGAGGCCGCACCACTGTTGAGCGATGCACAAAAAATGTGCATTTTGGTTAACCTGATCGACTCTTCGTTGGTAGATGGTCAGCCCGAGCCCGAAGAGCAGGCATTGTTTGGCAAATTCCTGCAGGCTTTTAGCGTCTCGGAGGCGCGTTTCCGCCCCTTCTTTGAAATCATCGTGCTCAAAAACGATCGTACGGTGTTTACCAACCAGAACCACCCCAAGAACGACCCAAGCTACCAAGTCAAGTTGTCGTTGCCGTCCTGAGCGGCAGGATAAGGCTGCCTATTCGGGCAGCCCCAGTCTCTTGCACAACGCCCTGTCTTGTACCCGTGAAAGGCTATGAGTCAGGGCGTTGGTCATGGCCGAGCCTAGGATAATGCCGTCTTATGGCCATGTTTGCGGAAGGCATCCTGAAACTTCACTGGGATCAATCGGTACCAGTCAATCTAGCGCGTATTGCCCGGCGTATGGATATTGCTGTGCGCCTGAGCGATACCCTGCAAGCCTGTGCGCAACTCGACATCAGTGTGCAGAACAAGGCATGTATCACCATTGGCAAGCAGCAAAGTGTGCTGCGCCAGCGGTATGGGGTGGCCCATGCTATAGGGCATGTGGCTTTGCACCATTTGCGTCCGGGACATCAGCGCCTGATAGATGTGTCCGACAACTTTGGCGTGGATGCCAATAATCGCAGCGAAACCGAGGCCAATCAGTTTGCCTTGGCGTTGCTGATGCCTGCGCAGGCGCTACAGCAGCGGGTGCAGGAGCTGCGCATGGCGCAGTGGGAGGATTTGGCACCGTTATTTGAGGTGCCCCCAATTTTGGTCAAACAACGCATGGCCGATCTGAATCTGCACTTTAACCGTCCACTGGCCTTGCAGCGTGTGCCTTGGGATGGCGGCGAATAACTACCATTGGCCTTGGTTGGGCAAGCGTTGGCGGATGGCTGCTTGCAATAGGGTGATGCTGTCAGGGCGTTGTGCGCGTGCCGCAAAGTCCACTGCCCGCAGTCCCAGTTGGTTTTTTAGCAAGGGGTCTGCGCCCTCATCGAGCAACAGTTGCAAGACAGCCATGCTGCCGTACTGCGCTGCCATCATCAACGGCGTGGTGCCATTGGGCGAGGCCGCATCAATATAGGCATGGTGCTCTAGCAGCAGTGCCACCATTTGCTCCTGTGCTGGTTGGTCTTTGGAGGCTGCGTAGTGCAAGGGCGTCCAGCCGGTCTTGTTCACATCTGCACCACGGGCAATGAGCAGGTGTGCGGGTTCCAAATAGCCTTTCAGGGCTGCCATCATCAGGGGGCTCTCGCCGTGGGCATTACGCACTTCCACATTCACCCGGGGGGCATTGACCAAGGCTTGAAATGCATGCAATGAGCCCAGTTGTAACGCCAGCACCAGACCGGTTTGGCCTTTGTCGTTGCTGGTGTTGGGGTCCATGCCTCGGCGCAACAGGGTTTGCAAACCCTGACCGTCATCACGGTGAATAGCCACAAAGAAGTCATCGTGCGCGCCCGCTTGCACGTTGAGGGCGACGGTGGCGCAGAGGCTGGTAGATAGAAAAGAGCGGCGATTCATGTGCCGACCCCAGCAAACAAGGTTTCAAAATTACGGCTGCTGGCTTGGGCCACTGCTTCCAGGGGCAGGTTTTTGGTCGTGGCAATCTGTTGGGCTACCAGAGGTACGTAGGCAGGGGTATTGACCTTACCACGGTAGGGCACTGGGGCCAGATAGGGGCTGTCGGTTTCGATCAAGAGGCGATCCAGTGGCACCATGGCCACCACATCGCGCAGGGCTTGCGCACTTTTGAAGGTGATGATGCCGGAGAATGAGAGGTAGTAGCCCAAGTCCAGTGCTGCGCGGGCCACCTCGATGGACTCGGTAAAGCAGTGGAATACGCCGCCGGCACGATTGTGGTGGCCGTCTTCGCCTTCTTCACGCAGGATGGCTAAGGTATCGTCAGCAGCACTACGGGTGTGGATGATCAGTGGTTTGCCGCAGGCACGGGCAGCCCGGATATGGGTGCGAAAGCGTTCACGCTGCCATTGCAAATCGGCAATGCTGCGCCCGCCTTTGCGATCTTCCATGCCGTAGTAGTCGAGTCCGGTCTCGCCAATAGCGACCACGCGGGGCAAAGCAGCATGGGCCAGCAGCTCTTGTTCGGAGGGCTCATGCACTCCCTCGTTGTCGGGATGCACACCAACGGTACACCAGAAGTTGTGGTATTGGGTGGCAAGGGCGTGAACTGCCGGAAACTCCTCCATCGTGGTGCAGATGCACAAGGCACGATCCACTTGTGCTTGGGTCATGGCTTCGCGGATGGCGGGCAACTGGCTGCTGAGTTCAGGAAAGTTGAGATGACAATGGGAATCGATAAACATGGACAGTCTGGGATGCAAAAAGAAAATGCCGACCAGCACTGTGCAGGTCGGCACCAAAGGCAGAGCGGGGTTAGATGGTTTGTGTGGGTTTGTCAGACCCTAGGGCCGTACCAAGGATGGATTCAATTTTGGCCTTGAGTTGGCGGGCCTTCTCATCTTTGGGAAACTGAACCCCCACGCCTTGGATGCGGTTGCCACCGGCACGGGCGGGCGTGACCCAAGCCACCCGACCAGCCACGGGGTAGCGTTGGGTATCTTCGGGCAGGGTGAGTAGCACATAGACATCATCGCCCAGTCGGTATTCGCGTGGGGTGGGCACAAAAATCCCTCCCTCGGCAAAAAACGGAATGTAAGCCGCATGCAGTGCCGCTTTTTCCTTGATGGCCAATTGCATGACGCTGGGGCGGGGCGCGGTAGAAGGGCTACTGGTCAGCATGGTAGGGCAAGGGGCTTCAAACAGTGGATGGGCGTGAGTTTAGAACGTTTCGCGCTTGTGCGGCCAAGGCTTCGAGCATGAGGCCGGTGTTAAAGGGATGCTCTGCTGTGCGCGCAGCTTGCATTAGCATTTTGCTCCATTGGGTGAGCGCAGCCAATGGCGGGGCTACGGGCAGATCTGCTGCGGCAAAGTAGCGCGGCGGTGCCCCCACAGACAATGCCAGCAGGTCGTGGCAGAGTTTTTGTAATGCTGTAATGGCTTGCACAGGCGTGTAGCTGCTCAGGGCATGGGCCTGACCACGCAGCAGTGCCTGCGGCAATTGCGCCCAGCTGTGTGGGCTGTGGTTGGCATGGGCCAAGGCCAAAGCATCGTCGGGGCGGTCACCCGCCATGCGTAGCAAGGCCGTGCCCGTGTCGGGTGGCACGCCTTGCTGCCCCAGCCATTGCAGCATTTGCTCCTGCTGGGGCCACGTCATGGTGTGCCCCAGACAACGGCTGCGGATGGTGGGCAATAACTGGTGGGCTGCTTCACTGGCCAGTACAAAGCGCACATCGCCGGGGGGCTCTTCCAGCGTCTTGAGCAGCGCATTGGCGGTGATGGTGTTCATCTGCTCGGCGGGGTACACCAACACGGCCTTGCCCCGGTTGCGGGCACTGGTGCGTTGGGCAAACTCCACCGCCTCGCGCATGGCCTCCACCCGGATTTCTCGGCTGGGTTTGCGTTTTTTATCGTCGATCTCTGCCTGGGCCTTTTCTGGCAGCGGCCAGCCACGGGCCAGCAATTCGGTTTCGGGCATCAGCACACACAAGTCGGCATGGGTATGTACGTCGATGGCATGGCAACTGCCACAGTGCCCACAGGCACCTTGGCTGCTGGGGGTATCGCACAGCCAAGCCCGTACCAACTCTTGTGCCAAAGCAAATTGACCTAGCCCAGATGGTCCTTGTAACAGCCACGCATGGCCGCGCTGGGCAAGTAGGGCATCACGCTGGGCCGAAATCCACGGTGCCAACGGTGATTGGGCCTGGCCCGCCTCCGGCAGGCTCATGGCTGTGCCTCATCCAGCCAGCCCCGGCAGACCAAGGCAGCCAGCAGCTGCCGCCAGACAGCCGTTGGCGTTTGGGCTGCATCTAAGCGTACAAAACGATGCGGGTCTTGTGCGGCACGGTCGGCATAACCTTGGGCTACCCGCGCAAAGAAATCTTGGTTGAGTGCTTCAAAGCGGTCTGGCTGGCGGGCATCCACCAAACGGGCGGCGGCCACTGCTGGGGGCAGATCAAACCAGAGCGTGACATCGGGCTGGCGGATCGTGCTGTCGGGCAGATCGGGCTGGGCCTGCACCCACTGCTCCAGCAGTGCCAAGATGGTGGGACTAAAGCCCCGTCCGGCACCTTGGTAAGCAAAGGTGGCATCGGTAAAGCGGTCGCACAACACCACCTCGCCGCGTGCCAAAGCGGGTTCAATCACGCAACGGAGATGGTCTCGGCGGGCCGCAAATACCAGCAGAACTTCAGTCAAGGCATCCATCTCGTCGTGTAACAACAAGGTGCGCAGCTTTTCTGCCAGTGCTGTTCCGCCGGGCTCGCGTGTGACGGTGACAACATGGCCTTGGGCGCGCAACGCTTTTGCCAAGGGCGCAATGTGCGAGGATTTGCCTGCGCCGTCAATGCCTTCAAAAGAGATAAAAAAGCCAGAAGCCATGCAACAAAAATCCTGGGAATAAAAAGGCACCAGAGGCCGTTAGCGGCCCCGCTGGTAGCGGTTGACGGCGCGGTTGTGCTCGTCCAATGAAGCACTGAAGTGGCTGCTGCCATCGCCCTTGGCAACAAAATAGAGCGCCTTGGTGGCTTCAGGCTGTACAGCGGCCATCAATGCAGCCTTGCCGGGCATGGCAATGGGTGTGGGAGGAAGGCCAGCGCGGGTGTAGGTATTCCAAGGGGTGTCGGTTTGCAGGTCTTTTTTGCGCAGGTTGCCATCAAACTTTTCGCCCAGACCGTAAATCACGGTAGGGTCTGTTTGCAGCAGCATACCGATGCGCAGGCGGTTGACAAACACCCCGGCAATTTGTGGTCGGTCGCTGGCGCGGCCGGTTTCTTTTTCGACAATGCTGGCCAAAATCAGTGCCTGCTGTGGCGATTGCAGGGGTGTGTCGCTGGCACGCTGCGCCCAGACGGCTTCCAGATGACGATCCATAGCGTGCAAAGCCCGGCGCAGCAAAGCCAGGTCGCTGCTGCCCTTGGCGTAGGTGTAGGTGTCTGGAAAGAATCGCCCCTCTGGTGGCAGGCCGGGTCGGCCCAAGCGTTCCATCAAGGCCTCGTCGCTCAAGCTGGCGCTGTCGTGGCGCAGTCCTTCTTCTTTGGTCAGGGCCGCACGCACTTGGCGCCAACTCCAGCCTTCCACCAACGTCAGGGTTTGCAGTGATTCTTCGCCGCGGGCTAGCTTTTGCAACAGGCTGTAAGGTGTGGTGCCACGTTCCAGCTCATAGTTGCCCGCCTTGATTTGCCGGTCTTGCCCAGACAGCCGAAACCACCAATACAGTAGTCGGGCATCGGTGCGCACACCAGCAGCCACCACTTCTTGCGCCACACCGCGTGGTGTGGTGCCATGCTCGATTTCGAGTTCTAGGGGGCTGTGCCGCAATTCAAGCGGTTGGTACAGCCACCACGCTGCGGCTGCGCACAAGGCCAGAACCAGCAGCAACAACCATGTCAGCAAACGAGCCACAAATCTGTGCCCTGTAGAAAAAACAACCGCCCATCATAATTCAGCACATGACCTCTCACCTGAATGGAATCACCCCTCTCAGTCACCTGGGCGTCATTCGCGCCCAAGGTGATGATGCCGTCAAGTTTCTGCACGGCCAATTGACCAACGATTTTGCCCTCTTGGGTATGGAGCAGGCCCGCCTTACGGCCTTTTTGTCGGCCCAAGGCCGTATGCAGGCCAGTTTGATTGGTTTCAAACGCAGCGCCACCGAGGTGCTGTTGGTATGCAGCCGTGATTTGCTGGCCCCTACCCTCAAGCGCCTGAGCATGTTTGTGCTGCGGGCCAAAGCCAAGCTGAGCGATGCATCGGAAGAATTTGCCTTGTATGGTGTGGCCGGAGCCAGTGTGGCTGCGCTGGCAGGTGGCGTACAAGCACCTTGGGGCAAGATGGACCAAGGCGATAGCAGTTGGATACACCTCTATCCTGCCGAAGATCAGCCCCGTGCGTTGCTGGTAGCGCCTGCTGGCACACCCGCTCCAATAGGCCCAGCGTTGGCCCCCGATTTGTGGGCTTGGGGTGAAGTGCGCAGTGGCATTGCGACCCTGAGTGCGCCTTTGGTGGATAAGTTTGTGCCACAAATGCTCAATTACGAATCGGTGGGCGGCGTCAATTTCAAGAAAGGCTGCTACCCCGGCCAAGAAGTAGTGGCACGTAGCCAGTTTCGGGGCACACTCAAACGCCGGGCCTATTTGGCCCATGCAGCGGCAGAGATGGCCGTGGGCGCCGAGGTGTTTGTGGCCAGTGATACCGAGCAGCCTTGTGGCATTGTGGTGCAGGCTGCCCCAGCCCCCACAGGTGGCTGGGATGCGCTGGTATCGCTGCAAGTGGCTGCAGCAGCCCAAGGGGGCTTGCAAGTGGGCGTCAGCGATGGCACGGCATTGGCCTTACAGCCCTTGCCTTACACGCTGGCCCAAGAAATCTGAGCTTGTACCCAAAGGCAAAAAGCCGCTCCAACTGGAGCGGCTTTTTTTAAAGAAACAACGGCAATCAGCCTGCAATCACCTTGGCGATGGCTTGGCAGACGTAGTCGATATTCTTGCTGTTGAGCGCGGCCACGCAAATACGACCAGTATCGGTGCCATACACACCAAACTCGCTGCGTAGGCGCACCATTTGGTCTTTGCTCAGGCCGGAGTAACTGAACATACCGATTTGCTGGGTCATGAACGACATGTCTTGCTGCACACCAGCTGCTTTGAGGCCATCGACCAATGTTTGGCGCATGGCTTTGATGCGCACGCGCATTTCACCCAGTTCCTTTTCCCACAGGGCACGAAGTTCGGGGTTGCCCAGCACGGCTGCCACCACAGCACCGCCGTGGGTGGGTGGGTTGGAGTAGTTGGTGCGAATGACGATCTTGAGTTGGCTCAGCACGCGACCGGCCTCTTCTTTGCTGTCGCACAGCACGCTCAGGCCACCCACGCGCTCGCCGTACAGGCTGAAGCTCTTAGAGAACGAAGTCGAGACAAAGAAGGACAGGCCAGCTGCCACAAACTTCTGGATGACAGCACCATCTTCGGCAATGCCGTGGCCAAAGCCTTGATAAGCCATGTCTAGGAAGGCGGTCAGGCCACGGGCCTTGACCACTTCCACCACCTGATCCCACTGGGCCGAAGTGATGTCGTAGCCGGTGGGGTTGTGGCAGCAGGCGTGCAACACAATGATGGTGCCGGGGGCTGCGGCATTCAGGCTGGCGAGCATGCCGTCAAAGTTGACGCCACGTTTGTCTGCATCGTAGTAGGCATAGGTGTCGACCACGAAACCCGCGTTGGTGAACAGCGCACGGTGGTTTTCCCAGCTAGGGTCGGAGATCAGCACCTTGGCATCGGGGCTGATCTTTTTCAGGAAGTCGGCGCCGATTTTCAGGCCGCCTGTACCGCCGATAGCTTGCACGGTAGCTACACGGCCCGATGTCACAGGCTCGCTGTCGGCACCAAACACCAAGCCTTTGACGGCGTTGTCATAGGCCACGATACCGTCAATGGGCAGATAGCCACGGGCTGTGGGCTTGTCCATCAGGGCTTTTTCAGCCGCTTGTACGCATTGCAGCAGTGGCAGCTTGCCGTTGTCGTCGAAATACACGCCCACACCCAGATTGACCTTGTTGGGGTTGGTGTCGGCGTTGAATTGCTCATTCAGACCCAGGATAGGGTCGCGGGGGGCCATTTCGACGGCGGAGAACAGAGACATGGAACGTTCCTGTGGAGGGGTGAACAAACGCCGGATTCTACTGTGGGTCGCCACAAAACGGCTATGACACTCCGATAGGGCAGGTGTTTGTGCTGCATCTATCTGCCCTGTGCAAGCAGGGCCGCGTTGCCAGCCCGCAGAATGCGCTACGAACCGTTTGAGGATTTTTTGAATGTCAGGTCTCCAAGGCTCCTTTGTTAGCTTCACCGGCTCTCCCTTTGCGCTCTACCAACCCTATCCCCCTGCGGGTGACCAGCCCAGCGCCATTGCCCAATTGGTAGAAGGCGTACAAGATGGCGAGGTCTTTCAAACCCTGCTGGGTGTGACTGGCTCGGGCAAAACCTTCACGATAGCCAACGTCATTGCCCAACTGGGGCGACCGGCCATTGTCTTTGCACCCAATAAAACGCTGGCCGCGCAGTTGTACAGCGAGTTTCGTGAGTTCTTCCCCAAGAACGCCGTCGAATACTTTGTCAGCTATTACGACTACTACCAGCCCGAGGCGTATGTGCCGCAGCGTGATTTGTTTATTGAGAAAGACAGCGCGATCAATGAGCATATTGAGCAGATGCGTCTGTCTTGCACCAAAAGTCTGTTGGAGCGGCGTGATGTGGTGATTGTGGCAACGGTGTCGGCCATCTATGGCATTGGCAACCCTGAGAGCTACCACCGCATGGTCATGACGCTGCGGGTGGGCGACACATTGGGCCAGCGCGATGCCATTGCCCAACTGGTGCGTATGCAGTACCAGCGCAACGATATGGATTTTGCGCGGGGCAACTTTCGGGTACGGGGCGACACGATTGACGTGTTTCCTGCCGAGCACTCTGAATTGGCCTTGCGTATAGAGCTGTTTGACGACCAAATCGACAGCCTGCAACTGTTTGACCCGCTCACCGGACGGGTGCGCCAAAGCATCCCGCGCTTTACCGTCTATCCGGGCAGCCACTACGTCACGCCACGCGATCAGGTCTTGCTGGCCATAGAAGCCATCAAAACCGAACTGGCCGAGCGTTTGCAGCAACTGCAACAAGACGGCAAACTGGTAGAAGCACAGCGGCTAGAGCAGCGCACCCGCTTTGATTTGGAAATGCTCAGCGAAGTGGGCCACTGCAAAGGCATTGAGAACTACTCGCGCCACCTGTCGGGTACAGCGGCGGGCGAGCCGCCCAGCACCCTGACGGATTATTTGCCTAAAGATGCGCTGATGTTTCTGGATGAGAGTCACCAGATGGTTGGCCAGTTGGGGGCCATGTACAACGGCGACCGCTCACGCAAGACCACACTGGTTGAATACGGTTTTCGGCTCCCCAGTGCTTTGGACAACCGCCCACTCAAGCTGGAAGAGTTTGAACAACGGATGCGGCAAGTGATTTTTGTCTCTGCCACCCCGGCAGAGTATGAAAAAACCCATGCCAGCAAAGTGGTAGAACAACTGGTGCGCCCTACCGGGTTGGTCGACCCCGAAGTGCAAGTGCGTCCGGCCAGCAGCCAAGTCGATGATGTGCTGCAAGAAATCCGCCTGCGTGTAGAGCGTCAAGAGCGCGTATTGATTACCACCCTGACCAAGCGCATGGCCGAGCAGCTCACCGACTACTTGAGCGACAACGGCGTGCAGGTACGTTACCTGCACAGCGACATTGACACTGTGGAGCGGGTTGAAATCATCCGTGACCTGCGTTTAGGCACTTTTGATGTGTTGGTGGGCATCAACTTGCTGCGCGAGGGGCTGGACATCCCTGAGGTGTCTTTGGTGGCTATTTTGGATGCCGACAAAGAAGGGTTTCTGCGCTCTGAGCGCAGTTTGATTCAAACCATAGGCCGCGCTGCCCGCAATTTGCATGGCAAAGCCATCTTGTATGCCGACCGCACCACCGCCTCGATGAAAAAAGCCATCGATGAAACGGAACGCCGACGCGCAAAACAACTCCAACACAATGCGATGCAGGGAATTACGCCGCGCAGCATTGTCAAGCAGGTGAAAGACCTGATTGACGGGGTGTATAGCGAAAAATCGGGTAAAGAAGCCGAAAAATTGGCAAAAACCGCACTGGAACGTGCCAAAGTGGAATCTATGTCACCCAAGGCGGTGGCCCAAGAAATCAAGCGATTGGAAAAGCTGATGCTGGGTCATGCCAAAAATCTGGAGTTTGAGCAAGCGGCACGGGTGCGTGACCAATTGACCCACCTCAAAAATCAGGCATTTGGTGGCCCCGGTGACGATGCAGAACCTTGAGTTGCGCGGTAAGTGTTGCCTGTACGCCTCGTAGATGACCACCAACTTACTTATCCGACAAATTTAATGGGAATTGTGCTATACTGGGGCGAAACACTCAACAACTACCCCGATGAAAGCGTCTTGCAGCCATTGCAAGGCGATGGGGATGAAACGGTGTCCAGTGCGCGATCCGCTACGAGGGCTGTTTCATGAACCCACAAGCGAAAAAGGAGCTTGCCATGCGTCTTACCACCAAAGGCCGTTTTGCGGTCACTGCCATGATTGATCTGGCCTTGCGTCAAAACAACGGCCCCGTTACTTTGGCTGCCATCAGCCAGCGCCAGCGCATCTCCCTGTCGTATCTGGAGCAACTCTTTGGCAAGCTGCGCCGCCATGAGCTGGTGGAGTCCACCCGTGGCCCCGGTGGCGGCTACACCTTGGCCCGCAAGGCCACAGAGATCACTGTGGCCGATATCATCGTGTCGGTAGATGAGCCCATTGATTCCACTCAATGCGGTGGCAAAGAAAATTGCTTGGGTGAGTCGGGCCGCTGCATGACCCATGATTTGTGGTCGGCACTCAACCAGCGCATGGTGGAGTTTTTGGACGCCGTCACGCTGCAAAAGTTGGTGGACGATCAGGTGGCTAAGGGCGTACAGGTTGAGGAAAAGCCTGCTGTGCGCCGTGCCATATCCACCACGCCAGTGGTCAAGCCTATTCGTGTCAATGCGCCCAACTCGGTGTTTGCGCTGGGCAACGCTTTCGCCAAGTCCTGATTGATTGCTGGATGCGCAAGCTGGCCCACAGGGGTCGGCTTGGTTTCGCCTGTATTTTCTTCTTTGCCAGCCTGAACCTTCATTGAGCCAGCCATGGACATGACCCCGCACTTTCCCATTTACATGGACTACGGCGCTACTACGCCCGTCGATCCGCGCGTTGTAGACGCCATGATTCCTTGGTTGCGTGAGCATTTTGGCAACCCTGCTTCCCGCAGCCACGCTTGGGGCTGGGAAGCTGAGGCCGCTGTCGAAAAAGCCCGCGAGCAGGTCGCAGCCCTTATCCATGCCGACCCGCGTGAAATCGTCTGGACAAGCGGTGCCACCGAATCGAACAATCTGGCGATCAAGGGGGCGGCCCAGTTCTATAAGGGCAAGGGCAAGCACCTGATTACGGTCAAGACCGAGCACAAGGCAGTGCTGGATGTGATGCGCGAGTTGGAGCGCCAAGGTTTTGAAGTCACCTATTTGGATGTGCAAGAGAACGGCCTGGTGGATTTTGAAGCCCTGAAGGCTGCCATCCGTCCCGACACCATCCTCATCAGCGTGATGTTCGTGAACAACGAAATTGGGGTCATCCAAGACATTCCGGCCATTGGTGCCCTGTGCCGCGAAAAAGGCATCATCTTCCACGTCGATGCAGCCCAAGCCACAGGCAAAGTCGAGATCGACCTGCAAACGCTGCCCGTCGATTTGATGAGCTTGGCCTCGCACAAAACCTATGGCCCCAAGGGCATCGGTGCCCTGTATGTGCGCCGTAAACCCCGCGTGCGCTTAGAGGCACAAATGCACGGGGGCGGCCACGAGCGTGGTATGCGTTCGGGCACTTTGCCCACGCACCAATGTGTGGGCATGGGCGAGGCCTTCCGCATTGCCAAAGAAGAAATGGCCCAAGACGCGGCCAAGGCCCAAGCGTTACAACAGCGCCTGCTCAAGGGCTTGCAAGACATCGAACAGGTATTCATCAATGGCGATTTAGAGCGCCGTGTGCCACACAACCTGAACATCAGCTTCAACTATGTTGAAGGCGAATCGCTCATCATGGGCATCAAGGGGCTGGCGGTCTCGTCTGGCTCGGCCTGCACCTCGGCCAGCTTGGAGCCCAGCTATGTGTTGCGCGCCTTGGGCCGCAGCGATGAGCTGGCCCATAGCAGCTTGCGCATGACCTTGGGCCGCTTTACTACCGAAGCAGAAATCGATTACGCCATCGACACCATTCGCGTTAACGTAGCCCGGCTACGCGAACTCAGCCCCTTGTGGGATATGTACAAAGACGGCATTGATCTCTCGACGATCCAATGGGCCGCGCACTAATCAAGGAAATTCCTCATGGCTTACTCTGACAAAGTGATTGATCACTACGAAAACCCCCGCAACGTGGGTTCGTTCGACAAGGGTGACGACACCGTGGGCACCGGCATGGTGGGCGCACCAGCCTGTGGCGATGTGATGAAGTTGCAGATCAAAGTCAACCCCGACACCGGTGTGATTGAAGATGCACGCTTCAAAACCTACGGTTGCGGCTCGGCGATTGCGTCCAGTTCATTGGTGACAGAATGGGTGAAGGGCAAAACGTTGGACGAGGCGGCTGCCCTGAAAAACAGCCAAATCGCCGAAGAACTGGCGCTGCCGCCGGTCAAAATCCACTGTTCCATTTTGGCCGAAGACGCCATCAAGGCCGCAGTCAACGACTACAAAGCCCGCCACGGTGGCGACGGCAGCACGGCAGCCTGACATCATGGCCATCACGCTGACCGAAGCCGCTGCGCGGCATGTCACTCGCTACCTCAGCCGCCGAGGGCAAGGACTGGGGGTGCGTCTGGGCGTCAAGACCAGCGGCTGCTCGGGGTTGGCCTATAAGCTCGAATATGTCGATGAAATCGCCCCTGAAGACCTGGTGTTTGAGAACCACGGTGTCAAGGTGATTATTGACCCCAAAAGCTTGGCCTACATTGATGGTACTGAGCTCGATTTTGTGCGCGAAGGTTTGAACGAGGGCTTTCGTTTTAACAACCCTAACGAGCGTGACCGCTGCGGTTGTGGAGAGAGCTTCCGCGTCTAACGCCTCTCTGGTGGGCCTTTGGCTGCAAAACCGCCACCGCGCAGCGTGCTGGCGGTTTTTTTATGGATTTTCCCAATGAACCTCCAATCTGACGATTTTGAACTGTTTGGCTTGCCCCGGCGCTTTGCCCAAGACCGCAACGCCATTGACAACCGCTGGAAAGAGCTGCAACGCGAAGCCCACCCCGACCGTTTTGCTGCCCAAGGCGCTGCCGCCCAACGGGTGGCCATGCAGTGGTCGGTGCGCATCAATGAAGCCTATCAGCGCCTCAAAGACCCGCAGCGCCGCGCTGCCTACCTGTGCGAGTTGCATGGCATGCCAATCCGTGCCGAAGACAACACCGCAATGCCAGCGGCCTTTCTGATGCAACAGATGGAATGGCGTGAAGCCTTGGAAGAGGCCGAGACGTTGGCAGAAGTGGATGCCTTAGAGCGCGAGGTGCGCCAAGCACAAAAAGCGGGGCTAGAGCGTTGCGCAGCACTCATCGACACACAGCAAGACTTTGCCGCTGCTGCCCAGCAGGTCAGAGCCCTCATGTTCATTGCGCGTTTTGCCCATGATATTGGGCAGCGCCAAGATCAACTGGGACAATAACGCCCCATCTCCCAATCCCACAGAAGAAAAAATTCATGGCGCTGTTGCAGATTTCCGAACCCGGCCAATCCCCTAATCCCCACCAGCGGCGCATTGCCGTGGGCATTGACTTGGGCACTACCCACTCTTTGGTGGCTGCCGTGCGCAATGGCGTGGCCGAATGCCTGCCCGACGATCAGGGCCGGGTGCTGCTGCCTTCTATCGTGCGTTATCTGGAAGGGGGCAAGCGCCAAATTGGTTATGCCGCTGCTGCTGCACAGTCCGACGATGCCAGTAACACGATTGCTTCGGTCAAGCGGTTCATGGGGCGAGGGTTGGCCGACATTACCCACGCCGACAAGTTACCCTACGCATTGGTGGGTGCGCAGGCAGGCACGCCCAGCGGCATGGTGCATATAGCAACGGCTGGGGGCGTGAAATCGCCTGTAGAAATCAGTGCCGATATTTTGGCTACGCTGCGCTACCGTGCTGAAGACACCTTCAACGATGATCTGTATGGGGCTGTGATCACTGTCCCAGCCTACTTTGACGATGCCCAGCGCCAAGCCACCAAAGATGCAGCCCAACTGGCTGGTATTCACCTGCTGCGTCTGATTAACGAACCCACGGCAGCCGCTATTGCTTATGGCTTGGACAACGCCAGTGAGGGCGTTTATGCCGTTTATGACCTTGGCGGGGGCACGTTTGATATTTCTATTCTGCGCCTGACGCAAGGCGTGTTTGAGGTCATTGCCACTGGGGGCGATTCGGCACTCGGCGGTGATGACTACGACGCGGCACTGGCTGATGCAGTGTTGGCTCCCTTGGGCGTGTCTTTGCACACCCCGAGCGACAAAACGGCAGCCCGTTTGGCTGCCCGTGCCTGTAAAGAAGCCCTGACCTGCCACGAGACGGCGCAGTTCAGTGCCACATTGGCTGAAACCACCATTGCATGCACCGTGCAGCGCAGCGATTTTGAAGCCGCCACCGCCCACCTCACCGCCCGTTCGCTCGCTGCCGTGCGTCGGGCTTTGCGTGATGCCCAACTGGCGGTCGATGAGGTGCAAGGCGTGGTGATGGTCGGTGGCTCTACCCGGATGCCGCACATCCAGCAGGCCGTGGGTGCGTTTTTTGGCCATACACCCTTGACCAACCTCAACCCCGACGAAGTGGTGGCTTTGGGCGCAGCCATCCAAGCCAATCAATTGGCAGGCAACAACACCGCTGGCGATTTGTTGCTGCTGGATGTGATTCCGCTCTCTTTGGGTATTGAGACGATGGGGGGCTTGGTGGAGCGCATCGTTTCGCGCAACGAAACCATTCCCACGGCCAAGGCGCAAGACTTCACCACCTACAAAGATGGTCAGACCGCGCTGGCGCTGCATGTGGTGCAAGGCGAGCGCGATTTGGTGCAAGACTGCCGCAGTTTGGCCCGGTTTGAGTTGCGCGGCATTCCACCGATGGCGGCTGGGGCGGCGCGTATCCGTGTCACTTTTACCGTGGATGCCGATGGCCTGTTGTCGGTCAGTGCCAAAGAGCAAATCAGTGGTGTCGAGGCCCATATCGATGTCAAGCCTTCTTATGGCCTGAGCGATGAGCAGATTGCCAAAATGTTGCAAGACGGCTTTGCCACGGCAGCCCAAGATATGCAAGCGCGTGCGTTGGTAGAGGCCCGCGTGGATGCCGACCGGATGTTGCTGGCGACACAAAGTGCCTTAGATATCGACGGTGCGTTGCTCGGTAGTGATGAGCGCACCGCGATTGACGCCCTGATGGATGCCCTGCGCCAGCAAAAGGGCAGCGACGATGCTGCTGCCATTGAGGCTGCCACCCAAGCATTGGCTAAAGGCACCGAAGGTTTTGCCGCCCAGCGCATGAACCAAGGTATCCGCCAGGCGCTGGCCGGCAAAAATGTCCAAAGTCTGTAAAACCACTACCCCGACACGCTATGCCCGTCATTAAAATTTTGCCCCACCCTGAGCTCTGCCCTCAAGGCACCGAGATCACGGCCCCCGCTGGCACCTCGATTTGTGAAGCTTTGCTAGAAAACCACATCGCCATTGAGCACGCTTGTGACATGAGCTGTGCCTGCACCACCTGCCACGTCATCGTGCGCGAAGGCTATGCCTCGCTCAATGCGGCAGAAGAGGAAGAAGAAGACCTGCTTGATCGGGCTTGGGGCTTGGAGCCGCAATCGCGCTTGAGCTGCCAGGCCATTGTCGGTGCGCACAATCTGACGGTGGAAATTCCCAAATACACCATCAATCACGCCCGAGAAAACCACTGACATGTTGCGCCAGATTATTCTCGATACCGAAACCACAGGGCTGTCGGCAGACAACGGCGACCGCATCATTGAAATCGGTTGTGTAGAGCTGGTGGCCCGCAAGTTGACAGGGCGCAACAAGCATTTCTATCTCAACCCTGGGCGCGACAGCCACCCAGATGCGCTGCGTATCCACGGTATCAGCAACGAGTTTCTGCAAGACAAACCCAAGTTTGAGGCGGTGGTGGAAGAGTTGCTGGACTATTTGCAAGGTGCCCAGCTCATCATCCACAACGCGCCGTTTGATATAGGCTTTCTGAACAAAGAGCTGGAACGCACGGGCCGCCCGCCCCTGAGCCATTTTGTGGGCGAGATCACCGACACGCTGGTCATGGCCAAGGAGATGTACCCTGGCAAGCGCAATTCGCTCGATGCCTTGTGCGACCGCTTGGGCGTGGACAACTCTGGGCGCACCTTGCACGGTGCGCTGTTGGATGCGGAGTTGCTGGCCGATGTTTATATCAACCTGACCCGTGGCCAAGATGCGTTGTTGATTGCTGAGGACGATGCCCAGTTGGGGGGCGCCGTACAGGTGCCGGGCTTGGATTTGCGCGGTATTGATCTGCCGGTGTTGCAAGCCACAGCACAGGAAATAGAGGCCCATGAGGCTGTGCTGGCCCAGATTGACAAGGCCAGCGGTGGCAAGACAGTGTGGCGGGCAATGTAAAACAGCAAAAAACTGTGCCATAATAGCAGTCTTGTCATTAAGACACGGGTGATTAGCTCAGCGGTAGAGCACTGCCTTCACACGGCAGGGGTCACATGTTCGATCCATGTATCACCCACCACAATTTGCGGCTTTGGTTTTTTGAATCAAAGCCATTGGGTGATTAGCTCAGCGGTAGAGCACTGCCTTCACACGGCAGGGGTCACATGTTCGATCCATGTATCACCCACCAAACACAAAAGCCTCTTAAATTCTCAATTTAAGAGGCTTTTTGTTGCTCGGCACGGTTCTAAACCATACAACGCAGAGTGCAAAAAGGTTCGGGCTACCTGCACCAGTGCTGCGCAGGCCAACCCGAACCCTAGCGTGAGTGAGCCGGTTTTATTGCTTCACGGCTTCTACTTGTACGACCAAGCGCACATTCTTCGGGAAGCCCCAGTCCACGCCATAGTTCAGACCAAAGGCTGTGCGGTCAATGGTGGCTTCAAAATCGCCGCCGCACACTTCGCGCTTGAGCATGGGGTTGTTGTAGCAAGCAAATTGGTGGGCCTTGAGGGTGACAGGCTGGGTTTTGCCCAACAGCGTCAGTTTGCCATCCACTGCGGTGACTTTGTCGCCGTCGAAATGGAACTTGTCGGAGACAAACTTGGCGGTGGGGTGCTTGGCCACATCAAAGATGTCGGCGCTTTGCAGATGCTTGTCAAAAGCCGCAGTGCCCGTGTTGATCGAGGCGATATCGAAGGTGATGTCTACCTTGCCGGTCTTGCCTGCACGGTCAAACTGCACCGAGCCTTCTTTCTTGTCAAAGCGGCCACGGTTGACCGAGGCACCGAAGTGGCTGATCTCGAAGGTGGCAAAGGTGTGTGTGGGGTCGATAGCGTAGTCGGCGGGTGCCGCTTGCACAGCACCAGCGGCCAAGGTGGCTACAGCAGCCAGAGTAAAGAGGGATTTGCGCATGAAAGGCTCCTAAAAAAAGTAAGAAAACAGGGTTGAAGAAATCAAAGTTTGCCCACGCCAGTCAGCGCGAGCTTGAATTGGACTTGCACATCGTCGGCCACCATAGAGGTGTCGGCCCATTCGTTTTCGCCGATCTTGTAGGCCAGACGCTTGAGGGCCAGCGTGCCGGTGGCCGTGGTGGCAGCACCGTTTTGGGTCAGGGCGACGGGCACTACCACATCGCGGACGGTACCTTTGATGTTGAGCTTGCCAAGCACTTCAAACTTGCCTGCGCCCAGTGCCTTGATGCTGCTGGATTCAAATGTGGCTTGCGGAAACTGCGGCACGTTGAACCATACCGCCTTGGGCAGTTCGGCATCGGTTTCCCGAGAGCCGAGCGTGGCACTGCCGGTATCTACGCTAAAGCTGATTTTGCTGCTTGCCAGCTTGGTGGGATCGAAGACGACTTGGGCCGTGAATTTTTTGAAATGTCCTTGCAGTGGCACGCCCATTTGTTTGGCGGTGAAGCCGATGCTGCTTTGTGCGGGCACCAAGGCTTGTTGTGCGCTGGCGGGGGTGCCCATGAGCAAGGCGGTGCTACCCAACAGCAGGGCAGAAAGAAAAGAAGTGGGTTTCATGGTGGTATTGGAGAAGAAAGGGGGTCTGAGCGCGATCAGTGAAGGAAAGTTCAGTGTTGACCAGGCCACATGCGGAGCAGCAACTGGTCGCGATCAATGAATTGGTGTTTCAGGGCCGCTGCCACATGCACCAGCACTAGCGCCGCCATCCCGAAGGCGGATAACTTGTGCAGTGGTTTGAGCCACTCTGCCAAGGCTGGGCTGACGGGTACAAAGTCGGGCAGGGGCAGCATCCCCAGAAAAACGATAGGAAACCCGGCGGCGGAGCTGTAAGCCCAACCTAGCAGAGGAACGGCAAAGAACAGCAAATACAAGGCATGGTGGGTGCCGTGGTGGGCTGCCTTTTGCCATGCGGGCATGGCTGCCTGCATGGATGCGGGCAAGGCTGGAGGGCGGTGCGTTAGGCGCCAAGCCAACCGCAGCGCCGACAGCAGCAAGATGCCTACGCCTGCCCATTTATGCCAGTTGTAGAGTTGCAGGCGTTGGGGAGAAAACGGCAGGTCGGCCATGTAAATGCCGATGGCAAACACGGCCACCAAGGCACCGCCGAGCACCCAGTGCAGGGCTATGGCTGTGGTGTTGTAGCGGCTGGCGGGTGTGCTGTCGGCAGGGGTATGGGGTGGGCGGTGATCTGGCATGGTGGTCGCTTGCATCTGAGGGGGTTCCGGCAACGGCCAGAGGCGGTTGCGTTGTGGAACACGTGTCAGTGTAAGAACCACCAAATTCTTTTAGTTCCAATTGAATTGATGTTTCAATTGAAAAAAATTGAATATTGGGCAGTGGCGCTATGCAGAGCTCATGGTGGCGTCAAACAGTACCACCCGGTCGCGGCCCCGTTCTTTGGCTTGGTACATCGCGGCATCGGCATGGCGTGACAGTTCCATTTGCGTTTGGCCGTGTTCTGGGTAGAGGGCCACACCGATGCATGAAGAAATGGACAGGGTTTTGTCATCGATCAGCATGGGTTCGTTCAGGGCGACACGGATTTTTTCTGCCACCATCAGGGCATCGGCGGGAGTGTTGAGATTGAGCAGCAGCACCACAAACTCATCGCCCCCTACGCGGCTGACCGTATCGGATTCGCGCACACAGGCTTGCATGCGCCGTGCCACTTCTTGCAACACCACATCGCCAACAGCATGGCCCCAGGTGTCGTTGATGGGTTTGAACTTGTCCAGATCGATGAACAGCAAAGCCAGTGGGCGGTCATGGCGTTTGGCCAGAGCCAAGCCGCGCTCGGCGCGATCCAAAAACAGACTGCGGTTGGGCAGATTGGTCAGAATGTCGTAGTGGGCCAGATGGTCGAGTTTTTGCTGGGCATGTTTGCGTTCTGTGATGTCGAGTTTGATGGCGACATAGTGTTGGCGCTGGCCTTCAGCATCGACCACTGGAGCGATGTGGGTTTCTTCCACATAGGTGTCACCGGCTTTGGTGCGGTTGATGATTTCTCCGACCCAGCATTGCCCTTGGGAGAGTTGTATCCACAGATCTCGGTAGATGGTGGGGTCGGTCAGGCCCGACTTCAGCATAGAGGGCTTGCGGCCATGAACCTCATCAAAGGTATAGCCCGTGAGCTGGGTGAAGTAGGGGTTGACGTACTCGATATGGCCATCCAAGTCGGTCACCATCACCGTGAGTGGACTTTGCTCAATGGCCGTTGAGAGTACCAACAACCGGCTTTGCGCCGCCTTGATTTGGGCCAGCGAGTCTTGCAGTTGCTGGTTGAGCTCGGCCAGGGCTGCACGTTGCTGCGCCCGCTCTAGATGGGCCGAGACCCTGGCCTTGACTACCTGTGGATTGATGGGCTTGTGGATGAAGTCCACCGCCCCTGCCTCGATACCCCGTGTTTCGCTGTCGGCATCGATGCGGGCCGTGACGAAGATCACGGGCACCTCGCGGGTGTTGGGGTCGCGTTGCAGTATTTCCAGCACTTCGTAGCCGTTCATGTCTGGCATCATCACGTCGAGCAAAATCAGGTCGGGCCGATGCTCGGCCACCTGCGTCAAACCTTCTGGCCCAGACAGTGCAAAACCGATTTCGCAGATGTCGGCCAGCGTTTCACCCAGGACTTCGATGTTTTCAGGTTGATCGTCCACAATCAGGACTTGGGCGCGTGGGCTGGGCATGGCGGTGTCTCTTGTATCTGGGGTGTTGCCAGTGGTGAATGGCTGGGCAGGTGGGATGCAAACACCCACAAGGCCTCTAGTGCAGGTTTGAATTGCAAGCGCCGCACGGCTATGCTGACAGGCGCAAAGGCCGGGGCCAGTGTAGTGTTTTGTAACAGCAGTTCGATGTCTTCGGTCATGCGTTTGGCCGCCAGCCGGTTGGCGCTGAGCAGTGGCTCCAGTTGCGCTATGCGTTGTTGTAGCAGAGCGTAGTCCAAAGGCGGGGCCACAGGCAGTTGTCTGGCAACGCAGGTGGTTTCGTCTGGTGCGGTGTGGGTGATGGGCGCAATCCAGTGCAACAAGGTGTCTCGCAACTGTTCTGCGGCCCAGGGGGGATCAAGCTGTGCCACTATGCCTGTGGTCAGGTTCTGTGGGGTGGCTGGGGGGTGGCTGGCCTGTGCTGCCAGTGCAATGATGGGCGGGCATTGTGCGCCCAGTGTGGTGTACAGCTGTTGGGTAAGGCAGAACCCATCCATGCCAGGCAGGCGCAAATCCACCACAATGGCTGCCAGTGGGCTGTGTTGTGCGGTGGCAATGGCATCGGTGGGGTTGCCTGCGGTACTCACGCTCATCCCCATGTGCGTCAACATGTCCTGGATGTCGGCACAGGGCGCATCTGGGGGGCTGACCACCAGCACTTGTTTGTGGTGTAACGGTGCTGTCTGCAATGTCCAGGTTGCTTGGGCCAGGGCATCGGCAGTGTGGGGCAGGGCCTCTTCGCTGGCCCGTGCCAGGGTCACCTCAAAGCGGAAGGTGCTGCCTTGGCCGGCGTGGCTTTGCACTTGTACGTTGCCATGCATCAAATGGGCGAGTTGTTGCACGATGGACAGGCCCAACCCCGTGCCGCCGTATTTGCGTGTGATGGAGCTGTCGGCCTGGGTGAAGGCAGCAAACAACCGCGCTACCTGCTCTGGCGTCATGCCAATGCCGGTGTCGGATACGCTGCCCTGGAGCGTCACGGTATGGTCAGTTTCTGTGTGCAACGTGAGTTGCACTTGCACGCTGCCCCGTTCGGTAAATTTGATGGCATTGCCCACCAAGTTGATGAGAATCTGCCCCAAACGCAAGGCATCGCCCACAAGGTAGCGTGGCAGACGTGGGTCAAGCACCATTTGCCAGTTCAGGTGCTTCTCGTCGAGTTGGTGGGCAAACATATCACTGACCTGTTGCAGTACGCCTGCCAGTTCAAACGGCAGCTGCTCCAGTTCTAGTCGCCCGGCCTCAATTTTGGAGTAGTCCAAAATGTCATTGAGCAGTTGCAACAAGGCTCGTGCTGAGTTGTGTACCTTGCCCAGGTAGTCGCGCTGACGGGGTGTCAGTGTGGAGTCGAGCACCAGCGCCGTCATGCCGATGATGGCGTTCATCGGCGTACGAATTTCGTGGCTCATATTGGCCAGAAAATTGCTCTTGGCATGGTTGGCCGCCTCGGCGGCCTCCTGCATTTGTTTGATGTGGGAGATGTCTACCCTAAAGCCTACGGTATAGCCTGCCGGGGTTTTGCGATCCACAATGCGCAGCCAGCGTCCGTCTTGCAGCTTTTGTTCTATCACCCCTTGGCCGCTGTGGTGGATGTTCATGCGGTGGCGAATCCATGCCTCTTGTTGCTCTGGCGGTGCATGCAAGAGTTCGGCATATTGCCCAGCCTCTATGCGGGCGCGCAGCAGTGCCTCAAAGGTTTTGCCTTGGGGGTTGATGTGTTGATTGCCGGGGATGAGGGAGCGGTATTTGTCGTTGCAAAAGACCAAACGGTCGTGGTGGTCGAACAGTACAAAGGCTTCGTCAATGGCCTCAATGGCGGTGCGCAGGGTTTGTGCATTGTCTAGCACTTCCTGTTGTGTGCGGCGCAGTGCATCAGCGGCATCGCGTTGGTCTTGGATGGTTTGCAAATAGGCATTGAAGCCTGAGACCAGGTCGGCAATCTCATCGCGTACCGCAGGCAGGGGCAAAGGGGTGTGTGTGGCCTCTGGGGTTTGGCTCAGCCGCTGGAAGCTTTGCGCCACGGCCCGCAGGGGCATGACCACTTGCCGTGCATGGTGGCGCACCAACAGCGCCATCACAGTCAGGCACACCAGCAACAACGACAGCGCCAACAGGGCCAGACGCATCTCTTGGGAGGTTTGCTGTTTTACCGGGGTGGTGAGCAGTAGATACCCCCCAATTTTGGGTAGTGGCATGGACGACAGCAATACTTTTTGTCCATCCAGCACCAGGCGTTGATCAGTCGGGTTTTGGTGCAGCAGGCGCAGCAAGCCGGGGGCTGCAGGTTGACCAAAGTGGTTGCGCTCGGGGTGGTGTATGAAGCGGCCATCCCGATCTACAGCCATCAGGCGGATTTGGTGAGGGTCTTGGCCCCGGTAACTTTGAAAGATGGCATCGTTGAGGCTGATGACCAGCACACCAACCACCGAGTGCACATGGGCTTTTTCGTTGTAATGGCTGATGGGCCGGATCAGCGTATAGACCTTGTTGGAGGTCAGTCCCAAATTGGCACCATCGTCCATGCCACGCCAGTAGGTGCTTTGCCCAGAAACTTGGGCTTCTTGCACCAAGCGCCGAACGGTTTGCGCTGGCACGTCGTGGGTGTCTAGCGTGGAGCCAACATGAAAGTGCTGACCATGCAGCGACAGCACATCCAACGACACCAACCCCCGCGCCCGCAAAAAGTGGTTCAGGATATAACCAATCTGTGCTTGGGTGTTGAGCCGGTCGTAGGTTTTTCCGGCAGAGCGATCTACCTCGTACAAGGCTTTGGCAATGGCCTCATTGCCAGCAATATTGGCCGCCAAGTCCTCTATTTGTTCGGTATAGAGGGTCAGAAACTGCTGCACTTCAGACAGCGTGCGGTGGTTGTTGGCTGTGGTTTGTTCAATGACGATGCTGCGGGCCATGTAGAACGCACTGCTGCCAAACAGTAACAGCGGCACAAGAGCGGTCAGCAGCAGATAGACCACCAGCCGGGTGGTGATGTTGGTATTCCAGCGCACGGCCATCCCTACCAAATTAGTGCAGAGTAGAGGCCGTGACCAATCGGGCGTCGATGAGTGTCATCAGCGGCACGGTTTCACCTTGGAGCAGGCGCTGCGCCAGCACCACGCCCTGAAAGCCTTGTTCGGCGGCCTGTTGGTCGACGGTGACGCTCATCTGGCCTTTGCGAATGGCTGCCACTGCCTCGTCAATGGCGTCGTAGCCTCCTACCTTGACGTCGGTGCGTCCTTGCTCTTGCAGGTACTGTATGGCTCCCAGCGCCATCATGTC
The DNA here is from genome assembly GCF_054779375.1 of Giesbergeria giesbergeri. Taxonomy (NCBI): domain Bacteria; kingdom Pseudomonadati; phylum Pseudomonadota; class Betaproteobacteria; order Burkholderiales; family Comamonadaceae; genus Giesbergeria; species Giesbergeria giesbergeri. The sequence goes on along the minus strand of NZ_BAAGYJ010000009.1, from coordinate 43,633 downwards.
ATTGGCGGCATACACCAACTGCACTTTGGGATGGCGGGTCATGAGCTCTTGTGTGACGCTATAGCCCTCGTCAATTTTCCAGTGTGCTGTCTCGCTGGCCACCAGCTGCACTGCTGGGTTGTCGGCCAGGGCGCGTTCGGCGCCACGCTGGCGTTGGCGGGCATTGTCGGCACTGCGAATACCCTCCAACACAATGGCTTGGGTGTCGGGGGCTGCATGAAGGGCCAGCGCCTGTGCAGCAGCATAGGCGCCTTTTTCGTTATCCACACTTAAAAACGGAACAGGTGCCAGACCTGCCTGTTGCACCGTCTGTGGGTCTAGCCGGTTGTCTACATTGACCAGCTTGATGCCTGCATCGGCGGCCTTTTTGAGCACTGGCACTAGGCGCTGCGAGTCGCCGGGGGCGATGATGATGGCATGGACGCCTGCACCGATCAGGTCGTCGATGATCTGAATTTGTTGCTCAATAGAGGTTTCTTGGGCGGCCACCTTGACTTGGAGTTGCACACCCAATTGGCGTTCGGCACGGCGCGCACCCCGTTCCATGGCAATGAAGAAGGGGTTGGTCAGTGTTTTCATCACCAACGCTACCGTTTTTTGTTCTGTAGCCGTTGGGGCCGGGGCAGAGACGCTGGGCGTTGAGGCGGTGGTGACGCTGTTGAGTTGCAGTTCGTTGGCATCTTTGCAGCCCAACAGACCAAGTGCCAGCAAGATCACAGAAAAAAATTGCAAAAGGGTGGTCAAGATCAGGATCTCCGTTGTACGGGCAGGGTGCTGTGCACCATTATTGTTTTTCTTCGGGGGGCAGGCTGGCTATCCAGTGGTGTAAGGCGTTGAGCGCCTCTTTGAACTGAAGTCGGCGGGTCGGCCCCATGACGGCTGCAAAGCTATCGGCCCAGGGGGTGGGTTGCAGCAGGGTTTCGATTTGTTCACCCACGCGCTTGGCGGCCAAGCGGTTGTGGATCAGCAGGGGTTCGAGTTCGGCCAGCAAAACATCGAGTTGGAGGCGCGTGTGGTGCGCGACGCTGGCCTGCTGTGGTGGCGTGGGCGCTGGCGCTGCCGTAGTCAACCGTGGTGCCACGCAGGCAGCCGTGACGGGGGCATGCGGGGACTCTGTGGTGGTGACACACTGGAGCCTGAGCGCAAAGCGAAAGGTGCTGCCTTGGCCGGGGCTGCTGTGTACCGTGATTTGGCCGTGCATGAGTTGCACCAGACGTTGCACAATCGACAGCCCCAACCCGGTGCCACCGTATCGGCGGGTGATGGAGCCATCGGCCTGTGTGAAAGCACAGAACAGGCGTGCAATTTGCTCGGGGGTCATGCCGATGCCCGTGTCACGGACTTCGCCGCACAGCATCAGGGTGTCGTTCTGCTGCTCTTGCACGGTCAGGGACAGGGTGATGCCACCTTGCTCTGTGAATTTGATGGCGTTGTCCAGCAGGTTGGTGAGTATTTGGCCTAGGCGCAAGGCATCGCCGAGCAGGTGGGTGGGCAGTGCAGGGTCTAGCAGAACCTGCCAGCCTAGGTGCTTGGCCTCTAGGCGATGTGCAAACATGTCTTGCACCTTGCCCACCACTGTGGCCAGTGCAAAAGGCTGTTGCTCCAGTTGCAGTTTGCCCGCTTCCATTTTGGAGTAGTCGAGGATGTCGTTGAGCAGCTGCAGTAGGGCTTGTGCTGAGGCGTGGGCCTTGCCTAAGTGGTCGCGTTGGCGCGGGGTCAATTCTGAGTTCAGTACCAAGGCGGTCATGCCCAGCACGGCATTCATGGGGGTGCGAATTTCGTGACTCATGTTGGCCAGAAAATCACTTTTGGCCTGATTGGCTGCATCGGCAGCGTCTTTGGCCGCACGCAGGCTTTGGGCGTATTCTTTCTCGGTGGTGATGTCACGCACCACCCCCAGCAGGCCCAGGGGTTGGCCCTTGCTGTCGCGCTCCAGCATCCAACGGGCCTCGTAATGGCGGTAGCTGTGATCTGCCTGCTGCACACGAAAACTGCCTCCGCCAGAGGCACCTGTCTGGCGACTGTGTTCCATCCGAGCGTCGAGTTTGGCACTGTCGTCGGCAGCCACCCATCGATGCCAATCACGGCGGCGGATGCCTTGAAGTGGTACTTCTGGAGCCAGCCGATACCATTGGTGCAACCGTTCATCCCCGTCAATCTGGTCGTTGGCAAAACACCAGCTCCAGATGGTCAAGTCGGCAATGTCGGTGGCCATTTTGAGCCGTGCCAGGGCATTGGATACCAGTTGTTCATTGGCCCGGCGTTCAGAGATGTCGGCCACGATAGTCAAGTAGCCGCTGGCAGCTCCATGCTCATCTTTGAGCACCGAGACTGATCGCGAACCTACAAAATGGCTGCCGTCTTTGCGCACATAGATGATCTCGTCTTGGACGGGCTGGTGATCATCGCGGCCCGCAAACAGAGTGACAAAGTCGGCTTGTTGGTTTTGTGGGTCGTGAAACAGGGTGGGACGCTGCCGACCCACCACCTCTTTGGCCCGGTAGCCAAGCATCTGCTCTGCAGTGCGGTTGAACAGTGTCAGCACTCCAGCAGGGTCGGTAGCCAAGATGCCATAGGCAGCATGGTTGAGGATGGCCGTTTGTAGCTTGAGCACTTCGTGGACGATTTTCTCGGCCTGTTGGCGGGCGCTCAGGTCTTCTAGCGCCAAAATGGCCTGACGTTGGCCGTCAACTTCAATCACGGCCGCAGTGATTTGCACCGGAATTGGGTTGCCACAGTGGTGCAGCAGCAAAACTTCCCGCTCCAACAGTGGAGACAGTGCAGGACTAGCGGTTTGCAGCAAGCGTTGTGCCAGTTGCGTTTGCACATCGTGCATAGATGGTGGTAGCAAATAGATGCTGTGCAGGCCGACCAGTTCTTCGGGGGTGTAGCCCAACAGTGCGCAGGCGGCTTGGTTGGCGCGCAGCACGGTGCTTTGCCGGTCTACCACCAGCATGGCGATGGGCGAGGCTTGCAGCACTTGGGCTGCACTTTGCTCGCTGCGCCGCTGACCATGCTGCTGGGCCATGCGGTATAGGCGGTGGGCACCCAGCAATGTGAGCAACACCATCAGGCCACTAAAACCCAGCAACAGGTAAGTGTTTGGCCCCCAAGCCGCCATCCAGTGCTCACGCGCTTTGCCAACTATGACAAAGAGAGGGTAGTTATCAAGCCGTTGGTAGGCATAAAAGCGTGTGATGCTGTCCAGTGGAGAGGTATCCAAGTAACTGCCGCTGTGGGGGGCTGTAGCCAAGTGTTCGTGTAACTTGGGTGAGACTGGGCTGGACTGCTCTGGGCGGTGGTGGGTGTCTGGCGTGGCAGGGTATTGGGCGATCTGGGTCAGCGATTGGGCGGTGCGCAGAGCCACCATCCCAGCGGGGCCGATGGGGGTCTGGCTCAAAATATGGTCGAGCGAGGCAATCGCAAAAGTGGCATAGACCATGCCTGCAAAATCACCGCCGGGCTGTTCTAGCCGCCTGGCCAGCACCAGTATCCAACGGCCACCCAGCCGATCTTGCAGTGGCCCTTCTATGACCAGACCTGCATGGCCTGGCGTAACTGTTGCGCTGCGCACCGATTGGAAGTAGGGTCTATCGGCCAAGTCGAGTGGCTGGAGTTCACCCGTGCCGTAACGCAGCACGCCTTGGGGGTCGGTAATGCGCAAACTGTACAGATGTGGCAACAGCGTCAGTTGCTGTTGCATGGCCGCGTTGAAGCGTGCTGGATGGAAGGTGCCTGTGTGCTGTTGTTCGGTGTAGTGATAGGCAATTGACTGCAGGGCCGTGTCGGTCTGATCGAAAATGGATTCGATATGGTGGGCCAGCAGATGGGTGGTTTCCTGCGTCTGGGTGACGTGGCGTTCTTGCTGGCGCTGGGTTTCTTGCCACAGTGCCATAGCAGTGAGCACCACGATCAGAATGCCAATCACGCTGGCCCCAGTCAGGTAGGGCAACCAGTCGCGCGAGGAGGGAGGTGGGCGCATGGACGGCATAGGGGGGCCAGCGCCACTGGTTATTCGGCTTGGGCTGCCTGTTTCCAGGCTGTGGTGGCGGCTGGGGTGTCACCACGCCGTTCTGCCAGAGCCGCTAAGTGCAACCAAGCCCGCCGACGCAGCCCCGTATCGGGCAATTGCTGGCTGCATGGGGTCAGCAATTGCTGGGCTTTGCCCCACAATTGACGCTGTAGGCAAGCTACGCCAGCCAAGTATTGCAGGCGGGCATGTTGTGGCTGCGCTTGGGCAGCGGACTCAATGCGCGCTAGCCAGGGAGCATCTATTTCATGCAGACTGGCTTCTAGGGTGCAGACCAGTTTGAGGGCCAGGGTATCACTCAGAGTGCCCGGATATTCTTGCAGCAGCGGCCATACAGGCAGTAGCCAGTGGCGCACTTGGGCAGGGTCTCCCCCCAAAGCACTCAGGCGCTGGGCGGCATGGATGGCCAACTCGGGCATGGCGCGTTCGTGGGTTTCGAGCGATTGCCAAACTTGCTGCAATTGGATGTGGTCGTGTGCGCTGTCTATCAGTTCGGTGGCTAGCCCACGCACAATGCTTTGGGCTGCAGTTGCAGAGAACGCACGGTGCTTGCCCAAGAGGCGGGCGGTTTCTAGGGCATCTTGGGTCTGGTGGGCATGGCGTGCGGCCTTGAGCCGAATGCGCAACGCCAACGTGCGGCGTGCTGCTCCTTGGGGCAAGGCTCCTAACCAGTCTAAGGCGCTGCGGGCATCGTGGTCTTCTAAGGCCCAGCGGGCTGCCCGCAGTTGTATGCCCTCGCGCAGCACCTGCGCATGGGCAGTGCCGTGGGCGGGGGCTTGCTCCATGGCCTGTTGCACATGTTGTTCACGGTGCTTGCGGTCTTGCAGTGCCTGGGAGTCTTCGGCCGCAATCAGATGGGCCAAGGCCCGCAGTTGATGTGCGTGGGGGATGGCCTCACCTGCTTGGGTGAGGGCGGCCTCCTGTGCCAGTGCCAGCAGGGCTGCTTTGCGTGAGCGCAAGAATCGCCCTGCCATGAATTGGGCTAAGGCATCCAGCAGGGCTGCGTGCATGGCCCGTTCTTTTTGTTGCAGGCGCCAGCGTTGGGCTTCGCGTGGCAGGGCCAGCAAAGCCGCTAGCCCACGCAGAGCCGCATAGATGGTGGCAAAACCCAGTACCAGTAGCAGCAACACTAGATTCAGTGACAAATCTAGTCGGTAAGGGGGCCAGAACAGGGTGATGGTGCCTTGGTTGTTGCCTGCGAACAGTGCCGAGGCCACAGCAACAGCAAAAAGGGCCAAAAGCCAGAGGGCGGCACGCATAGGCGGGTGCTTTCTGGGCCTTAACGGCCTGCTGCCGCACTGCCCAGGGCGGCAAAGGTTTCGTCTAGACGGGGGAGCTCGGTATTTTTCATGTGGGTCTGCACCTGTTGCAGCACTGTGGCCGCATTCTGGGTGCGCCGCGAGGCGGGATCGAAGTATTTATTGATGGCGGCACTGGCGGTGGCCAAGTCGGAGCGGGCCGACTCAGATTGTCGTGCCAGTATCCCCAAACGGGCATTGAGCAGTTTGAGTTTGAGGTTTTCACGCAGGAAAAAGGCTTCTTCTGGCGCCAATAAGATGGCCTCGGGCTGGTCTATGCGGCTGACACGAACCAAGCTGCGCACTTCGTCCCACACGACCTCCCAGCCATGCAGCAGGGTGGTTTGCCACCACGGTTGGTCGGCGGTAGGGGCTGTGCTGCTGTGATGGGCTTGGGCGTTGGCTTTGGCTTGCAGGCGGCGCGTGGCTGCTGCCTGCGCCACCGCATTTTGCAGTGGCAGGTCGTCCACTTGGCGTACCAAGTCGTCTAGACGGGCCAGCAGACCGGCGGTGTCGGCGACATGGGCGGTGCTCAGGCGCTCCAGATCGCGGCCCATGGCCCGTAGCAAGGGTTGCAGGCGCGGTTGTGCCGCCCGCTCTATGCGCTGCTGTGCGCTTTTGAGCCCAGCCACCAGAGGTTCCAGATGGCCGGTGAACTGGGCCTGTTGCTGGGCCAGCCGCAAGGCCGCTTCAATATCGACCACCAGCGTTTCATCGCGTGAGCGTGAGACGCTGCGCATCAGCTCTTCTAGCTGACCGCGTTGCAAAGCTACCTCGTTGAGGCGGGTTTCGGCCACAGTCAGTCGGGTGGCGTTGTCGTTGGCTTGTTCTTGTGCCTCGCGGGCCAAGGTGCGGGCTTCTACGGCTTGGGTGCCAGCATCGGCACTTTGACGGGCCAGCTGTTCTTGGATGGTGTGGAGCTTTTGCCACAGCAAGGTGCTGCTGGTCAGGCCCACTGCCGCCAGGGTGGCTACGACAGCCAAGCTGTAACTCCACAGCTTGCCTGCACCGCCGGGCGCAGCCTCTGGTGCTACAGAGGCCGTTGTCGGCGGCACCGGGGTTGCAGCAGACAGGTCGGGAGAAGGCGCAGAGCTCATGGCATGGATTCTATCGAGACTGCTACATCCTTGAGTGCGGGGCGGCATTGACGCACTGTGCCAAAGCCGATGGCCTGTGCTGCTGCCGCAATGCGAGGGTGTGTGGTCAGGGCCAATGCCTGCTGCCAAGACTGTGTGGGTAGCTGCGCTTGCAGATGGGCGATGGCTTGTGAACTGCTAAACAGCCAAAGTGAGCCATCATGGGCGGCCTGTACGGCCAGTGCTTTTTCGTCGGGTGTGAGATGCGGGGCGGTACGTTGGTAGGCAACCACTGTGTGAACCAGAGCGTCTGCCTGTTGTAATTGGTGGGTTAACCAATCTCGCCCAGAGCCTTCTGTGGGGGCGTTAGAGGCTGTGGCGTTGCTGCCGCGCACAATCAAGACCCGACAGCCCGGCCGGATCTGTGTGTGTACCTGTTGCCAGAGGGCTTCGGAATCGAACTGTGGGGCATCGTTGGCGGGTTGGTCGATGCACGAAGGCGCCATACCCAGTGCCTCTAATGTGCTGGCGGTGCCGGGGCCGGGTGCCCACACTCTGGGTGCATGGCCTGTAGCCACCAAACAGGCCAGGGTTTGAACCGCAGCAGGCGTCCAGAAGTACCGGGCGGCTTGTCCACTGACCACCATTACCGCATCGTACTGTGCCAATTGCTGTCGCGCAGTGTGCAGCCTGTCCACCAGTTCGGTATCTTGGGGGGCCGTGATTTGAATCAGGGGCAAAGACTGCGCTGGCAGCCCACGCAATTGCAATGCAGCGACCCACTGCGCCGCTTCGTGCGCAGGGCGGGTAATGACGATCCGTGGTGGCATGGCAGGCGCACAAAGGGAGTGGGGTGGGTGTGCTGTGGTTGCTTCTTAGCTGCCCGCACCGCCAGCCCGTAGCTGTGCCGCTACGGCCTGTCCTAGCGCATCGGCATCGGCCAAAGTGGTGACGGTGGCACAGGCACTGGCGCGTACCAGTGCCTGTTGTTGTTCTGGGTCTCCCCAAGCAGCATCCAGTTGCAATTGGTCATGGTGCAACACGGCGTGGGCCGCCAGTGGCATGGAGCAACTGCCCCCCAGACAACGGCTTACGGCTCGCTCGGCTGTCACGCGCAGCCAGGTGGGCTGGTGTGCTAGGGGAGCCAAAGCATCGATCAAGTCTTGGCGGTCGCTGCGCACCTCAATGCCCAAGGCACCTTGGCCTGCGGCGGGCAACATCTCGGAGGGGGTGAAGATTTTGCGGAGGCGTTCATGCAGGTTGAGACGCTTGAGCCCGGCAGCGGCCAGCACGATGGCATCGTATTGGCCCTCGTCGAGTTTGCGCAGCCGAGTGTCCAGGTTGCCCCGCAGCGGCTGAATGTGCAAGTCGGGGCGCAGGGCGTGCAAGAGCACCTGACGGCGCAGGCTGGAGGTGCCCACCACCGCACCGGCGGGTAAATCTTGCAAGCTGGCATAGTGGGGGGAAACAAAGGCATCGTGGGCGTCTTCGCGTTCCATCACGCAGGCCAAGGCAAAGCCCTCGGGCAGCTCCATGGGCACGTCTTTGAGTGAATGGACGGCAATATCAGCCCGCCCATCGTGCAGAGCGGTTTCTAGTTCCTTGACGAACAACCCCTTGCCCCCCACTTTGCTCAGGCTGCGATCCAAAATTTGGTCACCCAAGGTGGTCATGCCCAGCAAGGAGACCGCATGGCCGCGCGCTTGCAGCAGCTGCTGTACATGTTCGGCTTGCCATAACGCCAGGCGGCTTTCGCGTGTGGCAATGACGATGGAGGGTAAGGAGGGGGCTTGGGAAGTCATCGCGGCAGGCGGAGCAAAAAGAGGGCGAACCTAGGAGAAAAACCGGCTGTATGGCACATGGTTAGCCAAGCGCGGGATGCTAGCATGGCTCCAGTTTTAAAACCATTGAGCCAGGAGACTCAACCAAAATGACTTCGTCCGTTCGTAAGACAGAAGCCCCACCGGCGCGTAAAACCGACAAAGACGCGCCCCTGATCCAGGATATCCGCCTGTTAGGGCGCATTCTGGGTGATGTGATCCGTGAGCAAGAAGGCGTAGACGCTTTTGAGCTGATTGAGCAGGTGCGCAAACTCTCGGTGGCTTTTCGCCGGGATGCCGACCACGACGCCGACAAGGCGCTTAAAAAGTTGCTCAAGGGTTTGAGTGGCGACCAAACGGTGAGCGTGATCCGCGCCTTCACCTATTTTAGCCATTTAGCCAACTTGGCCGAAGACCGCCACCACATCCGCCGCCGCACCATTCGCGATCGTGCGGGTGATACGCAAGAGGGCAGCATTGCTGTGGCGTTGTCGCGCTTGCGTTGGGAGGGCATTGCACCCAGCACCATTGCCGAGGCACTGGCCAGCAGTTATGTGGCTCCGGTGCTCACCGCCCACCCCACCGAGGTGCAGCGCAAAAGCATTCTGGACGCCGAACGCGGCATTGCGCAGCTCTTGGGTGCCCGTGACGACATTGTGGAGCGCGCACAGCTCTACAACAGTGCCAAAGACGCCCTGACTCCACGCGCTTTGGCTGCCAACGAAGCCCAATTGCGCGCCCGGGTGGCCCAGTTGTGGCAAACCCGCTTGCTGCGCTACAGCAAATTGACCGTGGCCGACGAGATTGAAAATGCCCTGTCGTATTACGAGGCCACCTTTCTGCGCGAAATTCCACGCATCTATGCCGAGTTGGAAAGCGAACTGGGTGATCAGCACGTACACAGCTTTTTGCGCATGGGGCAATGGATTGGTGGTGACCGCGACGGCAACCCCAATGTCAGTGCCACCACGTTGGAGCAGGCGTTGCGCCGTCAGAGTGAAGTGGCCCTGCGCCACTACCTGACCGAGGTGCATTTGTTGGGCAGCGAGTTGTCCATGTCGGCCCGGCTGGTGGAACAAACGCCTGAGATGCAAGCCTTGGCCCAAAGCTCGCCCGATAGCAATGCCCACCGCCAAGATGAGCCTTATCGCCGCGCCCTCACAGGCATCTATGCGCGTCTGGCAGCAACCCTAGAGCAGTTGGCCGGTACCGAAGCGGCACGCCATGCCGTGGCACCGCAAAACCCCTATGGTGATGCGGCCGAATTTTTGGCCGAGTTGCGCACGATTGCCGCTTCACTCCAGGCACACCACGGTGCTGCTTTGGTGCCTGAACGTCTGAGCCCGTTGATACGGGCGGTAGAGGTGTTTGGCTTCCATCTGGCTACGGTGGATTTGCGTCAAAGCTCTGACCAGCACGAGCGGGTGATTGCCGAGTTATTGGCTGTGGCCCGTATTGAGCCAGACTATGCGGATTTGGGCGAGGCTGCCAAACGGGCTGTGCTGATGCGTCTATTGCAGGACGCACGTCCGTTGCGGGTGCAGGGCGTGCCGTATTCTGAACATACGCAAAGCGAGTTGGCGATTTTTGAGACAGCCTTGCAAATGCGCCGCCGCTATGGGGCCGAGGCCATCCGGCACTACATCATCAGCCATACAGAAACCGTGAGCGATTTGCTGGAAGTGCTGTTGTTGCAAAAAGAGGTGGGGCTGCTGCGTGGCACTTTGGGGCAGGCCTCTCCGGTATGGGGCCAAGCCCATTGCGACCTGATTGTGGTGCCGCTGTTTGAGACGATTGAAGACTTGCGCAACGCCCCCACCATCATGCGCGAGTTCTACCAACTCCCCGATGTAGCGGCCTTGGTGCGCCGCAGTGGTGCCGAGCAGGACATCATGCTTGGTTACTCCGACAGCAATAAAGACGGCGGCATCTTTACCAGCAACTGGGAGCTTTACCGGGCAGAAATCGCTTTGGTGGAGCTGTTTGACGAGCTGTCTGCGGGCAACACGCCCATCCGTTTGCGCATGTTCCACGGGCGTGGCGGCACGGTAGGTCGGGGCGGTGGCCCCAGCTACCAAGCGATTTTGGCGCAGCCCCCAGGCACCGTGCGCGGCCAGATTCGCCTGACAGAGCAAGGCGAAGTGATTGCCTCCAAATATGCCAACCCCGAAATTGGCCGCCGCAATTTGGAAACATTGGTGGCAGCCACTTTGGAGGCCACCTTGTTGCAGCCCACCAAGTCGGCCACGCCAGATTTTCTGGCGGCTGCGGCCCAGCTGTCACAGGCCAGCATGGACGCCTACCGCGCGCTGGTCTATGAGACCCCCGGTTTTACCGACTACTTCTTCAACTCCACGCCCATCCGCGAGATTGCCGAGCTCAATATCGGTTCGCGCCCGGCCTCGCGCAAGCCTTCACAAAAGATTGAGGATTTGCGGGCTATTCCTTGGGGCTTCAGTTGGGGCCAGTGCCGCCTGACGCTGCCAGGTTGGTATGGCTTTGGTGCGGCGGTAGACGCCTTTTTGCATGCCGAAGGCACCGACCCCAAGGCCCAGCTGGCGCTGTTGCGCAAGATGTACCGCCAGTGGCCGTTTTTTAGCACGCTGCTGTCGAACATGGACATGGTGTTGGCTAAAAGTGATTTGGCACTGGCCTCGCGCTACAGCGAGTTGGTAGACAACCCCCGCCTGCGCAAGAAGATTTTTAGCACCATTGAAACAGAATGGCACCGTACCGCCGAGGCACTGGCACGCATCACTGGCGAGAAGCAGCGCCTGGTCAATAACACGGCGTTGGCCCGCTCGATTCGCCACCGTTTCCCTTACATCGACCCGCTGCACCATCTGCAAGTAGAACTGGTGCGCCGCTGGCGTGAGGGGGAGGGTGATGAGCGCGTGCAGACGGGTATCCATATCTCGATCAACGGTATTGCAGCGGGTTTACGCAACACCGGTTAACGCCACAATCACCCGATAAAAAAAGCCCTGCAATGCAGGGCTTTTTGGTGTGCAGGCCAAGGAGATCAGGGCTTTTTGTCGGAGGGCACGCTCTCCTGCGCCGCCTTGAGCAGTTCGGCCTGGGCATCTGCATCGCTGGTGGCGGGCAGGTCAGGGGTTGACTCCGCCGGGGCTGAGGGGCTGGCCGGATCGGCGCTGTCGGTGCGGTTTTCTTCGTTGGCGAAGGGGTCGGAGCCAAACGGTGTGGCATCCGGCATTTCTGCCTCCATTTGCTGCTGGATTTTGTCCATGTCGTAAACCTGGGCCTTGTCCAGATTGCCCGACACAATGCCTGGGAAGGCGATGATCAATCCCACCATCACGATCTGGATCAGCACAAAGGGGACGGCACCCCAGTAAATCTGCATGGTCGTCACGGGCTGTACCAATTTTTTGGTCACCTTGTCGGTGTAGGCCGTGCTCGGGGCCACACTGCGCAAAAAGAACAAGGCAAAGCCAAAGGGGGGATGCATGAATGAAGTTTGCATGTTCACCGCCAGCAACACACCAAACCAGATCAGGTCAATCCCCAGCTTGTCGGCCACCGGGGCCAGCAATGGCACCACGATGAATGAAAGCTCAAAAAAGTCCAAGAAAAACGCCAAGAAGAAAATCATGACGTTGACCAGAATCAGAAAGCCTGTTTGTCCACCAGGCAAATTGCCCAGCAAATGCTCGACCCAGCGTGGGCCGTCCAGCCCCTGAAACACCAGCCCGAATACGGTGGAGCCGATCAGGATGAACACCACAAAGCACGAGAGTTTGGTGGTGGTGTTGAGTGCCTGTTGCAGCAACGACATATTCAGGCGGCCACGGGCCAGGGCCATGGCGAAGGCACCCAATGCACCCATGGCACCGCCCTCAGTGGGGGTGGCTACGCCCAAAAAGATCGTGCCCAATACCAAAAAGATCAGCAACAGTGGTGGAATGAGCACAAAAGTCACGCGCTCGGCCATGCGTGAGAGCAAGCCCAGACGCAATACCTTGTTGACCACTGCGATGACAAAAGCCAAGGCCACGCCAGCGCACATCGACACGACAATGGTTTCGTCCAAGGCCACCTGCTGCACGGCTTCGCCCTTCCACCAAGAGTGCACAGTCACCATGTTCTTGCCTAGATAGACACTCACCGCAGTGCACAGTGCCGTCAGTACCGTCAAAGAAGGCAGGCCGGTTTTGCCGCTGTCTTCTCGGATGGTGCGGGCTTCGGCGGGCAACGCTGGCACCCAATGGGGTTTGAAGACAGCCAAGGCGATCACAAACAGGGCATACAACCCAGTCAACATAAAGCCGGGCAGAAACGCGCCCTTGTACATATCGCCTACGCTGCGTCCGAGTTGGTCGGCCAGGATGATCAGTACCAGCGAGGGGGGAATGATCTGCGCTAGGGTGCCCGAGGCGGCAATGACGCCTGTGGCAATGCGCCGGTCGTAGCCGTAGCGCAGCATGATGGGCAGCGAGATCAAGCCCATCGAGATGACCGAGGCCGCAACCACCCCCGTGGTGGCAGCCAGCAGCGCCCCCACAAAAATCACGGCAAAGGCCAAGCCACCTCGGATGGGGCCAAAGAGCTGACCAATGGTGTCGAGCAGGTCTTCGGCCATGCCACTGCGCTCTAGGATCAGGCCCATTAGCGTAAAGAAGGGAATAGCCAGCAGCGTTTCGTTCTGCATGATGCCAAAGATGCGCAGTGGCAATGCCTGCAACAGCGCCTCTGGCAGTAAACCTAGCTCAATGCCGATGAAACCAAAAAACAGTCCGCAGGCACCCAAGCTGAAAGCCACTGGAAAGCCCAGCAGCAAAAAAATGATGAGGCCGCCGAACATGATCGGCGCAATGTTGTGGGTAATGAATTCCATGATAGGGACGCTCAGTGAGGCTGACTGGGTTGGGCTTCCGCTTGGCGGCGGATGGCTTCGGCCAGTTCTTCTTCTGGCGTTTTCTCGATCTTCTTCACGGTAGGGTCATCGATCAGGCCATGCAAGAAGGCCAAGCGTTTGATGAGTTCAGACCAACCTTGGAGCAACAGCAACACAAAGCCTGCTGGAATCAGTGCATACACCGGCCAGCGGATCAGGCCGCCAGCGTTTCCCGACATTTCATTGGACTGGTAGCCTTGTAGGAAAAACGGAACGCCATACCAGAGCACCACCAAACAGACCGGAGTCAAAAAGAAGGCGAAACCAAAAATATCAATCCAAATTTGTGCCCGCTTAGACAAGCGGCTGGCGATGACGTCTACCTTCACATGTTCGCCTTGTAGCAAGGTGTAGCCTGCTGTCAGCATGAAGGCGGCTGCAAACAAATACCATTGCACCTCCAGAAAAGCGTTGGAGCTGTAGTTGAATGCCTTGCGCACCACAGCGTTGGCGCCGCTGATGACGGTAGAGGCCAAAATGAGCCACAAGACGTATTTGCCAATCTGGCTGTTGAGCCGGTCGATGCCCTGGGACAATCTGAGTAAAGCGTGCATGTTCTCTCCGAGAAAACCCTGCGGTCACAAGAGGTGTTGAAAACGCCACAGGCCCGCAGGGGTACTGCGGGCCTGTGCAGGAGCATGCGCAATGGTGGCGCAAGGAGCGCGATTTTAAGATGCGGCAAAGCCAGCGGTCAGGCCGTGGTCATGGCAGCGACACAAGCGCAGCCGATAATGGCTGGGCCGCCCTGTCCCACAGTGAGCGGCGGTGGCAGGATTCCCCTGCGGCCCATAGGCACAGGATTTTTCATGCAAATACCAAGCCATACGACTGAAATGCAAGCACCCTCCCTCATTCTGACCGAGGTCAGCAATGGTATCGGCACCATCACATTGCACCACGAGGCCAAGCGCAACGCTTTGTCTGAGCACATGGTGCAGGAAATGATTCAGGCTTTTGACCAGTTCAAGCAGGCAGGGGTGCGTGTAGCCATTTTGCGTGCGCTGCCTGGCGTCAAGGTGTGGTCTGCGGGGCATGATGTGACGGAGTTGCCGGCTGGCGGGCATGATCCGTTGAGTTGGCAAGACTCGCTGCGCACGTTGATCCGGGAGGTGGAAATATTTCCTGGCCCTGTGGTGGCGTTGATCGAAGGTGGTGTGTGGGGTGGAGCTTGTGAGTTGGTGTTTGCTTGCGATATGGTGGTTGCTACCCCCGAAGCCACCTTTGCGGCCACCCCAGCCAAGTTGGGCGTACCCTACAACGTCACAGGCTTGCTGACCTTCTTGAATGTGGCCCCCCCGCATATTGCCAAAGAGATGTTGTTCACGGGGCGCCCCATGACTGCCGCACGCTTAGAGCGCCAAGGGGTGATCAATGGCGTGGTGCCTGCCGAGCATATTGGAGCCCATGTTTTTGAAATGGCCCGCACTATTGCGCAGAATGCTCCCTTGGCAGTGAGTGTGATGAAAGAGCAGTTGCGCATTTTGGCGGGTGCCAATGCAGTGTCACCAGGAGACTTTGAGCGTATTCAGAGTTTGCGTCGGGTGGTATACAACAGCCACGACTATGCCGAGGGTATACAGGCGTTCAAAGAAAAGCGTCTGCCCCATTACCACGGCGAATAAGCCCCTGATGCTGGCCTGTGCGGTGCGGGTCTACACGGAGGCAGGTTTTTTCATCAGGGTGTAAAAAAACGTTTTCATGATGAATCCCTATTTTTTATGGGGAAATTCGTCATGCAGCGTTCCATCATGGAAAAAATTCTGCGGTTTGCCTACAGCGCTAAGCCCAAGATTGTGATTTGTCTGGGTTTCTTGCTGGTGGCCCTGCTGGTGTACCAAGGGGAATTGGGGGTAGGCAGTTATGACCGATGAGCACCTTCTGCACTGGAGTCCGGCGCTGAGTGTGGGCAATGCCGATTTGGATGCACAGCACATCATCTTGCTGGAAATTGGCCGTGAGATGATCGAGTTGCTAGACCGTGGTGGCATGGCACAGCAGCGGCTGTGGTCGTTGTTGAACGACTTTTTTGTCATTTCCAGCCATCACGATGCGCTGGAAGAAAGCATTTTGTCTGACAACGGCTGCCCTAGCCTGTTGGAGCACCGGGCGGCCCATGCCCAATCCAGAGAGCATATTCATGCTGCTTTGTGCCAGGCAGCACAATTGTGCCTAGACCAAGCCCACCTGCGCCATGCACTGACAGATTGGATGAACCACCATCTCAGCGAGATGGATCTCAGAGTCAAACAGTTCTTGCACCACCCACGCCAGCCACAGGCCGTAGGGGTGCGTCCTGTGTTAATCCATGATATGGCATTCGCGTCGTAGCAATGCCAAGGCTTCTTGGCGTTGGCCGTGGTGGTCACCACACAGGGTGCGGTGGGATTCTTCGACAAAGCTTTGCCATAGCGTGCAGTAAGTGTCTTGGTGCGCAGCCGGGGCATGGCTGCGGATAAAGTCGATTGCTTGTGTGGGGTGCAAGCCGCGTTGTTGAATGGAGCGCAACAGGGCAACCGCTGCCTTTTCGGTCAGTAGGGTTTTGTCTGCAGGCACGTAACGTTTGGGCGCTCCTACCGAGAGATACAAAAATAGCGTGAGCAGGGCATGTTCATCCGATTGACCTTGTGTGACGCGTTGCCAAGTCTTGCTACCGCTGGTGGGTGCTGTGGCTGGATCGTGGCCGTGGGCTTCATCGTCTAGGCTGTGGTGATAGTGGTCGATTTCGGCCAGCGGATCTTCTTGCCAGAAATAGTGACCACTGAAGGCTGGGCTGCGCAGCAAGGTGCGCAAGTTCTGGCTGGTGTCACGCAGGCGTGGCAAGTCGGACAGTACGCTGGCGCGCACACGTTCTACTGCTGGACGCAGTGTTGCCGGAAACTGTGTTGGCAGAGTCAAGCTGATAGAGCCCGTCTTTTTGCGCAATGCGCCAATCAGAGCTTCAAAACCCACACTGTCGGGCCATTGCTGCGCTTGGGGGGTCAAGGTGTGCAGCAGCAGGGCGGTGCGAATCACGGCTTCGGCATCGGTGCCTGCTTCTTCCAGATCATCAGCGTGCAAGTCAAAACGGGCGGCCAACCACAACGCAGCGTCGATCAGTTGGCCGATGGGTTGGCGCACAGCCAACTCGGCCTGGTACTGGGCATGGCTTTGCAGGCTCCACTTGGCCAGTTGCGGTATCTGGGCCTCGGTAAAGCCCTCGCGGTCGTGCATGGCAAAGTGGGTGTTTTGCGGCATAGAGATGAGTTTTTTCAGCATCTCGGAGCCCCCTTTGGAGCGCGACAGCAGGCTGTGGTCGCGCAGAGACTGCGCCGCCAGATGGAGGTCGCCACCACAGCTTTCCAGCAGGTACAGGCTGACCAAATTGACGATGCGCAGTCGGGCCTGCTCCAGATCGGGGCGCAGGTTTTCGTTGCCAAAGTAGCGGGCAATCTGCACCATGCCTTTGGGGGCTTCAGTGCAGATGGCGTCTAGTTTGGCAGCACTCAGCAGGCCGTGCTGTACGCCATACACCAGCGCCTTTTCAAAGAACGGGCGGGCATCGTGCAGCGAAAGCGCCGAAGCGGCAGGAGAAAGAAGGGCCGAAGCAGACATAGACGCGGTTGCTTTCAGATGGCCGATTCTTCGTCCGGGTCGCGGGCTACCGGGGTGGCTTTGCCGCGGTCGGTGTCGCGGGTTTCAAATTTGCCATCGTCTTCTTCGGCTTCTTCCTCTTCACCCAAGCCAAGGTCGTGGGCGCGGGCCTTGGCGCGCAGCACCAACAGCATTTCAATGAACAGGTCGCGGCATTCGTAGCGCAGCAGCCAGGCCAACTCCATCCAGTCGCCATCGGCCACTTCGTCTTGGCTGATGTGAGGACGCACATAGGCTGAGGCCCGCAGTTCGTCGTCACTGAGCAGATCGCCGTCGTCTTCGATGGTGTCAAAGTGGCCGGTGCGGGCAAAAGCCTCGATGCGGCTCCACTTTTCGGCAAAGTAGTTGGCCAAGGCTTCGCTGCCGCCTTCCAAATCGCCAATCGCGTTCAAAAACTCCAGGGGATCGGCTTCGTCGCGGAAGATGATCCCGTTGACCATGCCGCGCAGGTGGGTGTGGGTGAGGTCTTTGTATTGTTTCTCTAGCACCAAGGCGCGGGCAAACTGCTCAGGGGTGATGAGCAGGTTGACCACCGAGTCACGCGAGGAGTCGTATTCCCGGATCACCGCCAGCACGTCTTTGGCGGGCAGTTGGGCGATGACTTCCATCAGGGCGTGGTCGCCTTCGGTGTCGGCCAGTTCGGCCAGTGCGTATTCGGCGCCAACGATGTCGCCAGCGGCGATCAGGCTTTGGGTTTGGGTAATGAGGGCCAGGTGGTTGCTCATGGGGGGCTTCTTGGTGCTGCTTGCTGCTTAGTCTTTGCGATCAAAGCCTTGTCCGGACAGCCAGTCTTCACTGGCTTCATCGCGGCTGCGTTCGTCTTGTGGGTCGGTGGCATCGTCGGCGCTCAGGGGCTGGGCGTTGTCGTCGTCACGGTCGTTGTCTTCGTGGTCTTGGGCGTTGTCGTCGTCTTCGTCCACAGCGGCGGAGGCCAAGCCTAGGCGGGGGTGTTGTTGCAGGTATTCCAAACAGGCTGCCACGGCCAGAAACCAAGCACCTTGTGGTTCTTGCAACACACGCTGCGCCAGCGGTTGTGCCCAAGTTTCCAACGTGACGGTGGGGGCCAACTCTGCCCAGTGGGGTTGGCTGTTTTCGTGGGTCAAAAATCGCTCTAAGGTGGCCGCTGCGTTGCCAAAGCGGAAGGCACGATGAAAGACCACTGCCACCATTTCGGGGCTGAGCTCGATCATTTGCACCAGAAAATCGAGTTCCTTGCGTTTGTCGGCCAAGCGTTTGCGCAGCACGTCTTTGCCTTCGGAGTCAGAGGTCAGGTCGTCCAATTCAGCTTGGTAAGCCGAGCGCAGAGGATGGAAAAAGGAAGTCAGTCGCATGTGTTTTGACAGAAAAATAGGTGGAAAGACGTAGAGGGGCAGGTGGTGGCGCCTTAGCGCGGTGGCTGAACGCCTGCCAGCACCTGCTGAAAATACGATTGCCAAATAGCTTGGGCGGTTTCTAGTGGGTCGTCCAACAGATTGCGGCGTCGGTTGTCATCGTAGGCTTGGCGCTCTTCTGGGTCGGACAACACCTCGTAGGCTTGCTGCACAGCGCGAAAGCGGGCGGCTGCATCGGGTGCGGGGTTCTTGTCGGGGTGATAAAACGAGGCTTTTTGCCGAAACGCTTTTTTGATGTCGGCCAGCGAGGCATCGCTGCCCAGCCCTAGGGCGGCGTAGTGGTCTGTCATGCGGGGCTTTATCCAAAAGAGAGAAATTATTCTGTATCCAGCCCAAAGCGTGCCCGCAGGGCTTGGGCAAAGGGAGGGCTGCCACTGAGGGTCAAGGTCAGGGTATAGCGGGCGTGGGGCTCGGGAGGCTGGCCCAAGGCGAGCTGCCCGGCTTCTTCGTCGTAGTGCAGATGCAGGGCAGGCGCATGGTCTTCTGACTGGCTTTGCAGATCGTAGTCCCACAGGCCATCTTCATCCAGTGGGCCGCGTTGAGCGCCAAATTGCTGCTGTGCCCAGTTCAGCACCAGCGTGATCTCGGCCAGTAGTGCGGCCAGGCGCTGTGCAGGCACGCAAGCCATGGCATCCCAGGTGCTGATGCCCTGATCGTCTTCACTGTAGTCAAAATCGAGGTAAGACAAGGTCATGGTGCGCAGGCATCGGGTAGCGGGGCAACGATTGTGCGGCAAATGCAAAATAGGTAGTGTGCGGCGGGTTTTCAAGCCGTGGCAAACAAGGAGTGTAGATGGACGATAAGGCCGCAGTGCTGCAAGTGAAAGAGCTGTGTTTTGGCTACCCAGAGCGCAAACTCTGGGCGCATTGGTCAGTCACGGTGAGGGCTGGTGCGACGCTGGTGTTAGGTAGCGACGGCAGTGGCAAAACCACTTTGCTGCAATTGCTGGCCGGTGATGTGTTGTCAGAGTCTGGCACGCTCACGCTGGCGGGTGTGGCGCTGCACGAAGACGCCCCAGCCTACCGCGAGCAGGTGTTCTGGCAAGACCCGCGCTCGTCCGCCCTAGACGCCTTGAGCGTGCAGCAGTGGTGGGACAGTCTGCCCGCTCGCCACAGCCACTGGGATGCGGCAGCGTTAGCAGCCCATGTAGCGGGGTTTGCTTTGGAGCCGCATCTGGACAAAGCGTTGTACCAGCTTTCGGCGGGCACCCGGCGCAAGGTGCTGATGGCGGCGGCATTGGCCTCCGGGGCTACTCTTACTTTGATCGACGAGCCGATGGCTGGGCTGGATCGTGCCTCGGTGCAGTACCTGCAACAGGCGTTGGCCGATGCGGCAGCGCAGCCCGGTCGCACCCTGATCGTTGCCCACTACGAGGCGTTGGATGGCCTGCCGTGGGCACAAGTGATCGAACTGCCTGACGAGGCTTGAATGGGCAGTGGGCCTCACATAGCCTTAAAACGGTGCGCATACAGCCTGCTCACGGTCAGTTTCTCTGGTCGTTGGCGCAATTGCAGGTGTAATCGACCAGCCTCATCGCGCACGACTGTGGCAATGGCGCTGGCACGCACCAGCACGGCCCGGTGTACTTGCCAAAACACTTGGGCGTCTAGTTGTGCTACCAGCTCTTTGAGGGGGGTGCGGATCAAAAATTCACGCTCGGCGGTCAGTACGCGCACATATTTGTCGGCGGCCTCAAAGTACAACACGTCTGAGACCGGAACCAAATGCAGATGTGCCCCGCTGCTGGCTTGAATCACCGTGAGCAGTGGGCGTGGCGATGGTACCTGCATAGCACTGGCCAAGCCCGGCACCGTCAGCAGTTGGCGCAGTTGTTCTACCGTGGCGTCGAGTGCTGGTGCAGAGGGCAATGGCTGCTGCCGTAGCTGCTGGAGTCGGTGTACTGTTTTTTGCAATCGCGCGGTCTGTATCGGTTTGAGCAGATAGTCCACCGCCTGCGCTTCAAAGGCTTGCACCGCATATTGTTCGTAAGCAGTAACCAACACCAAGGCTGGAAAAGGCTGGTCGGCAGGCCAAGCATCCGCCAGTTGAGCAGCGGCTTCCAAACCCGTCTGGCCCGGCATCCGAATATCGAAGAACAACACATCGGGGCGCAATGCCAATGCCTGCTCCACGGCGCTGATGCCATCGCCCACCGTGGCCACAATGTGCAACTCCGGCCAGACCTGACGCAGTGCGTGCTCCAAGGCTGCGGCCAAAAGCGGTTCATCTTCAGCAATCAAGGCGCGGGGAGGAGATGTCATGTGGGGCAAGTCTCAGGCGGTAAGGGCAAGGTGATGTTGGCGCTGGTGCCCCCGGCACTCGCAGCGGCCAGCTCCAGCGTTGCGGTGGGGCCATGCAGCGTACTAAGCCGTTCACGCACTTGGGCCAAACCAAAGTGGCCGCCCTCTTGTAGATGGGCCGCGGCCGTGGCTGCCAGACCGACGCCATTGTCCAGCACCTGCAATTGCAGCAGGCGCGTGGGTGCTGCCTCTACAACACGGGCCTGCACCAGCAGGTGCCCGCCCTGCACCTGTGGCTCTAAGCCGTGGCGGATAGCATTCTCCACCAAGGGCTGGAGCAATAGCGGGGGTACAGGAAGATCGTGTAAGGCCTCAGGCAAGTCCAGCGTATAGGTCAGCCTTGCTCCCATGCGCACGGCCATGATTTCCAGATAGTCGCGCACCCGCTCAAACTCTTCGGTCAAGGGGTGTTGTGTGCTGCGCGAACCACCAAGGGTGGCACGCAAATAGGCAATCAGGTGCTCTAGCAGGGTTTGGGCGCGCACCGGATCGGTAGCAATCAAGGTATGTAGATTGGCCAAGGTGTTAAACACCATGTGTGGCTCCAATTGAACCTCCAGCAGTTTCAGGCGGGCCTGTGCGGCATCGCGTTGAGCCAAAGCCATCTGTGTTTCCAAAAACCGGGCTTTGCCCCGGCTATAGAAAAAGAACGACATAGACACGCTGACCACTACAGTGATCGCCAAGGTCAAGGCAGTATCATGGGGTGTCCACAGGTGCAGTGCCTCCGGGCGGCCACCGCTATAAGCATCCCCCAGCGCCTTGCCAAATACAAAGCCGCTGCCTATGCCCAGCGCCAGCAGGGCCCCTCCCCGCCAGCCTCGGGGCCACGCAACGGCTTGGGCTTGGCACCACCACCACCGGCCCAGATCAATCACCAGCCAACTGATCAGTCCAATCGACAAAGAGTAGACAAGCGCAACGTCCCAAGTGCGATGTTGGGCCAATACCAGTGCCAAAGCGATCAGGCCACAGCACAGGGTAGTAGCTAAACCGTGGCCCCCAAAGGAGCGCCAATCAAAATTTTGCATAGCTTGAATCGGAATGGGACGAGAGATCAGAGCAAACCCAGATGACCCCATAGCCACTGCCCCAAAAATCGGCTGGGCAATAGCGTAAAGCCCCCTGCCACGACACAAGCGCCGATATAAGTCCGTTGCATCGTGAGTCGGTGGCCCGTGATGTTGTGCTTTGCCAAATACCACAGTCCCCGCCCCACGCTCAGCAGCGTGACGGGAATCAGTAAATGAATAGGGCTGTAGCCCGCCAGATGAAGCCCGCGTACATCCCGGATAAACAGTGCAGACAGCGCAGTAATCAGCATCAGCATCACCCAAGCATAGCCAGCAGCGCGGTGCAAGCGTGGGTAAGTGGAGCGGCCCAGTCGCGCCCACAGGGCCAAGGGGCCAATGGCGGTGGCCGCCAATGCTGCGGTGAGATGGATGGCGATGGTGGGTGTCAGTGGCTGCATGGTGAAAGCGTCGGTTGGTTGATGCCGCCACTGTGCCGAGCCACGGTAGCCAAGGCCACCCACCAGCGACGAAATGCCATTTGGCGGCGTGCAACGCACGCACGTTGGGACAAACGGCGGCACGTTTCTAGGTGCATGAGAAGTCTTAGCCACAGCGCAGGCGGATAATCCGCGCTTTTTTGGCCCGCCTGCGGGCTTGAAGGACAACCGTGGATATCGTTTTGTTGGTCAAAGCCGCCATCATGGGGGTGGTAGAAGGGTTGACCGAGTTTTTGCCCATTTCGTCAACCGGGCACCTGATTTTGGCGGGTGCCTTGCTGGGTATGGATGATGCCAAGGCCAAGGTATTTGACATTGCTATCCAGACGGGGGCGATTTTTGCTGTCATTTTGGTGTATTGGCAAAAAATCCGGGCCACATTGGTGGCCTTGCCTACGCAACCACAGGCACAGCGTTTTGCACTCAATGTGTTGATTGGCTTTGTCCCAGCGGTGGTCATGGGCTTGTTGTTGGGCAAGGCCATCAAGGCACACCTGTTCACGCCGGTGGTGGTGGCGAGCACCTTCATTATTGGGGGCTTCATCATCTTGTGGGCTGAGCGCCGTCCAGTGTCTGTTGTTCGGGTGCATTCGGTAGACGATATGGGTACCATCGATGCCCTCAAGGTGGGGCTGGTGCAGTGCTTGGCCATGATTCCAGGCACCAGCCGCAGTGGGGCCACCATCATCGGTGGCATGTTGTTGGGCTTGTCACGCAAGGCCGCTACCGACTTTTCCTTCTTTTTGGCTATGCCCACGCTGATTGGTGCTGGGGTCTATAGCCTGTACAAAGAGCGGGCGCTGCTGGATTGGGCTGATGCCCCGATGTTTGCCGTGGGGCTGGTATTCTCATTTTTCAGTGCTTGGCTCTGTGTACGCTGGCTTTTGCGCTACATCAGCACGCACAGTTTTGTTGTCTTTGCCTACTACCGTATTGCCTTTGGGGCGTTGGTGTTGCTCACGGCCTGGACTGGCTGGGTGCAATGGGCTGATTCATAATTGCCCAAATGAACACCTTCTCTACCACCACAGCTTGGCAAGCCTGTCTGTGTGCTGTGGGCATGGCGTTGTCTGCCAACGCAAGTGCGCAGGGTGCGCCAGCAACCACAGCACCTGTCGAGGGCACACCAGGACATGCTGGGTTTGTTTGGGCGCTGGGCGCTACGTTAGACAATGGAGCCAGCTATGCGGGCAGTGATCGGCGCAGTACGGGCCTGAGGCCAGTGATCGGGGTGGCGCTGGGGCGCTACACCCTTAGTTCTGGTGGTGGGGGCGCCCTGCTCGATCGCGATTTGGATCGGGCGGAGTCTGGGTTGAGTGCCCGTTTGGTCGATCATGGCAAGATGCGTCTGACAGGCTCTTTGCGCTTTGGCGGAGGGCGAAAAGCGGGTGATGAGCCCCGGCTGCAAGGCCTACCAGAAATTCGGCGCACTTTGCGTGGGCGTTTGGGCGTCGTCTATGACGCTAATGACCATTGGTCTTTCCGAAGCTCGCTGAGCCAAGATTTGTTGGGGCGCGGTGGAGGGGCCATACTCAACAACACCGCCCGCTATGAGTTGGATTTGCCCCCTGGCACCGAGCTGGCGCTGGTAGCGGGCCTGCATCTGGCCGATCGCACCTACATGCGTAGCTTTTTTGGTGTGCCTGCGGCGTTGGCAGGCGTTACCACGCCATTGCCCGCCTTTCAACCCCGCGCGGGGGTACACAGCACCGAGGTGGGTGTAGATTGGCGTCAGAACTTGCACCACCACTGGGTGTTGTTGGGTGGGTTGCGCTACTCCCAATTGCGTGGCGATGCCCGTCGCAGTCCGCTCACCGTCAAGCCAGACAACTACAGTGTTTCTGTGGGGTTGGCCTATCGTTATTGATGCCCGGTGTGCCACCAACGGGCTCTTTCGCCACAGGAGTTTTATCTATGCAACATTCTGTTTCCCGTTGGCCCCGTCTGGCCCTGACTTGGGTATTGGTGGCCGCATTGGCCGCCTGTGGTGGTGAAGACGGCAACACCGACACAGGCAGCGGCCCAGACACTCCCGTGGTGCCTGTAACCCCGGTGGGTTCAGGTGAGTTCAAGGCCGCTACGGTGTTGGCCACGATCACCACGGCAGACATGGCCCAGGCTTTGCAGGCCGAAGAGACCCGGGTGCAGAATTTGCAGCCCCGCTACGACGTGACGGCCTATCGTCTGGAATACATGACTACGGACGTCAATGGTCAATTGATCCGGGCGTCTGGGCTGGTCAGTGTGCCTGTCAAGATGCCAGGAGCTTCCAGCCCGGTATTGAGTTACCAGCATGGCACTATTTTCCGTGACATAGAAGCACCCAGCAACAACGCTGTGGCTTCTGAAGTCGCAGTGCTCATGGCTTCGCTGGGTTATATCGTGTTGGCTCCCGATTATGTGGGTTATGGCGTCTCCAAAGGGGCGCCCCATCCATACTTGTTGTCCGTACCATCGGCGGCTGCCACGGTCGATTTTCTGACAGCGGCCCAGACTTGGCGCCGCCAACAGGGGGTGGGTGACAATGGTCAACTTTTCCTGACGGGGTATTCAGAAGGTGGTTATGTCACATTGGCAGCCTACCGGGCCTTGCAAAACAGCCATTCAGCCCATTTGCAAAACCTGCGTCAGGTGGTGGTGGGCAGTGGCCCCTACAACGTGCAAGCCACTATGGATGGCTTGGTCGATGTGGTGCGCAACGAAAACCGCTTGATTGGTGCCTTGATCAATCCAGGTTTCTTGCGTTATCTGGGGGGAAGCGCACAAAGGGAGGTGCGTCGTGCTTTGCTCAAACAGTTGCTGCCCGATGATGCAGACGTGGTGATCGATGCCACCTTTATCGACAACTTTTTGTCTGATGATGTGCAAAATCTAGAGCGGCTGAGCAACGTTCACAACTGGAAGCCCAATCTGCCTGTCCACTTCTATCATGGCCGTGATGATCGCACGGTGCCCTACGCCAGTTCTTTGACAACCCTGCAAGCCATGCAGGCTCAGGGGGCAGGTGATCTGGTCAACCTGACCGACTGTCCTGCCACCCCTGCAGGCCATTTGCAGTGCGTGCCCACTTTTTTAGATTTCATGCTCAATCAGTTGGCTTTGCAGGCCCAAGGCTTGTGATTGGCGGGGCAAGCTTGGCTTGCCCCAAAAAGGTTTATGGCAGGGCTGTGGTGTGGATGACGATGCCATCGGCATCGGCATAGAGCCAGTCGCCCGGACGCACCCAAACTCCCTGAATCCGCACGGCCACGTCCCGTAAACCTTGGCCTCGTTTTTCGGTGGGCAGGGGCATGTTAGCCAGCGCCCGAATGCCCACGGCGCTGGCGGACAGCTCCGCTACATCGCGCACACAGCCGTCCACTACCACGCCAGCCCAACCGTTGCGGGCCGCAGCAGCGGCCAGATTGCCCCCAACTAGCGCCCGGCGCAGAGAACTCCCCCCATCGACCACCAGCACCCGGCCCTCTCCCGGAGTGTCCAAGGCCGCCTTGACCAGAGAGTTGTCTTCGTGGCACTGCACCGTACTGATAGGGCCGCTGAACTGTGTCAGTCCGCCAAAATCTCGAAAAACGGGTGGCAGTACCCGAAAGCTACCGCTGTCATCATTTTTGTAGGCATCACAAAAATCACAGGTGCTGAAGGTAGGGGCAGGGATGTTGCTCATGTCAAAAAACTCCAGACAGAAAAAATCTCTCTACAGACCACGTTTGGCCGTACTCAACAGGGTGGTCACTTCCAGTGAAATATCAGAGAAGTGAGACCCCGCACCAATCAGTTTTTCGGCATCGTTGTATTGCCCCGCATTGATTTTGCGGGCCACTGCACCTGCGCTTTGGTGAAAGTCGGCATGTTTGGTCAGCAATTGCGAGAACAGAGGGCGGTTGCCCCAGCGTTCACCACCGGGGCCATGAATCCAGCGGCCCAAGGGGCACTGGTCATCGCGGCAAATGGTGTCGGCATCCAACTTGTCGTGTTTGGCAATGGCCGAACGCAGCTTGACCTTCCATTGGCGGTGGGCCTCAATGGCAGTGTCAAAATCAAAATCTGTCACGGCGGTGGTGCCGTACCCCGCATCGTCCTGCTCTGACAGTTGGGCCATGGCAGGAAGGATAAAACGAGCGACTTCACTGGCCAAGGTTTGGGCCTGATTTTGCATGGCGGCTGCGGCAGCGGCCGTTTCTTCGACCAGCGCAGCGTTTTGCTGTGTCATCCGGTCGAGTTCCTGCACGGCTTGACCGATTTGGCCAATACCTTGGTCTTGTTCGCGGGCGCCTGTGGCCACCTCGCTCAGCAAGTTGTTGACATGCTGGGAGGAATGCACGATATCTTCGATAGTGCTGCCCGCTTTGCGCACAATGTCGGTGCCGGTAGCTACTTGGTCAACGCTGCTGTCAATCAGGGTTTTGATTTCTTTGGCGGCTGCGGCACTGCGCCCAGCCAGATTGCGCACCTCAGAGGCGACCACGGCAAAGCCTCGGCCTTGCTCTCCAGCGCGGGCAGCTTCTACGGCTGCATTGAGTGCCAAGATATTGGTCTGGAAAGCGATGCCATCAATCGTGCTGATGATGTCGGAGATCTGTGCCGACGACTGCCGGATGCCTTCCATGGTGTTGACCACCTCCCGCATCACATTGCCACCATCGCTAGCAACTTGGGCATTGTGTTGCGCCACTTTGGACGCCTCTTGCGTGTGCTGTGTGGTGTTGCTCACGGTGGCGGCAATTTCTTCCATCGAGGCCGCAGATTCCTCCAAATTGCTGGCGGTGTGCTCTGTGCGACGAGACAGATCCAGCGCCCCGCTGGCAATTTCGCTGGCTGAATGGACGATGTCATCGCTGGAGCGGCGCACGCGCAGCACCATGGTGCGCAGTGCATCCTGCATCGCATGCAGTTCAATCATCAGTTGGGCGGCTTCGTCTTTGCCCCAAGGCGAAGGCGAGGTGGTCAGATCGCCACTGGTCATGGCCCGCAGGTGGCGGCGCGTTTCTTTGAGGCCACCATCCATCACGCGGTAAAAGGTCAAAAACAGGTAGCCTGCCACCACCACACTGACCAGTACGCCCAGTCCGGCGATGGTTAATTCATGCAGAAAAACGCTGTAAAGATCGTCCACATAAATACCAGAGCCCAGCACCCAACCCCAGGGCTGGAAACCTTGCACATAGGCCAGCTTGTCTACTGGCAGTTGATTGCCTGGGCGTGGCCATTGGTAAGACACAAAGCCTTTGCCACCATCCCGACCAGTTTCTGCAAAGGCTTGAAACAGCGCAAAACCGTTAGGGTCTTTGCGGTCGCGCATATCTTTACCATTCAGATCGGGCAAGATCGGGTGCATCACCATGCGCTGTTGCACATCATTGATCCAAAAATACTCTTGCTTGTCGTAGCGTAGGTTACCAATCACTTGTTTGGCCAATGTTTGCGCCTGTGCTTGGGTCAGTTGCCCCGATGTTTCTTGACCATGTGCCCACGTCAGAAAACCATAAGCCACCTCTACATGTTGACGGGTGGCGTCCATGCGCGACTGGATAGAGGTATCAAACTCGGTTTTCAGCATCCAGCCTACCAGCGCCAACATTGGCAGCATAAAGGCCAGCGAGATGATCAGGGCTTTGGTGGCAAAACGCAGGTTACGAAAAGCCCGCACACCTGGTGCCCAGACGCCGTGGTGTTCAAAAAAACCGGAATCATCAGAGCGGTGTAAGGACGCGGCGGTAGAGTGTGGAACGGAATCATTCATGGCATCGCTTGTCTTGATAGTATTTTTATGACGATTTGCTGACAGGCGGGGATCATAGGGGAGCTTGTGCTCACTGAGGTTGCCTGGTACAGCAAACGTGCTGTTTTTGTCGTCGTAAAGAGCAAGATTGGTGCTGGTTGCTCCCCGAAAGAATTTTCCATGCTATAATTCGAGTCGAAACACAGTTGGGACGTTAGCTCAGTTGGTAGAGCAGCGGACTTTTAATCCGTTTGTCGTGGGTTCGACTCCCGCACGTCCCACCAAGTATTTAGCCTTACGGCGCAACAAAACCCTGCTACTTTTTGGTGGCAGGGTTTTTTGTTGTTCATGGCACCTAAGCTAGGCGCTTGCTGAGAGTCGGGGGAGGTAGCAGTCTTTGTGCTGCTCCAAACCCTCGGTTGACTAGGAGTCTGTGTGTAGTGGGCGCAGCACAGAACAAGATACTTACTTGGCGCTGCAGGGTGTCTTACAGGTCACGCAAAGCGATTTGGATGTGTTGCCCAAACAACTCGGCATCTGCCAGCACATTGGCATTGAGCAGCGCCAGCTTGACTAAAAAAAGCTGTGATTTTTCTGGCCCAGCTTGGTCAATGGCGGTAGCCAGAGTGTCGTAAACCGTTTCTAGTGCCGGAACGGTCAAGGTGTGGGGTGTGGTGCTCGACATAAAGCTCTTTCTTCTCTTATTGGGGTAGGGCAGCATTCAAGGCTGCTTGTAGGCGTGTCGCATCCAGCGTGAGCCAGCGGGCGCAGACATGCTGATCGGGGCGCAACAGGTAGGCGCCACCATCGGTTTGGATGCCATAACGCTGGCGGCAATGGCTGTGCGTGTCTGGCAGGGTGAGGTCAGCGCCCGCCACGGGTTGGATGGCGCCTACAGCAATCACCTTGAGTGGTATCTTTTGGGCGCGTGCCGCGGCTACCACCTCTTGCAGGGGCTGTGGGATGGCTGCTGCATGGGTGAAATAAAGTAAATCAAAACCACCGCCCAGATGATCGAGCAAAAAGTCATTGCCCCCCAGACGAACATTTTGTGGTGGGGCGCCGTGGGCAGGCCCGGTAGTGAACAGAGCGTTGTCATCGCCGCGGCTGTTGAGTGCTGAATGTGTGTACTCATGGGGCCGTGAGGTGCGCCAGTGGTAGAGCGGGCGCACGAAATCCTGTGTCAGTGACAATGACAACACGGCATTGCGCAGCACTGTAAAGCCGCCCGAAGGGGGGGCCATGAAACGGGTGCTTTTGCCTGCTTCATCGATAATTTCACGCGCAGCGCCCACACGTTCGGCACTGTGGTTGGCTAGAAGTTTTTCGCTTGCCAGCCCTTGGATGACAAACGCCAGATGCCATCCCAGCGACTGCGCATCCTGAAAACCAGTGTTGGCCCCACGCACCCCGAAAATGGGTAGCAGGTGCGCAGCATCCCCAGTAAAGATGACGTTGCCATGCACATAGTCGGGCAGGGTCAGTGTGCGGGCTGAGTAAACCGATGACCAGTCCATCTCCCAAGGCGTGCCGCCAAAACCAATCATCGCCAACTGTGCATCAATGCGGGCCTTGAGCGACTCTGGACGAAGGGCTTCTTCGGGTGTTTCGCCTGCGGGCAATTGGTAATCGACGCGCCAGATGCCGTGGGGTTCACGGTGCATCAAAATGGTGTTGCCAGGGTTCCAGGCAGGATCAAAGTAGGCCAGTCGTTCGGTAGGCAGAGGCAGGTCGATTTTGATGTCGGCAATCACAAAAAAGCCTTCGTACGATGCGCCCTCCATACGCAAGCCCATGCCTTCGCGGATGGCAGAGCGTCCGCCATCGGCGGCTACTACCCACGCGCTGTCCAAGGTGTATTCCCCTTCTGGGGTGTCTACGGTCACCGTGACAAAGCCTTCTTTTTGCTCGGTTTGAATGACTTTATTGCCCCAGCGAAAATCGATCAGCCCATGTGCTTGGCAGGCATCGTGCAAATACTCTTCCATGTATTGTTGTTGCACGTTGATCATCGGAAAAAAGCGGTCATCCGGATCATGCGGTGCCTCCATGCGAAAACACCGTTGGTTGCGGTAGTAGGAATTGCCAAAGCGCCAAGGCAGGCCGCCTTCGGTCATTCGGTCGGCCACACCGACCTGTTGCAAAATTTCCATCGAGCGCCGAGTGAACACAATGGCCCGGCTCCCTTGGGAAAACTGTAGTTCAGCATTCAACACCACACAGGGTACACCGTGGCGGGCCAGTTCTAGGGCTGTGACCATGCCAGAAGGCCCCGCGCCCACAATCACTACTTTTTTGCGCTCCTGTGCGGGGTTTTGTGAGGGGAGCCAAGGGGCAAACACTTGGTAATCGTAATAAATGGAAGGACGAGGCTGGGTGCTGGGCCGGTGCATAAAAGTGGTCTCCAGTGGTGGGGATGAGCCCGGTGAATGGCGCTCACCTTGGGTTGAGATGGTATGCAGTGTAGAAACCCATACAGCCCACACTGTCCCTAAAAGGGGACGTATCGTCTTGGTTCAGGGGTGGGTTTTCCCTGGGCTTCGTGGCAGGTCTCAGGCCAAAGGCTCTAGTAGCAGCGAAAACAGTTCACGCTGACCGGCTACCCCTAGTTTGCGGTACAGGCGCTTAAGGTAGGTTCGGGCGCTTTCTATGGTCAGGCCGAGGCGCTCGGCCAGCGCCTCGGTGCTCAGCCCTTGCAACACGCTACGCACCACATCCAGATCACGGGGTGTCAAGGCAGGGCAACGTTGTTGCAGGCGGGTCAGTACCAAGCCGGCCAGATCGTCTTGCAAGGTTTGGCCCGCATAGTGCAAGCGCATGGCCTGCATGACAAAGGGGGCATAGGCTTCGACGGTGGCAATGGCTGTGGCGTCAAAAAAGCCATGTTCTGTACCGCGGTATAAATTGACCGATAGCCAGCGCCCACCTTCCTGTGGCTGCAAGACAGACAATCGCTCTAGCAGCTGGGGCTGTTCATAGCATACGGCCCGGTATTCAGTGTGTTGCACATCGCTACTGCGTTGTCGGTGTAGCACAATGCGCTGCTGGTGACGGGTGGCATCCAAGCGACGATGGCGGTTTTCTTCGGCTTGCATGACCTGCTGGCTGCCATCCAGCAGATAAAAACGGCTCACATAGTCGCTAGAGATCAGGGGCAATTGGTGGGTGCGCGAACGATCCCCCAGCCCCACCAATTGCGGTGTGCCTTGGCCTCGCAAGGTAAAGATCGTGCATTGCGCCAAGCCGACATGGCGGCCCAGCAGGTGCAGCAAATCTTCCGCTACGGCATGACTGCTGGCACGGCCCAATTTTTCTAGTAAGGCGGTTGCATCTTCCAGTGGCAACGGCAGACCGTGGCTGGGGGAGGGCGCAAGCAGCCAATAGTTGGACATAAGCAGCACTGTAGTGCAGTGCAATGGCTTTGTGGCACAAAATGGGCCGTCCTGACGGACAATAGCGTTACTTTTCACCAAATTGTAAGTTTGGTATCACCCTATTCTGGAAGGATTCCTGATGATGCTCCCGTTCCGTTTGCATACCGTCGCTGCTGCTTTGGGTTTGGCTGGTGCCATGTTGCTGCCTGTGGCGCATGCACAAAATATCAAAATTGCGATGGTCATTCCGGCTACTGGCCCCGTGACGCAGTACGGTGATATGGTCAAAGAAGGCGTGACCACTGCTGTAGAAATGGCCAACGCTGCTGGTGGCATCAACGGCAAGAAGATTGAGCTGGTTCCGGTGGATGATGCTTGTGAACCCAAGCAAGGCCCAGTAGCCGCCAACCGTGTGGTCAATGCCAAAATCGGCTATGTGGTCGGCCCAGTGTGCTCGGGTGCCGCTATTGCCGCCGTGCCTATTTACAACAACGAAGGCGTTGTGGCGGTCACGCCCTCGGCGACTTCTCCAGCCCTGACTGAAGGCAAAAACTTCCAGTTCATCTTCCGTACCATTGGCCGTGACGACCAGCAAGGCCCCGCTGCCGCCAAGTTTATTGCGGACAAAGTCAAGCCGAAAAAAGTGGCCGTGCTGCACGACAAGCAATCCTACGGCCAAGGCATTGCCGCCTCGGTGCGCGACGATCTGAAGAAGGCGGGCGTCAATGTGGTGTTGTTTGAAGGCATCAATGCGGGCGACAGCGATTACTCTGCTGTCATCACCAAGCTCAAGAGTGCCGGTGTAGATTTTGTCTACTACGGTGGCTACCACCCCGAAATGGGCCTGCTGTTGCGCCAGTCGGCAGAGCAAGGCCTCAAAACCCGCATCATGGGCCCAGAAGGTGTGGGTAACCCCGAAATCAATGCGATTGCTGGCCCGGCTGTAGATGGCATGCTGCTGACTTTGCCCGCTGACTTTTCTGCCAATCCCAAGAATGCAGCCATCGTCAAGGCCTTCAAAGACAAGAAGCGCGACCCTGCCGGTGCCTTCCAATTGTCTTCTTACGCTGCGGCCCAGGTGCTGATCGACAGCATCAAGGCCGTGGGTGACAACCCCTCCAAAGTGGCTGAGCATTTGCACAAAGCTTCGTTTGACACCCCCATTGGCACTGTGGCCTGGGATAAGAAGGGCGATCTGAAGTCGTTTGAGTTCCAGATTTACCAATGGCACAAAGACGGCGGTAAGTCGTTGGCTACCAAGTAAACCGCTCCTTACTCTTCAACCCTTTGCCTGAGCATGGCCCCGCGGCAGCGGCGGCCATGCTTTGGTGCGTCATTCACTTTGGGGGCGTGTGGCCCCCTTTTTTTGGGATGTCCTTGGATGTCTGAACTCTTGCCACAGCTGATTCAACAGCTGTTCAACGGCTTGTCGCTGGGTGCGATTTATGCGCTGATTGCCATTGGCTACACCATGGTGTACGGCATCATCGGCATGATCAACTTTGCGCATGGCGAAATTTACATGATCGGTGCTTATGCCGGTCTGGTCACTTTGTCGGTCATTGGAACGCAAAGTGGTTTACCCGTGGCGGTGGTGATTGGGCTCATGTTGCTGGTATCGGCATTGCTCACGGGCGTTTATGGTTTTGTGGTGGAGCAGGTGGCTTATAAGCCCGTGCGCCACGGCCCCCGATTGGTGGCGCTGATTTCGGCCATCGGGATGTCGATTTTTCTGCAAAACTGGGTGGCCTTGGGCCAAGGCGCACGCGATATGGCGGTGCCATCGCTCATCCCTGGTGCCATGCGCTTTGGTACTGAGGGCGGCTTTGAGATTTATATCCCCTACTCGCGCGTGCTGATTATTGTGGTGGCCGTGGCCTTGATGATTGCCTTGACGCTCTATATCAAGCATTCACGCATGGGCCGGGCTTCGCGCGCTTGCTCGCAAGATATGCACATGGCTAATTTGCTGGGCATTGATACCAATCGTGTGATTTCTTTCACCTTTATTTTGGGAGCCATGCTCGCTGCGGTGGGGGGGGTGCTGATCGCACTGGCCGTGGGCAAGCTCAATCCGTTTATTGGCTTTTTGGTGGGCATCAAAGCCTTTACCGCCGCCGTCTTGGGAGGTATTGGCAGTATTCCGGGTGCTATGTTGGGTGGTTTGCTATTGGGGGTGGCTGAAACCTTTGCCGCCGCTTATATCTCGTCTGAATACAAAGACATTGTCGCCTTTGGCCTGTTGGTGCTGATTTTGCTGTTCCGCCCCACGGGCCTGTTGGGCAAACCAGAAGTGGAGAAGGTGTGATGCTGCGTTCTAACCTTCGCCATGCGCTCATGGCTACTGTGCTCACGGCACTGGTCGTGATTCCGATTTTTGGCCTGCACCTAGAGCGTGCTGGAGGCCGCACGGTGGTGCAGCCGCAGTGGGGTTTTGTGTTCTGGGCTTGCGCTTTGGTGTTTGTGGTGCAGATGTTGCGCCCACTGCTGGGTAAACGCCTATCGCACCTTGCTTGGCCCACTTTGCCACCAGTGTCTGGTAGCCAGCGTATGGGGCTGGTGTTGGCGGCTTTGCTGATTGCCGTAAGCTGGCCTTTCTTTGCTGGGCGCAATGCGGTAGACATTGCCACGCTGGCCATGATTTATGTCATGTTGGGCTTGGGGCTGAACATTGTGGTTGGCTTTGCAGGCCTGCTCGATCTGGGCTTTGTCGGCTTTTATGCAGTGGGCGCATACACCTATGGATTGCTGTTCCATTGGGCGGGCTGGAGCTTCTGGGAGGCACTGCCGCTGGCTGGTGCAGCCTCGGCGTTGTTTGGCTTTTTGCTCGGCTTTCCGGTGCTGCGTTTGCGGGGTGATTATTTAGCCATCGTCACCTTGGGTTTTGGCGAAATCATTCGCCTGCTGTTGGTCAACCTGACCGACTGGACGGGCGGCCCGGATGGCATCTCCAGCATTCCTAAGCCCACGGTGTTTGGTTTGGAGTTGGCCCGCAATCCCAGCGTTGAAGGGGGTACCACCTTCCACCAATGGCTGGGGCTAGAGTTCAATTCGTTGCACATGGTGATTTTCTTGTACCTGATGGCGCTGGCGCTGGCGGTATTGACGCTGTGGATTTCCAACCGCCTGATTCGGATGCCCATTGGTCGGGCTTGGGAGGCGCTGCGTGAAGATGAAATTGCCTGCCGCTCGTTGGGCCTAAACCCGATGAAAATCAAACTCTCGGCCTTTACGCTGGGGGCTATGTTTGCCGGTTTTGGTGGTGCCTTCTTTGCGGCACGCCAAGGCATTGTCAACCCAGAGTCTTTCACCTTTATCGAATCGGCCTTGATTTTGGCCATTGTGGTGCTGGGCGGCATGGGTTCGCAACTGGGGGTGATTATTGCGGCCATTTTGATTACCGTGCTGCCTGAACTGGCGCGTGAATTTTCTGAATACCGTATGCTGATGTTTGGTTTGGTCATGATTTTGATGATGGTTTGGCGGCCCCAAGGGCTGCTGCCAATGCAACGCCACCATATCGAGGTGCGGACATGAGCACCCCTTTGTTAGACATTAGCCAACTCTCCATGCGCTTTGGTGGCCTATTGGCCGTGGATGGGGTCGAGTTTTCGCTGCAAAGTGGCGAGATTTTTGCCATCATCGGCCCCAATGGGGCTGGTAAAACCACGGTGTTCAACTGCATCAGCGGTTTTTACAAACCCAGCACGGGACGCATTGCGCTAGAAGGGCGTGACATTGCTGGGCTGGGGAGCCACACCGTAGCAACGCATGGGTTGGTGCGTACCTTCCAGAATGTGCGCCTCTTCAAAAACATGACGGTGTTAGAAAACCTGCTGGTGGCCCAACACCGCCATGTGCGTGCTGGGTTTTTGGCGGGCTTGTTCAATACCGCCGCTTATCGCCGCTCTGAGCAAGAAGCCATCGATCAAGCAGTGCAGTGGCTAGACCATATGGGTTTGCGCGAGTTTGCCAACCGCGAGGCTGGTAATTTGGCCTATGGCCACCAGCGCCGTTTAGAAATTGCCCGCTGCATGATTACACGCCCGCGTGTATTGATGTTAGACGAGCCTGCGGCGGGTTTGAATCCGCAAGAGAAAAAAGACCTGCAAGGCTTAATCCAACAATTGCGCGACCAACACCAAGTGACGGTATTGCTGATTGAGCATGATATGAGTTTGGTGATGGGGGTTTCAGAGCGCATTCTGGTGATGGAATATGGCAAACCCATTGCCTTGGGCACACCTGAGGCGATTCGCAACGATGCGCGGGTCATTAAAGCCTATCTGGGAGAAGAATGATGCAAACCATGTTGGAATTGCGCGATATCAATACCTACTATGGTGCCATTCGGGCTGCCAGCGATGTCAGTTTGCGTGTCAACCAAGGGGAAATTGTTTCGCTGATTGGCTCGAATGGGGCGGGCAAAACGACCTTGCTGATGACGGTGTGCGGCAACCCCCGTGCCAGCAGCGGCAGTGTCTGGTTTGAGGGTGAGAACATCACCAACCTACCGCCCCACTTGATTATGCGCAAGGGTATTGCCATTTCGCCCGAAGGACGGCGTGTATTTGCCGACCTCACCGTAACCGAGAACCTGAAAATGGGCGGCTTCTTTCTCGACAACGCCGAGATTGAAGCGGGTATCGAGCATGTGTTTGGCTTGTTTCCGCGCCTGCGGGAGCGGGCGCACCAGCGTTCGGGCACCATGTCGGGGGGTGAGCAACAAATGCTGGCGATTGGGCGGGCTTTGATGTCTAAACCGCGCCTGTTGCTGCTGGATGAGCCTACGCTGGGCTTGGCCCCGCTCATCATTGCGCAGATTTTCGAGATCATCCAAACCATCCGTAAGGAGGGTGTCACGGTGTTTTTGGTCGAGCAAAATGCCAACAAAGCGTTGCAAATTGCCGACCGGGGCTATGTGCTCGAAAATGGCCGCGTGGTGCTGGAAGACACAGGGGCCAATTTGTTGGCTAACGGCGATATTCGCAAGGCCTATCTGGGCGCGTAAACTGCCACCCTTTGTGCCGTCTCATGCCCCAAACTTTGGCCGCCCCCGCACACAGCGAACTGATCATCAAAAAAAGTCGCTTTATCGGTTGTGTGCAGCCGATGAGCGACCGCGCTAGCGCCCAAGCCCATGTAGATGCCTTGTGGCAACAACATCCGGGTGCGGCCCATATCTGTTGGGCTTTGTTGGCGGGCGGTCAATCGGCAGCAGTGGACGATGGTGAGCCTAGCGGTACGGCTGGGCGGCCTATGTTGGATGTGTTGCGCCATCAAGACCTCGAAGGGGTGTTGGCCACGGTGGTGCGTTATTTTGGTGGCGTGAAGTTAGGAGCTGGAGGCTTGGTGCGTGCTTATACCGACACCATTGCCCAAGCCTTGCTCACGGCTCCCAAAGTGCAACTGCAACGCATGCAAACCCTGCAATGCCTAGTGCCCTATGCCTTAGAAGGCTTGCTGCGGCGCGAGATTGACCACGCTGGGGCCGAGCTGTTGCAGGTCGAACACGCCTCGCTGGTCACGTTGCATTTGCGCCTGCCACAAACACAGGCAGCCGCTTTTGTGGCCCATATCAATGAGCAATCGCAGGGCCGTGCGGGCTGGCCGTAAGTGTTGGCGCGCTGCATACCCGATTGCGCCCAGCAGCTTTGGCTGCGTACAACGCATCATCAGCCAGCTTTAACACCGCATCGGCACTCAGGTGTGGCCCGGCCACCACCGAGGCTACGCCCACACTGATGGTGACACAACCCCAAGGGGATGAGGCGTGGGGGATGTGCAAGGCTTGTACGGCTTGTCGTAAGGTATCGGCCATATCCTCGGCTGCGGTAGGTTGTGTGCTACTGGCTAGCAGCAACACAAATTCCTCGCCGCCATAGCGGGCTGCCACATCACCCGCACGACGGCTAAAACCTTGTAGCACTTGGGCCACTTGTACCAGACAGACATCCCCAGTTTGGTGGCCGTAGTGGTCGTTAAAGCTCTTGAAACAATCCACATCCATCATCAGCACCGAGAACGCACTGCCTTGGCGAGCGGCACGCGCCCATTCTATTGTCAGGAGGTGGTCAAAATGGCGCCGATTAAACAGCCCTGTCAAGCCATCAGTGATGGACAAGGTTTCAAGCTGCTGATTCGCCTGTTGTAAGTCGATGGCATATTGCGCTAGCGCCTGATTTTGTTGCTGCAACAGTGCTTGGCTTTCAAGCATGGCTGTTTCTAGGCGTTCATACACCATCAACACCAGCCCCATTGACAGCAGCATCAGCCCAACCACCACGATCAAAAACGAGACATATTGCACTGGGTTGTTGTCCAATATGGAGCTAATGGTGACATAGCCCGTCAGGGTGCTCACTGCACGCAAGCCAAAGACGAAAATCACCAAGAAGAAACCCGTCATCAAAATGTATTGGCCCCGCCCCGGTGTTTGCTTGCGTCTTTGCCATAACATCAGGCCAGCCTGTGCTGTTTGCGCACCAAAAACCACCGCCCCTGACACGATCCGGGCTGTGCTGTAAGGCAGCAATAAGGTAAATAGCAGGGGTACCACCGCCACTGGCCACCACAGCCGCAGGGGTGACAAACGGCATTCTTGGAAACGCGCTACACCCAAGACAAACAGAGAAAAAGTGATGGCCAACAAGGTATTGGCCAGCACAATCGACAACACATCGCTGATCTGGCCACGCAAGGCAAACAAGATATAGGCCCCAGCATGGGCTACCAACGCACCTGCCCATGTGTGTAGCACATTGGTACGGCGGTACGATACAACGGCCAACGCCATCGCCAGCACCACACTGGCTAAGATGATCAGCAAAAACGAGGTGCCAATACTCAAACGCGCTCCTTCAGGGCATTCCGGCCTACCAGAGATTACCTACATTGAACAAGGTGAGTAGCCCCAGCACCGCAAAAATAGCAGCCGCGATGCCATGTACCAGCTTCATCGGTATGCGTTCGGCCACCTTATTGCCCAAATACACCGCAGGCACATTGGCCAGCATCATGCCAAAAGTGGTGCCAGCTACCACAGCGACAAAGTCAGGATACTTGGCGGACAAAGCCACAGTGGCGATCTGGGTCTTGTCGCCCATTTCAGCCAAGAAGAAAGCCAGCACGGTGGTGCCAAAAACGCCCAGCAGCACCTTATTGTCGGCTGCATCATCATCTACTTTGTCGGGAATCAGCATCCAACCAGCCATGCCCAAAAAAGACACGCCAATTACCCAGCGCAACAGTTCTGGCCCCAGTAAGCTGGCTACCCATTGACCCACGGCCCCGGCCAGGGCATGGTTGGCTAACGTGGCAACCAAAATGCCCAAAATAATGGGCCA
Organism: Giesbergeria giesbergeri; assembly: GCF_054779375.1. NCBI lineage: Bacteria > Pseudomonadati > Pseudomonadota > Betaproteobacteria > Burkholderiales > Comamonadaceae > Giesbergeria > Giesbergeria giesbergeri. The sequence goes on along the minus strand of NZ_BAAGYJ010000009.1, from coordinate 5,224 downwards.
GGGCTTACGAAATTTGGCGGCCAGCAAGACGGCTAGCAACTGGGTTTTGTCGCCCATTTCGCCCAAGGCCACTACACCTGTAGAGATAAAGAAGGATTCCATAACAACTCCAGGGCCGGAAGCAGAACAAGACTGCACAGCAACCCCGGCCCGTCCGGAGGCTGTGCAGTCAAAGGTCTTGCCAGGCTGGAAGCTGCTTACGCCATGTCCTGTGGGACAAGTGTGTTGACGCAAACCCCTGTACAGAGAAACAGGTCGGCTACTCCCCAATGACGGGTACAGGGGCAATTGTAAGCGCCTGTTGGCTCATTTTTTGCCGCATGTTTGCCATACTGTCGGTTGCCACTGAGGTGGCACATACCAGTGCGGGCATGTGCGTAATTTCCACACCACAGCCCCCTAATGCCATGCGCTAAGCTCATTCCTTTATGAGGAGACTCCCCTACATGTACCAGCATCTCTTTGTGCCCGTGGACGGCTCTGAACTTTCTCACCGTGCCATGGATGGCAGCATTGCCTTAGCTGCCCAGCTCGGCGCCCGTATTACTGGCTTTGTGGTGGAGCCAGATGTGCCTTTGGCCGTTACCAGCCAGAACGCTGATACCTTTGCTGACCGCATCAAGAACCACGAGGCCAAGAACGCTGCCCATGCCAATGCCCTGTTAGGGCAGTTTGAAGAGCGGGCCAAGGCTGCCGGGGTCGAGTTTTCGGGTCTTTCTGTCACCGCTTATGGTGTAGACCACGCCATCATTGAAGAGGCCGAAAAAGCAGGTTGTGACATGATCGTCATGGTGACCCATGGTCGCGGCCCAGTGGGTGAATTCCTGTTCGGCTCTCACACCAAGAAAGTGATTGCCCAGAGCAAGTTGCCAGTCTTTGTACTGCACTGAATATCCGGCCCCCACCTCGTTCAGATGCGCTCTGTGCTGCGGGGGCATTATTTTTGTATGGCGTGGGGGCGTAGCTTCATTCCAACCAGCGCACGTTTTGTAAAACCTCGCTAAAGAAGCTACGCAAGCTCACAGTGCTCATACTGTAAGGGTCAAACTCGCTGCCGACCGAGTATTTCAGAAACAGCTGACGGTTGGTGTCCAGTGAGGGCAGTAGCCCCATAGACCAGCCCGTAAACTGTCGATGGGTAATCTCCGACAAATCTAAGATCACTGTGTCGCGGTGGCGTGGGTCTCTCAAAATCTGGTGGTACAACGCATTGACCACCATGCGGTCACCTTCAAGTTGTTGTAGGAAGATGCCGTGGTTCAGACACAGCGCCCCGGTCACGCCCAAGCGGGCGTTGTTGCGCTGCGAGGCTGCCAGAATATCTTTGACGTCTGCAGGTCCAAGGGCGTGGGCGCAGCGGCTGGCATAGGTCAGTTGTATCAACATCTCAAAATTCCATCAAAACGGCAGTGTGTCACGTTATTGCGGCATTGTCAGCGCAGGTGCCAGTAGCCCCAAGCCAGCGCAGACAAGGGGGGCACCGTAAAATTCGCCTCTTCCTCCCCCATCCCATCTCTCATTTGCATGAACGCCCCGGTTGACGTTTCCTTTTTTGCGCGCGCTGCCAAGCCTCTGAGCAGCTATCGCCCCTATTGGGCCAGGCGCTTTGGCACGGCACCGTTCCTGCCCATGAGTCGGGCCGAGATGGAGCAACTCGGCTGGGACAGCTGCGACATCGTGCTGGTCACGGGCGATGCCTATGTTGATCACCCCAGCTTTGGCATGGCCGTGATTGGCCGAGTGCTAGAGGCGCAGGGCTTTCGCGTTGGCATCATTGCCCAACCCGATTGGCACAGCGCCGAGGCTTTCAAAACTTTGGGCAAACCCAATTTATTTTGGGGGGTGACGGCGGGCAATATGGATTCGATGATCAACCGCTATACGGCTGATCGCAAAATCCGCACCGACGATGCCTATACCCCCGGCGATGTGGGCGGCAAACGCCCCGACCGTGCTGCCATCGTCTACAGCCAGCGTTGCCGCGAAGCGTATAAAGAGGTGCCCATCATCTTGGGTGGTATTGAAGGCAGCTTGCGCCGCATCGCCCATTACGACTACTGGAGCGACAAGGTGCGCCGCAGCATCGTGGTCGATGCCAAATGCGATTTACTGCTCTACGGCAATGCTGAGCGCGCCTTGGTGGAGGTCGCCCATCGCATTGCTGCCCGTGAGCCGGTTGAAAATATCACCGACGTGCGCGGCACAGCTTTGGTGCGCCGCGCCTCTGAAGTAGGTTGGTTTGAGCTGGACTCGACCGAAGTCGATCAGCCCGGCCCCGTCGAGGCGCACATCAACCCTTACCAAACCACCAGCGAACAAGCCGCAGCCCAAGGCAGCAGTTGCAGCCAAGAAGAGGGCAATGCCACCGCACCAGCGCCCACTGAGCAGCCCATTCACTTTGCACCTAACCCGGCGCTGGCAGGCAAACACAAGTTGCCTCCGCGCAACCGCACCGTCATTCGTCTGCCCAGTTACGAACAGGTCAAAGCCGACCCGGTGCTATATGCCCACGCCAATCGCGTGCTGCACCTCGAAACCAACCCCGGCAACGCCCGTGCCTTGGTGCAAGCGCATGGCGAAGGCAGCACTGCGCGTGATGTTTGGATTAACCCTCCGCCTATCCCACTGACCACAGCAGAGATGGATTGGGTGTTTGGCCTACCTTATGCGCGCAGCCCGCACCCCACCTATGCCGATGAAAATGGCAGCCACGACGGAGCCACCAAAATCCCCGCTTGGGAGATGATTCGCCTGAGCGTCAATATCATGCGTGGCTGCTTTGGCGGTTGTACCTTCTGCTCTATCACCGAACATGAAGGCCGCATCATCCAAAGCCGTTCAGAAGACTCCATCATCCACGAGATTGAAGAAATCCGCGATAAGGTCAAAGGCTTTACCGGCACTATTTCGGATTTGGGTGGCCCCACGGCTAACATGTACCGCTTGGGCTGCAAAAGCCCCGAGATTGAGGCCGCTTGCCGCAAACCCAGTTGTGTTTATCCTGGCATCTGCCAAAACCTCACCACCAACCACGACCCACTGATCCAAATTTACCGCCGGGGACGGGCGCTCAAGGGCATCAAAAAAATCCTGATTGGTTCTGGCCTGCGCTATGACTTGGCGGTCAAATCGCCCGAATATGTGCGTGAGCTGGTGCAACACCATGTAGGCGGCTACCTCAAAATTGCGCCCGAACACACCGAGCAAGGCCCGCTGTCCAAAATGATGAAGCCCGGCATTGGCAGCTACGACAAGTTCAAGCAAATGTTTGACAAGTTCAGCGAAGAAGCGGGTAAAAAACAATTCCTCATTCCCTACTTCATTGCGGCCCACCCTGGCACCAGCGATGAAGACATGATGCACTTGGCTCTCTGGCTGAAGAAAAACGGCTTTCGTGCCGACCAAGTGCAAACCTTCTACCCCAGCCCGATGGCGACCGCCACCGCCATGTACCACACCAACCTGAATCCGCTGGCAGGCATCCACCGCGATGAGCGCAGCGAGCGTGTGGACATTGTGCGCGGCGAAAAACGCCGCCGCTTGCACAAAGCCTTTTTGCGTTACCACGATCCCAACAATTGGCCCTTGCTGCGCGAAGCACTCAAAGCCTTGGGGCGGGCTGACCTGATCGGCAACGGCAAGCACCATCTGATACCCACCTTCCAGCCCGTCACCGATGGGGCTTACCAAAGCGCACGGCGTACCAACTCTACGCCTGTCAAACCCAGCAAAGGTCGTGTGCTCACACAACACACCGGATTGCCCCCACGTGAGACTGGTAAAGCTGGCAGTAAACCCTTCTTGGGTAAGTCTGGGCGGCGTTAACAGCAGCCACTACTGACAAATGCTTAATACCCTGTGGCTGGGCTTTTTTGTAACTGCCGCCTTGGCTGCTTTGGCCCAATGGCTCTTCGCTGGCAATGCGCAAATTTTTGCCTCAATGGTCGAGGCACTGTTTGGCATGGCCAAACTCTCGGTCGAAGTCATGGTGCTGTTGTTTGGCACTTTAACTTTGTGGCTAGGATTTTTGCGCATTGCCGAAAAGGCAGGGCTGGTTGATACCCTCGCCCATTGGTTGGCACCCCTGTTTGCACGCCTCATGCCCGAAGTTCCGCGTGGTCATCCAGCGTTGGGGCTGATCACCCTTAACTTCGCAGCCAATGCCTTGGGTTTGGACAATGCGGCCACGCCGATGGGGCTGAAGGCCATGCGTGCCTTGCAAGAACTCAATCCCCAGCCCCACACCGCCAGTAATGCACAAATACTGTTTCTGGTGCTCAATGCTTCCTCGCTCACCTTGTTGCCGGTCAGCATCTTCATGTACCGGATGCAGCAGGGCGCACCCGATCCCACAATGGTATTTGTGCCCATTTTGTTGGCTACTTCAGCATCTACCTTGGTTGGTCTACTGAGTGTCGCTGTAGTCCAGCGCCTGCCTTTGTTCAGTCCAGTGGTGCTGGCTTATCTCTTACCAGTGGCCCTGACTTTGGCCGCTTTCATGGCCTTTCTCACTACGCTTAGTGGTGCTGCTTTGGCCCAACTATCATCCTTGCTAGGTCATTTAACGCTGTTTACGCTCATCTTGCTGTTTGTTGTGGTGGGCACTTGGCGTAAGGTGCCGGTCTATGACGCATTCGTTGATGGGGCCAAAGAAGGATTTGAGGTAGCCAAGGGTCTGTTGCCGTATTTGGTAGGCATGTTGTGTGCCGTGGGCGTATTTCGGGCATCAGGCGCTTTAGGCTATGTATTGGACAGTATCCGTTGGGTGGTTGAGCTGCTGGGTTTAGATACCCGGTTTGTCGAGGCCTTACCAACGGCACTGGTCAAGCCCTTCTCCGGCAGTGCGGCCCGTGCCATGCTGATTGAAACCATGCAAACCCAAGGCGTTGACAGCTTTGCCGCCTTGGCGGCGGCCACTGTTCAAGGCAGCACTGAAACCACCTTTTATGTCTTGGCGGTGTATTTTGGTGCTGTGGGCATACAACGCGCTCGTCATGCAGTCGCCTGTGCTCTTTTGGCTGAATTGGCTGGTGTGGTGGCTGCCATTGCAGTGTGCTACCAGTTTTTTGGCTAAATGCAGCGCGCATCTAGCCCTGTCAAAATTTGGTGCTACAATGCGCCCCTTGCTGCCGATAAGGACCAGTTGTTCACACAACCAACCCATCAGCAACAACTTGAACTCCCCACGGTTTAAGCAGTAGTCGCAAAGATTTCTCAAGTTTTC